>URFM01000021.1 GCA_900547035.1 uncultured Clostridium sp. | reverse complement strand
GAAGATGAAGCATACTGTTGGTGGAGCAGCCCAGGGCCATATCCATGGTCAGGGCATTGATAAAGGCTTCCTTGGTCATAATATCCCTGGGGCGGATATTCCTCCGGTACATCTCCATCACCTGCATGCCGGCGTGCTTGGCCAGCTTGATGCGCTCGGAGTATACGGCGGGAATGGTTCCATTTCCCTTGAGGCCCATTCCCAGAACCTCGGTCAGGCAGTTCATGCTGTTGGCGGTGTACATTCCGGAGCAGGAACCGCAGGTGGGACATGCCTTGGCCTCAAATTCCTCCACATCCTCTAAGGACATGGTGCCCGCCGCGTAGGAGCCTACGGCTTCGAACATGCTGGAAAGACTGGTTTTATGTCCCTTCACATGGCCTGCCAGCATGGGGCCGCCGCTGACGAACACCGTGGGTACGTTGATTCTGGCTGCGGCCATCAGCAGGCCGGGCACGTTCTTATCACAGTTGGGCACCATCACCAGGGCGTCGAACTGATGGGCGATGGCCATACACTCGGTAGAGTCGGCAATCAGGTCCCTTGTTACCAGAGAATACTTCATGCCGATATGGCCCATGGCAATGCCGTCGCAGACCGCAATGGCCGGGAAAACCACCGGGGTTCCTCCCGCCATGGCCACGCCCAGCTTGACGGCTTCCACGATTTTATCCAGGTTCATATGACCCGGCACAATCTCGTTATAGGAACTGACGATTCCCACCAGCGGCTTTTTCATCTCCTCCTGGGTCATTCCCAGTGCGTTAAACAGGGACCTGTGGGGTGCCTGCTGCATACCGGTTTTTACTGCATCACTCTTCATTTTGTATCCTCCTATCTGTTCACAACAGCCCGGCCGCGCTTCATCGCTGTCCCGGGCCTGGGCGTTTTCCTCTTTACATCTGCTTTGCAATTTGCTCCGCGATCTTATCTCCCATCTCCTTTGTACCGATGCGGGTGCAGCCCTCGGACATGATGTCCACGGTGCGGTATCCTTCTCTTAACACCTGCTGAACCGCTGCCTCCACCGCATCTGCCTCCCGGTCCAGGTCAAAGGAATAGCGCAGCATCATAGCTGCAGACAGGATGGTTGCAATGGGGTTCGCCAGATCTTTCCCCGCAATATCCGGAGCGGAGCCATGGCTGGGCTCGTAAAGGCCGAACCTGGACTCATTTAAGCTGGCGGAAGAAAGCATTCCGATGGAACCCGTAATCATGCTGGCCTCATCGGAAAGAATGTCGCCGAACATGTTCTCCGTCAGGATTACGTCGAACTGCCCCGGATTCATCACCAGCTGCATAGCGCAGTTGTCCACCAGCATATGGGACAGCTCCACCTCCGGATAATCCCTGGCCACATCCTCCACAACCTTTCTCCAGAGGCGGGAAGAATCCAGCACATTGGCCTTGTCCACGCTGGTAACCTTCTTTCTGCGCTTCATGGCAATATCGAAGGCCCGGATGGCCACCCGGCGAATCTCATTTTCGCTGTAGGTCAGGGTATCCGTAGCGGCAGTTACCCCGTCCACTTCCTCGGTCCAGCGCTTTCCAAAGTAGATTCCTCCGGTCAGCTCCCGCATGATCAGAAGATCAAAACCGTCGCCGATAATCTCCTCCTTCAGCGGGCAGGCCCCTGCCAGTTCCTTGTAGAGATAGGCCGGACGCATATTAGCAAACAGGCCCAGCTCCTTGCGGATCTTCAGCAGTCCCGCTTCCGGGCGCAGGTTGGGGGCAATATCATACCAGCGGGAATTTCCCACGTTTCCTCCCACAGCTCCCAGAAGAACCGCATCGGCGCTTTTTGCCGTCTCAAGAGCCTCGTCGGTTAGAGGAACTCCGTATGCATCGATGGAGCAGCCGCCCATAAGGATCTCCTTGTACCGGAAACTGTGGCCGTAAACCTCCGCCACCTTATCCAGCACTTTCACCGCTTCTCTCACAATCTCCGGACCAATCCCATCCCCCGGAATCAAAGTTACACTATATTCCATTTTCATGTTCTCCCCTATTTATTATTCTTTCAAGTTATAATAACAATATGGTTTACAGCTTCCTTTCATCATAACTTATTTGAATGGGGATTTCAACCATTTGGGGATTTTTTCTGAATTGTGATGTATAATAGTTTGGAATTGAATATATGAATTGAGGTTATACTGCATTTTTTTATAACCGACAGTATAACCTCAGAAAAATCAAATCTCCCTCACCATACAATACTGCTTCAGCCCAAAATGTTTTTCCATCACTCCAAACAACTTAAAGCCATAGTGCTCATAGATCGGAACATTGTGAGGATTGTGGGTTTCCAGCGAAATCATCATCCCGTGCGCTTCTGCGTAAGCGATTACCTGACTCATCAGAAGATGCGTGAGCCCATGATGCTGTAAAGCCGGTCTCACTGCCAGATAGATGATATGAAGACGCCTGGTCTGGTGCAGCTGGCTGGTCCACCTGGAATTCAGGTAATCCCTCCCTAACACGAAGTTCCACAGTGTTTTCAGGGAAAGATCCTCACGAATCAGATATTGGTCCGTCTGGATCTGGGCCCAGGCCTCCGTCAGATACCGTTTCAGAGGGTCAAAGCTCTCTGTGCCGTCAGAAACCACCAACAGGGAGTTCATATCCGGACTATCGGAAAAAATCTCGCAGGTTTCATAAAACTCCGTCAAATCACACTGAAACAGTTCAGGAAGCAGGCGTTTTCTCGTCTCTTCATCCGGAATCAGTTTACAGTACAGCGGATCTTTCTCAAAACACTTGGTTAAAAGCTCCTCCAGTCTGGGCAGATCCTCTCTCCGGACCCGGTATAGTATGTCACTCTCCATAGGTTTGTATCTCCTCACTCCGGGCCATTTCCCGACACTCCTCTAAAAGCAGCCCGATTTTTTTTGAAGCCTCGGTCATATAGCGCAGATCATCCCGGTAACAGGCAGCCTGGCTCTCCGCCACAGCCGTCAGTTCCTTTAACTGTTCTTCTAGGTTCTGAACCTCCTGCCCTTCATTCTCCGCACGTTTTTTCAATTCTTCCACCAAACGGAACAGATTCTCATGGTGAATAATCCTCCCCGTCCCCCATTTCAGACGGTCCGCTGGCTGGTCCAGCACATACCCGGTAAAATAGTCAAATACCTCCCGGTCAAATTCAAAGGCGTACCGGTTGTTGTCGATACTGTAAACATACTCCAGACACTGCCGAATGTTCCCCGCCTCCAGACAGTCCAACGCCTGATAAATAGCCTCCAGATTGCGCCGTACTGCCTGCTGAGGAAAAAGAACCTCATCATGCCAGTTCAGCCGTACAAAATAGTCCTGCTCCTTATAAAAGGCGTAGAGCAATTTCTCCTGAAGGGGTTCGCAAGCCGCAAACAGCCGCTCCGCCTCCTCCTGCCTTCCTTCCTCCAACATTTTCCGATACCGGAGATTAATCCTGCTGATCTGGTCATAAATCCCCTTACCCAAGGCTTCCCCCCTGGAAGCCTCTTCCAGAAGTTTCCTTCCGTCCGCATTTGCCCGCTTCCACAGGCCTTGGTCCTCGCTCTCCTTCACCGCGCTAAAAAGCCTGGAGAAATCCAGGGGCACCACCGCCAGGCGGTCCAGCGCCAAAACCAGACGTCCGTAAAATTCATGATGGAAGCGGTATACTTCTTCATCGTAGAATTCCTCATTGTCGAACTGGGAATGATAGTGAGTTTCCATAAATTCCCCGGAAGCAAAATCATTCACCATGGAAGGGATTCCCCCGATAGCCATGGAGAAATCGTCCGACCAGGTTTCAATGGGACACAGCACCTCGATTCCTTCCGGATAAACGGTTTTATCCGGCGAAACGCCAGAAACAAATTCCTTCAAAAAGGACTCGTATTCATAAGTACAGCGTACCCCGTCCTTTTTCCCGTGGGCAAATGCCGGCAGCTCAAAATTCAAATCCGCAATCACCTGCCCTCTCCACTGCGGCCTGACAGTGAAAATCTCCTCATACGCCCCGGTAGACCAGTCATATTTGGAGTTGATCACCCCCCATTCCTCCGCAGCCATAGCGCAGAAAATCAGGTTATATTTCGGCTGGAAACCGCTTTTTACCAAGGCCCTGGCAATGCCAAGCATCATGGATACCGCCGTGTTGTCATCCTGAAATCCGGAGAAATAGGAGTCATAGTGAGCCGACAGCAGAATGCTTTTTTTGGTATTTCTCCCCGGAATCCGTCCCACAATGTTATAAGTCCCGCTCTTTTCCCTCACCAGAGACTTGGCATCAAAAGAAACTAAAATCTCTCCCCTCTCCATCTCCTCCTTCAGTACCCTTGCATCCGCCCGGGAGATAGAAAATGCCGGCGCATCGGCCGGACCCGCAATATCCTGGGCGTTGAGGGCTTCATCGTCCACCTCGCCGTAGCCCTGGTCCTGGACCGCAATCAGAGCCGCCGCTCCTTTGAGCTTTGCCTGGTAAACCGGGAAATTAATCCACCATTCATCCCTCTGGTTGATGTCCACCAGCACCAGCTTATCCCTTACGTCCAGCCCCTCATAATCCCGGGCCGTACCCTTGCCCGCGTAAACAAGAGAATATGTTTTCGGTCCTTGAGTATCAAACTGTGTCTGGTAGGCTCCCAGCTGAAAGCTCCGCTCTCTCCCCTGCCGGTCCCGAAAAGAAAGGACAGCATGATGGAAATCCCACGCATCCACTTCCACCCGGTCCTTAACAACATCGGAAAGGCCGATGTCCCGCATTTCCCGGGCCAGCATCTCCCCCACTTCAAACTCTGCCCCCGATCCGGCCGTGCGAAAGCCCAGAACCGGGTTGGTTCCAGGCTTCTCCATTTTCTTCGCCAAATTATAGGAATAGGACACATCCAGTGCCTTTAAAAACTTTTCTTCCTCTTTTAACACTGTTATCACCTCTGTCAAATCTATATCGCCTCGGGACAGCTTCTTTTATTTTCCTGATCACACCGTCCCGAAGCATCGCGCTCTACTGCCGTATCAACGCCCCGTCCGCTCCCAGCCAGTAACCGTCCTCCGTGATGCAGTCGCTCAGCATATAGCCCTTTTCTGTGCAATAATACCACTGATCCTCCCAAAGAAACCATCCTGTTTTCATATAGCCTTCCGGATCAAAGAAATACCACTTTCCCTGAATTTCTTCCCAGCAGTCCGCCGGCCAGGTTCCGTCTCCCCAGTCATACCACCAGCGTCCATCTGCCGCCTGCCGCCAGACAGGCGAAATCACCTGACCGTTCTCCCCGGTCACCGGACGGCCCTGAAAGGCCGCCGCCATAGCCGAATCTACCAGAAGATCCCCGGAGCGGACCCACTCCCCTTTAACCTCCTGGTCCGTTCGGTTCACCGGACGCACTTCTACCGCATATGTTCCCGGCGTAATCAGTTTTTCCCAGCAGCTGTACCGCTCCGAGCGCACTGTCACCGCATCTCCGAACACACGCCCGTCCCGATAAACTCTCAGCTCATAGCTGCCCGCGTTGGAAACAGGATTCCAGTAAGCCGCCCCGTCCTTCTCCAGCCTCAGCCCGCTTAAAGAGTCCATATAGCGGTTTAAGGGCTCCAGCGTCAGTTCAATCACCAGACCGTCCCCCGCTCCCCGCCGGGACTTAGAGTAAACCGCCCCGCCGCCTTTTAAGGTAATCTCCTCCCGGCCAACCGCGCCAAAGTACCATCCCTCGGCCGGCATAACCGTCACCTGAATTCTGGGCGTCATCCGGTTTTCCCAAATAAATCCCGAATTCATAATTTGATAATCTTCCACGTAGTATCTTTCGCTGGAAGCGGAAATATCAATGGTCTCGTCTCCGAAATTCATCTCCGGCTGAATCTTTGTCTCAAATTTCAGGGAAACGCGGCTGATTCGTCTGGCCTCTTCCGCTTGGACCGCTGATCCCCTGTATCCCAGAAGCATAACGAACACCGCAGTCATCGCAACCGCTCCGAACGCCTTTGACAGCCGCAGCCATCTCTGTATCCGCCCGCTCATACGCATTCCCCTTTCTCACCGACAAATTCTCCCTCAACGGATTCATCCCGCTGCTCTTACCCTAACTGTAAACAGTTTGGTGGAATACGTCAATAGCGATTTTCTTAAGATATTGTAACGCTTTCCATACCTTCAAAAACAAGCTTTACCCGTAAATGCCAAAAACTGCCTTCCCCTTAGGAAAAGGCAGCTTAAATATCTGTCGCTGTTTTTAGTTTTACCGCACCAGCTTCTCCCGATAACTGGCATAAATCTGTGTCGTGGCCGCATCGGAGTGGCCCAGCATAGCCTGGACCGCACGAATATCCGCACCGCTTAAAACCAGATGTGCAGCGAAGGAATGGCGCAGCGTGTGGGGCGTAATGTCGCTCTTAATCCCGGCCTTTTCCCCATAAAATTTAATTAGCTTCCAGAAGCCCTGACGGCTCATGGGTCTGCCGCTGCAGTTGGTAAAAAGCCAGGGAGATTCCCCCCCTTTCAGCAGCTCTCCTCTGGCACTCTCCAGATAGTCAGTCAGAGCTTCCTTTACATGCTTTCCAAAAGGCACCATACGCTCTTTATTCCGGTCTCTGCAGACAATATATCCCACCTTCAGGTTCAGATCTTCCATCTGCAGTCCAATCAGCTCCGAAACACGGATTCCGGTCGCATACAGCAGCTCCAGCATGGCTTTGTCCCGCTTTTCCTTAGGACTGTTCCCCCCTGGCTGTTCCAAGAGAGCGTTCACCTCCGCCAGGGTCAAAATCACCGGCGCCTTCTTCTCCACCTTAGGCGCCTTCATAAATTCAGAGGGATCCCTGCGGATCATCCCCTGGCGGAAGGCATAATGAAAAAAGGCCTTGATGGAAGCCATCTCACGAGAAATAGTAGCCGCGGCTTTTCCTTCTTTTTCCAGTTCCAGAATGTAGGAATTCAGACTCGTTTTCGTCACCTTTCCCACCTCCGTAATCCCTTTGTTCTCCAAAAAGGAGGCCAGCTGGGTCAAATCCCGCTGGTAAGAAATCACCGTATTATTAGAGGCCTCTTTTACCTTCTCCAGATATTCCACAAAACCTTTTATTTCCGCCGTCATAACTCTTTATCCCTTATTTCTCCCGTATTCCCAAAATGCCGCCTTTCAAGTGGCTGACTACCATTATAGCCGCATTTTTCGATAAAATCAAACAGATTTTTCCCACTTTTATGGGTATTTTTTACTGATTAACATAAAAATACAAGATATTGAAACAGGTAAAATCCATCCCATCAATATCTTGTAAATTTCTCGAAAAAATTTTTAAAAAAAATATGCGGAAAATATAGGATTTACAAGGATTTCCGCCCCCGCTCCGCAAGCTGTAAAGAGAATCAGCAGAAGGAACGCCCCCAAACGGACCCTTTTTTGAGTCCCGCTCGCCCAAGAAGCCAATATCCACCAAACCGCCCCATAAATAATCCACTGAGGAAAGAGACCGATTAAAAACGCAGGGAGCCCCAGCATTCCTTTTCTTGCCGTAAGCAGCGACAGCGTCACCGCGGCTGAAAGCCCCCCGTAAGCCGCCGTCATGCAGAAAAGCGGAACGCTGCATACGGTCATTCCCATCAGCCATCCTGCTGTCATCTGAAGAAAACGGCAGCGAAATACCACGCAAAAAAGCCGGAGCGCCTCCCATCGGTCAGGAAAAGCCGCCTGCTCCGGCTGCCGGACCTGTTCCAAAACCACCGGCCAGCCAAAAAAACGGACCGCCGCCGTTCCAAGCAGGACTCCAAAACCGAAGCTGAAAGCCAGCCAGTCCTGATATCTCCATTTTTTTACCTGCAAAGGCAGCCACGACCTTTTAAGCTTGTTTAAAACACTCTATGCTTCCAGGTAAAATATTATGACCGGGAATCCAGCTCTTCATCCCGCTTATCAACCGACCGGTACTTCCTGGCATAGGCCATAATGGCGGCAATCGTTTTTCCGTCCGTAATCTCGCCTCTGTAAATCAGCTCCTCCAGGTCCTTCAGCTCCCAGGGCTCCACATTAATTACTTCGTCTTCGTCCAAATGCTGCTTAGACGGAATCAGATGGTGCGCCACAAAAATATCAATGGCCTCGTCACAGAAGGCGACTGTGGTATTAAGGCTCATCAGGTATTCCAAATGATCGGCCTTAAATCCCGTCTCCTCCTCCAGCTCCCGGAAAGCGCACCGGATCTTCGGCTCTTTAGGATCATCCAGCTTTCCCGCCGGAATTTCCAGAGTAAACTTATCCAGAGCATTGCGATACTGGCGGACCATAAGAATCCTCCCGTCATCAGCTACAGGCAGAACTGCGGCCGCCCCATCATGGTGGATGAAATCCCAGTGAGCCTTATGCCCATTAGCAAGAACCACATCCTCATAAATTTTCAAAATATTCCCCTGATATTTCAGCTGCCGGTCCAGCCGAATCACCGGAGGCTGTTCCATATTCTGATTTTCCTTTTTTTCTTGATTGCCGCTCATGTCCTTTTCCCTCTCCTTTATTTCACTTAATCTGCGTACTCTTCTCGTAACAAGCGTCGCATGCCTTAATCAGCGCGCTTCTAAATCCCATCTCCTCCAGGGCGGACACTCCCTGAATGGTAGTTCCTCCCGGAGAACACACCTCATCCTTCAGCTGTTCCGGATGCTTTCCGGTCTCCAGCACCATCTTCGCGCTTCCCAGGACTGCCTGGGCTGCCATCTGGCAGGCTATGCTTCTTGGCAGGCCGTATTTTACTCCGCCGTCAGACAGAGCCTCAATCATCATATAGATGAAAGCAGGGGAACTGCCGCTGACACAGCCGACCGCGTTCATCAGCCGTTCCTCCACTACCGCCACCTTGCCGCAGACCTCGAAGATAGCCTTCAGCTCCTGCTCCTCCTTGGGAGTTAGGCTGCCTTTCTCCCAGGCCAGCCCCGTCATTCCCGCTCCCAGCATAGCCGGAGTATTGGGCATAGCCCTGGCAAACCGTTTGTCATGGCCCAGGCGATCCTTCAGGGAACGGATGGTAATGCCGGGCGCCAGAGAAATAATCACCTGCTCCGGTCGCAATTCCCCTTCAATCTCCTGAAATACGGTTTCAAAATACTGAGGCTTCACCGCCAAAATCAGATATTTGCATCTGGAGGCGCAGTCTGCGTTGGAGCTGCCGTGAGGGACGCCGGTGCGGGCGGTGACCTCCTCCATCTTCTCCCTGTGAGCCGCTGTAAAGACCAGCTCTTCCCCGGGATAGATTTTCAGCAGCCCTTCCAATATGGCGGACCCCATATTTCCCATTCCAATAAACCCAACCTGTGCCATTTTTCTCCTCCTCCTGAAATTTTAACAAATACGGTATCTGTCCTGAACTGCTGTATATGCCCTAGCAAAAATCCTTCAGCAGTCCGCAAAAATCAAAGGTCGCGAAGTAGTCAGCCGGCGTTTCCGCCCGGCGAATCATCTCCACGGAACCATCCTCCTTTAAAAGAAGCTCTGCGGAACGCAGCTTTCCATTATAATTATATCCCATAGAAAATCCGTGGGCTCCGGCATCATGAATCACCAGAAAATCCCCCATATCAATTTTCGGAAGCATACGGTCAATAGCAAACTTGTCATTGTTTTCGCAGAGAGAGCCTACCACATCGTACTTGTGGTCGCAGGGCCAGTCCTCCTTACCCATAACCGTAATGTGGTGGTACGCTCCATACATGGCCGGACGCATCAAATTCACCGCGCAGGCGTCCACACCGATATATTCCTTATAAATGTGCTTCTCATGGATGGCCTTGGTTACCAGGCAGCCATAGGGAGCCAGCATAAACCGTCCCAGCTCCGTACACAGGGATACATCCCCCATACCCGCGGGAACCAGCACCTCCTCGTAGACCTTTCGCACACCCTCTCCGATCACACGGATATCATTAGGCTCCTGGTCCGGGCGGTAGGGGATTCCCACTCCTCCGGAAAGATTGATAAAGGAAATGTGGGCCCCCGTCTCCTCCTTCAGCTTCACCGCCAGTTCGAAAAGCTTTCTGGCTAAAAGAGGATAGTAGTCATTGGTCACCGTATTGCTGGCCAGAAAGGCGTGGATACCGAAATGCTTCGCCCCTTTGCTCTTTAAAATCTTAAATGCCTGGAAAATCTGCTCCGTAGTCATGCCGTACTTGGCATCTCCGGGATTGTCCATAATGTCATTGCTGATTTTAAAAACTCCTCCGGGATTATAGCGGCAGCTGATGGTCTCCGGAATATGCCCCAAAGTTTCCTCCAGGCATTGAATATGCGTAAAATCATCCAGATTGATCACGGCACCCATCTGGTCCGCATAGGCAAATTCCTCCGGCGGTGTATCGTTTGAAGAGAACATCACGTCGGAACCGGAAAAGCCGCAGGCCTTTGACATCATCAGCTCCGTCAGGGAGGAGCAGTCCGTGCCGCAGCCGCACTCCTTTAAAATTTTGAGAATAAAGGGGTTTGGCGTTGCCTTTACGGCAAAATACTCCTTAAATCCTTTGTTCCAGGAAAATGCCTCCTTCAGCTTTTTCGCGTTTTCCCGGATTCCCTTCTCGTCATAGAGATGATAAGGAGTAGGGTAGGTTTTTTCAATCTCCTTCAGCTGCTCTAAGGTAACAAATGGTTTCTTCTCCATAATACTTTCTTCCTTTCTTCGTAATCGGACAAGGGAGTCCGCCGGAGCATCACGGCGCCTACGGCACCATTGTACTCCATGGCGGACTCCCTTGTCCAGTCATTCTTATCTCATTTTCCGTAAGGAGAAAAGCCGTTTCTCCCCTGCCGGCAGATTATTCAATAGTCATAACCCGCATAATATTGGTCTCCGTCGCCGCTTCATGACGTCTGGAATAGGTCACCACACCAGCGGTAATCACCGTAGTATCTCCTACATGAACCATTCCACGGCTCTTGAGCTCCTCAGCAGAACTCTCAATCAGCTCATCCGTAGTATCCGCTCTTCTGGACCACACCGGAGTAACTCCCCACTGAAGCTGCATCTGACGAACCGTAGTCATGCTGGGAGACATTCCGATAATCGTGGCGCTGGGTCTCCATTTTGAGAGCATGCGGGTGGTAAATCCGCTGATGCTGGGGGCAATAATCGCCGTTGCTCCCAAGTCGTGAGCCGTAGACACGGAGGCGAAACATACCGCGTTGGAAACATTTTTTGTATTGCTCTCAGAAACTTTACGCTGACGGTAAGCCGCGTAATCCAGATGGGACTCCGAATCCTCTACGATCGTCGCCATCATCTTCAGCGCCTCTACCGGATACTTGCCCATAGCGGTCTCTCCGGAAAGCATCACGGCATCGGTTCCATCGTACACCGCATTGGCCACATCCGTTACCTCTGCTCTGGTAGGGCGGGGATTGCGGATCATGGAATCCAGCATCTGGGTTGCAGTAATAACCGTCTTGCAGGCCTCGTTGCACTTACGGATAATGGTCTTCTGGATATAGGGTACCTTTTCCGCCGGAATCTCCACGCCCATATCGCCTCTTGCCACCATAATGCCGTCACTTGCCTCGATAATCGCATCCAGGTTCTCAATACCCTCCGCGTTCTCAATCTTGGCAATCACTCTCATATTGGAGCCATGCTCCTCCAAAATCTCCTTAATCTCCCTGATGCAATCTGCTGTACGCACAAAGGAAGCGGCAATAAAGTCGAAGCCCTGACGGATTCCAAAAAGAATATCCTCTTTATCCTTTTCCGTAAGAGCCGGAAGCTTGATTTTCACATTGGGCACATTAACGCCCTTCTTCTCTCCCAGTTCTCCTCCGTTCACGACCTTACAGACAATATCCGTCCCATTGACTTCCACTACGTCCAATTCAATCAGGCCGTCATCAATGAGAATCTTATTGCCTGCGGTTACGTCCTCATTAAGGCCGCTGTAATTGATATGAGTGATGGTATCGTCTCCGACCACGTCCCGGGTGGTCAAAGTAAAGGTCTGTCCCTCTTTTAAGGCAACCTTCTTTCCATCTTTTAAAAGGCCGGTCCGAATCTCCGGTCCCTTGGTATCCAACAAAGCCGCCACCGGAATGTCCAGCTCCTTGCGTACTTCCCGCAGAACCTCAAGACGTCCCAGATGCTCCTCGTGGTCTCCATGTGAAAAATTAAACCGGGCCACATCCATACCGTTTTTCGCAAGTTCTCTCATGATATTCTTGTCATCGGTATTTGGGCCCATGGTGCAGATAATTTTTGTTTTCTTCATTCTTTTCCTCCATTCCTGTGAATGCTCATCTGTTCTGAACAATTGCCATTATCTTTGAGAATCGGCGCTTTGGGGCGTCTGCTCCAAATCCGATTTTTTAACATGTTTGTGCGTATAGAGGTGGTCCATACAGTATTCATAATTGCCCTCGCATTTGGAGCAGTACCGAAACTCCATCCCGGGACTGTCCTCATCTGTTCTCCCGCATACCGCGCAGGTATGGCGAGCCCGGCTGACCGGACGCATCTGAACCTGAAAATCCCGTCTCCGCTTAATCTCCCTAGGGCTGATTCTCCGGTAATTCCTGGTCATCAGGAAAAAAATCAGGAAGTTTGCCAGCGTCATGCCAATCTCCACCTTCGTACGCATTCCGCCGGTAAAGAACATCAGCACATAGAAAAATCCCTCAAAGGCCGCCAGCCACTTCGCCTTTACCGGAAGCACAAAGTAGATGAAGAATGTATCATCCGGAAAACTAACCGCATAGGCCAAAAAGACCGAGGCGTTCAGATAAGTTGTCGTCAGCAGCACTCGTTCATGGAATACCAGATAAAGTATCAGGGCTGCCGCCACATGAAAAAGAATACCCATCAGGATATAGACATTAAAGCGGAAGGCGCCCCAGACCCGTTCCAGAGATCTTCCCAGGGAATAGTACAGAAGAAATACGAAAACCGCAAAAAATAAGCTCGTCGTAGGCGGATAGATAATGAAAGTAAAAATCCTCCAGATCTGTCCTCTCAGAATCATAGCTGCATCCAAGCTCAGATACATGGTGTAAAAACCGGGAACCAAATAAACAATTCCCAAGCCAATGAGATACAGCACGATAATATAATACATCAGATTATGAATGGCATACCGCCCGAACTTTCGCTCCAGCTTTTGGAAAAATTTCATTCTATCATCCTTTTTTAACTTAGAATAGATCCTTTTTGTTGAAAATATACGCTACAACCAAAGACAGCAGAATTGCAAGGCCTAAAACAATCAAGAATCCGAAGGGACTGTCCGCAAAAGGCATCCCTCTGGTATTTACATTCATTCCATAAAAGCTGGCCACCATGGTAGGGATGGACATAACAATGGTAACCGTAGCAAGGAATTTCATAACTGCATTTACATTGTTGGAAATAATGGAAGCAAACGCATCCATGGTCCCGCTTAAAATTCCGCTGTAAATATTAGCCATCTCGATGGCCTGCTTATTCTCGATGATAACATCTTCCAGAAGATCCGTATCCTCCGGATACTTCTTTACACGCTCGGTCCTCAGCAGCTTCTCCAACACCACCTCGTTGGATTTTAAAGATGTAGTAAAATACACCAGGGACTTCTCCAGCTCCAGAAGCTCTATTAACTCCTCGTTTTTTTGGGACTGATGAAGCTTGCGTTCCACTACCTCGCTCTTCTTATCAATAATCCGCAGATACTGCAGATACTGGGTGGCGTTTCGGTACAAAATCTGAAGGATGAATCTGGTCTTCATAAAAGTATGGAAATCCCGGACCCTGCCGTCCATAAAGGAGGAGAGAACCGGCGTATCCTCCAGGCAGACGGTAATCAGCACATCGTTGGTGGTAATGATGCCCATGGGGATGGTAACAAACCAGTCTTTGCCGTTCCGTTCCTCAATAGAAGGAATATCCACCAATACCAGCGTATAATTGTCCTCCACCTCGATACGGGACCGTTCTTCCTCATCCAGAGGGGCCTTGATGTGATCCGGATCGATCTGGCAGGCATCCGCCACATCCATCACTTCAGAGGCAGTGGGGTTAGTCAATGCAATCCAGCATCCCGGCTGCATATCACTTTTTTCATGCATTACACCGTCTTCAGTTTTAAAAATACGAATCATACAAAATCTGCCCCCTTTCTGTCAATACCTCCTCAATTATAGTGACTGCTCTCCTGTTTGTCAAATCCTATCCATGGGGTTTTTTCAGCATTCAAAAAAAATTCATATTCCGTTTACATGTTCTTTACTTTCCATTATGAAGGGCCGGGATTTTTCACCCAGCCCTGCCCTTCTTCCTTTTTGAAGTCCTGTATCCTTAAAATAAAAGTGTTCCCTGCTTTTCGTTCCCAAATCCTGAATCCTTAGTAAACTCTCGCCCCCGATGCATCTACATAATGTCCGTCCGGAGTGGTACGGTTGGCGTACATGGCGCCGTTGGAGTCCATATAGTAATATTTTCCGTTGATGTAATTCCATCCGGTCTGCATGGCTCCGCTGGAATCCAGATAATACCACACGTTATTAATCAGCTGCCAGCCGCTCATCATAGCGCCGCTTCCCGGATTCAGATAGTACCAGTCTCCGTCCACATACTGCCAGCCTGTGGTCATGTAACCGGAGCGGTCGAAATAGTACCAGGCCCCGCCTATTTCCTTCCAGCAGTTTGCCGGATATCCTCCGCCGCTGTAGGCAAACCACCATCTGGCGCCGTCCTGTACCCAGGAGCCGGTTCCTGCTCTGGCCGCCTCGTCCTCGTCCACATAGTACTCATCGGAATCAGAGGACCACTCGCCGGAGCGGTCATTGTAATCGGAAATTCCTCTTACGCGGAAAATATAATCACCCTCTCTGGTAATACTTCCCGCAAAATTGTAGTAGTTATTCGCCGTTTCCACCGTGGTTACCGTGCTGCTTCCCCGGTACAGCCTGACCTCATAGGTCTTGGCTCCGTCCAGATGGTCCCAGTGAGCCGTCGTTCCGTCCCACTCCAGATTCTCCGGAGCGGACAGTTTTCCTCCGATGCGGTCCAGTTCCACGGTCACCACCATATGAGAATCATCGTCCTGCCGGTCCGCGTCCTTAAATTCCGCCCCGCCGCCGTTTACGTCAAAATGGCTTTTGGACTCATAGGCGAAACGGTATCCATCGTTGGCATCCAGCTCCACCCTTACCTCCGGAACATCCCCTACGGTCCAGGTATCTCCTGAATTGGTATATTCCGCGTAATCCACAGTAAACTGATCGCTGTTTGTGGTTACCCGGATATCTCCAATCTCATCGCCGCTGGCCGGCTCCTTGTCATAGGCGAAGTTCAATGTTACCTTGTCGATTCTCTCTCTGTCGTCCGCCGCCTGAACCGTGGATGCCGCTGATACTGCCATCACTGCGGCCAAAAACAGCGCGCTGATTTGTTTTCCAGTGCGTTTCATCATATACGTCCCTCCTTGTTTTTCATACATTTTACTCAAATTCCAACTATTTGTATAAAAATATTATACAAAATCACTTAATGGAATACCATTGATTTCCTCTTACAACAATATTAAGTTTTTTTAACATTCTTCCCGGGGATTTACCTGACTTTATCGCAAGTTTTCCCAGAACATCCAGATTTTTATAGGGATTTTCATACGTGCTGATAATTGTATTCCTTCTTAATTTATGTTAAACTATGATGCGCCGGCGGGCCGCCGGCGGATGTTTCAAAGTAACTGTTCACGGCAGCACATCTCTTTTCCGCTGTCCTGAGCTATTACGTTTCGATACAAAGGAGGTTTTGGGATCAACCCACGTTATTTATGAGTTCATTACATACAAATTTGACACTTGGAATCGACATCGGTTCTACCACCGTAAAAGTCGCCTTTCTGGATGCGGATCACAAGATTCTCTTTTCCGATTACGAACGGCACTTCGCGGATATTCAGAAAACTCTGGCGGGCCTTCTGCAGAAAGCGATGGATACCGTGGGGCCGGTCAGTGTTTTACCCATGATTACCGGTTCCGGAGGACTGGCTCTGTCCTCCCACCTGGGCGTACCCTTTATCCAGGAGGTAGTTGCGGTAGCCTCTGCCCTTCAGGACTACGCTCCCCGCACCGATGTGGCGATTGAGCTTGGCGGAGAAGACGCGAAAATCATCTATTTCACCGGCGGCATCGACCAGCGGATGAACGGCATCTGCGCCGGAGGCACCGGTTCTTTCATCGACCAGATGGCCTCCCTGCTGCAGACCGACGCCGCAGGGTTAAACGAGTACGCCAAAAATTACAAGGCCATCTACCCCATCGCCGCCCGCTGCGGCGTGTTCGCCAAGTCGGACATCCAGCCCCTGATTAACGAGGGCGCTACCAGAGAGGATTTGGCCGCCTCCATTTTCCAGGCGGTGGTCAATCAGACCATCAGCGGCCTTGCCTGCGGCAAGCCCATCCGGGGCAACGTGGCCTTCCTGGGAGGACCCCTTCATTTCCTTCCGGAGCTGAGAAAGGCCTTTATCCGCACCCTTCACCTGACCGGGGACCAGATTATCGCCCCGGAACATTCCCACCTGTTCGCCGCGGTGGGAGCCGCCTTGAATCCCCAGGACGGGCAGGAGCCCCAGGAGCTGACTTCCCTCATCGACCGCCTTTCCCACGGCATTCAGATGGATTTTGAGGTAAAGCGGATGGAGCCCCTCTTTGTGGACCAGGCGGACTACGACGCCTTCTGTGAGCGCCACAACGGCCACAAGGTAAAGACCGGGGATTTGGCTTCCTACAAGGGCAACTGCTATCTGGGTATCGACGCCGGCTCCACCACCACCAAGGTGGCCCTGGTGGGCGAGGACGGACAGCTCCTTTACCGGTTCTATGACAACAACCACGGAAGCCCTCTGGCCACGGCAATCCGTTCCATCAGCCAGATCAAGGAGCAGCTTCCCCCGGAGGCCAAGATCGTCCGTTCCTGTTCCACCGGATACGGCGAGGCTCTTCTGAAGGCAGCCCTTATGCTGGACGAGGGAGAGGTGGAGACCATCTCCCACTACTACGCCGCCGCGTTCTTCGAGCCGGATGTGGACTGCATCCTGGACATCGGCGGGCAGGATATGAAATGCATTAAGATCAAGGACGGCACCGTGGACAGCGTTCAGTTAAATGAAGCCTGCTCCTCCGGCTGCGGTTCCTTCATTGAGACCTTTGCCAAGAGCTTAAATTACAGCGTGGAGGATTTTGCAAAGGAAGCTCTTTTTGCCAAAAATCCCACGGACCTGGGAACCCGCTGCACCGTGTTCATGAATTCCAACGTAAAGCAGGCCCAGAAGGAGGGCGCCTCCGTGGCGGATATTTCTGCCGGATTGGCCTACTCCGTCATCAAAAACGCTCTGTTTAAGGTGATCAAGATCACAAAGGCCTCTGACCTGGGCTCCCATGTGGTGGTTCAGGGCGGCACCTTCTACAACGATGCGGTGCTCAGAAGCTTTGAGAAAATTTCCGGCTGCAATGCGGTCCGCCCGGATATCGCCGGCATCATGGGAGCCTTCGGAGCCGCCCTCATTGCCAGAGAGCGGTATCACATGATTCCCGATGGCGAGGACCATTCCACCACCATGCTGCCCCTGGACAAGATCGTAAACTTAAAGTACACCACCTCCATGACCCGCTGCAAGGGCTGCAACAACCACTGCGTACTGACCATCAACCAGTTCGGCAGCGGCAGCCGCCGTTTCATCTCCGGAAACCGCTGCGAGCGGGGGCTGGGCATCGAGAAATCCAAGAAGGAAGTTCCCAATCTGTTCGACTATAAGTACCACCGGATGTTTGACTACGAGTCTCTGCCGGAGGACGAGGCCTCCAGAGGAATCGTGGGGATTCCCCGGGTCCTGAATATGTATGAAAACTTCCCCTTCTGGGCCGTTTTCTTCAAGAAGCTGGGCTTCCGGGTCATTTTATCCCCCCAGTCTACCAGACAGATTTATGAGCTTGGCATCGAGTCCATCCCCAGCGAATCCGAGTGCTACCCGGCCAAGCTGGTCCACGGACATATCAGCTGGCTCATCCGTCAGGGCGTGAAGACCATCTTCTACCCCTGCATCCCCTATGAGCGCAACGAGTCGCCGGATGCAGGAAACCACTACAACTGCCCCATGGTAACCTCCTATGCGGAGAACATCAAGAACAACGTGGAGGAGCTGGCGGAGAACAACGTCCGCTTCCTGAATCCTTTCATGGCCTTTACCAATGAGGAGATTCTGACCAATGAGCTGGTAAAGATCTTTGACAAGGAGTATCAGATTCCCGCCGCCGAGGTAAAGATGGCAGCCCACGCCGCCTGGGAGGAGCTGCTGGCCTCCCGCCACGACATGGAACAGAAGGGCGAGGAGACCCTGGCCTGGATGAAGGAGCACGGCCGCCGGGGAATCGTCCTGGCCGGACGTCCCTACCATGTGGACCCGGAGATCCACCATGGAATTCCGGATCTGATCACCTCCTACGGTTTTGCCGTGCTGACCGAAGACTCTGTCTCCCACCTCGGAAAGGTGGAGCGGCCTCTGGTGGTGACGGACCAGTGGATGTATCACTCCCGTCTCTACGCTGCAGCCAGCTTTGTAAAGACACAGGACAACCTGGATCTGATTCAGCTCAACTCCTTTGGCTGCGGGCTGGACGCGGTAACCACGGACCAGGTGGCGGACATCCTCACCCATTCCGGCAAAATTTATACGGTGCTGAAAATCGATGAGGTCAACAATCTGGGAGCCGCCAGGATCCGCATCCGTTCCCTCATCGCTGCCCTGCGGGTAAGAGACCAGAAGCACTATGAGCGCCATGTGGTGTCCAGCGCCTACAACCGGGTTCTGTTCACCAAAGACATGAAAAAGGACTACACTCTGCTGTGTCCCCAGATGTCCCCCATTCATTTTGATCTAATTGAGCCGGCCATCCGGGCCTTCGGCTACAAGCTGGAGGTGCTGCAGAATCATAACCGCAACGCGGTAGATGTAGGACTTCAGTACGTCAACAACGACGCCTGCTACCCCTCCTTAATCGTCATCGGCCAGATTATGGACGCCCTGCTGTCCGGCAAGTACGACCTGGACCACACTGCAGTGGTCATGAGCCAGACCGGCGGCGGCTGCCGCGCTTCCAACTACATCGGATTTATCCGGAGAGCTCTGGAGAAAGCCGGTATGGGCCAGGTACCTGTCATCTCCGTCAACGCCAACGGCATGGAGACCAATCCGGGCTTTTCCATCACCCTGCCTATGCTGACCAAGGCCATGCAGGCGGTCGTCTACGGCGACATTTTCATGCGGGTGCTCTACGCTACTCGCCCCTACGAGAAGGAGCCCGGAAGCGCCAACGCCCTTCACGAGAAATGGAAGGCCCGGTGCATCAAGTCCCTGTCCAAGAGGAGCGCGGCCATGATGGAATTTTCCAGAAATGTCCGGGGCATCATCCGGGATTTTGACGCCCTGCCCAGGCTGGATATCAAAAAGCCAAAGGTAGGCATCGTGGGAGAGATCCTGGTAAAGTTCTCCCCCCTGGCCAACAACCATATCGTGGACCTGCTGGAAAGCGAGGGAGCAGAGGCGGTAATGCCGGATCTGATGGATTTCCTCCTTTACAGCTTCTACAACAGCAACTTTAAGGCGGAACACCTGGGGACCAAGCGCTCCACCGCCCATCTGTGCAACGCGGGGATCGCTCTTTTGGAGTACTTCCGCAAGACGGCCAAGAAGGAACTTTCCGCCAGCAAGCATTTTACTCCGCCTTCCAATATCAATGAGCTGGCACAGATGGCCAAAGGCTTTGTGTCCCTGGGCAACCAGACCGGCGAGGGATGGTTCCTTACCGGCGAGATGCTGGAGCTGATTCACAGCGGAGTAAACAACATCGTGTGCACCCAGCCCTTCGGCTGCCTGCCTAACCACATCGTAGGCAAGGGCGTCATCAAGGAGCTGCGGCGCCATTACCCACAGTCCAATATCATTGCCGTAGACTACGACCCCGGCGCCAGCGAGGTAAATCAGCTGAACCGGATTAAGCTTATGCTGGCGACGGCTCAGAAGAATTTGAAAAAGGAAGCGGCGGCAGGAGTGTAATCCCCAATCGCTTCAATCACAAAAAGCTCCCGGCGGACAGCCCACAGCATGTCCCGCCGGGAGTTTTTGTGATTTTTCCTTCTTATTCCGCAAACAGCTCCGGAGATTTCTTAAAATACTCCACCAGCATATGCAGGATGTTCAGATGCACGTCCTCAATCCGCTCGTAGCTCTCAAGGGGCACCACGAAGGCCGCATCCGCGAATTCCCGTATTGCCCCTCCATTAAATCCTGCTAGGACAATCTGTTTTGCCCCTTTCTCCCTGGCGTACTGGCAGGCTCTCACCAAATCCGGGGAATTGCCGCTGGCGCTGACCGAAATCAGCACGTCCCCCTCATTCATCAGGTTTCCCAGCTGGAAGCGGAAGATTTCCTCAAAGCAGAAATCATTTCCCAGGGCGGTGATTTTCTCCACATTGTCGCAGAGGGAAATCACCCGAAACCGCCTTCTCCCATCGCCCTGAACGGAATTTTTCCCAAAATCGCACACAAAGTGGTTTGCCGTCCCGGCGCTTCCTCCGTTCCCCATGATAAAGACCTGCCGGTCCTCCCTCCATGCCTGGTAGAGAATCCGGACCGCCTCCCGGAATACCTCCTCGTCCACCTGCCAGATGGCATCGGTCAGTTCCTTCTTATAATCGTACAGAAAATTTTCCTTCAACCCTCGTTCACCTTCTTTCCTGCCCGCAGAAAGCCCAGAGCGGCCGCTCCGTATAATCCCCCGTTGTACCCCAGAGAAGTAGGTCTTACCTTCACTGCCGGATTTGCCCGGGCAAATACCCGCTCCTTCAGCGCCTCCTTCATACTGGGCTCAAACAGGTCAAAGGCCAGCGACACGCCTCCGCCAAGAATCACCAGTGGAACATTCAGCAGGTTAATCACCCAGGACAGGGCGTTTCCCAGATACGCTCCCTCCATCCGGAAGGTTTCCAGGGCGGCCCCTTCTCCCATCCTGGCCCGCCTGGCAATCTCCTTGGCCTCCAGGAGAGGCTGGCTCTTATCTTCCCGCAGTTCCTGGTAATTTTGGCTGATTCCCGGTCCTGCTGCGCAGGCCTCCAGACAGCCCTTGTTTCCGCAGGGGCAGAGTCTTCCTTCCGGTTCCGCCACGCAATGGCCGATTTCCCCCGCTCCCCCTTTTCCCTGATAAAGCTTTCCGTCCAAAAACAGGGCTCCTCCAATTCCGTTGGAAATGGTCATATAGAAGAAATCCCGTTTTCCCACAGCGGACCCGAATATGGATTCCGCCAGACAGCAGGCTTGACCGTCATTGTCCGCGGCCGCCGGAATCCCATAGCGTTTTTCCAGCTTCTGCCGCACAGGGAAATTGCGGATGCCGGAAAAGGGCGCATCCACCCAAATCCCCTCCTGAGGATCCGCCAGGCCCGGAATGGTAATTCCCATTACGTCCGGGTAAATCTGGGGAAAACGTTCTCCCAGCCGGCCGCAGGCCGCCGCAAGCTCATCTTCCACCGTCTGAGCACTTAAAGGGCGGGACCACCGCGCCTTCTCCTGTCCCAGAAGAACGCCGTCCTCCCGTATAAAGCCAACGTTATACTTGGAGCCGCCTATATCAAAACATAGCGCTATTCTCATGCCTTCTCCTCTTCATTTTCCCGAAACCGTCCGAGAATCTCTTCCGGGGACGATGTGCCGGTCTGTCCGATTTTCCTTATGGTCACCGCAGCGCAGAGATTAGCAAACTCCGCTGATTTTTTCCATCCCGCTCCGGCGCACCGGGCGCTTACCAGACCTGAGGTAGACACATCACCGCAGCCGCATACATCCATGGGCCCCTTCACCGGCAGGGCCGGAAGCAGACAGGTCTGTCCTTCATCCTCTACTAAAATTCCCCTGGAACCGCAGGTAATCACCGCTTTTCTTCCGGTTCTCAATTCCAATGCCTTCATGCACCCTTCCATCTGCTCAAGAGAAAAATCACCATCCTCCAGACCCATGATGGCTCTGGCTTCCTTATCGTTGCATTTAATGGTAACGGAGCTGAACCGGTCCGCAAAGGCTCTGGAGTCCGCGAAAATCAAAAATTCCGGTCTTTCTTCCCCCAGCGCTTTCAGCTCCCGCCGCATAAAGGCCGTCACTACGCCTCTATTTTCCTCTGCCAGCTGATCCAGCACAATCAGGGCGTCGCTGTCCCTTGCCGCCTCCCGCACAAAATCCGCCAAACATTTCTGAATATCCTCCGGCATGGAAGCTGTATTTTTAATGTCAAACCGTTCTCCTTCTCTCTCCTCCTGTCCCGGCTCATAAAACATGGGTTTTGTGTAGGTAGGCGTCACAATCCGTTCATCCCGAATCAGATAGGTACAGTCGATCCTCCGCTCCCCCAGCAGACGGTTCAGTTCATATCCCTCTCCGTCATCCCCGATGGCGGACACAATCCGAATCGTTCCAACCCCCAGGGCCGCCAGATTGTTTAAAACCGTCCCTGCGGCGCCGGCGCTCATCCTCCGACCGGTGACCTGGCGGGCCGGAAGTCCTGTCTCCACCGACAGCTCCTGAAGGCTCTGATCTACTTCCCACCAGCGGTCTAAAAACAGGTCGCCCGCTACCGTAATGCGCAGACCGCCGAATTGAGCCATCAGTTCCCTTAACTCCTGCTCCCTCATTTCTCTTCCCCCGTTTCATGAAGAAGCTCCCAGCTCAAGGCTCCTATGGTATCCCGGTGCTTTCCCTCAACGTAAAAGCTCTCCCCGCCGTCCGCAACCGTTCTGGCCATGATGGTCTTCCATGGCCGGAAATAATACCTGGGATCGCTCTTTGGCGGCGCTTCGTGAATGTCTTTTCCCTCTAACGGCAGCAAATCAAACACAGCCGTTGTAAAATGGCGGATTCCCCGCCCCTCCTGATGTGCCACGTTCCTGGCCATGGACAAGGCCTTTAAATACACCTCCGGTCCGATTACCGCGGAACCGAAATTCAAAAACACGCCGTTTTCCAGATTTTCAATCGTTCTGGCATAGATCAGGAAATCCCGGTAGCTGGCTTCACCCAAAGCCGCTCCGTCGGCATTTGGCTGCTCATGGACAATATCGCAGCCGATGCCGATATGGACGGTGGCCGGAACCTGCCTTTGATAACAGGCTGCCAGAAGGCTGTACTTTTGATAGGGGAAATCATGCTCCTTAATCCATTTTCCCAAAGCTTCCCCTGCGCCCAGGCCTTCCTTCACCCCTTCGGAAATGGCCTGGGTATACTGTCCGTCCTCCTGCCACAGGCCGAACTGGCCCTCGCTGATGTATTTGGCCACGCTCTCCGTGGTGGCTCCAATCATGGCAAATTCAAAGTCGTGGATGGCCGCCGCCCCGTTCATGGCAAAATGGGTCACATACCCCTCCTCCATCGGCCGGATTAACAGGGGAGCCGCCCCGGACCGGATGACATGTCCCCCCAGCATCAAAAGCACCGCCGCCTTTTTCTCCTTTGCCCGGCGAATCCTGGCTGCCAGCTCCGTAATGGAGGGATGGGAAAATGCCGGTTTTTCCTCCTCATCCATCATCACATCCAGGTTCAAATCGTGAATGCGCTGCGAAAGAGGCAGCAGCTTTAAACGGCTTCGGTCAAAAATTTCAAACGGCATATTCTCCCTCCTGTCCTTCCCCGGGGAACAAGAAATTCTCCAATTCTTTCCAATTTCGATAATCCGGTATAATGAGATCCGCTCCGGCCCGGATCAGCCGCTTTCTCTTCCACTGGTCGATTCCCCGACGTTCCTTTTCATTGGAAGCCACGCCGCAGGCGTAACCTCCGGCTCCCCGGATGTTTTCAATTTCCACATATCCGTCTCCCAGACCCAAAAGTTCCGGGCCTTCCAGATGGTTTTCTCTCACAATCCGGTCAATGACCATTTTCTTGGAAAAGGTCTTGTAATCTCTCTGAGCTCCGTAAATCCGGCCTCCAAACCAGCGGTGGATCCCCAAAAGCTTCGCTTCTTTCAGCACATGGTCGTGGTCCGTCCCGCTGGCCAGATACAGCTTGACTCCATGGCCCGTCAGCATCCGCAGAAGTTCTTCCGAGCCCGGCACCAGCAGCTCCTCCGGGGAAATCGTTCCTTTCTCCAGTCCGTCCAGACGCTCCTGTATGGCAGACAGCAGGCGTCTCGTATATTCGTCCTTATATTCCTGGGGATCCCTGGGCTCTCCTCCCAGGGACCGGATATGGCCCGCCAGTTCAATGCATTGATAGATGGTTTGCTTTCCCGTATTGACCGCAATAAATTCCTCGGCTTCCCGGCGCAGCTGTTCTATTGGAATCGTTCTGCCCTCCGGCGTATCCGCCAGCTCCTGGGTGAAATACGGTATCATAATCTGCTGCCAGCCCTCCCGAATCAGGCTTACGGTTCCGTCAAAGTCCAGCACGCCATGACGGAACCTGGCCCCTTTGGGCAAAGGATGCAGCACTTCGATTGTACCCTCTCCCATACGCGTCCCCCTAATTTGCCTTCAGTGCCGAATCAAAGCAGATATCGGACGGTGAAAAATTCATCTGCTTTACAAATTCCAGTGATTCTGAAGCTCCGAACATCCGCTCCATTCCGCTGTCCTCCCACTCCACCGACAAAGGACCGGTATACTGCATCTGATTCAGCTCCCGGATAATGGCATCAAAATCCACGTCCCCATGCCCCAGGGATACGAAGTTCCAGCCCCGGTGCGTGTCTCCAAACTCAATGTGGCTGCCCAGAATCCCATTTCTTCCATCCAGGTTCATTTTGACATCCTTCATGTGGACATGGTAAATGCGGCTGGAAAAATCTCTCAAAAACACAGCCGGATCCATCCCCTGCCAGAGCAGGTGGGACGGGTCGAAATTGATTCCCAGGGTGGGCCTCCATTCCAGAACATCCAACAGCTTTTTGGTGCTGTAGTAGTCAAAGGCAATCTCCGTGGGATGGATTTCCAGCGCCAGCTTCACCCCGCACTGGTCGTAAACGTCGAAAATCGGAGTCCAAAGTTCTTTTATCTTCTGGTAGCCTTCCTCCACCATGGAAGGCGGCGTCTGAGGGAAGGAATACCAGTAGGCCCAGATGGGAGATCCTAAAAAACAGGTCACTACCTTGACTCCCAGCGCCTGTGCTGCCCGAGCTACCGTTTTCATCTCCTTAACGGCCCACTGGCGTATGGCCTCCGGCTGCCCTTTCACGCTGTCCGGGGCAAAATTGTCCAGACGCGGGTCCCACCGGTCCCCCACGCACTGGCCTGCCAAATGAGCACTTAAAGCCCACACCTTGAGCCCGTATTTCTCCAGCGTATCCTGAAACTCTCTGCGGTAGGCCTCATCCTCCGCCGCCCGCCCGGCATCCAGGTGGGCATGGCAGGCCACTTCAATGCCGTCGTACCCCATCTCGCTTACTACTCTGCAAAGCTCCTCAAAGGGCATATCCCCAAACTGCCCGGAAGCTATGGTAATCGGTCGTTTCATGTCGTCCCCTCTCCTCTCCGTCAATCTATTCTACATCCACCATTCTGCCTTCTTTGGCGGACCGCTCGTTGGCAAACACCGCCTTCATGGCGGGAATCACGCTCTCGCCGCTGATGGGCGACGGTTTGCCGTTCATCAGGCTGTCCACAAAGGCGTCGATCACGCCGGTGGAAGTCCTCTTTCCTCCGGTCTGGTCTTTATTGGAGGTCAGCTGGTCCAAAGCAAAGCGTTCTACGGTCCCGTCCCGTTTTTCCACAATCAGAGAGGCCTCCGGGTCATCGTACATCCGGATCACGCCCTCGGTACAGTAAAGGCGGGTGGAATTGTCCTCCGTCCCATAATTGGTCCAGCTCACCGTCATGGTCCCTAAGGCTCCGTTTTCCAGCACATAGGTGCAGATGGCGTTGTCGTCCACCGAAACCGGCGTTCCGTCCGGGTATTTTTTATCCAGGGTTTCCAGTCTGGCAAAGGTCTTGACCACCTTCTGCCCTGTGAGGTAAATCAGAAGGTCTGTCTTGTGGATTCCCAGATCCGCCATTGCTCCAAAGGCCGCTATCTTTTTGTCAAAGAACCAGGAATTTTTCTGTCCCGTCCATCCCTCCGGACCAGGATGGCGGAAGCTGGTCTGAAAGGTAATCAGCTTTCCCACTTCCCCGCTGTCCAGAATCCGTTTGCCCTCCACATGGGCCCTGGCCAGCCTCTGATTCTGTCCGATCATCAGGATCTTCCCTTGCTCCCTGGCCGTCCTTGCCATTAACTCGCAGTCTTCCAGGTTCATGGCCATTGGCTTTTCGCAGAGCACATGCTTTCCCGCTTTCAGGGCCGCAACCACTCCCTGGGCGTGGTAGATATTGGCAGTGCAGATGCTGACCGCATCCAGGTCCGCGGCCAGAAGCTCCTCCATGGAAGCATAAGCCTTTCCTCCAAATTCCTCGGCAAACCGGCGTGCCCGCTCAAAATCCACATCATAAAACGCCTCAAGGCTGCAATTTGGATTTTCCAGATATTCCGGCGCGTGGCGCACCTGAGCGATCTTTCCGCAGCCGATAATTCCTACTTTCAGCATTTTCCTTCACCTTCCCTCTTTTACAAATCCATTACTTTCTGCTGCGGTTCTGGAATCCCTGCAGCAGCACTGCAATCACGATAATTGCCGCGCTGATGGCACCGTTTAAGAACGTGGATACATCCGCCGCCGTCAGAATGTTGTTGATAATCTTAAACATCAATACGCCTACAAAGGTTCCGATAATCTTGCCCCGGCCGCCGGACATGGAGGTTCCTCCGATGGCAACTGCCGCGATGGCGTCCATCTCATAGTTCACAGCCGCGCTGGAAGCAGCTACCGCCGTCATTCTGGAGGCGTAGATCACTGCCGCGATGCCGCACATCAGGCCGGTAATGGAGAATACAACCGTCTTGATCAACGCCACATTGATGCCTGCCAGGCGGGCGCTTGTCTCGTTGCTTCCCACTGCGTAGATGTGTTTTCCAAGCTTGGTATGCTTCATAATAATATGGAAAATAATTCCCGCCGCAATGAAAATCAGCATCAGGTAGGGAACCTTAAATTTCCCCACTCCGATTCCTCCCACTGCCAGCTGGCGGAAGGACTCATAGATGGTCTTATCCACCGTAAAGGGTCCGCCGGAACCAAAATGGTTGATGATGGAACGGCAGGCGGACTGCATGGCAAGGGTAGCAATCATCGGCGGCATATGTCCCATAGACACCAGCAGTCCGTTTACGGTTCCAATGGCAATGCCAAAGGCACAGCAGAACAGCAGCATCACCCAGACGCTTCCGGTGCTGTTGAGCACCTCGATGCCAAATCCTCCGATAATCGCAATCTGAGCTCCTACGGAAATGTCGATCTGCCCCGCGGAAATTACCATGCTCATTCCCATGGCAACCAGTCCCACCATGGAGCTCTGCACAAAAATGTTGGTAATGTTATTCCAGGTAAAAAAGTTCGGATTCACACATGTGGCAATAATCAACAGGAGAATCAGCGAAAAAACAAAGCTATACTCCCTTGCCACTTTCTTGAATAAAGCTTTCGGCTCAACTGTCTTTAAAGTCTCCATCATTCTCCGCCTCCAAATTCGCCCCTGTCGAGTAGTACATTACATTTTTTTCGGTCATCTCATCCCGGTCCAGCACCGCGTTGATTTTCCCTTTATAGAGAACCATGCAGCGGTCCGCCACCTTATAGATCTCCGGAAATTCCGAGCTGAACACCAGAGCGGCCTTTCCCTCCCTGGCCAGCTTCAAAATCAGATGATAGATTTCAAATTTCGTCCCCACGTCGATTCCCTGAGTGGGATTGTCAAAGAGAAACACATCCGCATCGGTTTCCAGCCATTTTCCCAGAATCACCTTCTGCTGGTTTCCTCCGGAAAGAGAGGTGATGGATTCTCCGGGATCTCCGGCTTTAACCCGGAGGGCCTTTGCCTCCTTCTGGTAGCGCTGCCGCTCCTGCTTACCATTAATCAGCAGCTTTTTCCACTTGGTATTCAAAAACGCCATGGAAAGATTGTCATAGATGGACAAATCGTTGTGGATTCCTCTCTCCTTCCGGATTCTGGGAACCATGGCAATCTTCCGGTCCATGTGGTATTTCACCGGTCTGTTTTTCTTAATTTCCTGGCCGTTTACTTTCACAATTCCTTCCGCCCCGATTACTCCGAACAGGGCGTCCGCCAGTTCATCCCGTCCGGAGCCCTGCAGGCCGGTAATGGCAATGACCTGGCCCCGGTGGAGCTTAAGGCTGATATCCTGGAAATTGTTTCCGGAAAGGTTTTGTACCTCCAGGGCCACTTCCTCCCTGGTATAGTCCTCATGATTGGAGAAATCTTCTTCATTCAGCTGATGACCGATCATCAGCTCTGTGATGCCCTCCTCGTCGATGTCGGAAAACTTTCCTTCCGCCACCAGACGTCCGTCCCGGAGCACATAGTAATCATCGCAGATCCGGAACAGCTCCGGCATTTTATGGGATATGTAGATAAAGCTTACCCCCTCCGCCTTCAGCTGTTCCATAATCTCAAAGAGATTGTCAATCTCGTTGTTGGACAATGCCGTAGTGGGCTCGTCCATAATAATCAATTCCGACCGAAACAGCAGAGCTTTGGCGATTTCCACCAGCTGCTTCTGGGCCGCGCTCAGCTCCTCGACCAGGGATTCCAGATTGATCCGGACCTTCATCCGGTCCAGGACCTGCTGGCAGTTTTTCTTCATCTCCTCCTTGCGAAGGAGGCCGAAACGGCTGGTTTCCTCGCCCAGATACATATTCTCAAATACTTTTAAATCCTCGCACAGATTCAGCTCCTGGTGGATAAACCGGATTCCGTTTCGGTTGGCAACCTTGGCGTTGCTCATCACAACCTTTTTCCCGTCGATCAGAATATCGCCCGATACGGGCAGATAGGTGCCTGCAAGCACATTCATTAAGGTGGACTTTCCGGCGCCGTTTTCTCCCAAAAGCCCCAGAATCGTTCCCGGCTTCACCTGGATACTGACATGATCTACGGCTTTGGTAGGCCCGAATTCCATTACGATGTCTTTCATTTCTACCAGCATCTTAATGTCCCCTTTGTCTGTTTATAAAGGAAGGGCCTGTTCGGCCCTTCCGGATTTCCTGTCAGTTACAGAAAATGGTTCATTCTTTTTTCTTATTCCAGGCTGATGGCGTAGCGCTCCTCATAGTCTTCCGTAGCACGGTAGCTCTCGAAGTCCTCATCGCCTGCCTGATCTGCATTGGTGATGGAGAAGGAAGGAATCAGATAGGTTCCGTTCTCATCCTGCTCTGCCTCAAAGGGCTGTCCGGTCAGGTCAGCCAGTCCCAGCTCAAATGCCTGACGGATAAAGGACGGGGAGAAGAAGGAGGTCCAGAACTTCACGCCCAGCTGTGTATTCTCAAATTTCTGCAGAGTTTCCTCACGGCCTCCTACGGAGGTAATCAGCTTCACATTGATGGCGGCCTCTCCTGAATATGCATCCAGAGCGTTCATCAGGCCGTCTACGATCTCGTCGTCATGGGTTACGATCAGATCGAGAGCCTCGATCTCTTCCTTGCTGTGGGAGCCCAGCCAGTTCTCCATCTGGGTCTGCGCCGTCTCGGTGGACCAGTTGGTTACCAGAGTCTCGGAAACCTGATTAAAGTTGTCCGCCAGAACGCCGTCCATTCCATCGCTTCTCTGAGAGGTAACGGTGGAGCTGTCGCCTACGAAGCGCAGATACTGTACATCGTCGTCATCAGCGAAGAAGGTGTTCAGATACTCGCCCATGTTCTTGCCGATTCCTACGTTGTCGCCCATAATATCGCCTACAAAGTTTTCATGCTCAAATCCCTCAATCAGGCGGTCGTAAACTACCAGCTTCACACCGGCATCTACGATGGACTGAGCCGCGCTTCTTAACGCCTCGCCTTCCATGGGCCAGAGAATAATCATGTCCATATCTCCGCCGGCCAGCATATTCTCGATGGATGTGATCTGAGCGGAAGCGTCGATGCCGTCCCGAACGGTGATGTCAAGACCGGGATACTGCTCCATCAGAAGCTCTGCCTCCAGATTTGCCTGAGCTACGCTCTCACCGGTAAATCCATGGTCTCCGGAGGGAGTTATCACGCCGATTTTAAAATCATAGCTGACTTCTTCCCCTCCTTCTGCCGCCTCTTCACCGGACTGGGCCTCAGTTCCGTCTTCCGCCGCTTCCGCCGCGGACGAAGCCTCTGTCTGCGCCTCCGCAGCCGTTGTGTCCGCGGTAGACGAGGAACCGCAGCCCACTAAGGACGCTGCCATTGTTAGTGCCAGTACGCTCGCTAAGACTTTTTTCATTATGTATACCTCCTTTAATTTGGCCGTACCCCGCCGGCCTTTAATTATTTTTGCTTTTCCCCTGTTCTGTTTCAAAACGTTTCATTCATTTCTGAAAGAATCATATCACCTCCTGTTATTTTAGTCAATATTTATCAATATTGTCCGGATTTTTTAAGCGTTTTGCACAATTAAAATTACTATAGTTGGGAATTTCGCCATGATGTTTCAGAATATATATGAAATATTTCAGAAATTTTTCTTGATTATTTTATACTTTGCTGATATAGTAAAATTAGTTTTTTGTGGCCCGTCCATCTTTTCAAGCAGGAGGAAATTTTAATGAACCCATCTTCCAAATATCCAACTGTAGCTCAGATTGCCCGGGAGGCAGGCGTCTCGCCTTCCACCGTCTCCCGTGTCTTAAATCATCAAAGTCTTGTAAAGGAGGAAACCTATCAGGCCGTAGTGGAAGTTTTAAAATCCCACGGCTACCCCTTTCAGGAAAAACAAAATCGGGCAAGTGCCAGAAACAATGTATTAATTATCAACGCCCCCGCTCTGGACAATCCATTTTATAATGAAATTATCCGCGGTGCCAAAGCAGGAGCCCTTCGCCACGGATACCATCTGCTAATTAACGAAGATTTTCTAAACCACAATACCCTGGCCCGCTTTCTGGAGATTCTCCGGAAGGTCAGCGCTGTGGGAGTCATTACTCTCAACAGTATCCCTCTGGCTATTCTTAAAGAAATCAGCTCCCGAATCCCCCTGGTTCAATGCTGTGAGTTCAATGATGAAATTGACCTTCCCTATGTTTCCATCGATGATTTTGAGGCCGGTAAAATCGCGACAGAGCATCTGATTTCTCACGGCTGCAGGCGTATTGCTTTTTTAAGCGGTCCCATGGAATACAAATACGCCCGGTACCGCCAGAAAGGATACGCCCAGGCTCTCTTAACCGCCGGAATCGAGCCGGACCCCAACCTGGTGGTCACTTTTCCGGAAATCAACTACGAGCTGGCCATTGCCAGCACCATGCAGCTGCTTCGTACTGCCGCACCTCCCGACGGCTTTGTCACTACTTCCGACGTATATGCCGCCTCAGTGATTCGGGGCGCTCACCTGGTAGGCATGCGGATTCCTCAGGATTTAAAGGTTATCGGCTTTGATAATATTGACATATCAGCCATGACCATTCCAAGCCTTACAACCATCGACCAGCCTCAGATGCGGCTCGGACTGATGGCATGTGAGCTTTTAATTGAAAAAATCACGGCTCCCTCTATCCCCAATAAAACGATCTTGCTGGATACGGAGCTGATTGTGCGGGAGTCTACCTCTCTTTCTGTTTCCCGATGAATGGGGATGGGTTTGGGCGGCTTAGCTCCTATTGATGCATTTTGGCCCGGAGGATTGATTTTGTATCCTCCGAGCCATGTTTCATACCTTTATTATAGATAGGATTCAAAAAATTTCTGGGCCGTCTGCACCCGCTCCTTCTCGCCGTTCAGGTGCCCCAGACCGGGCAGTATCTCCAGAGAAACCGACAATCCATTTTCCTCCAGATTAGCTTTCAGGTTCTTCATCCGCTCTACTCGGTTGTAGCCGTAGGGGGAGTCGCCGATATACTTGTTGTCAAGCTCTCCCACCGTAAGCTGCACTGGTATTTTTCGCACTGCCTCTAAATCCAGCTTCTTATCAAAGTATTTTTCAAAATCACGAACGCCCCAGAAATAATCTTCCTCAAAGTTCAAAAACGTTGGTCTTCCCGGCGCACCGATGGACACCGCCTTCAATCTTTCCGGATGAGCAAAAAGAAAGCGATTGGTAAATTGTCCGCCGCCGGAATGACCAAACATAAAGAACCGGTCGGCCTGAACCCCTGGATAGCGCTTCTTCATATCATCAATCATAGACAGCAGAATCTGGTCGTAACGCACACCGTCACAGGATAACAGTTTATAACTATTAAAATCTTCCCGGTCAATCAGCCCGCCGGGGAACATTGGCGCCAGCAACGCCACATGGTTTTGGTCCGCCAACCCCTTTGCAGCCCTCAGATAAGATTCAATCTCACAGCCAGTACCATGGATTATGACCAGCAGCTGATAGCTGGGATTCTCCTCCTCATAATAGCAGTCCGGAAGGTGGACCCAATAATGAAATCTCGGATCGCTAGGGCAATGCCACAGCATATTCAAGTATGCATTTCCAAATAAATTTTTCTTCATTTCCGGCGTCAGGCCGGCGCTCAGTGCTTGCTCTCTCATTTTCTCTTACTCCTCCTTTAATTTACGACCATGCCAAACATGGCGCTTGCGATAATCAGCATAATGGCTCCTCCAATCCTGGATGAAATCTGAGCAAAGGACATCAGCTCCATCCGGTGGCAGGCTCCCAAAATCTGCACATCTCCAGAGCCGCCACCGCCTGCCATATCCAGTCCGGCAGTAATAGCGATTTCGATGGGGTAGAACTTAAACAGCGAGCCAATTAGAACTGCGCCTACCATAGCTCCGATTACGCAGGCGGCAATCATAATCACATTGGCGAACGTAAACGCTCCCGCCAGTTCCGCTAAATCTGTTCCGATACCTACTGTTACCATCAAGGGGAGAGACATATATTTGGTAAAAAATGTCTGCATCCCTCTGGCCCCCGCGCGGATTTCCGGTGGAACCAGACCCAGAGCATTCAATATACCGGCGAAAATAACCATAAAAGCAAATTTGTGGATAGAAAATCCCAGGTTCATGTTATTAATAATTGAAATATGGGAAGCATAGAAATCCGCAAACACAAATAATACCAGGCCGAGCGCGAAGCCGGAAGCATACTCGCCAAGGCCAATTTTAATCTCCTTCGGGTCCTCAGCTCCCGTTAAATCCTTCCCTTTCATCATAACACCATTTCCGGTCAAATTGGGATACTTTTTCCCCAGACGGTCCAGCAAAGCCGCTGAAACCACGGAAAACATATTTCCGATCGACATAACCGCAAATGCCGGCGCATACCAGGAATCCGCAGAATTTCCCGTCATTTCCTCCCACATCCTGCTCATGGGAATACAGCCCGCTCCGTTTCCCCCACCCATGATTGGCAGAGCCACATTAATCAGACTCAGCAAAGGATTTTCTCCCACAATAAGGGCCGCGGCAACAGTAAACAAAAATGATACCACAACCGCTCCCAGGATTGCCGGAATAAAGCCTGCAAAAGCCTTAATAAGCAGTTTCCGGTCGATGGACAAAATCGCACCTGTAATCAACACCAAGATGTATAAATCCAGGAACCCTACCGTATCGTTAAAATTACTCAGCGTTTCCACTACCGAATCCGGCACAATATGAAAGGTCGCCAGCGCTCCTGTAGCCAGACAGGTCAGAAACATTCCGCCTCCCAGCCAGTCCTTCCAAATCGGAATCCGGTCGCCAATCCAGCCAACCATGCCTCCCCAAATCAAAGCAAAGGCTAAGGCTCCAACCATATTTCCCAGCATGCCGCCAGATAGCGCAATGGCCATCATTCCCACAAAAAGTACCATGAATCCCGGCAGCGGAAATCCCAATATCCGAATATCTTTTAATTTACCTATCATCTCGTCCTCCTGTTCCTTATATTAGTTTTGTCCCCAGGAGCTCCCCACTGTACAAATCAGATATTTTATCGATAAAATCCACAAGTATTATTATATAATTTTCTCAAATCTTTTCAATATTTTTGCCCATTCACCGACATTCTATCCAAACAACCAACCTATAACTTCTCAGAATACGTTTTCTTTCCTGCAGCCGAAAAATGCCGCAATTTCCTATCGAAACCGCGGCATCTATTCCTTTTTGTCTTTCTTTTATTCTATTTTGTTATATATGCGCAGCATTTCAGGACGGTTGTAAAACGGGCAGATTCCTAAATCGTATCCTGAAACCTCTGTCCAATCATAAACTTCCAGAAAAGTCTAGCCCCCTGAGAAATCGCTCGTCCCTTTTTCCGGGCAATTATCACATAGCGGTAAAGCTGCTCTCCCTTCAGAGTCGCGTATACCACATTCCTGTGGTCCGCTCGTTTATCTATCGTGACAAATGGCAGAAGGGCCACTCCGCCTCCTCCGCATGCAATGTTGTATCTGGTATCTACGTAATCAACCGTAAATGTGCGGGCAGGACGGATTTTATATTGTTTAAATAAAGCATTCTCTGCCAGATACAGACTGTGGTTAGATGTGGAACGGATAAATACCAGGTCTTCCCGGTTTAATTCTTCCGGTTCCAACTCATAGAGATGCTCCAAATCATTATCTTCCAGATTTTGCTCCTGGAAAATAGAGCTGTTTCTAGGGATTACCAGCACCAGCGGGTCTTCCTCCAGGGGCATATATTCAATCTTATCTGAAATCACCGGGTCAGTGTACACCGCAAGTTCCACCTGTTCATTCACTAGAGCCTCCTCACAGCTACTGGCGCTGCTATCCAAATACTCCACCTGAACCTGAGGATATTCTTTCAGAAACATCGCCGTATGAAGCCCCACATAAGTACCTCCCCTGTGTGTCGTAGCCACTTGAACATCCATGCCGTCCCATCGTCCCACCTGCTGCAGCCTTTTTGTCATCTCCTGCTCCAGCGTCAGGTACTGGTAAGCGTACTCCAGAAAAATTTCTCCCTCTGCCGTGAGAGAGATAGGGATATTTCCCCTATCAAACAGTTTAAATCCCAGAGAGCTTTCCAGACGCCCCAGCTGTTTTGTCAGCGCAGGCTGGGATATAAATAACTTTTTGGCCGCTGCGGAAATACTGCCGCATTCTGCAATAGCTGTCACATAACGGTAAATGCTGGTATCCATATCGCTCCTCCTGACTCTTATTAAAAAATCCCCGGCCAAAACCTCACCGGGGACAAAATCAATCCTATTTTTTTACTGATACAGCGGATACTGATCGCAAAGCTTCGTTACCTCATCGCGGATATAGTCGGCCTTGTTCTCAAAATCCGTGGCGGCCAGCCAAATGCACTCGGCAATCTTGTCCATATCCTTCTCAACCAGTCCTCTGGTGGTGACAGCGGGAGTTCCGATGCGGACGCCGGAGGTCACAAAGGGACTTCTGGGGTCATTGGGAACCGTGTTCTTATTCAGGGTAATGTACACCTCATCGCAACGGTTCTGCAGCTCTTTTCCGGAAATCTCCATTCCCCGCAGGTCAACCAGCATCAGATGGTTGTCCGTGCCGCCGGTCAGGATTTTAAAGCCCTGTTTCTGAAGCGCCTCTGCCAAAGCCTTGGCGTTTTTCACCACCTGGTGCTGATAAGCCTTAAATTCCGGCTTCAGCGCCTCTCCCAGGCATACGGCCTTCGCCGCGATTATATGTTCCAGTGGGCCGCCCTGAGTTCCAGGGAAGATAGCCTTATTGAAATTGAACTTCTCAGCGGCTTCTTTATTTGCAAGAATCATTCCGCCTCTGGGGCCTCTTAAGGTCTTGTGGGTCGTAGTAGTTACCACATCCGCATAAGGGATGGGGCTGGGATGCTCGCCTGCGGCTACCAGTCCGGCAATATGGGCCATATCCACCATCAAATAAGCGCCTACTTTGTCGGCTACCTCACGAAAACGCTTGAAGTCAATGGTTCTGGCATAGGCGCTGGCTCCGGCAATAATCAGTTTAGGCTTGGATTCAACGGCAATCCGCTCCAGCTCATCGTAGTCAATGTAGCCTTCATCGTTTACGCCATAGGGAACAATGTTAAAATACAGTCCGGAGAAGTTTACGGGGCTTCCGTGTGTCAAATGCCCGCCGTGATTTAAGTTCATTCCCAGAACTGTATCTCCGGGCTTCAGCATAGCCACAAACACCGCCATATTGGCCTGGGCTCCGGAGTGAGGCTGTACGTTGGCGTAATCGCAGCCAAACAGCTTTTTAGCCCGCTCAATGGCCAGATTTTCCACTACATCCACGCACTGGCAGCCGCCATAATACCGCTTTCCCGGATAGCCTTCCGCGTATTTGTTGGTCAGCACTGTTCCCATTGCCATCATCACCGGCTCCGACACAATGTTTTCTGAAGCAATCAACTCCAGATTGCGTCTCTGGCGAGCGCATTCTGCCTGAATGGCCTCTCCCACCTCTTTGTCGTAGCCGGCGATTAAATCCATAACCTCATTAACCACTTGTGTACCCATCCTTTCCTTTGTGTGCGATTGTGAAATGGTTGCAATAATCCTTTTCTGCGATTATAACGTTGGACGGGGGTTGTGTCAAGGGAAAGGGACAGTTTCAATGGCATTTCCCCTCAATAATCTTCGGTTTTTGTTAATATAGACTTCATATTCTTTCTTTAATATTCATATTTTATTCACATTTCCATCACATGTACCCTTTAATATGAATATTGTTATCAAAATATGAACTTTTTGTTAACCAGTCAAAGGAGAGGAGATTATTATGAAAAAGAATTTGAAAAAGTATGCGATTGCTGTTATGGCTGCCGCTATGCTGGCCGGCTCTGTAACTGCCTGCGGAGGCACCGACGACACCGAGACCACCGCTGTTGAAACAGAAGCTGTGGAGGAGACCACTGAAGCTGCCGTGGAGGACACCACTGAGGCCGTGGAAGAATCCTCTGAGGAAGCGTCTGCTGAAGATGAGTCTGCCGAGGCCGCAGCTGAGGATGAATCCGCCGAAGCTGCCGAAGGTGAATCTGATGAGGCAGAGGCTGAGGAGGCTTCCGAGGAGGAGTCTTCAGAATCTGAGGCCGAGGAAGCTTCTGAAGAGTCTGTAGCGGAAGAGACCGAGGAGTCTGCCGCTGAATAAACTGCAGCCGTTCATGCCGACCTGAACAGTTGTCTCTAACATCAAAAACTGCCGCTCCCACAGCAAACCATCAAGGATTTGCCTGGGCTGCGGCAGTTTTTACGCTGTTTCTCAAAATTTAGTGTTTCTTCTCCGCCAGCAAATCCAGCTTTGCCTTTTTCACGCCGTCGCACAAAAGGGCGACTCCCAGTTTTCTGGCCGGTTCCAGATACGTCTCCTCGATTAATTCTGCACATGGATAAAACATCTTTCTACCTCCTGAACTGTTACCTTTTATTTACAATGGAATCACTCTTAAAATACCAAACATGGTAATCACATAAATCAGATATACGCCAATGGACCATTTTGCTGATTTCCTCTGCCATTCTCCCATATTGCATCCGGTTAAGTTCAGCAGCAGATAGTTAGAGGCAATGAGCGGGGTCAGCAGATGGAACGCCTGACCGGTCAGAGAAGCCAGTCCGATTTGCAGATTGGTAAAGCCGTACTCGCGGGCCGCATCGGCAAGAATCGGAACAATGCCGAAGTAAAATGCATCGTTGGATAAGAAGAAGGTTCCCGGTATACTGATGAAAGATGTAATCAAGCCGAAATGGGACCCCATGGACTCCGGTATCATGTCAATCAGGCTCTGAGCAATGGCATCCGACATCCCTGTTTCCTGAAGAATCCCCATGAAACAGCCGGCTGAAAAAATCAGGCAGATACAGGGGAACACGGTGGTGCTGGCATTTTCCAGACACTTGGACTGCAAACTTAAGCTGTGGTAATTGACCATCAGCGCAATGGCCGTGCCAATGCCGAACAGGAACGAGGACGGAAACAGTCCCGTAATCAGAAGTACCATCAGGAGCACCGTAAGAATCCAGTTGAAAATCAAAAGCTTCGGCCGCTTAAACTCATCATCCTCGCGGATTACGCTCTTTAAGTTTTCTTCCAGGTCTTCCTTCGTCATAATCTTCGTTCCAAGGCGTTTTCTCTCCCCTTTTCCCACCACATAAGCCAGGATTACCATATAGATACTGGCCAGAATCATTGCCAGATAGTACGGCGGCATCACCTGGTTCGCTTCCAGCTCCAGGCCGGAAAGGACCCGGGCGGTCGGACCTCCCCATGGAAGGATATTCATAATCGCGTTGCACATAATCGTCAGACAGGGAAGAATCAGGATATTGATTTTCAGCCTCTTATAAATAGGTACCAGAGTGGTGCAGACAATGATATAGGTGGTAGCCCCATCCCCGTCCAGGGATATGGCCAGCGCCAGCAGTACGGTACCCACCGTCACGCGCACCGGGTCGCCTTTTACAAACCGCACAATTTTCTCTGCCAGCGGGTCAAACATACCCGTCCCCAGCTGAATGCAGAAGTAGGAAACCGCAAACAGCAGAAGGGCCGCCGTACCGGCTACGCTCTCCATGCCAATCACCGCATACTCCGCCAGTTCCGGACCAAATCCCGCGATACAGCCGATTACCACCGGTACAATCAGAAGTGAGGTAAGGGCGCTGAGTTTTTTGCTCATAATCAGCGCCATAAAGATAATCACAATCGCATATCCATATAAAGCCAGCAGCATCATTTCACCTCCCTACTCATTGTCTGCGCTCTGTTTCAGGAACGCTTTGTTCACCACATAATCCAGCTTCTTATCTCTTGCGTAATTTCGTATCTGTTCCGAAATGCGCGGAACCATTTCCTGAGGCAGGTCATTGGTATTCCCCCCTATGTGAGGCGTCAAAATTACGTTTTTCATACCCCGAAACGGACTTGCCTTCATATCCTCATTTTCCACACAATCCAGACCAGCTCCGGCCACCGTTCCGCTTCGCAGCCCCTCTGCCAGGGCCTCATCGTCAATCAGTCCCCCTCGGGCTGTATTAACGATGTAAACCCCTGCTTTCATTTTTCTGATTTCCTCCGCTCCAATCATATGTTTCGTGCTGTCTAAAAGCGGGATATGAATGGTAATCACATCTGAAACCTGAATCAGTTCTTCAAAGGGCAGATATTCCAGGCAAAGTTTCTGTTCCGTTTCCTGTTCCAGCCGTTTCACGTCATAATATACGGTTTTCGCCCCAAAGGCCTGAACCTGTCCCGCAACTCTGCGCCCAATGTTGCCGCCTCCGATGATTCCAACGGTTTTGTGGTTCAGGGATGTCATTTGTTCCACGTATTTCGAATTGTCCCAGATTCCCTCGTGCATGCTCTCGTTCTGCTCCGGTATCCGGCGGAGGATTCCCAGCATCAGAGTCAGAGCCAGTTCTGAAACCGCATAAGCATTTGCTCCCGGAGTGGTGGCTACCAGGATTCCTCTGCGTCCGGCCTCCTGAATATCCACCGAATCATATCCCGCTCCCCATCGGATTACCGCTTTCAGTTCCTTTTTGCTCTTCAGCGTCTCCTTCGTTGTTTTCAGGACCCGTACCACAATGATGTCTCCTTTCTCCAGAGCATCATACTTCTGCTGGTCCCGAACCTCCGCAAGTTCGCATCCTTTAAGCTGCTGCTGAAACATCTCCTTTGTGCCTTCCGGATAAGGCCCTGCCAGTATTACCTTCATACCTGTTCTCCTTCCCCTTTGTGTTTGTGCCTTCATCATACTGCATGGAAAAGGAAAAGTGAAACACCGTATTCTTGTTATATCACAATCAAATTTTGTTGTATTTATCTTTTTATAAATAATAAATTGTTATTTAATTGACAATGTCCACTCAATTCCCTTATAGTATCCATGTACTACCGGTTTAAAAATTCAGTATTCGGAGGATGCCAGATGGATTTAAACAGTTTGATTTACTTCGCGGAAGCCGCAAAAGATTTGAATTTCACCCAGACTGCCAAACGCCTGTTTATATCTCAGCAGAACTTGAGCAGTCAGATTGCCCGTCTTGAAGAGCATTACGGTGTGAAACTGTTTGAGCGCAGGCCCCGTCTGTCCCTGACCTACGCCGGAGAAGTGCTTCTCGCTCATGCCAATCAGATGCGCATCAGCGAGGATAATCTGAAAAACGTGCTTGCCGATATCAAAGAAAAAGAGAGGGGCAGCCTTCGCATCGGCTGCAGCCCCTCCCGTTCCAGTATTGTGATGCCCATTCTGGCGGAACAATTTGCCTGCCAGTATCCCAATGTAGAGCTTCACTTTCATCATTATCATTCCAATATCTTAACCAAAATGCTTTTGGACGGCGAGCTGGATTTTGCCGTCTGCATCGATAAGGTAAGCCATCCCAGTCTGGTAAGCCGCAAGCTTTTTACGGACCGGATTTATCTGATGGCCGCTGACGCTCTTCTGAGACGCCACTATCCGGACTCAGCGGACGAGCTCATTTTCCGCTCCCGGCAGGGCGCTCATATCCGGGATTTTATGCAGCTTCCGTTTTCCAATACCCATTCCTCAAACGTAACTGCCGACTTTTTTCAGTCTGAAAACTGTCATCCCAAATTTACAATTACTTCCAACTACCCTCAGTTTTTCCTTCCTTTTTACTTTCAGAATGCGGCTGCCTCCATCATCACCAAAACAGTCTATTTGTCTGTCCGCCCTTTCCTGGCTGAAGACATCCATGTATTTCCTCTTATAACTGGGCCTAGTTTTCATATTACCGATATTTCCTTTACCCGTCACAAACGAAAATATCTCTCCCAATACGGCCAGCATTTCCTGAAAATTGCAGAAGCGTATTTCCAGCAGCTGGAGGCCTGTCCGGATTAAGGCAGACCTCTTACCTGCGAAACCTCCAGTTTCTCACCACAATCTGCACCGTCCTCCGCCCGTTATACTCATTTACGGTGGGATAATACACCACATCCATCCGGCGGCTGTCCCCCATCTCCTCCAGGAACAAGTCCCCGTCCGTAAACACCACGGCGTCCAGGGCGGCGCCCCGCTCGTTGACCAGCATAAGCTTCACCACATTCCGGTTCTTGCCCATGACCCGGGCGCTGCGGACGGCTAAATCCTTCTGGGCAAACTGGGGCTTCTCATTTCCCTGTCCGAAAGGCTCCAGCCGCTCCAGCTCTTCAATCAGGGCTTCGTCCACATACTCAAAGGGCAGAGCGATATCAATCCACACTTTGGGGATAAAATCCTCCGGCGTCAGCTTCGCGTTCTCATTGAGCCTCCGGCGAAATTCCTCCACATGTTCCAGAGGCAGGGAAAAGCCCGCCGCCATCGGGTGCCCCCCGAACTTGGTCAGCAAATCCTGAACCTCCACCAGGCCCTGAAACATGTGGTAAGCCTCAATAGAACGGCCGGAGCCCTTGGCCCCCTCCTCGGAATGGGTGAGGATTAGGGTGGGCTTGTGGTACCGCTCCCGAATCCGTCCCGCCACAATCCCCGCCAGGGATTCATGGCAGTCCGGCAGAAATACCACCAGAACCTTATCCGCCATATAGCGCTCTTCCACCTGAGCGGCAGCCTCGTCCACCCCCTTCTGGGTCATGTCCTTTCGCTGGTCGTTCAATGCCTTCAGCTCCAGAGCAAGCCCCCTGGCCTCCTCCCCGCTCTCCGCCAGCAGCAGGGCCAGAGCCAGCTTTGCCGTGTAAAGCCTTCCCCCTGCGTTCAGGCAGGGTCCGATCACAAAGCCGATGTGGTAGGCGGAAATCTTCTCCGGGTCCAGCTGATTCGCCTCAATCAGCGCTCTGAGCCCCAAATTTTTCGTATCCTTCAGCCGCCTGAGCCCCTCCTTCACCACAATCCTGTTCTCGTCCTGAAGCTTCATCACGTCTCCCACCGTAGCCACTGCCGCCAGCTCCATCATATCCAGCCACTCTGTCCGGGGAATACCGGCCCGCTCATACAGCACCTGGATGAGCTTGTAGGCCACCATAGCGCCGCAGATTTGAGGGTAGGGATACACGCTGTCCCGCCGCTTAGGGTTCACCAGGGCGTCCGCCGGCGGGAGAAGGTCCTGCTCCGTTCCATCCTCTGCCGCCACCGTCTGGATATCGTGATGGTCCGTCACCACCACCGTCATCCCCAGCTCCTTTGCCAGGGCAATCTGGGAAATGGCGGCGATGCCGTTGTCGCAGGTGAGGATTGTATCGATACCGTCCTCCCGCGCCGCCCGGATGATGGACTCGTTGATTCCGTATCCGTCCTTCACCCGGTCCGGAATCTCATAATCCACCCTGGCCCTCAGCCGCTTTAGTCCCCGGTACAGGATACAGGTGGAGCACACGCCGTCAATGTCGTAATCTCCCACAATGCGGATGGCAGCTTTAAAGGAAATCTTCTGTTCCAGGATTTCGGCCGCCAGGGTCAAATCCGGCAGCAGCCCGGGACTGTGCATCTGGTCCACGGTACCGTTTAAATACCGCTCGATAGCCTCATCCCCAACCACGTCCCGGTTGCGGATTAGTCTGGCCAAAACAGGACTTACATGAAATTTATGGCCGATTTCCTGGAAATCGGCCTTTTTAGCGTATAGCATCCACTTTTCTTCTGTCTTCAACTTTGTCAATCCTCTGCTTTCTCTGAGGTTTTCCCCCGTATATTCCAAACGGCAAGCCCGGCTAAAATTCCGGCTGCTCCCGGAAGAATCCAGCCAAGTCCCAATCCATATCCCGGAAGCCATCCCAGAGCGCCTTCAATCGCCTCCCCGGCAGTTTCTCCCAAAACTCCGCTCTGTTCCAGCGCACAAAACAGGCTGACAACGCCGGCGCACAGCACCGCTCCCACATAAATTTCCCTTCTGCTCCGTACCAGTCTGTCGGACAGAGCCAGAAAGATCAGAACAATTGCCACCGGATAGATGGCGTTCAAAACCGGAACCGAAACCGCCAGAATCTGAGTCAATCCCGCATTGGACACCGCCATGCTCACCAGTGCAAAAATCATGACCCAGCCCTTATACCCGGGCGCCGGGATCAAGGTAACAAAATATTCGCTGCAGCAGCACAGAAGCCCTACACAGGTATTCAGGCATGCGATAAGGAAAATCAGTCCCAGCAGCGCCATTCCCAACCGCCCGTACAGGCTGTCCGCCACCAGAGTCAGAATTCTGGCTCCATTGTCAGCCTGAGAAACAGCCCAGCCCATAGGCGCTCCAATATAAGCCAGAGCGCTGTAAATCAGAGCCATCAGAATACCTGCCGCCGCTCCGGCCCACACCGTTTCCCGCAGAATCATATATTCTTCTTTTACACCCTTTTCCCGGATGTTTAAGCCGATCACTACTCCGAAATTCAGGGCCGCCATGGTATCCATGGTCTGGTAGCCCTCCAAAAAACCCCGGACGGAAGGATTATCAGCGTAGGCAGACTGGGCCGGTCCAGGCACCCCTGACGGCCAGATCAGGCAACCCGCAAAAATCACACCGATTAAAATCAGCAGTGCCGGACACAGCACCTTTCCCAAAGTGTCGGAAAGCCGTTCCGGCTTCGCTGCCAGGAAAGCTGAGGCTGCAAAAAAAACGATAGAATAAATCAGCCTGGCCAGCCGTTCCGTCTCTCCGCTCCTGCTGATGTATGGCAGCACCGCCATCTCAAAAGAGGTACTGGCCGTTCTGGGAATAGCCAGACAGGGGCCGATGGAAAGATAGACCAGAAGAACGAAGAGAAAAGCAAATCTTCGGTCCACTCTTCCCGCCAAACTAGGCAGTCCGCCGCTTATAGCCACCGCAGCCACTCCCAGCACCGGCAGCCCCACTGCGCTGATCAAAAAGCCGGCCATAGCCGCAACGGTCCTCTCACCGGCCATAGCTCCCAAAAAGGGCGGAAAAATCAGATTCCCCGCCCCAAAAAACATTGAAAATAATGTAAATCCAATTAACAATCGATTGTGTCCTGAAAGCTTTTGTTTCATATGTACCTTCCGCCTGTTAAAGCCTGATCTATTAATATACGGATCGCGCCGTACGAACCCTCTTATACATGACTCTTCAGAGCTCGCATTATATTATACCAGAAGCTGTGCCTGTTTTCCAGACGTTTTTTTCGGCTTCATTCTCCTCTCTCAAAAAACAATCGTCCCTCCTGGCCGTCTACCCGGCAGACAGTCCCCAGAGGGATCGTCCCCATAGGCTTGCCGTGGTCTGAGGAGACCCGGTAAAGCACCGGAATCCGGTAGCCGCGGAAACGGTCATGGAGGAATTCCTCCAACGAGTAAGAATCATCGTATCGGCTGTTATCACAGCCCTCAAAATTTCCCAGAACAACTCCCGCCGCATGATCCATCATCCCCGCATATTCCAAATGAGTAATGTACATATCCAGCCGCGGAATCGTCTCCTCGATGTCCTCCAAAAAGAGAATTTTTCCTCTGGTATCAGGCTGATAAAAGGTCCCGACGGAACCCACGATCAAGGACAGATTGCCTCCGGTAATCTGCCCCCTTGCCTGCCCTTCCCGCAGTACCCCGATGGACGGTTTCCCCGGCGGATTAACAAATTCCATCTCCTGTCCCGGTTCCATTTCTAAGGCTCTTTTCAGGCTCTCCCTGCTGTAATCATCATAATCGGACAGCATATTGGATACTACCATGGGGCCGTGGAACGTCACCAGGCCGCAGATTTGATTCAGGGCGCTGTGAAGATTGGTCAAATCACTGTACCCCACAAAGATTTTCGGATTTTTCCGAATCAACTCATAGTCCAGATACTTCATAATGTGGGCGCTGCCGTAACCGCCCCGGGCACAGAAAATAGCCTTAATCTCAGGATCCGCGAACATTCGGTTCAAATCCATTGCCCGCTCCTTTGCGTCTCCGGCCAGATAGCCGTGAAAATTATATAATTCTTTTAGGCACCTTCCCATCGCCACATGGTAACCCATGCGTTCCAGCAAAGCGGCGCCGGCATCCCTCTTCTCTTTCGATACGGGAAATGCCGGCGCTGCCAGCCCGATGGTATCGCCCGCTTTCAGCTTCTCAGGGAATACCATAGGTTTCTGCCTCTCTTTATTTCGATGCGTGTACAAACATCGTGTGTCCCAGCAGGTTTTTCTCCAGTCCGCTGACCGTGGGTTTCACTAACAGCTGGGTGTTGCGGAAGTACAAAGGCATGATCGGCATCTCCTCCATCAGCAGCTTTTCAGCTTCCGCAAAGATTTCCATTCGCTGGGCGTTGTCCGCCAGGTTCCGGCACTCCTCGATCATGGAATCGTACTCCAGGGCCTTCTCCCCGCTCCAGCGGTTCTCGTCAAACACACGTGCCTGGGTAAAGCAGTTTAAATTGGTATCCGGATCCAGATAATCCCCGGTCCATCCATCATATGCCACGTCAAAGTTTCCTGCCGCGTGCTCATCCCAGTATACCTTATCCTCGTAGGTCACAATCTCCGTCTGAACTCCCAGGTTCTCCTTCCACATGGCCTGAATTACCTGGGCCGTATCCTTATTCTCCTGACTGTTGGTCACCATCAGCGTCAAAACCGGAAGTCCCTCGCCATTTGGATATCCGGCATCCGCCAGCAGCTGTTTTGCCTGCTCCACATCCTCTGTAATCAGATTGCCTACGGTAGTACGGAAATCAGAATCCGAACCCTCATAAGGGATGCCATAGGGCACATAGGCGTAAGCCGGCTTCGGCTTGGAGGGAACCACGGAATCGCAGATGGTCTGACGGCTGATTGCCATAGCCAATGCCTGCCGGACCCTCGGATCAGATAAATACTCCTTGGAGCAGTTGAAATCATAGTATCTGGTTCCAATCAGATCGTAGGCTTTCAGCTCGTCGCTGTCCCCATACTGTTCAATTGCCTGGGTGGCAACCAGCCCGTCTGCCATAGCATCAATCTCGCCGGAATTGTAGGCTGAGAGAGCTGCCTCCGGCGACTCGATAAATACCACATTTACCCCGTCCAGCTGCACCGCGTCCGCATCATAGTAGTTGGGATTCTTAACCAGAACATAACTGCTCTGGGGATTAATCTCCGACATCATAAAGGGGCCGTTGCAGACATAGGTATCCGCAGATTTGGTCCAAACTTCCTCTCCTTCCACCACATCCTGCTTCACCGGGAAGAAATTAGTTCCTGCCAGCAGATAGAGGAAGTAGGCTGTAGGAGATTTTAAAGTAACTTCCAGAGTCTTATCATCCACGGCCTTTACCGCCACATCCTCCGCCGAGCCGCCGCCCGTATTGTATTCCTCCGCTCCCTGAATGTAGTACAGCTCCCAGGAAGCCGGGGAAGCGGTTTCCGGATTCAGCACCCGCAGCCAAGCGTACACAAAGTCCTGAGCCGTCAGGTCGCTTCCGTCGGACCATTTCATTCCATCTTTTAATGTAAAGGTGTAGGTAAGTCCATCCTCGCTGACCGTATAATCCTCACAGAGGGCATTGGAAAGGCTTCCGTCGGCCTCCATGCGGAACAGTCCGGAAAACAAATTCTGCAGTACGTTGGAAGAACGGCTGTAATTGTTCATCGTGGGGTCCAGGGTCTCCGGTTCCTGGTCCATAGCGTAAACCAAAACATTTCCCTCTGTGGAAGACTCTGCGGCCTGACTCTGGGCGCTCTCTCCCTCTGCGCCTCCGGAGCTTCCCGAGCCTCCGCAGCCGGCTAAAGCCGCAGCCACCAAGCCGGCGCATAACAGTAAGCTGATTTTTTTCTTCATAATAACCTCCTCATATATATGTGGTTAGAGTGTCAAAGCCATGGCTGCCCGCGCAAGCGCGTCCATCATGACCTTTTAACGCTTGTATCATATAAGTGGCAGGCCACCATATGACCGCCACCAACATTTTTAAGTACCGGTTTTTCCTGGCCGCAGATTTCCCTGGCGAAGGAACATCTGGCCTTAAAGGGACAGCCCGCCGGCGGATCAAGAGGCGACGGAACATCTCCCTGAAGTACAATACGGCTGCTTTCCCTTGCCTGAATGGGATCCGCCACCGGTACCGCCGAGATCAGCGAACGCGTGTATGGGTGCAGCATATGGTCAAACAGTTCATCCACCTGGGCATATTCAATCAGGTTTCCCAGATACATTACGCCCACCTGATGGGAAATATGACGAACCATCGATAAATCGTGAGAAATAAACAGGTAAGTAAAGCCGAAACGCTCCTGCAGCTCTTCCAGGATATTGATTACCTGGGCCTGGATGGACACATCCAGAGCGGAAATAGGCTCATCACAGACGATAAATTCCGGCTCTGCCGCAAGGGCCCTGGCGATGCCGATTCGCTGCCGCTGTCCCCCGGAAAACTCATGGGGATACCGGTTTAAATGGTCCGGCTTTAATCCTACCATCTGAATCAGCTCCCTTACCCGCTCCCTGCACTCTGCCGGGCCGTAAAGCTTTAAGGCCCGAATGGGCTCGGAAATAATGGATTCCACTGTCATTCTTGGATCCAGTGAGGTATAGGGGTCCTGAAAAATCATCTGCATCTTCTTCCGGAAAGGCAGCATCTGGGTGTCTGTAAGTTCCGTCAAATCCTCACCCTGAAAAATTATCTTCCCGCCCGTAGGCTGATAAAGCTTCAGGATCGTTCGCCCTACTGTGGTTTTTCCGCAGCCTGATTCTCCTACCAGGCCCATGGTTTTCCCCTTCGGTATGGAAAAGGATACCCCGTCCACCGCTTTTAACTGCCTGGGCTTTGAAAGCAATCCGTTTTTCACCGGAAAATACATCTTCAGATCCTTTACTTCCAGACAGTTTTTTTCATTCTGATCGTTCATCCCAGCTTCACCTCCCCTCTCGATTCCTTAACAGAGCGGTTGTGAAGCCAGCACGCGCTCTCATGTCCCGGCCCAATCTGAGCCAGATTAGGACAATACTGACGGCACAATTCCATCGCATAGGGACACCGGGCCGCAAAAGGGCAGCCGGCAGGAGGATTCAACAGATCCGGCGGCGTTCCGTAAATAGGAACCAGCTTTTCCCTGGTTTTCTTAGGAATCGAAGCCAGAAGGCCTGCGGTATATGGATGACCGGTGCGGTAAAAAATATCCTCCAGAGAACCGGACTCCATAATCAGGCCTCCATACATTACCAGAACCCGGCTGCAAAGGCTGGAAATCACGCCCAAATCATGGGTAATCAGAATCACCGACATGCTGCTCTGTTCCTTCATCTGGCCAATCAGCTCCAGAATCTGCGCCTGGATGGTCACATCCAGAGCTGTGGTGGGCTCGTCAGCAATCAGCAGCTTCGGCCCGCAGCAAAGGGCAATGGCAATCATCACCCGCTGGCGCATTCCCCCGGAAAGCTCGTGGGGATACTGGTTCAGCCGCTTTTCCGGACTGGGAATCCCCACCATCTCCAGAAGACTGCGGGCTTTTTCGTCCGCTTCCTTCCGTTTCATTTTCTTATGGCGCATCAGAGGATTGCGGATCTGCTCCCCTACGGTGAACAGAGGATTCAGGCTGGTCATCGGATCCTGAAAAATCATGCCGATTTCATTTCCCTGGACCTTGCGCATCTCCTGGTTGGTCTTGCCCAGAAGGTCTTCTCCGTCCAGGCGGATCGCCTCTGCCTTCATCCGGGCATTGTCCTCCAACAGCCGCATGACGGAGAGCATGCTGACGCTTTTTCCGCAGCCTGACTCTCCTACAATCCCTAAGCTCTCCCCTTTCTTCACATCAAAGGAAATCCCCCGCACCGCGGACACTTTGCCCGCCGCCGTGTCAAAGGCCGTATAAAGATTTCTCACTTCCAGCAATAATTCACTCATGGACATTTCCTCCCGGAGATTCGTAACAGTTAAACACGGTTCAGGGATTCTACTTTTTCAGGCGGGGATCAAGAGCATCCCTCAATCCGTCCCCAATAAAATTCAAGGCAAAGATGGTGATGCTGATGGCAAACGCGGGAAACAGCATCTGATAGGGATAGGTGAACAAATATTCAATGGCATCATTAGCCAAGGTCCCCCAGCTGGCCTTAGGAACCTGGATTCCAATTCCAAGAAAGCTTAAAAAGGCTTCCTGAAAAATGGCCTGGGGAATCAGAAAGGTTACCGTCACGATAATCGCGCCCATGCTGTTGGGAATCAGATGATGAATCAGAATCTGCCATTTGCTCTGTCCGCATACCTTAGCCGCCAGAGCAAAATCCTGTTCCCTCAAAGTCAGGATCTGCCCCCGCACCATTCGGGCGGTGGTAATCCAGAAAGTCAGGCACATAGCAATAAGGATACTCTGGATCGTATTTCCCAGAAACATCATAATCAGAATCAGATACAGAAGGCTGGGAATCCCGCTTAAAATATCCACAATCCGCATCATAATCATATCCGTCATACCGCCCATGTATCCGGCAATCCCGCCGTAAAAGACACCGATCACCATATTGATGGCCGCCGCCGCAAAACCGATGGTCAGACTGATTCGGGCCCCATACATGGTGCGGACAAAAATATCTCTCCCCATCTTATCCGTTCCGAAGGGATGAGCCATGCTGGGCCACTCCAGCATGTGGGCAAAATCCGTTTGGTCGTAGGTATAGGGTGAAAGCATCGGCACAAATACAGCCAGCAGCGTAATTACTATAATCACTGCCAAACCGAACATGGCCAGCTTGTCTTTTTTTAATCGGAGCCAGCAGTTTCTCCAGTAAGAAATGCTGGGCCTGTCGATCTCATCCAGATCCCGCTCTTCATCCGACAGCGGAGCCAGCAGCTCCTGAGGAATTTCATCCTCCATGGAGTATCCGCCTTGTTTCAAACTATCTTCCATTGGATATCACCTACTTTGTAATTTTCACTCTGGGGTCAATGACGGCATAAAGGATATCCACAATCAAATTGCAGATGACAATCATTGTCCCCACAAATATGGTCAGTCCCAAAGTGACGGAATAGTCCCGGTCACTGATAGCGGAAACGAAGTATCTTCCAAGGCCGGGAATACTGAACAGCTTCTCAATGATAAAAGTTCCCGTCAGCAGAGCTGCCACCATGGGCCCCACATAGGTCACCACCGGGAGAATGGAATTTTTCAGGGCGTATTTTCCGATCACCTGAAATTCCGGCACCCCCTTGGAACGCTCGGTGCGGATGTAATCCTGCCTCATGGTCTCCAGCATGCTGGAACGCATCAGTCTGGTGATGTAAGCAATCTGTGAAAAGGCCATGCAGAATACCGGCAGAACGTAATGCCTCCAGGAAGTAAGTCCATAGGACGGAAAAATCTTCCACTTTTCGCAGAACAGATACATCATCAGCACACAGACCACAAAGCTGGGAACGGATACTCCAATGGTGGCAAACACCATAGAAAACGCATCCGGCAGTTTTCCTCTCTTCACCGCGGCTACCATTCCCAGCGGAATTCCCACCGCCAGGGCCAAGGCTACTCCCCAGATCCCCACGGAGGCAGAAACAGGAAATCCATTGGCAATCAGCTCGTTAACCGTAGTATCCTGGCGTTTAAAGGATGTTCCCAAATCCCCGTGAAGGAGATTATTCAGATACTTCACATACTGCACCGGAACCGGATCATTTAATCCATATTTGTCCGCGATTTGATCCAGGACCTTCTGAGGAACATTGCGCTCCTCCGCCGGGCTGAAAGGCCCGCCGGGAATAGCATGCATTAAAAAAAATGTAATCGTTACCAGGACGAAAATGGAAACCAGTCCTGCTCCCAGACGCTTCAGTATATATTTCAACATGTGTTTACCGCCTCCTGAAATTCCGGCCTTCCCTCATTTTCGTACCGCGGCCGCATAAAAAAGCGATGCCCTCTCCCTACCTGCAGCGGCATCGCTTAACCTCCTTATCTCTTCCGTTAAAAATTATGGGCAAAACCTGAACGGTTACGAAAAATTATACCTATTGCGCTATTAAAAGTCAATACAAAACCATTGATTTTTCCCTTTGCTGACATTATAATCGGTAGCAGTTCAGACAAAAGGAGCGTGAACAAAATTATGAAAGTTTATATCAGTGTAGATATTGAGGGAACGGCAGGCACCACCTCCTGGGCTGCAACGGAGCTGGGGGACAAAGAGCACGCGGCGGCTGCCAGGGAAATGACGCTGGAGGCAGTGGCGGCCTGTGAGGGGGTACTGCAGGCAGGAGCTGACGAAATCTATGTAAAGGATGCCCACGACAGCGGCCGCAACATGGATTTATCCCTGTTTCCAAAGGAGGCGAAGGTGATTTACGATTGGTCCCTGACGCCGGATTCCATGATTGCCGGATTGGACGATTCCTTTGACGCCCTTCTGTTCGTGGGGTATCATTCCCCAGCGGGACTAGCCGGAAGCCCTCTGTGCCATACCATGAACTTAAACAACAGCTGGGTCAAAATTAACGGACATCTGGCCTCGGAGTTCACCCTCCATTCCCTTCTGGCAGCTTCCAAAGGCGTCCCCTCTGTCTTCCTCTCAGGTGACCAGGCCCTCTGCGAGCACTCCCGCCGGCTGGTGCCGGAACTGACCACTGTAGCCGTTAAAAGCGGTCTTGGAAGAGCCACGATCAATCTTTCCTCTCAAATGGCCCTGGATCAAATCCGGGAAGGGGCCGCCCGCTCTCTGGCACATAAAGAGGGCTGTCTGCCCGAGGTCCCGGAGGAGCTGACTCTGGAAATCCGTTTTAAAGACTACTTCCGGGCACTGAGAGCCTCCTACTATCCCGGCGTAATCCGGCTGGACGACTTCACCGTCTCCTACACCGCCCGCACCATGGACCAGCTGATGACCGCCCGGATGTTTATCCTGTAGAAATATTTTTTCAAAAAAACTGTGTCAAGCATTTTTGAAAATGTCCCGAAAAAATTTTAACATTAGCCCCGAGTGAT
>URFM01000020.1 GCA_900547035.1 uncultured Clostridium sp. | reverse complement strand
ACATATCCATATCTTCCAAAGAGAACTCAACCCGAATCTTTTTCGAGTCGACCTCGCCCTTGGAAAGCAAGACAACCGTCTCACAATTCCCTGTCTCCGGAAACATGTCTACACAACAAACCTTCTCCACCCGGTACCCTCTCTCCTGAAGCACGATCAAATCCCTTACCAAACTGGTGGGTTTGCAGGACACATAGACCATCCGTTCCACTCCAAAATCGATAATCTTGCCCAGAGCCTTGGGATGAATTCCATCCCTGGGGGGATCCAGTACAATTAGATCCGGCTTCTCTTTCAGCTCATCTACCACCTTCAGCACATCGCCGGCCAGAAACTGGCAATTGTCCAGGCCGTTGAGTTTCGCGTTTTCCCGGGCGGCCTCCACCGCCTCCTCCACAATCTCCACACCTACTACCTGTTTTGCTACAGGGGCCAAAATCTGAGCGATAGTTCCTGTTCCGCTGTAAAGGTCAAAAACCACCTTATCCTTCGTATCGCCAATATAACTCCTAACCTTCTCATAAAGGACCTCCGCTCCCAGGGAGTTGGTCTGGAAAAAGGAGAAGGGCGTAATTTTAAAGCGCAGCCCCAGAAGTTCCTCATAAAACCAATCGCCGCCATACAAAATTTCCGTCCGGTCGCTCCGAACCACATCTGCTAGGGAATCATTGCAGGTATGAAGAATCCCCGCCATCTTGCCCTCCAGAGAGAGCTGCAGGACACGCTCTTTCCAAGTCTCCAGAGCCTGCCTTTCCCCTGCTTCTCCTCCAAAACACTCCTTCTGAGACGTTGTAACCAGTACTACCAGTATCTCCCCGGTCTTTACCGCGCGGCGTACCAGCAAATGACGCAGATAGCCCATATGCTGCAGCTTCCGGTAAAAAGGAACTCCCGCATTCTCAAAAAATTCCCGCGTGGCCTCCAAAATCCGACAAAAATCACGGTGAACAATCTGGCATTCCGGCGTCGTCACAATATCATAAAAGCTCCCCCTCTTGTGCATCCCCAAAGCCAGGGGACCTCCTTTTGTCTCATCTCCAAAGGAAAACTCCATCTTATTTCGATATCCTGCAGAAATGGGACTCCCCTTAATCCCCTGGAATTCATAGGTGTCCGGATCCGTCACCTGGTCTAATAGACGTTTTACCTGTTCCCTCTTAATTTTCAGCTGTTCCTCATAAGGAAGACCCTGATAAAGGCAGCCTCCGCACAGGCCGCTGTGAACGCACGCCTCTTCAGGCCGCTCCTCCTTTGAATGTTCAAGAACCTCCATCAGCTTCCCTTCGCATTTTCCATTGCGTTTTTTGGTCACCACCCCCCGGATTTTCTGTCCTGGAAGGGCGTTCTTTACTTCAATCCTCTGCTGTTCGATTTCCAGAATTCCCTTGTTTGGAAAATCCATTCTCAATACGGTCCCTTCAAATACATCTCCCTTTTTCATCTAATTCTCTCCTGATCAGTTTTTCTCTATGTCAGAGCCAGGACTATGCCCATATCTGCGAATTCATCCCTGACTCCTGAAGTCAATGTATGAATTATATCAAAAAAAACCGATCTGTCCAAGCCCTCTTTATTCCTGCCCCTCACTCCCATTCTCCGCTCCTTCTCTCAGGTATCCCTGGATTTGCAGAACTCCCTCATCCATCTGTATAATCACTGCCCCGGTTTTTCCCGTTTCCCACACCCGAACGTCCCTTTGCCTAAGCCGTTCCAGAACATGAGGCGAGGGATGCCCATAGGAATTTCCAATACCATAAGATATAACGGCCGCCCGGGGGGACACTGCATCCAAAAACTCCTGGCTGCTGGAAGTATCGGAGCCATGGTGAGCTACCTTCAGCAGATGAATCGGAGGCAAAGTCTCCGGCTGCGTCCTCTCAAGCAGCTGACTCTCACACTCCTGATCCATATCCCCGGTAAAAAGCATATGAAATCCTTCAAAAGACATCTCTACCGCTAAAGACTGCTTATTCCGGTCCGTCGTTCCCCCAATAGGATCTCCTCCAAAAAGACAGTGAAGCTCCAATCCCCCCCTGGAAATCCGGTCTCCGCTTTCCATATAAAAAACATCCGCGCCTTTTTCTTGAGCCAGAGACTCCAACTTCTGATAAATCTCCTCTCCTTTCCCTACCTCAGGCAATATAAGATTGTGAATTTTTATCTCCGCCTCTGTTCCCAGCAGTTCCACCAGACCGCTGATATGATCGTTATCCCCATGGCTGACCAGAGCACACCAAATTTCAGAAATTCCCCGGCTTTCCAAAAAAGGTTCCAAACATTCCTCTCCCAGACCTGAACGGCTGCTGCTTCCTCCGTCAATCAAAAGTACCCCGTCCTTCCATTCCACCACAATACCATCTCCCTGTCCCACATCCAGACAGGTAATCCGAAGGCCTGCCGTCTGCCGTGGCCACAGAAAAATAAGACATAAAAAATACGCGCCAAAACACCATAGGAATCCTTTCCAGTCAAAAGATTTCTCCTTTTCTCCCTCCTTGCCCTCCCTTATCTCCCTGAGTTTCTTCCATCCCCAAAGCGGGAGCAGCAGCAGACCAAATAAAACAGCCATATACGCGGCCAGCTGTCCAGGCTCGGGCCTTCCCAAAAGCAGGCTGTATCCTGGCAGGTGCTCAAAAATTCCGCAGACGCCCTCATATCCCTTTAAGATAAAATGTCCGGTTCCTGCCGCCATTCTGCCCAGATTCGTGGAAACCGCGCCCAGAGCAATAGCTCCTATCGCTGAATAAATAAGCCCCGCTCCCAAAGGCATCACCAGAAGGTTTAAAAATATACCGTAAAGAGGATGACGGAAATAGTGCCATACCGCAATCGGCGTAAGAACTATCTGAACACAGAGACTGATCACCCATGTTTTTTGCCAGCTGCGGACCGCCCCCAGTTTTTCGCATAAACAGGGCCCCAGTCCTCCAATAGCCCAGACTGCTCCAAAGGACAGCTGGAAGCCGCTGTGAAAGGCCAGATAAGGTCTCTGCCATAAAAGCAGAACCGCCGCCAATCCAAGAGCCGAAAGGCTGTCATAGCTTCTGCCCGCTGCAGCCGCCAGCCAAAGGCAGAGAATCATAACTACCGCCCGCATAGCAGAACCCGAACTTCCGGTAAGAATTCCATAAGCCATCACCAGAATTCCTCCCGCAATCCCCGCCCCCGCCTGTCTGAGCCCCAGTCTGCGCAAAATCAAATAAAGGCTGCCTCCTACAATGGTCAGATGCTGACCGCTAACCGCCAGAATATGAGAAATTCCATGGCGCTGATACATTTCCTTAATTTCCGGATCCATAAACGACTGATCTCCCAGGACCACCGCCTGGAAAACGCCCAGATCTTCCTCTTTGCATACCCTCATTAAAATTTTTTTACACCAATGATGGAATCTTCGGATCCCTTCACGATAGGGAATCGTGGAGGTCTCAATCACTCGAAGCTCCTCGCCGTAAACCTGACAGCAATATCCCTGAGACCGGCTGTAAATCCCAAAGTCAAATTCCCCCGGATTCCGGGCTCTCTCTGTTTCTTCCAGTCTGCCCCTCAGTTCTACCGTCCATCCGATCTGCGGCAAATCTCCTTCTTCCACAAATACGGAAATCCTACGAAAATACACCTCGGTCCACCCGGTTCTGGCGGAGGCATGTTCCAAAATTAAATTGGTTCCATTTTCCTTTTCCCGAATCCGAACCACCTTTCCACGAACCAGCGAACGTACATCTGCCAACCGGCGCGCCCCTTCCGCTTCTCTATGAAATCGGGCTGTTTCCCTTTCCGCCCGTCCATATCCCATGCCAAATGCGGCGGCCATACAGAGAAAGAGGCAAATCTTCCCCAGGCTGCAGCGCAAAAAGAGCAGAAACGAATCTCCGCTTCTGCTCCGCCATTTTCCCAGGGTCAAAGAACAGCCCAGAAGCGCTGCTCCCAATCCCCCGTAAATTCTGCTTATATCAGCCACATTCAGCAGAGCCAATACCTCTCCAAGTACGAAACTCCCTGCAATTGCAAAAATGGGCCGTTTAATCAAATATTCTCCTTTCGCAAAAATTAAGGCTGTTCTTCCTCCATATACTGCTCGTTACGCTCAAAAGCTGTATTGAGTGACACTACATCCCGAAACATCACATCTTGGGAACCGTTTACCAGAATTCTCACCCTGGTTACCGTTGTCAGCTCCGTCAGCGAATTAACAATGGCATAAATTGGCAGATACTCGCTGACATCTGTTACACCTTCCAGGAAGGTAGCATCGAAATTAATGTAACATACGCTGTCGTTTACACTGAGGTTCAGAACCTTCAGCCCCTCCGGAAGGACAGGGCGAAGACCCTCCTGCTCCGGACCGGCGATCAGCTGCTCCACAATCAACTGTTCCATGGAAGAGGTATTCATATCGTGGATTACCTCCCTCCGCTCCGGCATAAGACTGCTTCCGCTTTCATCGGCAAAGTACAGAGTCATCTCCACCTTTTCGTAGGAATTCACATTACTGGTACCCATAATAAAATCACTGGCCGCCAGCATTCCCACCGGATTCTGATTCCGGTCCATCAAAGGCTGGTCTCCGCAATAAATGTTAATATACTCCACTCCGTTCACCTGCGTCAGCATCAAGGTCAGGGCCGCCCGGCACAAAATCTCCTGATCCGCTTTCATGGAAGTATAGTTTGCGTCAAAATACAAATACAGAACCTGATCCTCCCAACGGCAGTTCTGGTAAACCACCCGCTCTGATAAAGGCGGCTGACAGTCCAGATCCGCAGGAACCGTCCGGATCTGATCCATCAGTTCCGCAATCAATTCTTCCGGGTCTGTGGCCTGGGGGCGGTAAGCATATGGGACCAGTCTGGTGGAAGAAGAATTTAAATAGTAAATCCAGTACTCTCCCGCCTCCAGTTTCGGCTGCTCTTCCTGAGACCGGCTGCAGCCAGCCGCCGCTGCGGCAAAAAGAATCAAAAGAGTCCCCAGCGCCAACCATTTCAATAGCGGGAAGCGAAGTCCTGACTTTTCTCTGTCCATCACGCTCTCGCCTCCTGTCTTGGAATATAATTCAGCGGAATACGCATAGCGAAGGTAGTCCCCTCTCCCAGAACGCTCTCAACATCGATAATGCCTCCATGCATCTGGACAATACTCTTCGTAATAGCCAATCCCAGTCCTGTTCCCCCAACTTCCCTGGACCGCGCCTTGTCTACCCGGAAGAATCGGTCGAAAATGTGATCCACATCTTCCTCTGGTATGCCAATACCGGAATCCATCACTTTCAAATAAAAATATTTATGATCTGCATCCAACGTCACCCGGACCCAGCCGGAATCCACATTGTACTTAATCGCATTTTCCACCAGATTCGTGATAGCCAGTGACATTTTCATTTCATCCACATCGGCCGTCACTTCCCGCATGCTCTCCAGAATCAACTCCACATTGCCCTTCTTGGCAATCGGCCTGAGTCTCTTTAAAATCATCTCCAGCTGAGCGTTGATGTTAACCTGAGAAATATTCATCTGGTTCGCCGCAGACTTGTCCATCTTAACCAACGTTAAAAGATCGTCGATTATCTTGGTCTCCCGGTCAATTTCATCAGAAATATCGGACATAAACTCCCGGTACAGCTCCACCGGGGCATCCTCCATCCCCATAAGAGAATCTGCCAGGACCCGGATGGAAGTAATGGGGGTCTTTAATTCGTGGGACACATTGGAAACGAATTCCTGGCGGGACTGGTCCACTGCCCGCAGCTTGCTTAGTGATTTATTTACCGCCGCAGACAGCTGTCTGGTTTCCCTGAAGCTGTCTTCCATAATATCTGCCTCCAGGTCCCCCTGGGCTACCTGATTCAGAGAACGCTGCAGCCGGCGCACAGGTCCCATAAATACGGTTGCTGCGCCCAGAGCCGCCACTGCCAGCACTACCACAGCCACCATAAGAAAGAATTCCGCCTTTCCCTGCACCTCGTCCATCAGGCTCATAATGTTTTCCGCTGATGCAGTAATTACCATCACGCCATCGATGACATTTTCATTATTTCGGTTATAAACAGGGATTGTCTGGGAAAAATACTGCTGGCGCCGGTTGTAGTTACTGCTGTTCTCTCCCCTGAAGCATCGGATCACCTCTTCCGACAGGTAAAATCTCCCCACAGAAAGATTAAAGGTATCTTTAATCACCCGATAATTCTGATTAACCAAAACAATCCGCCCATTATACGTATCCGCAATCGCCTGCATCTCCGTGTCAATCGTAACGGCTCCCTCAAACTCCGCCTCCATATACCCTGCACGGGTCATCTTATTGCTAAGAATCTGACACTGGCTTTGAAGTTCAATACTCCTGGAGTCCAGCTGAGTCTGCCGAAAGGAACCCAGAAAAACCTGGCTTTGAATCAGCAGAGGCACTGCTCCAAAGACAAGCATCAGCACAATCAAAACGACCTTCATGCTGAATCCATAGGAGCTCAGCCGCTCCATCCATCTAAACCCTTTCACTTACTCTAACTCCTTAAGCTTCTTTGTGCAGGCGCAGGCCAAAGAGCCCGGTCCGATATGACAGGCGATGCTCAGCGACAGACGGTCCGTGTAAATTTCCGCCCGAGGATAAATTTCACGGATCTGCTCTTCAAACTCTCTCGCCATCTCTTCGTTGCTGGTATGCGCAATTTCCAGATAAGTTTTTTCTGCTCCCGCATCTTCCATGCGCTCTGCCAAATCTCGCTCCAACGCCTTCAACATGGTCGATCTGGCCTGATTCATAGTCCTTGCTTTAGAAAATGCATCCAGTTTTCCCCCATCTATAGCTAAAATAGGCTTAATTCTGAGAATTGTACCAAGGGCCGCAGCCGCCGTGGTGATACGCCCGCCTTTCTTCAGGTATTTCAGGGTATCCACCGTAATATAAATCATGGAATCCCGGGCGGCCTCCTCCAGAATGGTTTTTATCTGATTTCCGCTCCAGCCTTTCGCCGCCAAATCTCTGGCGTCCACTGCCGCCTGCCGCTGGGTCACTGAAATCCGGTGGTTGTCCACTACGTAAACTTTGTCCTCATAATCCTCCGCCAGAAGACGGGCCGTCTGGCAGGAACTGCTGAGACCGCTGGACATGGGAATATGAACAATCTCGTCGTACTCCTTTAAAATCCGGTCCCAAAGCTCGGTCACATCCGCAGGAGACGGCTGGGAAGTAGAAATATCCGCCCCCTTTTCCAGACGGCTGTAAAACTCTTCATGAGTCAAATCAATATCCTCGAAATAGGTCTGTCCGTCAATCATAAAGGGCATAGGAAGCACAAAAATGCCCAGCTCCTCTCCCTGTTTCTGCGTAATCCCGCTGTTGCTGTCTGTAACAATCGCTGTTTTCATCAACTTCTCCTTACTCCTTTTCACTGCTGTACAGGCTCCACCTTTAAAATCAGTTCCCGCGCCCAATTCTCATCTTTTTTCCCTCCGAAACTGATACTTACAATAGTCAGCTGATCCCGATAGGCGATCTGCGCAGCAATTGTGTACACCCAATCCTCCTGCCGTTTTTGCTCCTTCCTCAGCTGCGGACTCGACGGCTCCCAAGCCACCTGCTCGCCTACAAGCACCGTCCGGTCCACCCGGGGTACGCCGCAGCCTTCTCCCCTGGAAGGACGATAATAGGCAATTTTTATCTGCATTTCACCTCTTGAAAATTCCTCTGTCCGTTCTACTGTTTCCTTTCCAAAAGGTTCCTGACGGATCACCGCCTTTTGCCCTTCTGTCCTCACGCCACAGATATAGTATTCATGCCATCCGGTCTTTTCTCCATCATAATACCGCTCTGAATTTCCTCCCGCCCTCATATCGTAAAGAAAGCTTCCTGGAACCGCAAATCTCATCAAGCCAATGGTCCGGTACAGGAGTCCCCGGCGGCAGCCGATCCGCCCTTCCTTAATCATCTCTTCCGCTCCGGACAGATCCACCGGCTGATGTTCATCCAGTCTGCATACCTCCAGATACTCCTCCTTGGGGAAGGGGATTGAAGAATCCATCTCCAGGGCCTTTTCCAGAAGCCGAATCACCTCCTGATTCACCAAACGGTCCTCCTGGCTTCTGGAAGATGGCTTAAAGTAACACTGCTGATTCAAAAGCACCAGCGCGCAATTACGGAAATACCAGGCGTCCTTCTCCTCTTCATTCCAAATAAAAAACTCCCTGGCAAAGGCGGAAGAAAGGCCAGAACGCAAAATTCCGGAAAGCTCGCGCAAAGAAAAACAACGGATGTGGGTCATCACCATTCCCGGACGTTTCTCCGGCACAAAGTAATCTGAAGGCCAGCAGACCGGTTCTCCCTCCTGGATGCGCTGGCTGGTCACAATGCTGGATAAAAGTCCTTTAAACCAGGGATAAAAAAACTCCCTGGTCATTCGTTCAAAATTCCGATCCGCATAATAGCCCGTAGGATCTTTCACATTCAGCTTCAAATCTCCCCTGGCCGCAAACAGCTCCAGAAAATGAATCACCGCTCCATGAAAACCCGGCCCTACAATATTCGTCTGGGAGTCTCCCACCAGCTGTTTTCCCCTCCAGTTCATCCACAAAAAACCTTCCGGGCAGAGCTGGTAGATCACATAGCCGGAAATGATATCGCAATGATATCCCAGCTTCTTTCCCAGCCCTCTTGCAAACTCAGCCGTCTTCTCCCCGTCCCATGCCTTAGCACCCATAAGGGTCTTTCTGGGTTCCATAGTGAATGATATGGTGATTCCCATTTGCAATGTCCTTTCTCTGTCTTTTCCATTCCTTCTTCAAACAGTGTTTGAGCCTATTCTACCTTATTTTGAGCAAAAATGAAAGCAAAATATGCAGCCGGAACAAGCTGGCACTACAAAAGCAAGCCGCAGCCAGAAGATACACTTCCTGCTGCGGCTTATTACCTATTCTGAAATCTGTTCAGCTGTTCTTTACTTTCTCACCAGCAAAGACTTCCCGGTCATCTCCTTCGGCTGCTCCATCCCCATCAAATCAATCAAAGTGGGAACGATGTCGCACAGCGCTCCGCCTTCTCTCAGTCCCTGGGAAGGCTCCGCGTTCACCAGGATGAAGGGAACAGGATTAGTGGTGTGGGCGGTGTAAGGCTCTCCGGTCTCATAGTCCACCAGCTGCTCCGCGTTTCCGTGGTCGGCGCAGATGAACATCACGCCGTCCACTTCCTTGATGGCATCCACCGCGCGGCCCACGCAGGCGTCCACGGTCTCGATGGCCTTGATGGCAGCGCTCTCCACGCCTGTATGTCCCACCATGTCAGGGTTGGCGAAATTCACGATAATCACATCGTATGTTCCGGACTTGATAGCCTCCACCAGCTTGTCGCAGACCATGGGAGCGCTCATCTCCGGCTTTAAGTCGTAGGTGGCAACCTCTTTGGGGGAGGGAACCAGAATCCGGTCCTCGCCTTCGTTGGGCTCTTCCACGCCGCCGTTGAAGAAAAATGTCACATGGGCGTATTTCTCCGTCTCGGCCAGACGCAGCTGCTTCTTGCCGTGAGCCGCCAGATATTCGCCGAACGTATTGGTAATGGTCTCCTTCTTAAAGGCCACCAGCTTGTGCTCAATGGTCTCATCGTAATCCGTAAAGCACACGTAAACCAGATCCAGCTTCTTCTCTCTGGCAAATCCATCGAAGGTATCATCCAGGAAAGCATGGGTAATTTCTCTGGCACGATCCGGACGGAAGTTGAAGAAAATCACGGAATCATGGTCGGAAATCACCGCCACAGGTTTTCCATCCTTCTTCACCACAAAGGGAATCACAAATTCATCGGCCTTGCCGTCGTCGTAGGAGGCCTGAATGCCGGCTGTGGCGCTCTCCGCCTCCTTGCCCTCGCCCCTGGTGAGGGCTTTGTAAGCCTGTTCCACGCGGTCCCAGCGCTTATCCCGGTCCATGGCATAGTAGCGGCCCATAACGGAAGCCACCTCACCTACGCCAATCTCTTCCATCTTCGCTTCCAGCTGCTCCACATATCCCTTTCCGGACTCCGGCGGGGTGTCACGGCCGTCCAGGAAGCAGTGAACGTATACCTTTTCCAGTCCGTTTCTCTTGGCCAGCTCCAGCAGTCCGAAGATGTGGGTCAGATGGCTGTGAACACCGCCGTCGGACACCAGTCCGAACAGGTGCAGAGCGGAATCATGCTTTTTGCAGTTTTCCACAGCAGTCAGAAACTCGGGAATCCGGAAAAAGTCCCCGTCCTGGATGGACTTAGTAATTCTGGTCAGCTCCTGGTAAACCACCCGGCCTGCGCCCATATTCATATGGCCCACCTCGGAGTTTCCCATCTGCCCGTCAGGAAGTCCCACAAACATGCCGCTGGCCTGTCCTTCTACAAAGGGGCACTGACTCATAAGCTGATCCATGATGGGGGTCTTGCCCTCGCAGACCGCATTGTGCTCGCAGTTTTTATTCAGTCCATAACCGTCCAGAATCATTAAAACGGTCGGTCTCTTGCTCATAACTTCATTGCTCCTTTACTTGTTGTAGTTGACAATCGCTCCAAAATCCGGCTTCAAGGAAGCGCCGCCTACCAGGCCGCCGTCGATATCCGGCTGGGCGAACAGCTCCGGAGCGGAAGCAGCGGATACGGAACCGCCGTACTGGATACGGATGGCTTCGGCAGTGGCCTCGTCGTAAATCTCACCGATGCAGGCACGGATGGCTGCGCAAACCTCCTGGGCCTGCTCTGTGGTTGCCACCTTGCCGGTGCCGATAGCCCAGATGGGCTCGTAAGCGATCACAGCGGTCTTAGCCTGGTCAGCAGTTACGTTCAGGAACGCGATCTTCACCTGCTGGCGGATCCAGTCGATGGTGATGCCCTGCTCTCTCTGGGTCAGGGACTCGCCGCAGCAGATAATGGGGGTGATTCCGTGTTCGAAGGCCTTCAGCACTTTCTTATTCACCGTCTCGTCGGTCTCCGCAAAATACTCACGGCGCTCAGAATGTCCGATGATAACATATTTTACGCCGGCGTCTACCAGCATGTTGGGAGAAATCTCTCCGGTGTAAGCGCCCTTCTCCTCAAAATACATATTCTCAGCGCCGATCTGAATATTGGTACCCTTCGCCGCTTCCATCGCGGGAATAATGTCGATGGCCGGTACGCAGAACACTACGTCTACCTCGTCATTTACCACCAGGGGCTTTAACTGATTCACCAGGGCAACCGCCTCGGTGGGGGTCATATTCATTTTCCAGTTTCCTGCAATAATTTTCTTTCTTGCCATCATGAAAATTCTCCTTCACTTTAATTTTGTAAGGCCCTCCTGATGTCAGGAGAGCCCCGCCAGAAAAACAGATAACAGTTCAGGATTAAGCATTATCCGCAGCAGCTACGCCGGGCAGCTCCTTGCCTTCCAAAAATTCCAGGGAAGCGCCGCCTCCGGTGGAAATGTGAGTCATCTTGTCTGCAAAGCCCAGTCTCTTTACTGCGTTTACGGAATCTCCGCCGCCGATTACCGTGGTAGCATCCTCCAGGGCAGCTACGGCGCGGCATACCTCAAGAGTTCCCTCCGCGAAGTTGGAGAACTCGAATACGCCCATAGGTCCATTCCAAACAACGGTCTTGGCACCCTGAAGGGCTTCCTTGTACAGGGCAATGGTTTTCGGTCCAATGTCATATCCGGCCCAGCCGGCATCGATGGTCTCCACTACCTTGTGCTCGGTGTCGTTAGAGAACTCCTTGCCCTCCACATGGTCTACGGGAAGCAGCAGCTTCACGCCCTTCTCCTGAGCCTTCTTGATCATATCCAGCGCGTAGTCCAGCTTGTCCTCCTCGCACATGGAGTTGCCGATTTCCTGGCCCTGTGCCTTGGCAAAGGTGTAAGCCATGCCGCCGCCGATGATCAGGGTGTCTACCTTATCCAGCAGGTTGTTGATTACGTTGATCTTATCGGAAACCTTAGCGCCGCCCAGGATGGCTACGAAAGGACGAACCGGGTTCTCTACAGCCTGGCCCAGGAACTTGATCTCCTTCTGCATCAGGTATCCAACAACATTTACCTTCGTGAATCTGGTAACGCCTACGTTGGAGCAGTGGGCTCTGTGGGCGGTTCCAAATGCGTCGTCAACGAAGATTCCGTCGTCGCACAGGTCAGCCAGCTCCTTGGAGTATTTCTCAGTAGCCTCGTCGCCGTCTTTAAACTTGGTTTCCTCCACGCGATAACGGGTGTTCTGGAGCAGAAGAACCTCGCCGTCCTTTAACTCAGCCGCAACCTTCTGGGTCTCTGGTCCGGTTACCTGAGGATCATCCACAAACTTCACCTCTACGCCCAGTCTCTCGCTCAGGGCGGGAGCTACTGGAGCCAAGCTCATTTCCGGAAGAGGCTGCCCCTTGGGTTTTCCAAGATGAGAGCACAGGATCACCTTTGCGCCCTGATCCAGCAGCTTCTTGATCGTGGGAATTGCGCCGTCAATCCGGTTGTAGTTCTGAATCACACCGTCCTTTAAAGGTACGTTGAAATCGCAGCGAACCAGTACCTTCTGGCCCTTTAAATCCTTCAAATCGTCAACTGTCTTTTTGTTTAACATAGTCGCTTATCTCCTTTTTACAATGGCAGTGTTTGCTGTCGCAAAATTAACGGGCCCGGTCCAAACGACCGGACCCGCCATGGATCTTACATCAATTCGTCAGTTTGTCTCAATTAGCCCAGCTCAGCGAAGTACTTAATGGTGCGAACCATCTGGCTGGTGTAGGAATTCTCATTGTCGTACCAGGAAACAACCTGAACCTCGTACAGATCTCCGTCGATATGGGAAACCATGGTCTGGGTTGCATCGAACAGGGAGCCGTATCTCATGCCGATTACATCGGAGGATACGATGGGATCCTCGTTGTATCCGAAGGACTCGGAAGCAGCGGCCTTCATAGCCTCGTTGATTCCAGCCTTTAAGCTGTCCTTGTCAACGCCCTCTTTCTTAACAACAGCAGTTAAGATGGTGGTGGAGCCGGTGGGAACCGGTACACGCTGTGCGGAGCCGATCAGCTTGCCGTTCAGCTCGGGGATAACCAGGCCGATCGCCTTGGCAGCTCCGGTGGAGTTGGGAACAATGTTGGCAGCGCCAGCTCTTGCTCTTCTTAAATCGCCCTTTCTGTGGGGTCCGTCCAGAATCATCTGGTCGCCGGTATATGCATGGATAGTGCTCATGATTCCGCTCTGGATGGGAGCGTAGTCGTTCAGAGCCTTTGCCATAGGAGCCAGGCAGTTGGTGGTGCAGGAAGCTGCGGAGATGATCTTGTCCTCAGCGGTCAGGGTCTTCTCGTTTACGCTGTATACAATGGTCTTCAGATCGTTTCCGGCAGGAGCAGAAATAACAACCTTCTTAGCGCCGGCATCGATGTGAGCCTGAGATTTCTCCTTGGAGCAGTAGAATCCGGTACACTCCAGAACTACGTCTACGCCGATCTCTCCCCAGGGAAGGTCAGCAGCCTTGGGCTCCTTGTAGATAGTAATCTTCTTGCCGTCTACGATAATGCAGTCCTCGCCAGCCTCTACGGTGTGCTTGTTCTCGCCGATGTGTCCGGCATATCCGCCCTGAGCGGTATCATACTTTAACAGATGAGCCAGCATCTTGGGATCGGTCAGATCGTTGATCGCAACAACCTCGTAGCCCTCAGCTCCGAACATCTGACGGAATGCCAGACGTCCAATACGTCCAAAACCGTTAATCGCTACTTTTACTGCCATGATTGATTCCTCCTAGTTTGTTATTAATTGGATGGCTATTGTTAAATATTCATCAACCTTCCTATATTGTAACCACTTTACAAGTAATTGGCAAGCCCTTTTTTCAATTTTTAAACGGTTTCGTTATTTTTTTCACAATCTGTTTTTGAGTCTTGTGATTTCGTCATTTTTCGAATCATTTACGCAGTATTTTTCGTCAAAAAGCATGTGATTTTTCTCCATTTTTCAAAAATCCGGCAGGTTTCATCCCCTGTTTTTGTGCGTTCTCTCTCATTATATTCTTCACTGAAAGGTAAGGGCCCGTCCCTCTGGCTTGCCGGGGTTATCCTGCAATACAACGTACTATGCTCGAAAAGACCTGGCTAAGTAACCGTAATAAGAAAAGGAGCCCGCAGAAGCGGAAAATTCCTTCCTGCGGGCTTCTTTTTCGGGTTTGGCTTTTGGGCCTTTCCCTCTGCTAAACGCCTTTTATTGCACCCAGGCTCCGTTTTCGTCTACCCAGTAGCCGTCGGGCGTCATTTCATTTTGGTACATGGATCCGTACGGACGGGAAGTGCTTCCGTTGTAGGTCCAGCCGCCGGTGGCCTCGTCGTAATTCCAGGTCGCCGTGGGAGCCACGGGATTGAAATAATACCACTTGCCGTCGATCAGCTGCCAGCCGGTCAGCATTTCACCGGTTCCATACTGCAGATAGTACCACTTCTGGTCCTGATTATCGAAATGCCATCCCTCAATCAAGGTTCCAAGCATTCCGTCAGAGGTCCGATGCAGGTAGTACCACTTATTGTCCTTGGTATCCAGATACCAGCCGTACTGCATAATTCCATCCTGGTCAAAGTAGAACCATCCCTCGCCGGGCTGCTCTCCTACCGCATAGGGATTCTTAACGTAAGCCCATCTGCTCCAGAGAATCAGACCGCTGTTCAAGTAGAACTTCCACTGATGGTACTCCGGATTGGTCACGGGGGTTGCGCCCTCGGGAACCTCTACGGTGATGGGGATATTCGGATTTGCCGGGTCCATATGTACCCAATGTCCGTCTACGCCCACAATGTACGCGCTGTCGCGGCTGCTTCCGGTACGGATGTTGCGGTCGCTGTCAGAGCTTCCGCTGTTTCCGCCATGGTTGCCGTCGTTATCGTCCGGGGTGTCCGGTGTTTCTTCTGCGGTGCGGTACATCAGTACAAATGGGCTGAAGCCGCCTATCGTGGTATGGAATTTGATTCCGTTTGCTGTGTTCTCGATTTCCATATTGGCCGGAACACAGCCTTCAATTGCCTCCGCAGCGCTCTCTCCGGTCAGACCTTCCTCACGGTGAAGCCCTTCAAAATGAAGGAGGGTAAATTCTGTGTTCTGATCTGTTCCTTCGGGATACGGCAGATAAACATCTGTTCCCAGAGTGCTGCTCACCCATGCGTTTCCGTTGTTTACGTCTACCAAATCAAAGTATCTGGCTACGTATCCCCAGTTCTGCGCATCGGTTACGCCAACAGTCTCATTTGCTCGTTCAATCAGCATTCCTTCACGATCCATATCCTCACTCTGGATGGTGTCCACCAGCAGACGGATGCCATCACGGTCAACCTGTCTCTGGGTGTTTCCATTGGTATAGAACTCGGAATCGCCGCTGATCACAGCCGCTGCACCTGCATCTGTGGTGATCTGGCTGGGATCTGTAAATACAGAGCGGTAGGTCTCCTCCGGATGTGTAGGATCAGTCAGGGGACGCACGGTCAGCTCACTGTCCTGGACTTCCACATTGTATGTGATCAGTCCGGAATCAACTGCTCTCGCTCTTGCGGTAGAGGCTTCCTCATTGGCTACGATTTCTACCTTCTGATTTCTCACAGGCATTCTCTGGCCGTTTGCATCGTACAGGTATCCATCTCTTGCGGTTACTCCAGAATCAGCTGCAAAAGCTCCAAGAGCCGCCTCTCCAAGTACAACGGTTACATTGTAAATATCACTTGTCTGGTCGTTCTCAACTGCTGTCGTTGTGTCTTCATTCCAGTAAACAGCCTTAAAGACCTCGTCTACATTGGCACCTACATTTACATCGTTGATATAGATGTCCGTGATCGCCTCTTTGTGGATCTGTCTTCCCGCCTCTACATACTGGATGTCCAGGTTCGGGAAACCGCTGTTGGCATCATCGGTTGTGTCGTTGTTGCTTCCGCCGGAGTATACGGTGGTCGCGTAGGGCTGAAGGGTTACATCTCTGTAGATTCCTTCTCCTTCTTCGTCATGATCCGGTACGTTGTTGTGGTTCCGGTCCAGAGCCCACTGGGCAGTTAATGTCATGTTTAACGGCACATTTGTTTCCGGTACTACGGATACTTCTACGCCATTTTCATCAAACCAGCCATCGAAAGCCTGATCATCGCCTATTACGTCTACAAATCCTTCCGGAGTTGTAATTTGGCTGCCTGGAAGCAGGTTTCCTACAGTTGTAGTCTTCTGCTTATACTCTTCCGTTCCAAAGTAGCCTTTGTTGATGTCTGCGGTGTCGAAGATAATGGTGACGGTTTGGTCTTCATCTGGAGTTCCATCATGGTTCTTGTCTTCCTTGTACTGCGCTGTGTAGGTCTCCGTTGCTGCTTCCGCATCTTCTCCGATACTTACGGGCTCTCCAGCATGGTATTCTTTATCCCAGCCTACGAATACCCAATCCATATCTACACTAATTGTGGGGGCTTCCGGATACTGGTCTCCATGCTTCAGGGTAAAGCTGCTCTGGGTTCCTTCTGCAAAGCTTCCGTGTTCTCCGGCGTCAAATGTGATCGTCAGCGTCTGATCCTCATCCGGCTTGCCGTCATTGTTCTTGTCTTCCTTGTACTGCGCTGTGTAGGTCTCTGTTGCTGCTTCTGCACCTTCTCCGATACTTACGGGCTCTCCAGCATGGTATTCTTTATCCCAGCCTACGAATACCCAATCCATATCTACACTAATTGTGGGGGCTTCCGGATACTGGTCTCCATGCTTCAGGGTAAAGCTGCTCTGGGTTCCTTCTGCAAAGCTTCCGTGTTCTCCGGCGTCAAATGTGATCGTCAGCGTCTGATCTGTATCCGCTACATCGTCATTATTCTTATCAAGATCAAAATATATCTCGAGGACATTTTTTGCCTCATCCTCAGACAACATAAATACAACATCACTATCGGAAGCTAATACATATCCATCAATATTATCTCGAACAGCATCGTACCAGAATATTTTTGTTCCTACAATACCGTATTTCTCCTGGTCTGGATAATATTCCAAATTCTGCCCATAGCTACCATCTTCCTGCTGGAAATAATATTTCACCGTATATCCAACATAATTACTTCCTTCGATTGGAGTCAGCTTTGCAGTAAATCGCAGATTTCCATCAAAATCTGCCCCTGCTATGCTTTCTTCATCAAAAATGAAGGTTTCATTAGGCTGATATAACTTGCCATTGTATTCCCATCCCTCAAAAATCGTAGTGTCAGGGTCATAATCGGGTTCAGCAGATGTTATAATCGCCTGATTTCCTTCCCCTTCAAATATCGTATATGTATTACCATCTGTAATTGTAGAAGATTGCTCTCCGCCTACAAAATACTGAATATGATAATATTGCTTCTCAGCTGTTACATATACTTCTACATTATCGGAAAGATCATTTGGTATGTCAAATCTCCAGTTATATTCTTCGTAGAGGAATGATGGGTCATCTTCTCCGCCATGTACCGGGCCAATATTTCTTTCTACTTGAAGTCCCGTTTCTTTACCATTCGCTAAAACCGTAATGGTTGGGTTTGTATATCCCGGTAAAAGATGCAGATAAAATTCATTTCCGCTCTTTTCTGTCTGCTCATATACCGTGTTTATATTACCTGCTATATACTCTTCAACGCTATAATCCCAACCCGTAATTCTGGCTACACCATCAAGACGCTTCAGAATGATTTCATTTCTCTCATCATTTTTAAAGTTTCCGTCTGTTACTACAATATTTGTATATACATTTTCAACAGTTACTGTATACTCATGATACCTGTTAAACCATAAGATTCCATGCTTTCCAGTTAATCTTACAGTAACTGTTTCGCCAGTAGATAATGTAGTTTCAGCTGAATCGCCCTCATTAAACGTTGTTGGCACATTAATATACTCATCATTAATTGCAAGTAAATTTAGATGCCATTCATGCCCGTCAGCATCCGTCGCTCCTGACCATGTATAACTCCTTAAAGTAAATTCCAGCGTTTTACCCGCTTCAATAGAAGTATTTGAATCTGGAGAGGTTATATATCCCTGCCGAATATTATCATTATTATAGGTAAACACATAATAATTCACAGGTGAAATGGCAATCGCAACATTCTGCGCACTTTGTGCATTTTCCACAGTATAATGCATTTCGCCAGTTGCCGCATCAACCAATGTTCCCTGAGTGGTAATATCAGTTCCATTTACCGTTACAGAAAGCTGATACCCTTTCGGATTCACTGGCTTGGCAGAAAACGTATAGCTGTCTCCAGTCCGTACTTCTTCTGGTCCCTCAACCTCGATTGCGTTCTCATCATAATTGTAGTTGACGCTTAAAACTTCTCTGGTAACTTCAAAATGCAGTACGATTGTTTCATCGGGGCCGAGCAGCATAGCAGTATCTCCGCTACCTTCCGTTGTATAATAAACGTATTCATTCCAGCTTCCTACTGTATTAATTTCATCTGTTCCTACAGTAGCCTTAACAAAGGTATACCCTGGAAATTGTTCTGCCGCCAGATCCGCTGCATTTTCCGCAATATTACCTACAGGCAATTCCGCATCAGCAATGTCCTCGACTCCGTCAATTTTAACTGGAACCGTTTCATCTCCGGCACGCTCCACCAACAGCTGAATATTCGCAAACTCCGGCGCCGCCTTCGCGCTGGGCATCAGAACGATATTCTCCACCGCGCTCTTCATCTCATACGCAGCGTCGTCATTCTCATACTCATCGCCGTTTTCCTGCTTCACCTTATCCACCCGCAGTTCTCCTGTGGACGGCAGGATTTTGTCAAGCAGGGTGGTCTTGGCTTTTACCCGGTACACGTCGGTGGGAATGGGGTTCTCCTCGTCTACGTCGAAAATTTCGCCGTTTTCCATCAGTCCGTTAACGCCGTTTACTGTTACCATCACGTCGCCGTTGATCTGATCATCTGACAAGGGTTCTCCATCTTTACCAACCAATGTCAACTGGTAAGCGCCGTATGCAGGATCTTCCTCGTCCTCTGCGTCGGCCTGTTCCAGCACCTGGCTCTTGGCATTTTCCGCCATCTCCTCATCCGCGTCCTCCAGACTCACCGCCTCAAAGGTTGTCCCCTCTGGCAGCACGCCCTCTTCCGCATAGAGAGAGATCATCACGTCATTTCCCACATCCTGAGTTTCGGAAAATTCGGGATATGCAACTTCTTCCAGAATCACCTCAACATCCGGCTGGGCCTGAATATCCTCTACCTGATACTCATATTTGTCGCCGTCCTGGGATACGGGCTCCACTGTGCTTCCCTGTACGTATACCTCGGTCAGCTCATAACCCTTTTCCACGGTTACGGAAAATTCCAGGGTCTCCCCTGTATCAACCTTTTTGTCTCCCCGTACCCTGGCGCCTTCTTCCGGATCCACCGTATAGAGCACCTCGTAGGTTTCATCTTCCGGTTCTATCTGATCCGCGCTGTCCGGGGTTGCTTTCTGCGCGTTCCCGGGTGTAGCTTCCTCTGCTTCATAAGAGCTTTCCACATCCTGAACCGGTTTTTCTTCCGCCGCACTGGTCATAGTAAACATGCCCGGCTGTCCTGACACAATCATAGACACTGCCAGCAATGCGGCAACCTTACGTTTCAGTTTCAGTCTCATTCTCCATCCCTCCTTTTTTGCAGATTGAAACTTCCTCCTGCCGCCTGTCCGAACCCGGAACTTCAGCGTCCATATCCAGTTTTCCAGATCCGTCCCTTACCTGGCGGCAGTTTTTTCATCCCATATTCATCCTCCCTTTCTTTCACTTTTTTTATGAAGCAACTCCCCCTCCCGCTCCTTGCGGTAGCGGTCAAGAAAGGCATCATACAAATTTTCCTCTGCCTCCTGCCGGGCCTTTACTGCATCTTCATATCGGTCAAAGGTTCCAAGATAATGAAGCTTGCCCTGAAACCCAATGGCGGCCCTCCACCGATTGTTTGCCCTGCGGTATACCCCTCGATGTCCGGTGGTATTGTTGGCACAGTTTTTCCGGCTGGCAATCCGCTCAATGCAGGTCCCTTCTACAAAATGGATGGCCTTTTTCACATTTTTTCTGCGCTGCTCTTCCCTTAGACAGCCGCAGCTTTTGGTTGCTCCGGAAGAAAGATTTTCCTTATAGCAAATCACCTTTTTTCCACAGTCGCAAAGGCACTCCCAGTTCTGGATTGATCCGTCTTCCTCTACCACGGGTCCCAAAACCAAAAGACGCCCATAGCGTCGTCCGGTAAGGTCCAGCTGTCTTTTCCGGGGCAATTCCCGCCGGTAGCACCCGCAGCTTTTGGTATGTCCGCTTTTTAAATGGAATTCCTCCACTACAGTCTCATTCCCGCAGTCACATCTGCAGCGCCAGAAACGTTTCCTGCTGCCTTTCTTGGTCACAGGATGAATGGCTGTCAGGCGTCCAAATTTTTTTTCCGTTAAATCCTCTTTCATAGAGCATTTCTCCTTTACGACATAATAGAGATTATGTCGTAAAAACCATTCCGAAATGTTCCTGAGAGCGATTTTGCGGGGTGAACTTTCCTTAAATTAGGAAAAACCGAATATAATATAGAAATAAACTCTGATGAACCAGGTATTTTATCCGTCCGGCCCTGTTCCGATCCGCTATAAGCCCCCCTTGTTTCAAAGCGGCAAGAAAAGCAAGCGGCGGTTCAATCGACTAAAATACAGCCGATCGAATCGCCGCCGGTGCGAAAAAAGGTCCGGGCGCTGTTTTCATGCGAATTTTGGGCCGATTTATCAGCAAAATATCCCTGGAACCGATTGAAAAATAGATATAGAAATGCTATAATTTGGTTATATGTAGCAATTCACCAAACAGATTTTCAGAATACGACATAATCTCTATTATGTCGTATTTTTTATTCCCGCAGGGCCAACGGCTTAAGGGGAAGAAGCCCCAGCTCCAGCTGTTTTAAGCAGGCTTTCATACTGGCCGTTCTGGTATAGCGTCTGGTGGTTTCCACACTGCTATGTCCCAGATAATCTGCCAGACGTACCAAATCTTTTTCCTTTTCATAATAACAGCGGGCAAACAGATGGCGCAGATTATGGGGAAATACCTTACTTTCCTGAACCCGGGCCAGCCTGCATAAAGCTTTCATTTCCGCCCATACATTGCGCCGGTCTACGGGTTTTCCATTTCGGGTGATGAAAATACAGCCGCTGGCAATTCCTTTTTCTTTACAATATTCAGACAAAAGCCGGACCAAGGAACAGGGCAGCAGAACAATCCGTTCTTTTCCCTTACAGTGAATCCGAACCATTTTACTTTTCAGGGTCTCTACGGTTACAAACCTCAGCTCACTGATTCGGATGCCAGTGGAACCAATGGTCTGCAAAATATGGCACAGCCGGATATTCCCTCTGTTATTAGCCTCCCGCACCAGACGGCAGTACTCGTTTCTCGTCAATTCCTTTTCTTCAGACCGGAAGATCTGACGCTGAACCCGGACAGTCTGAAGCTTCCATTCCTCCTTTCCAACAAATTTCAAATAGCAGTTAACAGCAATCAGCATCGAGTTAACGCTGGTCGTCTGGTACTTTTTAAGCAGTTCCTCCTTATACTCCAAAGTAACCCTGCGGTTCAAAATAGTCTCTCCCCTTTCCTGTTTCCGATTTTCCCAGGCAAACGCAAGGAATCTTCCCACATCCCGAAGGTATTTCTCCACAGTATTTCTGCTCTTTTCCTGCATCCGCAGATATTCCTCAAATGCCCTAAGTTCCTTTTCCATTGCAGTCCTTTCCTTTCTAGTAGTCCTTTTCATTATTCCCAGTCTTGTAAAAAAAACCGGCTGCAATGCACTTTTATGCGCCAGTTCTTTTGTCCGATTATACCCCAACAGCGCCGGCAGCAAAGTATGGGGGGATTTTTTTCTGAAAGTGGGCGCAAAAATCCCCGGAACCATTTCCTTTCAGATTCTGATTCCGGGGACTTCCGTTTTTATGCCGGTTGTGATATAGTTGGCATATAGTGATTCAAAACAAACACAAGGGAGATTGTTATGATCTGCGATTTTCATTTACACACTGAATTTTCCGGGGATTCCGAGGCGCCGGTTCGTGGTCAGATCGAACAGGCCATCCGCTTGGGAATGAAGGAAATGTGCATCACCGATCACCATGACTACGATTCCGATTTCAGCGGTATTGACTTCAATTTAGATATTCCTTCCTATTTAAAAACTTTGAATGAACTGAAGGAAGAATACCAGGACCGTATCCGGCTGAATATCGGCCTGGAACTTGGCCTTCAAAATCATATTCAGGGCTATTTAAAGGAGTTTATCGCTCAGTACGGCTCCTGCTTTGACTTTGTCATTGGCTCCAGCCATTATGTGGACCGGATGGATCCGTACGACGCCTCTTTCTGGCAAAGAACCACCACAGATAAGGCTTTGGAGCGATTTTTTACTGTTTCTCTGAATCGAATCCACAGTCTCTGGTCCTGTTTTGACGTGTACGGTCATCTGGACTACGTCATCCGCTACGCCCCATGCCCTCACCGCTTCTACGACTATAACCGGTACGCTCCGATCATCGACGAGATGCTCAAATGCCTGATTGAGCATGGGAAGGGCATCGAGTGCAACAGCGGCGGCCTGGCCTACGGCCTTCCTGAGCCCAATCCCTGCCGGCAGGTTCTGTCCCGATATCGTGAGCTGGGCGGAGAAATCATTACCATCGGCTCTGACGCGCATCAGCCGGCTCGTTTAGGCTACGACTTTGACCGCTGCCGCCAGATTCTTCTGGAATGCGGCTTCACCCATTACGCCGTATTTCATGAGCGGAAGCCGGAGTTTCTTCCCCTTTAGGGAAAGTCAGGCCTCCTGCAGCCAGGATTTTTCCTTCATTGCGTTTTTTACATCCTCCTGAAACTGCCGCCATTCATCCTCATGCTCCACATAGTACTTCGGGCATTCCTTGCCGCTTACGTCATAATGACGAATCACATCCTTCTCCGTCAGGTGCAGCTGGCTGCAAAGACATGCAGTCAGCTTTACCAGGGAATCATAGGTGGCCTGATTAAAGGAGCCGCTGTCGTCCGGGTGGCAGTTTTCAATGGAGATGGTGTCGTCATTTCTGGGAGCGGCGGCATAGGCCATCTCTGTTACCGGAATGCACTGGATCACCTCGCCTTCCAGCCCAACCACGAAATGGGCGCTGGCGGAAGTGCCGCCTGCCTCCGGGTCCTGATCCGCCAAACCATCAAAATAATCCCGGTTGGCCTGGGCGGTTGAGCCAGGATTGGCTACATAGTGAATTACAATGCTGTTCACCCTTTTCAAGCTTACATCCGGTCTGGAAAAAATATTTTTTCGGATGAAATCCTGCTCCACCCAGGCAGGCACTTCCACCGCTTTCAGGTCTACTGTATAGGGCCGCTCATATTCCCACTTCAGCCATCCCGTTCCAAAACCGGCTCCAAACCCTACTGCCAGGGCCAGAAGTATAACCGGTATGGATATTCTTCTTCTCCCGGAACGTCTTTTTGTGCCTTCCCTGCTGACGGAGTTATCCCGTTTTTCAGCGTTTTCCCGGATTTCCGATGTTCTTCGGCCTCTGGCCGCTTTCCGGCTTCTGGAAATTCCCCGGCCTCTGGTTCCATCGCTTCTTCCGGGTGTCTGAAGAGTTTGCGCAGCCCCGGGCTCGCTATCCTGTTCCAAATTCACGCTGGTATTTCTCTCTTCTCTCATGGTCTGTCACCTTTTCGCATATTCTCTTAAGTAAGCTGATTTATACACACTATACCATTGATTACTTCAAAAAACAATCCGTCCCTCTGCAACTTTTTCTTCTTATGGGACGTCTAATAGATAGAAGTAAAGATAAAGGAGGCCCCCCAGAATGAATTCCAATATACAGGCCGCGGCTGAAAAGCTGCTGTTGGAAAATTATGAATCTTATTACCGGCTGGCCTACTCCTATGTGCGCAATGAGTCAGACGCTCTGGACATTGTTCAGGAAAGTGCCTGCCGGGCCATTACGGAGTGCGGCTCCGTAAAAAATCCGGAATATCTGTCCACCTGGCTGTACCGGATTGTCATCAACACCGCTCTGGATTTTATCCGGAAATACCGCCGCGAAGAAACCACTGATTCCCTTCCGGACCCGGTCTGGGAGGACCGCTATTCGGACACAGATCTGATCAGCCTGGTAATGGCCCTGGATGAAAAAAGCCGAACCGTTCTGATTCTCCGATATTTTGAGGACAGGAAGCTGGAAGAAATTGCCCAGATTTGCGGCGAAAATTTAAATACTATCAAAGCCCGTCTATACCGCGCTCTCAAGAAGCTGCGTCTGGACCTGGCAGGCTGAATTCAGGAAAGGAGCTATGCGAAATGAAAGAATACGATTTCTCCACATTGGAAAGTTTGAAAAAAGAATATAAAAGCATCCCCGTTCCCCCGGAAGCGAAGGAACGCATCCGCCAGGGAATCAGGCAGGCCCATGAAGCCTCCGCCGGAGAGGGGACAAAGGAAAAGCCAAAGACAGCGCACAGGCGTCTGCTGCGCATTCTCCGCCCCACCGCAGCCACCGCGGCGGCAGCGGCAGCGGCCATTACCATTTTAGCAAATGTCAGTCCCGTCACTGCCCAGGCCATGGAGCAGATTCCTGTCATAAGCTCTATTGCGAAAGTGGTGACCTTCCGGACCTTTGAAGATGAACAAAACGGCTATCAGGCTAATATTTCCATTCCCCAGGTAACGGACGGCGGCGCCGGACAGGAAGCCGTCAACCGTTCCATTGAAGAATATGCCCAGGAGCTGATCGCCCTCTATGAAAAAGAAGTGGCAGCAAGTCAGGGGCAGGAAGGCCATTATTCCATGGATTCCTCCTACGAGGTGGTGGCGGATACGGACCGGTATCTGTCCATCCGAATCAATACCACCATAACCATGGCCAGCGGCGCGCAGTATGTGAAAATTTTTACCATTGACCGGAAGACCGGAGAAATTCTCTCCCTTTTGGATGTTCTGGGAAATGATTCCGGCAGGCTGGATGCAGTCAGCAACAATATCAAGGAGCAGATGCGCGCTCAGATGGCAGCGGATTCCCAGATTTCCTATTTTCTGGACAGCGACATGCCGGATTTCGATTTTAAGGGACTGACCGGGCAGGAAAATTTTTACTTCAATTCCAATGGGGAGCTGGTCATCGTCTTTGACGAGTATGAGGTAGCCCCTGGCTACATGGGCGCAGTGGAATTTGTAATTCCCAAATCCGTAACGGAAAATTAGAAATTTCTTTAACTTTTTTATGATTTCTTTATTCCGCGCTCAAACTTTGGTCATATTCTCCCGCTATACTAATAATCGTACAAGGCGATGGCCTTTTCAACATAAAGCTTTTCATACTCAAGCCGGCAGTCCCCCCTGCCGGCCCCTCCTTTTTTACAATATTATCTAAGTCCATAAAATTTCTCTACGTTCTCCTTTATCCTTTTACCTATATCCTCTGTAATTTCTTCCGTTTGAACTAAAGAATAGTCTCCCATAGGTATATATACTTTTTCAGCTTTATCTTCGCTAAGTTCAAAGGCCAGCAAACTTTTATCCTCTAAATTCATACTGCAGCAATAGACTATTACGCCCAGTTGGCGCAATCTCGGGTTGTTTTTCCAGCATCTCAATAACCATACTGAAAAGAAAAATTGCATTTGGAGAAAACGCCTTTCCTCCTGTTCCATTCCAATCGTCCTCAAACCGTGACATTTTCGTTATTTTATTCAGATTTTCCACCTTCATTTACATGCCACCTCTCCCTCATTATATAAACCCTAACACTTTTATTATAACAACCAACCAAAAACTAACAACTGATTTTCCTGTATTCCGCTGCCAAAAGTCCCCTTTCATTACTCATCACAGTAAATTTACACTCTGTTCATAAAACCGTTACAGTTTTCTAAAACTCTCCTCATATTTTCCCCATACAATAAAACATGTAAAGAGCTAATGCTTACAAGACTTTTTTTCATAATACTCTGGCCGGGAAGATAACTTTCCGGCCTCCTCCTTTTTTATCCCGAATGTAACTGTTCGGTACCTTCACATCTACGAGAAAGCTTCCATGGCCGCCTGGTATATTTTCCCCTGTTCTTACATAAGCTGTAACAAATCCCCCTCGAGGTTCTGCCTATGAGCTCGAAAACAAAAATTATTGTACTTCGGATGAAGGAAATCATTTATACGGGTATTTTCCTTGGGCTGGCCGTCCTCTTAATCGCCCTGTGCCTGATTATGTTCCGTCCCAAAAAGGACGAGGAAACCCAGGCCGCAAGCTACATACCCGGTGTTTATACCGCTTCTCTGAATCTTGGCAGCCAGGATGTCAATGTGCAGGTGGCCGTGGACTCCAACGCCATCACCTCGATTTCCCTGGTTCCCTTAAATGAAGCCGTCACCACCATGTATCCGCTGATGGAACCGGCCCTGGAGGAGCTCTCCGACCAAATCATCAGCACCCAGTCCCTGGAAAATCTTACCTATTCCAGCCAGTCCCACTATACCTCCACCGCTCTGCTGGGAGCCATTGAGCGGGCTCTCGAGAAAGCTAAAATCTGACTCCAGTCCGAATACACTCTCCTTTTTACGCCGAAAAGGGATGCCGTCATTGCTGCGGTATCCCTTTTTGGCTGTCTTGCTATGAGCACCAAACGTCCCTTTTCCCTCAATCCGTCTGCATCATCATGTTCAAGGCATTTAAAATCATTTGCTCCGCCTCTGCATATTCATCCCGGCGCTGAACGGTGAAGCCGTGGCTGCTGTGAAGAAAACACTTTCCATAAACCGGAACTCCCTGCTTCATCAGACGATTCTGAAACCGGATGTTTTCATCGCAAAACACATCGTTTTCACAGCATATAATCAATGTGGGGGGCATTTTTGCCAGCTGTTCGTCTGAGGCCAGCAGCGGACTGCAGTACACCTCCCCCGTATCCTCCGGGTCAGCGTACATTTTGTTATAAAATTCTGATTTCCATAAAGGAATCCTGGGATTGCTGCCGGCATTTCTCTTTTCAGCAGCAGGCGTTTTTAAATCCAGCCCCGCATAGTCCAATATCTGTAAAGCAGGAAGGAAACCGCCCTGGTCAATAGCCATCAAAATGCTTGCCGCCGTCAGGGTCCCTCCGGCTGAATGTCCTCCCATGGCAATCCGCTTTACATCGATTCCCATTTCTTCTCCATGGTTTCCAAAGTATTGCAGGACATCATAACAGGCATAGACCTGGCCCGGATACCGCATAACAGGGGCGGGAACATAGTCAATATCCGCAACCGCCCCGCCAAAACGGCTGCCTATATTGCGGCAGTATACAATATCCTGGTCCCTCCTTCCCTTTACAAAGCCCCCGCCGTGGATATTAATCAGCAGCGGAATCTTCTCTCCCTCCTGCATTTTGGGCCAGTACATATGGACCAGCGCCGTTCCGGCCCTTGTATCAATCTCAATATCTTCTTCCCAGTCTACCTGAAACTCTTTCAGCGCCTCCTCCGGAAGGCTCTTTCCAATTCCTCCTGCCCGGATTTCCTCAACCAGTTTCTCCTCTTCCGGAGAAACTTTTAAATCTTTCCAAATTTTCATCTCTTCCTCACCTCTTTTTCGTTTTACCGTAACAATCCTCGCCAGCTGCAGTTCACCTCAATCAGAATAGCGGGAGCGAGCCTGTCAGCGCAAATACAACTGCATAAATCAAAAAGGCAGGGAAGGAAATCTTTAAAAACTGTTTCTGATAATCGCCGAATTCCACTTCACAGCGTTCGCACAAAATAAACAGCCATGCGGTCAGAGGGGTTGCGTAGAAGGTGGCAAGAGGCATCATACCGGCTACGCCCATGGTAACCGCGCTGATTCCATATTCCGCCGCTAGGGTTGCCAATACCGGCAGTACCCCAAAATAGTAAGCATCCGGCCCCAGGAAAATCAGACCGGGGATACCGACCACCGCCGCAAAGAGAGGAAGCAGATTGGAGGAACTTGCAGGAACAATCTGTCCCAAAAATCCGGCGATTCCCGTTGTCATTCCGCTGCCATTTAAAATACCCATAAAAAATCCGGAAGCGATAATCATACTGCATGCCGGCATTCCCTCTGCCAAAGCTTCCGTCAGCCGGTCCTTTTGGGTCTTGAAATTAAATCCGTAATTGACAAAAAGGGCAGCTGCAATGCCCGCCATAAAAAGCAGAGCGGAATTTGCCATTCCTGTGACCAGCATATACATAATCACCAAAGTTACAATCAAATTATATAAGGCCAGCTTCGGTCTCTTTAATTCCGCGTTGTTATCCTTCACCGCCTGCACCATCGCCTCTATCTTCTCCTGGGGAATACTGGAAGCGTTCTTCGGGCTGTAACCAAGACGTGCTCTCTCCTTGCGGCCAATCATATACGCCAGGAATACGTCATATACCATCACAACCGCCATACCGGGAAGAAGTTTAGGGAACAGCTGAGATACATCCAGATTTAATCCCGAAAGGCACCTGGCCAATGGACCTCCCCAGGGCGTCATATTGAAAACCGATGTCGGCAGCGCAATCAAAAGCGCTAAATAAGCCCCTTTAATCCCAAACTGTTTATACAAAGGCATAAAGGCGGCCGTCGTAATCAGCACCGTAGACGTGCCGTCTCCATCCAGTGAAACAGCCGCCGCCACCAGGGTAGAGGCCACTACAATCTTCAGAGGGTCCCCTTTTACCAGACGGATGGTTCCCGTAATCAGCGGGTCAAAGAGTCCCACATTCATCATAATGGTAAAGTAGGTGCAGGCGAACAGCACCATCAGGGCGGAACGGGTGGTTCCCGGCGTCACGCCTCCCTCCTCGTTCACTGCGTAAAATACGCCGTCATAAATCCAGTCAAATACGGTCAGCAGGGACTGCCCGCTCATCGCGCAGTAGACCAGCCCGCATACCAGCGGCACAAACACCAGAGCCGCATAAGGGCTGAACCATCGTTTAAAAATCGTCACCACAAAGGCTGCAATTAAGACCAATCCAATCGCAACTTCCAAACTCATCTTCTTCCTCCTCGTATTGTCCATCATTTCCCAAGCGCGCTTTCTGATGTTCTCTATTATAAATTTTTTATCCGCCTTAGTAAAATAGAGGTATTTCATGATGAGATTCCGAAATTGAATAACAGCCTCCGGGCATCTGCAAAAAGCGGCATCCCTTCCGTTGGCCGGGATGCCGCTTTCCTTTCGTTTATGAATTTGTCTTACTCTTCAAACTCCTTTTCCACCATGGCAATGAAATCCTGCACAATCGGAGATTTCTCCGCGTTTTCCGGATAAACCAGAAAAGTGTCCCTCTCCACCGGTGTTCCATCCCGGTTCAGGATTGGCTGATGCCATATTCCTAATTGGTCTAACTCCTTCTCGCTGAAAAATCCAACCATGTACCCCAAACCCTGGCATACCATATGCAGCGCCATATCCACAAAGCCTACATGGACCCCACTCTTTGGAATCTCCTGGAAATTGTCTTTCCACCAGCGGTCCAGAAGCTTTTTACTGGCTTCGCTCATAAAGCAGTCTACCCGGCAGACCGTTAAAAGCTCCGCCATGGACAGCGGCCTGGAAGAAACCAGATAAGCCTGTTCCGTCAGAATCCGTTTCGTGTGCAGTTCCATTTCATACTCTCCCCGCACAAAAGCCATGTCCGAGGTGCCGTCCTTCAGGAACTTTGCCAAAAAATGGCTTTCCACGCTCTGGATATCAAAGGATACGTCCGGGTGATTCTTCTGAAACTCTAAAATCAGAGCAGGCAGATACTGCTTACTGAAGGTGAGGGAGGAAGCAATCCGAATCGTTCCCACCCCCTCCTGTTTAAAGGCCTCCATCCTCCGGTCAATCCCGCCCCGGAACTGCAGATACAGCTCCGCCTGATGGACCAGATATTCCCCTTCCCTGGTAAAGACCACACCTTTGGTGCTGCGGCTGACAATCCGGGTCTGAAACTCCTCCTCGATATACTGCAGCCGCTTGGTCAGCGTGGGCTGGGTCATAAACAGCTTCTCCGCCACCTTGGTAATATTGGGCGTCTGGTACAGTTCGTAGAGAATCCTCCAGTCACTGTCTTTCATAAGCCGCTTCCCTGTTCTGCTCCGCAAACTTCCGGATATTGGACGCCCCGGAGAATTTCTGCATGATGCCGTCCGCCACCGCTACCAGCGTGGGGGCCTGGAAGATTCCATACTTCTCCGCCAGCTCCGGATGTTCTTCCGCATCCACCACTTGATAGTCCATTCCCTTCAAAAATCCCATGGCCGTCCGGCAGTTGGGACAGGTTTTGGTGGTGAAAAGGTAAAGGCTTACGGGCGTATTTGCCCCAAATGCCTGCTGCTCTTTTGCTGACTCCTTAGCCGCCGGCTCCGCCTGAGCCTGACGTTCTGTCTGGACCTGCCGCTCCGCCTGGGCCTGAGCCCTGGCCTCGCTGACAGCCTGGATTCTGGAAAGTCCATGAGTTAGCCTGGAAGCGCCTACATTGTATGTGGTCCGGTTCTTATATTCCTGAAGCTTTCCTTCATTCCAGTTCTGAACCGGCCGGTAGTATCCGGTAATCCGGCTGTAGACCTCTGCCTTGGCCCCGCACTCCGGACAGATGAAATGCTCCCCTGCCAGATAGCCGTGGGTCTTACAGATCGAATAGGTCGGCGACAAAGTATAATAAGGAAGCTTGTAGTTCTCCGCAATGGTCCGAACCAGGCCTGCTGCCGCCTTCCAATCCGGCATCTTCTCTCCAAGGAAAGCGTGGAACACCGTTCCGGAGGTGTAAAGAGTCTGAAGATCATCCTGAATATCCAGCGCCTCAAAAATATCCTCCGTGTATCCCACCGGCAGGTGAGAGCTGTTGGTGTAGTAAGGAGTATCTCCCTCTCCTCCGGCCGTTATAATATCCGGGTAGCGCTTTTTATCGTGCTTTGCCAAACGGTAGCTGGTAGACTCAGCCGGAGTCGCCTCCAGATTGTAAAGATCTCCATACATCTCCTGGTAATCGGACAGGCGGCTTCTCATATGCTCCAGCACTTCCTTGGTAAACTTCTGGCAGGACGGATGGGTCATATCCTGGCGAATCCATTTGGCGTTTAAGCCCGCCTCGTTCATTCCTACCAGTCCGATGGTGGAAAAATGGTTCTCAAAGGTTCCAAGATACCGCTTCGTATAGGGATACAGTCCCTGATTCAGAAGCTTGGTAATTACTTCCCTCTTGGTCTTTAAAGACCTGGCAGCAATATCCATCATATGATCCAGACGTTTGTAAAAATCTTTCTCATCCTTGGCCAGATAAGCAATCCTCGGCATATTGATGGTCACCACTCCCACCGAGCCGGTGCTCTCTCCTGAGCCGAAGAATCCGCCGGTCTTACGGCGCAGTTCACGCAGATCCAGACGCAGGCGGCAGCACATGCTGCGCACATCGCTGGGTTTCATATCGCTGTTAATATAATTTGAAAAATAAGGGGTGCCGTATTTGGAGGTCATCTCAAAAAGAAGGCGGTTGTTCTCCGTATCGGACCAGTCAAAGGCTTTGGTAATGGAATAGGTGGGAATCGGATACTGAAAGCCTCTTCCATTAGCATCTCCTTCAATCATGGTTTCAATAAAGGCCTTATTGACCATGTCCATTTCTGCCTTACAGTCCTTATACTTGAAATCCATCTCCTTACCGCCTACAATCGCGTTTAATTCCGCCATATCCTCAGGAACCGTCCAGTCCAGGGTAATATTGGAAAACGGAGCCTGGGTTCCCCAGCGGCTGGGAGTATTCACTCCATAAATGAAAGACTCAATGCATTTCTTCACCTCCGGATAGGTCAGATGGTCTGCTTTTACAAAAGGAGCCAAGTATGTATCAAAGGAGGAAAACGCTTGAGCTCCGGCCCACTCATTCTGCATAATTCCCAGGAAATTAACCATCTGATTGCAGAGTACGGACAAATGCTTTGCCGGAGAGGAGGTAATCTTTCCGGGAATTCCTCCCAGGCCCTCTAAAAGGAGCTGTTTCAGTGACCAGCCTGCGCAATAGCCGGTAAGCATAGACAGATCATGAAGATGAATGTCCGCATTTCTGTGAGCATCCGCGATCTCCTGGTCATAAATCTCGCTGAGCCAGTAGTTGGCTGTCACCGCGCCGGAATTGCTTAAAATCAGTCCTCCAACAGAATAGGTAACGGTAGAATTCTCCTTTACCCGCCAATCTTCCACCTTCACATATCCGTTTACCAGATCTTTATAATCCAAAATAGAGCTGTTCATATTACGGATCTTCTCCCGCTGTTTGCGGTAGAGAATATAGGCCTTAGCCACTTCTGTGTAGCCGGTCTGCTCCAGAACATGCTCTACGCTGTCCTGAATTTCCTCCACGGAAATCTTTCCATCCTTCATTTTATTCTGGAAATCCGCGGTTACTCTCAAAGATAAAAGCTCCAGAATCTCATGATTATATTCCTTTGCCGTTGCCTTAAACGCTTTCTTAATTGCTTCCGTGATTTTGGACAGATTAAACTCCGCGATCTCTCCATCACGCTTTACAACTTCAATCATCCCAAATATACTCCTTTCGCACCCCTGCTGGTCTTAGTCAATGTTTCTCGCCAAACGAGAACGCCACGAAATCCATTATAGCAGATAGAAACAAAAAGCACAATATCTATGTTCTCTTTTAAAAAAATACATAGATATTGTGCTTTACCCCCAAGCCTCCAGAGGGACAAATTTTCTTTTATTTCCGTATCAGTTCAGGATGTTCCTCAAAGTATATTCTTGCCTTTTCTTTATCCCGTCCAATCTGAGTTTTCAAATCCTCGATGGAATCAAAGCGCATCTCTCCCCGGATAAATGCCAGAAGCTGAACTTCAATCACTACGCCGTAAATATCGCGGTCTAAATCGAAAATATAGGTCTCCACCCCTACCGGATTTTCTCCTTCTACCGTCGGCTTCTTTCCAATATCGGTGACGCCCCGATAAGTTTTCCCATCCAGCTTTACCCTGGATACATAAACGCCGAACATAGGCAGTCGCTTATTTGCAGGCGGAACCAGATTTGCAGTGGGAAATCCCAAAATCCGTCCTCCCATATTTTTGCCGTGAACCACCGCGCCATGGATGGCGTAAGGTTCTCCCAAAAGTTCCCAAGCTTTTTCTACATTTCCCTGGTCTAATTCTTCCCGGATATAGGTACTGCTGATATCCCTGTTCTCGTCTTTTTCCTTTTCAATCACCCAGAGCTTAAAGTCATACTCCTTGGACATCTGCTCCAACAGACCGGCGTTTCCCAGACGGTTATAGCCAAAGCTGCAGTCCGTTCCTACTACGATTGCCTTGGCGTTCATCTGTCCCAGCAGAATATCGCGGACGAAGTCCTCCGGCATCATATGAAGGGTTTCCTTTGTAAATGGGTATTCCACCAAATAGTCAATCCCCGTCTCTTCCATATTTCTCCGGCGCTCCATATTCGTAGTCAGAAGCCTTTGGGCTTTGCCCGTCACCATAGCGTCAGGCGTTACGCTGAAGGTAAACGCCGCCGTCCGGTAACCATAGCGCTCACGCACTTGTCCCATCTTAGCCATGATCTTCTGATGTCCCCTGTGCCTGCCGTCAAATTTTCCAATGGTTACCACCGTCGGTTCGTGGATCTGAAATTCCATGGTATTTGTAATATAGTGCATACCTGTTCCTCCCCGGTTCTGTCTGATGAGCCGCGGCGTTTTCTCCTCTCCCTCATCTTAATCAGCTGATGCAAGGAGCATCTTTTTGGGCTTCCAGAAATGCCGCCTTTCTTCATATTCATAAAGCCCCATCAGAAGGCCTTGGCTGTCGTACATACGAAACAGCTGTCCGTCTCCCGGCTCCTTTATTTGCTGGTCTGTCCCCTCAAGCTGCCTGGCAAAGCAGGGATTCCCATTATGGACCAGACCATCTGCCTCCGGACGGCTGGCCAGCGCCGGATAATCGCTCAGTGCCGCCTCTACAGGAACAATCCGTTCTGCAATTCTTCCCTCTCCGGCCAGCGCTTCGATCTCGTCCAACTTCAGGCTGTCTTCGATCCTGAAGCCGGCGGCTCTGGTTCTGGTCAACTGCTCCATACACCCGGCGCATCCCAATGCTTCCCCGATATCATGGCACAAGGTTCGGATATAAGTTCCCTTGGAGCATGAAACCGTCAACCTAATTCTTGGAAGGCTGATTTCTTCAATCTCAATTTCATGAATCTTTACCGGCCGGGCCTCCCGCTCTACTGTTTTGCCCTGACGGGCCAGCTCATAGAGTTTTTTCCCCTGGACTTTCAGGGCGGAATACATAGGAGGAATCTGGTTATAATCTCCTATAAATCCCCCCACTGTACGGCGAATATTCTCCTCATCCAGAGTCATGGCCTTTTCTCTTTCCTCCCGCAGAACCTTCCCGGTTGTGTCCTGGGTGTCCGTTTCCTGGCCCAGCAGAAGCACCGCGCAGTAGGTCTTATCCCGGTCTGTCAGGAGGTCGCAGAGACGGGTTCCGATGCCAAGACATACCGGAAGCACCCCCTGGGCTGCCGGATCCAACGTCCCCGTATGGCCGATCTTTTTCTGTTTTAAAATGCCGCGAAGCCGGGCTACTACATCATGAGATGTATAACCCGGTTCCTTATATACATTAATCATTCCATGGTACATGAATTTTTCCTACGCCTCTGCCTCTTCCAGCTCTTTTGCAATATGTCCCGCCAGGTTGTTGATCACATCGTGGATACTGCCGTTCATAGTACAGCCGGCGGCTCTTACATGACCTCCTCCGCCAAAGTAAGCGGCAATACGGCTTACATCTACCACATGCTGGGATCTCATGCTTACCTTGTACTGCTGAGGTCCGGTCTCATAAAGAAACAGAGCACACTCAACTCCTTCTGTAAGCCTCAGCTGGTCAATAATCCCATCCAGATCCTTGCTGGTGACACCATAAAAATCCATATCTTTTTTCTTAATGGCGCTGAAAATACACTTTCCATCCATAAAAGTAATGCTTTCCAGCAGGGCGCGGCCCAAAATCTGGTTCTGTACATAGGTCTTACGATAAAAACTGCCGTCAATAATCTCGCCAAAGTCAATTCCCTTTTCCATCAGCTTTCCAGCAATCTCCATCGTTCTGGCGGAGGTGCTGGAAAATTTAAATACGCCGGTATCGTGTACAATTCCGGTATACAGGCACTCCGCCACTGTCTGATCGATGGCTTCCGGCCGCAGCTGCTCGTAAAGCACCTCGCAGGCAGAGCTGGCTCCGTCCGCCACCAGATTTACCTGGGCATAACGGGTATTGGTTATATGATGGTCCAGGCAAAGGCTCTTCTTGGCACTTTTCAAATACGGCAAAAATTCTCCGAGGCGGTCTTCGCTGCCGCAGTCCAGGCAGATGCACAAGTCATAGGTTTCATCATCCACATGACTGCGGATTTTGTCAAAGCCGCTCATATAACTGAACTTGCGGGAAGCTTCCTCCAGGTAAACCACCGCATGAATTTGGGGATATTCCCGTCTTAAATAGTTCCAAAGGCCGAGACTGGATCCCAGGCAGTCGCCATCCGGATGGATATGGCCCAGAATAGCGATGGAAGAAGCCTCCTGTATCATAGATTCCAGTATACTCATTCCCGGCCCTCCTCATCTGCTTTCGCCACCTCATCAATCAGGTGGGACATATGGACGCCGTACTCAATAGACTGATCCAAAATGAAGCGGATCTGGGGAGTATTGCGCAGGTTGACCCTGCGGGCCAGCTCCCTGCGCACAAACCCCTCCGCGCTCTTTAATCCCTCGATGGTGGCTTTTCCGGCCTCCTCATCGCCAAGAACGCTTACATACGCCTTGCAGTATTTCAAATCCGGCGTCACTTCCACCGCCACCACGCTGGTCATGGGGTGGATGCGCGGATCCTTGATACCGGAGCGTATCAGTTCGCTCAGTTCACGCTGCACTTCCATGTTGATTCTCGTATTCTTAATACTGTTTTTGCGCATATAATTCCTTTCTTTTATAACTGACGTGAGGATCACAGTGTTCCTATCTGGGCACCTCAACCATAGTGTAAGCCTCGATCTCATCATCCACCGCAAGATCGTTGAACTTCTCAAATACAAGACCGCACTCGTATCCGGCCGCAACTTCCTTTACATCGTCCTTAAACCGCTTTAAGGAGGCGAGGCTGCCGTCAAAGAGCTGCTCTCCGGCCCGGCTGACGCGGCACTTGCAGCCGCGGACGAATTTTCCATCCAGCACATAGGAACCGGCAATCGTACCCACACCGGAGGCCTTGAACAGCTGACGCACCACTGCGTGGCCGATAACCTTTTCCTCGAAAATAGGATCCAGCATACCCTTCATCGCTGCCTCCACATCCTCGATCGCCTGGTAAATTACCTTATACAGGCGAATATCTACTTTTTCACGCTCAGCCACTGATTTAGCCGTCGCATCCGGACGCACGTTGAATCCGATGATAATCGCATTGGAAGCAGAAGCTAAGGTTACATCAGATTCGTTGATGGCTCCTACGCCGCCGTGAATCACCTTTACTACTACCTCCTCATTGGAAAGTTTGGTCAGGCTCTGACGAACTGCCTCCACGGACCCCTGTACGTCCGCCTTTACAATAATCGGAAGTTCCTTCACATTTCCTGCCTTAATCTGGCTGAACAGGTCATCCAGAGACAGTTTTGCCTTGGTATCCTCAATCAGTTTATTCTTACTCTCGGAAATAAATGTTTCCGCGAAGTTTCTTGCTTCCTTTTCATTCTCTGTTGCCACAAAGACTTCGCCGGCCTGGGGTACATCATTTAAGCCCAGGATCTCAACCGGCATAGAGGGGCCGGCTTCTTTTACGCGGCGTCCTCTGTCATCCATCATAGCGCGAATCTTTCCATAGCAGGCACCTGCCGCAATGGTATCGCCTACTCTCAAAGTACCCTTCTGCACCAGGACTGTCGCAACCGGACCTTTGCCCTTATCCAGCTCCGCCTCAATCACTAAGCCGCGGCCCTTCCGGTTGGGATTCGCCTTCAGTTCCAGAACATCGGCTGTCAGAAGGATCATCTCCAAAAGATCGGTGATTCCTTCCTTAGTGTGAGCGGATACCGGAACAAATACGGTGCTGCCGCCCCAATCCTCGGGAATCAGTTCATACTCTGACAGCTCCTGCTTTACCTTCTCTACATTCGCGCTGGGTTTATCGATCTTGTTGATTGCAACAATAATCTCCACATTTGCCGCCTTGGCATGGTTGATTGCCTCGATCGTCTGAGGCATCACGCCGTCATCGGCCGCTACAACCAAAATCGCGATGTCCGTAGACTGGGCGCCCCGCATACGCATAGCGGTAAATGCCTCATGTCCGGGAGTGTCCAGGAAAGTAATCTTTCTTCCGTTGATTTCAATAACAGAAGCGCCGATATGCTGAGTAATGCCTCCTGCCTCCTTGGCCGTTACATTGGTCTGACGAATGGCATCCAGAAGAGAGGTTTTACCATGGTCTACATGACCCATCACACACACTACCGGAGGTCTGGGAACCATATCTTCCGGATTCTCCTCGTCCTCCTTTAAAAGCTCTGCGATCACATCTACCTTCTCTTCCTTCTCGCAGAGTACATCGAACTCCAGAGCAATCTCTTCCGCCTTCTCGTAATCGATCTCCTGGTTCAAAGTTACCATCTGCCCTTTTAAGAACAGCTTTTTAACAATTACAGAGGGCTGAAGTTTCATCTTCTCCGCCAGTTCACGGATCGTCAGCGTCTCCGGAATCACGATCGTCTTGATATCCTCCACCTTAGCCTCTTCCTTCTTAGGCTGCGGCATAATGAAGGCTCCCTTTCCGGTCTTTCCGGAACGGCTGTTCTTTCCCTTTGCCTCATCCTCATGATCTCTCTTGTCAAAACGGTCATTCTTATGAGCATTCTTGTTCTGCTGGCGTCCGCTGGTGGGCTTTGCCTGGATCGGCGTATCAAAGCTTACCCGGCTGCCTCCGTCACGGCCGCCAGACCTGCGGTTTCCATCACGGCCGCCGCGGCTGTCGCGGTCTTTATCTGCGCCGTCACGGCCGCCTCCAAACCGATTCTGACCGTAACCGCCCTGACCGCGGCCTCCGTCACGGTTCTCTCTTCCGTCACGGTTCTGGAAGCCTCCCTGACGGCCTCCGTCGCGATTATCTCTTCCGTCGCGGTTCTGGAAGCCTCCCTGACGGCCTCCGTCGCGGCCCTCTCTTCCGTCGCGGTTCTGGAAGCCTCCCTGACGGCTTCCGTCACGGTTCTCTCTTCCATCGCGTCCGCCCTGGAAATTTCCCTGGTTCCGATTTCCGTCACGATTTTCACGGGCCGGCTGATTCCGGTCCAGATCTGTCTGCCCGGTTCCTAAGCGGCTGTTCTGGTTCCCCTCTGCCGCCGGAGATTTTGCTCCTGCCGCCGCCTGAGAGCGATTCGGCGCCTGGGCCGGCTTCGGTACCGGGCGCTTGATCTGCTGCTGCGCATTCTGAGGACGGAAAACGGCAGTCAGCTTCTTCTTAGGCGCCTGCCCATCCGTCTTTCCCGCCTCTGGCTTTTGGCTTTCCTGCTTTGCTGCCTCTGGCTTAGAAGACGCGCCGCTCTTTTCCGCTGCTTCTGACGCAGACATCTTTCCTTCCGGGCCGGCTTCCTGACGAGCCGGAGCGGATTTTTTCGCAGACAGCGACCCTCTCACCGCATTCTCCTGAGCCTCTGTCAGCTTAGTCGCTGCAAACAGCTTTGCGGAAGGGTCATTTTTCTTAATAATCTCTAATATTTCTTTGCTGGTGGTTCCCAGCTCATTTGCCAACTCACTTACTTTCATTCACACTACCTCCATTTATATTCATCAGCGCTGCCATCGACTTTGCGAACCCGGCGTCCTCCACAGACAAAGAAGCCCGAAACTCCTTTCCCATGGCGTGGCCAAGTTCATCCTTCGTACCGAACAGAACAATCGGAACTTTGTAGTAAGCACACATATTTATAAACATCTTTTTGGTATTGTCCGAAGCCTCCTCCGACACAATGACCAGATGGGATTTTCCGCTTTTTACTGATTTTTCGGTGGAGAACTCTCCGCTTACCACCTTTCTGGCCCTGGCGGCCAGCCCAATCAGCCCAAACAGTTTTTTTCTATTTTCCAAGAACTTCCATCTCCTTTTCCAGGCTCTCATAGACCTCTTTCGGAATTGCCATCTTAAAAGAGCGTTCCAGTCCTTTATTTTTTATGGCCTTTTTCAGACATTCCTCAGATGGGCAAAGGTACGCTCCACGCCCGTTCTTTCTTCCGGTGGCGTCCAGGAGGATTTCTCCTTCAGCGGTCTTAATGACCCGGATCATCTCCTTCTTTCCTTTCATTTCGCCACAGCCAATGCACTGTCTTTGCGGAATCTTCTTCATGCTCACGAACCATCACTCCTAATCTTTCCGGTATCCTTACTCCTGCCCCTCCAGGGCGTCTTCGGCCTCATAATCCGGGTAGTCTTCCGAAAGCTCTTCCTGCTGCTCCTCCTGAACCGGGGCGTCTCCGTACTGAAGTCCCATCTGCTCAAACAGTCCCAGCTCTCTGGCCTGAGTCTCGCTCTTAATATCAATCTTATATCCCGTAAGCCTTGCTGCCAGTCTGGCATTCTGTCCCTCTTTTCCAATTGCCAGAGACAACTGATAATCCGGCACAATCACCTGTGCCTCCCGCTCCTCCTCGTCCGCCACTACGCAGATTACTTTCGCGGGACTTAATGCGTTCTCAATCAGATACGCAGGGTTATCGTCCCAGTTGATAATGTCAATTTTTTCGCCCTTCAGCTCATTTACAACCGCATTGACTCTGGCACCGTTTAATCCCACGCATGCTCCTACAGGGTCCACATTAGGATCGTTGGACTTGACAGCAATCTTGGTTCTGGACCCGGCCTCTCTGGCAATCGCCTTAATCTCCACAGTGCCGTCTCTCACTTCTGCCACCTCGGACTCAAAGAGACGCTTCACCAGGTCCGGATGGGTTCTGGAAACAGAAATCCTGGGCCCCTTGGGGGTATCCTTTACTTCTAAAACGTATACCTTGATTCGGTCATTGGGACGGAAGGTTTCTCCCTTCACCTGCTCGCTCTCATTGAGGATGGCATCTACCCGGCCCAGGTTCACGCTGATGTTCTTGCCCAGGTAACGCTGAACAATACCGGTGGTTACATCCTTCTCCATTGTAAAATAATCACGGTACAGGGCGGAACGCTCCTCCTCACGGATTTTCTGAAGGATCACGTTTTTTGCATTCTGGGTGGCAATACGTCCAAACTTTTTGGAATCCAGCGGAATCTGAACCGTATCTCCGATTTCATATTTGGGATTCATCATCTTCGCATCGGTCAGGCTGATTTGGAGCGCCGTATCCTCCGGCGTTTCCACGACCTCCTTCTCCGCGTAAACAGCAAAATCGCAGGTATCCGGATTGATATTGACCCGGATATTGTCCGCCTTGCCAAAGTGGTTTTTACAGGCCGTGAGAAGGGAATTTTCAATTGCCTCCAGCAGGGATTCTTTGCTGATGTGCTTTTCTTTTTCCAGCAGCTCCATGGCCTCTAACAGTTCCTTATTCATGGTCTTCCTCCTATTTTTTGTTTCCCTCTATATCAGCTTTTATTTATTGAAGCTTAAAAATCAAAGGACAAGCGGATCAGGGCTATGTCGCCCCGCTCAAACACCATCTGGCTGCCATCCTCCATATCCAGGGTTACCGTTCCATCGTCGTAGGAATTCAGCCGTCCCGTAAACTCTTTCTGTCCTTCCCTCTGACGGTACAGACGTACATCCACATCTTTCCCGATGCTTCTGGCAAAGTCCTTTTCCTTCTTTAACGGTCTGCCAAGGCCCGGAGAGCTGACCTCCAAAATATAGCTTTCATCGATAAAATCCTTCTCATCCAGCCAGTCTCCCAGTCTGCGGCTGATTACCTCGCAGTCATCTACCGCGATGCCGCCTTCCTTATCGATATATGCCCGCAGGTACCAGGTTCCCGCTTCCTTCACATACTCCACATCAACCAGCTCAAATCCATGCTCCTCCATGAGAGGCAGGAGAAATGCTTCCACCTTTGCTTCGTAAGTTTCCTTTTTTCCCATTCCTGTATCACCTCTTCTTCCGCTAAGTGCTCGTAACAATACGAAAGAGTGGACCGGTGTCCACTCTTTGTTATCATCTAGCCTAGTTATCGTATTTACTATATCATTATCTGGAAGCAAATGCAAGGGTTTTTTTCCAATTTCTATGAGAAAAGCCCTATTTTAGGCCATTTTTCCGCCTTTTATTCCACCGCGAACTGGCTGTTGTAAATTTCCGCGTAGAAGCCGTTCTTCTTCAGCAGCTCCTCGTGGCGGCCCTGCTCCACAATATGGCCTGCCTTCATCACCAAAATCACATCCGCTTCCCGTATGGTAGACAGGCGGTGGGCCACGATAAAGCTGGTACGCCCCTCCATCATCCGGGCAAATGCCTTCTGTACCCGGATCTCTGTGCGTGTATCGATGGAGGAGGTAGCTTCATCCAGAATCAAAACCGGCGGCAGGCAGAGCATTACTCTGGCGATGCACAGCAGCTGCTTCTGGCCCTGGGAAAGATTTCCTCCATCCTCCCCAATCAGCGTATCATATCCCTGAGGCATTCGTTTGATAAAGCTGTGGGCATGGGCTTCCCTGGCTGCCTGGATAACCTCCTCCAGACTGGCGTCCGGGCGTCCGTAGGCGATGTTCTCCCGGATCGTTCCTGACTTCAGCCAGGTCTCCTGAAGCACCATGCCGTAATTGCCCCGAAGGCTCTTTCTGGTTAATTTGCGGATATCACATCCATCCATTTCAATGGAACCGCTGTTTACATCGTAAAAACGCATCAGCAGATTGATCACCGTTGTTTTTCCGCAGCCGGTGGGGCCTACCAGGGCCACCCGCTGGCCCGGCTTTACGTGCAGATTCAGATTTTCAATCAACGGCTTATCCGGACTGTAGGAAAAATTTACCTGATTTAAATCCACCTGTCCTCTGGCATGCTCCAGTTCCACCGCATCCTCAGGCTCCGGCTCGATGGGCTTCTGATCAATAAGCTCAAACACACGGGCAGCCGAGGCCAGAGCGTTCTGAAGCTCCGTTACCACACCTGAAATCTCATTGAAAGGCTTGGTGTACTGATTGGCATAGCTCAAAAAGCTGGTCAGCTCTCCCACCGTCATCAGCCCCCGAATAGCCGTCCAGGAGCCGGTTACTCCTACCGCTGCGTAAACCATGCTGTTGACAAAGCGGGTAGCCGGGTTGGTGATGGATGAGAAAAAGGTCGCCCGCAGGCTGTATCCTGCCAGGCGGCTGTTAATCTCTTGGAACCGCTTATAAGCCCGCTCCTGGTAGCCAAAGGCCTGAACCACCTTCATATTTCCCAGCATCTCATCGGTCAGAGCCGTCAGCTGGCCTCTTGTTTCCGACTGCCGGCGAAACATAATGTAGGTCCGTTTTGCGATAAAGCTGGCCACAAACAGGGAAAGCGGCGTCAGCACCACTACCACCAGGGCAATCAGCGGGTGAATGGAAAACATGAAAATCAGGGTCCCCAGGATAGTCAGCACTCCGGTAAACAGCTGGGTAAATCCCATAAGAAGTCCCTCAGAAAACTGGTCTACATCAGCTATAATCCGGCTGATTAAGTCGCCTGAAGGATGACTGTCAATATAACTGAGCGGGAGCTCCTCCATCCGCCCGAAAGCCTGAGTCCGGATATCCTTCACCACCTGGTAGGTAATCCGGTTGTTGATATGATTCATCAGCCACTGCGCAAGGGCCGTCACCGCCACCACCCAAAGGATTCTGAAAAGAATGGCAGCCAGAGCGGAAAAATCCACCTGTCCCGGCCCCAGAATCTGGTCCACCGCCTCTCCCGTAAGAATGGGTACATACAGAGTCAAAGCCACTGTCACCAGGGCCAGGGCCAAGGACAGCAGCACTCCTCCTCTGTAAGGGCGGATGGAGCGCAGCACCCGCTTTAAGGTTTCCCTGCTTTGTTCATTGCTCATGGAATTTTTTTTACTGCTCATCCCTCTCTACCTCCTCTCTGGTCAGCTGCGACAGGCAGATCTCCCGGTACAAATCGCAGTTCTTCAGCAGTTCCTTGTGAGTTCCCTGACCTGCCAGTTTTCCGTCATCCAGCACCAAAATCCGGTCCGCCTGCTTGATGGAGGCAGCCCTCTGGGAAACGATGAACACGGTCATGCCTTCCGTAGAATGCCTGAGCGCTTTTCTCAGCCGGGCGTCCGTGGCAAAATCCAGGGCCGATGCGCTGTCGTCCAGAATCAAAATCCTAGGATTTCCCGTCAAAGCTCTGGCAATGGTCAGGCGCTGACGCTGGCCTCCGGACAGGTTCTTGCCCTCCTGCTCAATCACCAGATCCAGTCCTTCTCCCTTATCATCTACAAAATCCCTGGCTTGGGCAATTTCCAGGGCCCGGTAAATTTCCTGGTCGGCGGCGTCCTCTTTCGCCCACCGCATATTATCCCGCAGAGTCCCTGCAAACAGCACCGCTTTTTGAGGTACCACTCCCACTATGGAACGCAATTCTTTCATTTCGAAGCTTTTTACATTTTTCCCAAAAATAGTCACCTGACCCTGGTTTACATCGTAGAACCGTGGAATCAAATTTACCAGCGCCGTTTTTCCTGAACCGGTTCCGCCGATGATTCCGATGGTCTCTCCGGCCTTCGCCTCAAAGGAGATATCCTCCAGCACCGGTTCCTGGGAACCGGTAAAGGTGAAGGAGACATCTTCAAACCGCACCGCAGGGCTGTCTGCCTCCTCCATCTCCCGGGCGGAAATTTTCTCTCTTCCATCCTCCATGGAACTGGTCACCTGGAGCACGCCGTCCACCCGGTTCATGCAGGCCATAGCCTTGGAAATCAGGATGATCAGGTTCGCCATCTTTACCAGTTCCACCAGAATCTGGGACATATAGTTCACCAGGGCAATTACCTGCCCCTGAGAAATAGCTCCCGAATCCACCCGCAGGCCGCCCCGCCAGATAACCGCCACGGTAGCCAGGTTGATAATCACATAGGTCACAGGATTTAAAAGAGCGGAAATCTTCCCGACGAATACCTGAAGATGGACCAGGGCTCCGTTTTCCTTCTCAAAGGTGTCTCGCTCATTTTCCTGCCGGTTAAAGGCCCGGATGACCCGGACTCCCAGAAGATTTTCCCTGGTGGTCAAAAGCACCCTGTCCAACTGACGCTGAACCTTCTTATAGAGAGGCATGCTGATTAGAAGAATACCGAAAACCACCAGACAAAGTACCGGAATGGTCAATGCAAAAACCATAGCCACCGGCCCGTCCACCGTAAAAGCCATAATCATGGCGCCGAACACCACAAAGGGGGACCTGAGCAAAAGACGCAGGGTCATATTGACGCCGTTTTGCACCTGGTTGATATCGCTGGTCATCCGGGTAATCAGAGTAGATGTGCCGATGGAGTCGATTTCCCGGTAGGAGAGGCCTCCGATATGGGCAAAAAGGTCATTTCTCAGGGCCGTGGACATTCCCACCGCTGCCTTCGCCGCAAAATACTGAGCCGTCAGGGAGCAGGCCAGGCCGATTAATCCCAGAGCAATCAGCAGTCCGCCCATCCGCAGCACATATCCTATGTCTCCATGTCCAATTCCCCGGTCTACCATACTGGCTACCACAAGAGGAACAAAGAGTTCAAAGCTGGCCTCCAGCATCTTAAACAGCGGCCCCAAAATACTCTCCTTTTTATAATTCTTCATATAGCTGAGCAGTCGTTTCATATTCGGTGTTCTCCATTCTGCCGCCTAAAAGACGGCCAGGCTTAAAATTGTATTGCGAGGCGGAGTCTGATATAATATTGGTAACAGTTCATTTTCGCATCGGATGTCCTGAGCGGTTACTAATCCCGCCAGGCGTTTTCATTATAGCACAAGGTAATCCATATGGAAAATATTTGTTTGATATAGCTTCTATATGATGTTCGTATATTTGTGACCATTCAGGAGGTACTTACATGAATTTTAAACAGCTGGAATATTTTGTCGCTGTGGCAGATGCGGGAAGCATCAGCTCCGCCGCCCGGAGCCTTCACATCTCCCAGCCCCCTTTAAGCACCCAAATGCACCTGCTGGAGGAGGAACTGGGACAGAGTCTGTTTGAACGTGGCTCCCGCTCCATCAAGCTGACGGATGCCGGCCGTTTTTTCTATGAACGGGCCCAGAGCATCCTGGATATGGCCGAAGGAACCAGAAAGGATATGGAGCAGCTGGGGAAGGGCCTGATCGGCACCCTCCGCTTAGGAATGATTTCCTCTGTTCAGACCGGTCCCGTTATTGAAAGCATCTCCCGTTTCCGCCAAAATCATCCCGGCGTACTCTTTCGCATCTATGAGGGCAATACCTATCAGCTGCTGGATAAGCTGTCCACCGGCCAGATTCACGCGGCCCTGGTCCGCACGCCATTTCCCGAGGATGGTCTGGAATGCCGGTATCTGGTTCAGGAACCCATGGTTGCGGTGGGACAGGAATCTTTTTTCGGAAATGAGGAATCCTCCATTTCCCTTGCTTCCCTTGCCCGTCTTCCTCTCATCATCTATCGTCGGTGGGAACAGGTTCTGAACACCCATTTTTCCCATCCTGTGCCGGAATATTTGTGTATTTGCGACGACGCCCGTTCCTGCCTGACCTGGGCCCAGGCGGGAGCAGGTGTCAGTATCGTACCGGCCTCTATCATGCACCAGGGCAGCGGGAACCTGAAAACCAAGACTATTTTTCCCAGTCTTTCCAGCACCATCGCTCTGGTACAATTAAAAAACGCCGGCCTTTCTTCCTTAGGCCAGCAGTTTTTTCAGTCATTTGAGCTCTCATGAGTCCTTCTTTCATGGAACCAGTTGATTTCCGCCCCGAAGAACAGAAGGCAGATACAGCCGTACAGCCACAGCATCAGAAGAACCATGGCAGTCAAGCTTCCATACATATAAGAAAAATTCCGGTTTCCAAAGAGGCGGAAATACAAGGAAAATACCAGTGAAAATACAATCCACCCGGCTGTGGCAAACACTGCGCCGGGAATCTGGGATTTCAAGGTGAGCTTCCGGTCCGGTACATAGGTATAGATTCCCGCGAATCCCAGCATAAATAGCCCCAGGGCCAAAAGCGTACGAAAACTAACAATATTCTGGGTCATCTCCGCCAGCATCGGTATCCGGTTCACCACAAAGTCCTGAATGGAAGTTCCAAATACCAACAGTCCCAAAGCTACCACACAGACCAGAATAAATACAATCGTGTACCCGGCCCAAATCATCCGATTTACCAGATACCAGCGTTTCTGGCTTTCTCCCTGAACCCGGTTCAGTCCCCTGGCAATGCTCATCATTCCTCTGGATGAGGACCACAGAGCCGCAATGGCGGTCACAGAAATCATAGTAGCCGGAGACTTGATGGAGAGATCATTCAAAACACGAAAAGCCACAGACTTATACCCATCGGGCACCAGGGACAGCAGGATATCCAGAAGCTCTGCTCTGGTCAGATTGGGAACCACCTGCACCACTGTAATCATCAGCATAATGCAAGGAAATGCCGCAATCAAAATAAAGAACGAAGCCTGAGCTGCATACACCGTCATCTCGTCTGCGGAAAATTTGTCATAAATCTGCTTTGCTCTTACAATCAGAGAAATCATACTTCACCTCTTATGCATAATATCCTGCCCATTTCTTTCAGGATATTCCGCAGAAACGGAAAAATTGCTGGTTTTTCACCAGACTTCCCGAAATTCCCGCTCCATAGGATCCAAGGGAAGCTCCTCCACCTCCATCCGCCGGATTATAATATAACGGCCCCGGTCCAGTCCCTCAATCATCCGGTCAATAGCCTCTTCCTCTCCCTGGACCTCCATTTCCACATCTCCGTCATAGCAATTTTTCACCCAGCCGGTAAGCCCCAAAGGCCTTGCCAGAGAACAGGCCGTAAAACGGAACCCTACTCCCTGAACCCTGCCAGAAAACAGAATATGTTTTCGTACCATCCTCATTCTCCATTTTCCCACCAAAATGCGTCCTGAACTATTACCTATTCTACTGAATTTCCTGACTTTCGTCAACCGCCTGAAAGAACGGCAAACAGGCCCTTGCCGATAGCGCAGGGCCCAAATTCTGTCGACTCTTTTCTTAAATAATTATAATGCCTGATCCTGGTCCGAAGGCTTATAGCAGATCAGATCGCTGATATTGCAGTTAAAAATCCGGCACAAATCATTCAATGTGGTGGTATTTAACGGCCTGTTCTTTCTGAGACGGTCGATAGTAGAACTTGAGATATGATGCTTATAGATCAGGGTATAGGTAGTTTCCTTGGACGCTTTCAGCATATGCCAAAAGGGCTCGTATGTAATCAAAGACGTTTCCTCATTTCTCTAAAAATGTAAAAGCTGGAAATGCTGCTAAACTCATTTTAAAGTAAGCCGCACATAAGTGTTATAGTCGCTAAATTGACTATCATGAGATAAACGTCTTAAAATCAGAATATGTTCTCTGATCCGGCCGCAGCTTAGCCAAAAGGCTTAACGGCCTGTTTTTTGTTCTTTTTTTCTCGCTCATCCCTGTGTTGTCCTTCTAAATCCCGTAAAAATCGATAAAAAAATCCCCCTCTTTTTTTTATCTTTGTTCACACTTTTTTTAAGGCCTGTGCTATTATAATAGACGTAACCCCCCAATACATTATATAGTTTTTGCTACACCCCATAAGAAACGAAATACCTTCTCCTTAAAATGACCGGCTGCCCCAAGCCGGCCATTTTACTTTGTTACGAGCACTTTTGCCTCACGGCGTTCCCCAGTAAAACGTCCCGTCCTTTTCTTCCCGAACAACGAAATCTTCACCATAAAGATATTCCAGACACGAAAACGTCTTCGTGATCATCATCTTGTGACTGATAAAATCCGGATCGTCCTCCATGTCGTCCTGAATTCCGTAAGCCAGATAAGCCACTTCCTTTGTAGTCATCTTTCTCCGGCTGCAGGAAATCAGCCGTTTCATCAGCTCCACCTTATCCACATAGGAAAATACAATCCGGTCGATCACCCGTCTTACCTGAGTAATGGGTTCCTTGTGAGCAGGCAGGAGAAGATAATCCTCAAGATTCTCCTTAATCCACTGAAGAGACTGAAAATATCCTTTCAGCAGCCCTTCATCAGGATAGGAGGTGGGGACAATGGGAATAATCCCGTCGATTACCTGGTCTGCACAAAAAAGAATCTTGTGCTCACGGTCCAAAAGACCAGTCTGTCCAAAGGTATGCCCTTTCAACTCCACCGCCTCGAAAACGTAGGAACCATAACAGAACTGATCCCCCTGGTGAACCGGTTCATACGGAAAATCCGGCGCCAGGAAATACCAATCCCGTCCCTGCTGGACCCGCTGGTTTACCTCTTTATATTTACTCCACAATCCCGGTTCCAGTCTGCGGGTAATTCCCACTCTCTGAAGAACCAGCTCCTGTTCCTGGATAGATTCCGGGCCTCGCTTCTGTATAATACAGTCATAGGCATGATGATCTTCCTTGGGATTCATCCATATCCTGGCTCCCTCTTTGGCAAAAACCCCGGCCAGTCCCGAATGATCGTGATGACGGTGGGTAATAAAAATATCCAGCTGTTCACAGGAAATCCCCAGCTCTTCCATTCCCTTTTTCAGGCGGCGGTAACATTCTTCATTCCCAAAGCCTGTATCAATCATCAAGCTTCTCTTTCCGGGATTTCCGGGAATCACAAAAATTTTTATCTCTGAAACCCCCAGATCATTGTTGTGCAGCCGGATCTCATAAATTCCTTCCGCGCGTTCAAACATAACGATTCTCCTTTTGCTTTGATATATGTCCGCTCACACTTCCATCTCCTTCAGACTTCTGGCAATATCCCGAATCTGACGGGAAAGGGTCTGACAGCACCCGCCGATGATTCTGGCCCCTTCCCGGTACCATTCCGGCGCGTACTCTCCCAGAGTTTTGCCATACCGGATTCCCGTCCACCGCTTCTCTTTCGCGTCGTACTCCTCCCCGCTGTTGGGATAGACGATGATGGGCTTGCCAGTGGCTTCCCGAATCTGGCGGATGCACTGGGTAATATACTTCGGATGAGTGCAGTTGACCCCGATGGCCTCCACCGACCGGATTTTGTCCACGGCCGCTGCCGCCTCACCTAGCAAATCTCCCTTGTTCGTCCGCTCCCCATTGCGGCAGCTGAAGGTCACCCAGGCCTTAGCCCCGATTTTCTCCGCCTCCTGGGCCATAATCTCCCCTTCCCGCCGGGAAGGGATGGTCTCAATGGCCAGGATGTCCGCTCCCGCCTTCCACAGAATCTCCATCCGCTCCCGGTGAAAAGCTCTCAGCTCCTCCTCCGAAATCTCATAGGCCCCGGTGTACTCGGAGCCATCCGCCAGGTAAGCCCCGTAAGGGCCCGCCGCTCCGGCAGTTACCGGATGAGGCCTGCCCTGGGCCTTTCCTTCCTCCTGCCACCACTGCTCTCCCGTCTCCCTCATCAGCCGGACCGACAGGGCGATATAGTCCTCCGCCTCCTGTCTGCCGTAGCCCTGGGCCATAAATCCGGGGACGGTGGCCTGGTAGCTGTCGGTAATCCCGCAGTCCGCCCCGGCCTTCAGATAATCCAGATGGACCTGACGCACCAGTTCCGGCGCGGTCACCAGGGCCCCCGCGGTCCAGAGGGCCGTATTCAGCTCAAAGCCCTTCTCCGCCAGCCCCGTCCCCATGGAGCCGTCCAACACCACATACCCCTGTCTGTCTATGATTTCTGTCAAACTGTATCTTGTCATCTTTTTCTTCTCCTGTCTGTCATAAGTTACATCGTTACATCACCAGGTCCCCATAACACTCCGGCCGCCGGTCCCGAAACAAACCCCAGGAAAGCCGGTTTTCCCGAATCTGGTCCAAATCGTAGGTCCAAATCAGAACCTCCTCCTGGTCCCTGGAGGCGGAAGCCACCAGTTCTCCCGTCTCGTCGGTCAAAAAGGAGGAGCCGTAAAAGGTCAGCGCCGACTTCTGGCCCGCGTTTTCCTCACAGGGCTCCACCCGCTCCGTTCCAATCCGGTTGGCCGCAATCACCGGCACCAGGTTGGAGGCGCTGTGGCCCTGCATGCACCGTCTCCAGTGGGGCATGCTGTCGCACTCCAGAATGGGCTCGGAGCCGATGGCGGTGGGATAGAAAATCAGTTCCGCTCCCTTAATCGCCATAGCCCTGGCAGTCTCCGGGAACCACTGGTCCCAGCAGATTCCGATGCCGATGGTGCCGTACCTGGTCCGGAACACCCGGAAGCCCGTATTTCCCGGGGTAAAATAGAATTTTTCCTGGTAAAAATGGTCACAGGGGATGTGGGTCTTCCGGTAAATCCCCAGAAGCTCTCCTCCCCCGTCTATGCAGGCGATGGAGTTGTAGAGCACGTTTCCGTCCCGCTCGTAAAAGCTGATGGGAAGGACCACATCCAGCTCCTCTGCCAGACGCTTTCCCATAGCCACCGCCGGATTCTCCTCCACCGGCAGGGCGTAATCGTAATAATCGTAGCGCTTCTCCTGGCAGAAGTAGGGCCGCTCAAAGAGTTCCGGCAAAAGAATCACCTGGGCTCCCTGTTCCGCCGCCTGGCGAATCATCTGCTCCGCCTTCTCCAAATTTTTTTCTACGCTCATATCGCAGCTCATCTGAATGGCTGCCGCTGTTGTCTTTCTCAAATTCTTCCCTCCTGTTCTTTTCGCCCATCGGGAATCCCTTCGGGCACCTGCTGGGTAATACAGTGGATGTTTCCCCCGCCGGACAAAATGGCTCTGGCCGAAATGGGAATCACCTGCCGGTCCGGGCACAGCTCTTCCATCATCTTCACCGCCCGGCGGTCACTCTCCTCATTTTCCCCGCCAAAAACAGGCATTATGACCGCCTGGTTGGAAAAATAGAAATTCACATAGGAGGCGGCCAGCCGCTCTCCCGGCTCCCTAAAATCCTCCCCCTCCTCGAAGACGAAGCCCTTCACTTCCTCCTCCGTCACGCAGATGGGCACGTCGGGCACCGGCAGCTTATGGACCCGGATGGGCCTGCCTTTTGCGTCCCGCTCCTGCTCCAGCACCTGTAAACAGGCCATAGACATCTCATACTGGGGGTCCTCCTGGTTGTCCGTCCAGGCCAGGACCACATGGCCCGGCTTTAAAAAGGCGCAGACATTATCCACATGTTCGTTGGTCTCATCGTTGTAAATCCCCCGGGGAAGCCAGATGACCTTTTCTGCCCCCAGGTAATCTTTCAGCTTTTCCTCAATCTCCGCCTTGCTCAGGGAAGGATTGCGTCCCTTGCTCAGAAGGCAGGCCTCCGTCACCATAAGGGTTCCCTCCCCGTCGCTGTGAATGGCTCCTCCCTCCAGCACAAAGGGGGCTGCGTCATAGCAGAAGTATCCCTCCCTGGCGGCAAAGGCTTTGGCAAAGGCATTGTCCTTTTCCCAGGAGGCGTAAAGGCCGTCCTCCGTGCCGCCCCAGGCGTTGAACTCCCAGTTGACACAGCGGACCTGGCCGGAGGCATTTTTCAGGAAGGTGGGGCCTACGTCCCTGGCCCAGGAATCATCCGTCTGCGCCGGAAAAATTTCGATGCGCTCCAGCACCTTCTCTGGCTGTCCCAGGTCTCTCCCCTCCTCTAAAAGCATCTTCCTGGCCGAAGCCATCCCCTCCGCTCCCGCAGCCACCCACACCTTCTCGCTTTGTGCGATGGCCCAGATTACCTGCCGGAAGGCTTCCCTGGCCGGACCGGCCCCGTAGTTCCAGGAACCAGGGCGGAAGGGCCAGATTAAAATGCAGCCTCTGTGGGGCTCAAATTCCCCGGGCATAAAAAAGCCGTCCCGGACCGGAAGGGCGTCCCTGTTTTTATCCTGCATATCCATTGATTTTTATTTCCTCCTGATATTCCGTCAAAAGTGTTCCGTACCCTCACAGTTACGTTCCATCAAAAATAGGGGGGCCTTTTAGGAAAGCCGCCCCTTAAAATCTTCATAGCCGAATTCCCGGACCGTTTCCAGTTCTCCGTTCTCCCGAAGGAGCAGGATGGAGGGCAGGGGAATCCCGTTAAAGGTATTATTCTTGACCATGGAATAGATGGCCATATCCTCAAACACCAGGCGGTCTCCCACCTTCACCGGCTGCTCAAAGCTGTAATCCCCGATGACGTCCCCAGCCAGACAGGTCATGGAGGAAAGCCGGTAGGTAAAGGGCTTCTCCCCGGCCTCATAGCCGCCTCTCAAGGGAGGACGATAGGGCATCTCCAGCACATCCGGCATATGACAGGCGGCGGAGGCGTCCAGAATCAGAATCTCCATTCCGTTTTCCACAATGTCCATCACCTCTGTCACCAGGTATCCGGCGTTTAAGGCAATGGCTTCCCCCGGCTCCAAGTAGACTTCCAGGCCGTGCTTTTTGCGAATCTCCTTTACCAGCCCGATGAGCACATCCACCTGATAGTCCGCCCTGGTGATATGGTGTCCCCCTCCCAGATTCAGCCATTTCAAATGAGAAAAATAGGAGGAAAACTTCTCCTCAAAGGCCCGGAAGGTGGTCACCAAATCATCGGCGTTCTGCTCGCAGAGGGTGTGAAAATGCAGACCCTCCACTTCATCCGGCAGCTTCTCAGGCAGCTGCTCCCTGCGGATTCCCAGACGTGAACCGACGGCGCAGGGGTCATAGATGGCATGTCCTTCCTGGGTAGAGCACTCCGGATTCACCCGAAGGCCGATGCTGGCATGGCGGCAGGCGCCTTTGTGCTTTTCAAACTGGGCCATGGAGTTAAAAATCACATGGTCGCAGATTTCATCCAGCTCCTCCATATCCTCCGAACGGAAGGCGGGGGCAAAGACATGATTTTCCTTCCCCATCTCCTCGCGGCCCAGTCTGGCCTCGTACAAGCCGCTGGCGGTGGTCCCCGCCAGATACTCCCCAATCAAGGGATAGACCCGGAACATGGAAAATGCCTTCTGGGCCAGGAGGATTTTGCAGTCCGCCTCCTCCTGTACCCGCTTTAAAATTTCCAGATTGCTCCGAAGCTTCTTCTCATCCACAATATAGCAGGGTGTTTTGACTGTCTCAAACATTTCCGCTTACTCCACCGTCTCGGGATTCTCATCCACAACCCAGGGCAGACCATACTCGTTTAACATCTCCATGTAGGGGTCCGGGTCGAATTCTTCCACATTAAACACGCCAGGCTTCTTCCACTGACCCGTTACCACCAGGGCGGTTCCAATCATAGCCGGCACGCCGGTGGTGTAGGAAATAGCCTGGGAGCCAACCTCCTTGTAGCACTCCTGGTGATCGCAGACGTTGTAAATGTAGATGGTCTTTTCCTTGCCGTCCTTTTTGCCCTTAAAAATGCAGCCGATGTTGGTCTTTCCCACAGTGCGGGGGCCAAGGCTTGCGGGGTCGGGCAGAAGGGCCTTTAAGAACTGGATGGGCACAATCTCCCGTCCCTCGTACATAATGGGGGAGGTGGAGAGCATTCCCACGTTCTCCAGACACTTCATGTGGGTCAGGTAGCTCTGACCGAAGGTCATGAAGAAACGGATGCGCTTCACGCCGGGGATATTCTTCGCCAGGGATTCAATCTCCTCATGGTGAAGCAGGTACATATCCTTCTTTCCAACCTGTGGGAAATCATACTCCCGCTTAATCTCCATGGGCTTGGTCTCCACCCAGTGGCCGTTCTCCCAGTAAGAGCCGTTGGCGGACACCTCTCTTAAGTTGACCTCCGGATTGAAGTTGGTGGCAAAGGGATAGCCGTGGTCGCCGCCGTTGCAGTCTAAAATATCAATGGTTTCGATCTCGTCGAAGTAGTGCTTTAAGGCATAGGCGGAAAATACGCTGGTCACGCCCGGGTCAAAGCCGGTTCCCAAAAGAGCGGTGATGCCTGCCTCCTTGTACTTCTCCTGATAAGCCCACTGCCAGGAGTAATCAAAGTAAGCGGTAAAGCCCTCCTCCTTGCAGCGTTTCTCGTAGATGGCTCTCCACTCCGGATCGTCCGTATTCTCCGGCTCGTAGTTGGCGGTGTCAATGTAATCCACCTTGCACTCCAGGCAGGCATCCATAACGGTCAAATCCTGATAAGGAAGGGCCACGTTCAGGACCGCATCCGGCTTGTAGGAGTTAATCAGGGCCACCAGCTCTTCCTTGCTGTCCGCATCCACCTTGGCGGTGGTAATCACCGTGTCGGTCTTGTCCTGGATTTTCTCTTTTAAGGCATCGCATTTCTCCTTGGTGCGGCTGGCGATGCACAGCTCCGTAAACACCTTGCTGTTCTGACAGCATTTCTGGATAGCCACGGAGGCCACTCCGCCGCATCCGATTACCAGTAATCTGCTCATATTCGTTTTCCTCACTTTCTTATCTCTGTATGGTTTTTAATCTCCGCTTACGCTTCCTCTTCCTCCAGCATATCCTCCACGTACTTTGGCAGCATGAAGGCTCCCCGATGAAGGTTTGTGGTGTAATACCAGGTCTTGATTCCTCTCTCTTTCCACCGCTTATCGTCCAGGTCGTTTAGCGGGTGATATTTTTTGGAAATAAATCCAAACAGCCAGTACCCGGAAGAGCAGGTGGGAATGTGGGCCTGATATACCCGGCTGACGGGAAAGCTCTTGCTGGCCTTGTGGTGCATGGCCCGGCAGGACTCCTCGTCCTCATCGTAGAAGGGACTTCCGTGCTGATACACCAGGATGCCGTCCTCCCTCAGGGCCCGGTAGCAGTTTCCGTAAAATTCCTTGGTAAACAATCCCGCCGTATGACCCAGGGGGTCAATGGCATCGTTAATAATCAAATCGTACTCATCCTGCTTGGACCTCAGGAAACGAAGGCCGTCCTCGTAATAGATATTGACCCGCTCGTCCTCCAGTCCCCGGGCGTTATCCGGGAAAAACTGGCGGCAGGCATAGACGAACATCTGGTCCGGCTCCACCACATCAATCTGTTTTACCTCTTTATAGTAGGACAGCTCTCTGGCTACTCCTCCGTCCCCGCCTCCAATGACCAAAACTTTCCGTACTCTTGGGTGTACTGCCATTGGCACATGGACAATCATCTCGTCGTAGACGAACTCGTCCTTTTCTGAAAATACAATATGCCCGTCGGAGGTGATAAAACGCCCAAATTCCTGAGATTCAAACACAGCAATTTTCTGAAAATCTGTCTCCTCTCCGAACAGCTGCTTGTCCACCTTCACCGACAGCTTCACATTGTCGGTATGTGGGTCTGAAAACCAAAGCTCCATCCGATTTCTCCTTTCTCCCGTGTGCCTTTGCTTCCCGCATTTCTCTTAAAAATGCTCCAGAACATTCAAACGCTCCACATTGGGGTCCTCTGTTCCCTGCATGGAACAGCCTTTTTCCTTCGCATACATAATATACTCAATAATCTCTTCCGTAATCAGTTCTCCCGGCGCCAGAATGGGGATCCCAGGAGGATAGCACATCACAAACTCGCTGCAGATTTTCCCCGCCGTCTCCCGGATGGGAAGGGAAACCTTCGGAGCGTAAAATGCCTTCTGGGGGGTGGTCAGCACCTTGGGAGCAATGTACTCCGTTGCCAGCATCTGGGAGGAGTCTTTGGAATACAGGCGCTTGATATCCGCCAGAGCCCCCACCAGGCGTTCAATATCCTGAATCCGGTCTCCGATGGAAATGTAAGCCAGAATATTGCTGATATCTCCAAACTCAATCTGGATATCATATTCATCCCGCAGCAGGTCGTAGACCTCGATTCCTGCCAGGCCGATGTCCCTGGTATAAACCGACAGCTTGGTCACATCGAAATCGTAGATGCTGCCTCCATTGACCATCTCCCGGCCATAGGCATAATATCCGCCGATGCTGTTGATTTCTTCCCTGGCATACT
>URFM01000019.1 GCA_900547035.1 uncultured Clostridium sp. | reverse complement strand
TAAGCAAGCTTAACGCCTGTTTTTGCCCTCATTTTCCCGCCGTCCTGAACTGTTACGTTTTATTCTACAACCGCCAGAATATCGCTCTGCTTTACGATAACGTATTTCTCGTCCTCAATTTCCACTTCGGTTCCGGAGTATTTAGAAAAGATTACCTTGTCGCCGGCCTTCACCTGCATGGTAACTTCCTTTCCGTCGATCACGCCGCCGGGACCTACTGCGATTACCTCAGCCTGCTGGGGTTTCTCTTTTGCAGCTCCGGGAAGAACGATTCCGGATTTCGTTGTCTCCTCCGCCACTAACTGTTTTAATACAACCTTATCAAACAGCGGTACTAACTTCATGATGAATTCCTCCTTCAAATGATCTATTCTCTTTTTTGCATTTTTTCAGGTTTCATCCCTTTTCTGCTCACATGTATTGTTATAACACCAGTTGTTAGCAGTGTCAAGCCTTGAGTGCTAATTTCTTTAAATTTTCTATGAAACCCGCAAAATTCTCTTTTCTTTTTCCTGCTTTCGTATTACAATAAAACAAATGGATGAATAAGGGGCGCAAAAGCAGCATACCCTATCATCACACAGTGAAAGGGGTCATTGATATGGCAAAAAAAGGGTTCGGAAAATTAGTGGCATTGGCCGCCGTAGCAGGAGCCGCGGCAGCGGGCATTTCTTATGTACTTCGCTATAAAACGTTCCACAAGGAACTGGAAAAGGATTTTCATGAATTCGAGGATGATGGAGCCGAGGAAGAGGAGGAGGGTGCTCCTTCCGGCAAGGCTGAGCAGCCGGACCGCAATTATATCGCTCTCCATGCCAGCAAAGACGAATTTAAAATGGCGGCCAAGGACATGGCGGAAGCCACCCGCAATGTATTAAAGGACGCCAGCGTCATTCTTACCGACACAGCTCACGATGCTGTTTCTGCCGCTGTGGATACAGCTCATATTGCCATTTCTGCCGTAAAAAACAAAAAAGCTGAGATGGAAGAGGCCCGCAGGGATGAGGAAGTGTCCGAAGAGAGCGAATTCTTAGACGATGATTATGTCGATGAGGACGACCTCTACGACTACGCCCAGACCGAGGGAGAAACCATTGACCTGTCCGAAGAACCAATTGGTTCTGCCAAAACCGATCAGGAGCCTCAGGAAGTTTCTCCTAAAGAGACGGCCACCATTGAGGAGGATCCGAATTAAAACGCAAGTCCCGCTTACCCGTATAACTTTGCAGCAAAAGGGCTTTGATTCCGGAAGAAAACAATTCAGCCGGAATCAAAGCCCTCTTTTCATGTCTCCTCTTCTCCCCACACCAACAAATTGCCCCAAAGTCCTTCTTCGATTTCCTCTGCGCTTACGGCATATACTTTTCCCTCTCCCTGTTTGGATGGAAGATGGAAATCTCCTTCCTCCTCATCATAGGTCCATCGGTCGTCCATAACGATTTTCCCTTCCTGAATCTGCAGTTCCCAGGAAGTTTTTCCTTCCTGTCCGCTGAAGGTGGTATAAACTGCCATGCCGTCCATCCGGTCTTCTTTAAAATTTCCGCTGCGGGATACCTCCTCAATTTCTCCCTGCGGAGCTCCTTCATAATAGCAGTACCCAATCTCCCCCTGTCCATTCATCCGCCCCTGCTCCCAAAAGCCGGTCGCATAGTCGTATCTTGGCTTTTCCAGGCAAAATGCCTGCAGGGCCAAACCATTTCCCTGGGGCCTGCCTTCCTGGAAGCTCCCCTTAAACACAGCTGCCGAGCTGGTCAAAACCATTCCGTTTCCCTGGATGTTTTCCTGAAACCGTCTTCCATCATACATCCATCGTTTTCCGCCCAGCGTTTCATAAAACAGCTCCCCGAAGAGTTCCTCCTGCTCTACCAAAATAGCTGCCCCTTCTTTTATTTTCCCCTCTTCAAGGGTCTCAAACAGCAGTTCCACTGCCTGCTGCTCCTGTTCACTCAGTTTGGGCGTCAGATCCTGCTGGATACTCTCTGTGGTTTCTTCTGTCTGCTGTTTTCTTCCGCCAACCCCCGCCATCACTCCAGCCGCGCAGATCAGAAAAATCCCGGCTCCAATTCCTATCCTTTTTCTCGTTTCAGGCTCCATTCGTCCCCTCCCGTCGTCCTATCATTTCCAACAGCTTTTCAAGCGTTCTGTTCCTTCCTGAATTTCCTCCAGAGAAAGCCTCCCGTAACCCAGCAGCACAGTCGAGGCAAAAATTCCCGGATCCGGAGAAATCAAGGCCCCTGACAGACCATAAACCTTTACTCCTCCTTTTGCGGCCCGCTCCACCAGTTCATCCTCTGCAATTCCTCCCCGATGGGTCATCAGTACATGAAGTCCAGCATGTTCCCCATGAATCTCAAAGATATCTTCCAGCTCCCGCAGTCCCGTCAGAAGTCCGTCATGTTTTGCCTTGTATACTGCCCGCATCCGGTTCAAATGACGTTCATAATGTCCCTGAATCATAAACTGATACAGAATATTCTGATCGATTCTGGATACGGTGGACGTATAAAAACCGGCCCGCTGCCGGTATGCTCCCAAAAGTTTTTCCGGGAGGGCCAGATAGCCTACGCGGATCGCCGGGGCAATGGATTTGGAAAAGGTACCGATATAAATAACCTTTCCTGCCGTATCCATTCCCTGCAGCGAGGGAATGGGCTTCCCCTTGTAGCGAAATTCACTGTCATAGTCGTCTTCAATCAGATACCTGTTTTTTCCCCCCATGGCCCACATCAGCAGCTCCTGCCGCCGCTTCACCGGTATCACAATTCCTGTCGGGTATTGATGGCCCGGCATCACATAAGCGATATCCGCCCCGCTGTTTTCCAGCTCACAAATCCGCATTCCGCTGGCATCCATAGATATGGGAACAACCTCCATCCCAACGCCGGAAAACACCCTGTAAGCCTGCTTATATGTGGGATTCTCCATCGCCATGCGTCTAGGACCTCCCAAAATTTGCGCCAACAGCATCCACAGATACTCGCTCCCTGCTCCGATGATGATCTGCTCCGGCCTTACATGGACGCCCCGGGCTGTGTAAAGATAGTTTCCCACCGCAGCCCTCAGTCCATACTCACCCTGGGGATCTCCCGCGGCAAACATTTCCTTATTGTCGTCCACAAGGGTATTTTTGCTGATCTTCCTCCAGGCATTAAAGGGGAAGCGTTCCAGATCTACTCCCCGCGGGGAAAAATCTACCACAGGCCCTTTCTTTACCTCCTGGCGGGGAAATACCAGCCCAGGTTCCGGCTCCCGCTCCATCCGAACCAGTTCCTCAATCCCTGCAATATAATATCCTTTACAAGGAACGGATTCAATATACCCTTCGGACAAAAGCTGCTCATAAGCCATCTGTGTTGTACAGCGGCTGATCTTCAAATTGTCCGCCAACAGCCTGGTGGAAGGCAGACGGTCCCCCGCCTTCAGGCGACCGGACCGGATTTCATCCTTCACATATTGGTAAATCTGTTCATACAAAGGCCGCTTTTCTCCTGTATCCAGCGGAATCATCAGTTCCATGCCGCAACACACCTCCACCTTCAACTTTTTTTGCAAAAATGCGGCGGTTTCCGCCTTTTCCCAGGCAGACCCGCCGCATAGAGTTACGAGCATTCAGCGCCTCATTTTTCAGACGCCTGTATTGTTGCGTTCTATTTCGGAAGCTTGAAGGAGCTCTTCAGAGATACGATACGGTTAAATACCGGGCTGCCCGGGCGGCTGTCCTTGCAGTCCGCGCAGAAATAGCCGTTCCGCATAAACTGGAAGCTGTCGTATGCCTTCGCTTCCGCCAGCTGGGGCTCCACATAGCAGTTCTTTAAAATGGTGAGGGAGTTGGGGTTTAAGTTCAGGCTTCCGTCCTCATTCAGCTTTCCCTTCTCCTCATCCACAATATTCTCATACAGACGGCACTCCACCTGCTTCGCGGTAGGCACAGCTACCCAGTGGATGGTTCCCTTTACCTTCCGTCCCTCGAAGCCGGAGCCGCTCTTGGTCTCCGGGTCATAAGTTCCGTGAACAACGGTCACATTGCCGTTCTCATCCTTCTCACAGCCGGTGCATTTCACAAAGTAGGCTCCCATCAGGCGGACCTCATTGCCCGGGAACATGCGGAAATATTTCTTGGGCGGCTCCTCCATAAAGTCCTCCCGCTCGATATATACCTCCCTGCTGAAGGGCACCTTCCGGCTGCCAAGGTCGGGATTCTCCAAATTGTTGGGAATCTCCAGCTCTTCCACCTGTCCCTCCGGATAATTGTCAATCACCAGCTTAACAGGATCCAGCACTGCCATCAGGCGGGGCTTCTTCAACTTCAAATCTTCCCGGATGCAGTACTCCAGCATGGCGTAATCCACCGAGCTGTTGGCCTTGGAAACACCTACCAGCTCTACAAAACGGCGGATGGATTCCGGCGTATATCCTCTTCTTCTCAGTGCCGCGATGGATACCAGCCTGGGATCGTCCCATCCGTCCACAATCCCGTCTTCCACCAGCTTCTTGATGTAGCGCTTGCCGGTTACCACATTGGTCAGGTACAGCTTGGCAAACTCAATCTGGCGGGGCGGGTTCTCAAATTCACATTCCCTTACCACCCAGTCGTAAAGGGGACGGTGGTCCTCAAACTCCAGGGTGCAGATGGAATGGGTAATATGCTCGATGGCGTCCTCGATTGGGTGGGCAAAATCATACATGGGGTAAATGCACCATTTGTCCCCCGTATTGTGGTGCGTCATGTGGGCCACACGGTAAATCACCGGGTCGCGCATATTGATGTTGGGGGAAGACATGTCGATCTTAGCCCGCAGGACCTTCTCGCCGTCCTTGTATTTGCCCTCCTTCATCTCCTCAAAAAGCTTTAAGTTCTCCTCCACGCTGCGGTTGCGGTAAGGGCTGTCCTTGCCGGGCCGGTTGTAATCGCCCCGGTACTCCCGAATCTCCTCCGCGCTCAGGTCACAGACAAACGCCTTTCCCTTCTTAATCAGGAGAACGGCGCACTCGTACATCTGCTCAAAGTAGTTGGAAGCGAAAAACAGGCGGTCCTCAAAATCCGCGCCCAGCCATTTTACGTCCTCAATGATGGACTCCACAAATTCCGTCTTTTCCTTGGTGGGGTTGGTATCATCGAAACGCAGGTTGAATTTTCCGCCGTATTCTTTCGCCAGACCGTAGTTCAGCAGAATGGACTTGGCGTGCCCGATATGAAGATAACCGTTGGGCTCCGGCGGGAAACGGGTCTGGACATGATTGTAAACTCCCTCCGCCAGGTCCTTGTCAATCTCCTGCTCGATGAAGTTCTTGGACTCCACTTCCTTCTCACCGTTTACCACTGCGGTGTTTTTCTCTGCCATAAACTTTTCCTCCATTATGAAGCCGCCGCCGCTCTATTTCGGCGGAGCATGTAATTCATATGCGGCTGACCAGGAACCTGTCCCCAGCCGTAACAGTAAAGTAATCATAACACATTTCCTGCGGTTGGAAAAGGGGGATGGAAGAAAATTTCACGCAAAAAGGATGGATGTCTATTCCCCGGCAGTTTTCCTTCCTAACCTGAAAGCAATGAAAACGGCCATTTTCCCCCAATTTAGGGATACGTAACGCTTACATAAGGCTTACGTAACACCTACGTAAAAGCAATAAAAAAGCACGCAAAACCTTGATTTTACGTGCTTTTCTGAACCTTATTTGTTAGAGCTGCTGACGGGAATCGGACCCGTGACCTCCGCACTACCAATGCGACGCTCTACCGACTGAGCCACAGCAGCTTTTTGTTTTCTGTCCGCTCTCGCGAACCTCGTATATATTATCATGCGTTTTCTGTTTTGTCAACAATATTTTAAAATTTTTTTATTTTGTTCTAAAACACGGTCTGAACCAGGATCATATAGCACACGGTTCCCGCTCCAATACTCAACAGCGTATTGCCTTTCCACACATGAAGAACCACAACCAGAGCCACACTAAGAAGCTCCGGCAGGCCATACGGGTAACGAAGGGGTGTAATTCCCTTCAGGCAATAAACCACCAGCACCGCCATAATAGCTGCCGGAAGAACGGCTCCCAGATAACGTACCAACCGGGGAAGCTCCTTTTTTCTTCCAAACACCAGAAAGGGAAGCCATCTGGTCACCTGAGTACACAGAGCGCAGATAACTACTGTAATCAGTACATATTGACTGCTCATTTTCCCTTATCCTCCATTTTCTTTTCAATCGTTTTCCTGCTAAGCAGAAGCAGACCTACCGTGGCTGCCAGCGCGGGCAAGATAAAATTAGCCGTCCGCATCAGCGCCAGGAAGAAAATACCGCATGCAAAGCCCGTCATGGCCGGCAGATGAGTTCTTGCCTGTTTCCATTGATCCACCGCAATCACCACAAACAGGGCCGTCATAGCAAAATCGATTCCGGTCGAGTCAAAGGCAATTAGCTGTCCCGCCACAGCTCCGATCACCGAACCAGCTACCCAATAGCACTGGTCCAGAAGGCTGACAAAAAAGAACGCCATATCCCACTGGCGGTCTGTAAACTCCTTCGGCCTGGGCATGGAACACAAAAGGGAGTAGGTTTCGTCTGTCAGAGAAAACACCATATAGGGATACGCTTTTTTAAAAGACTGGAATCGTTCGATAAAGGTCAGGCCGTAAAAGGCGTGACGGCTGTTAATTAAAAGGGTCATAATGGCAGTGGTCACCGCCCCAAGACCGCTGGTTAAGATTCCGATCAGGGCAAACTGCATAGAACCCGCATAGACTGCCGAACTGATCAGAAGCGCCCACCATGGGCTTAAGCCGGCTTTTTGCAGCACCAGTCCAAAGGCAATTCCCAAAAAAATATAGCCCAGCATAATAGGAAGGCTTCGAATCAGGGCGTAACGAAATGCTTCTTTCATTTTCTGTCAAACTTCTTTCCTGCATCATTTGGCCTGAGAGAATACCACTTGGCATTCTTCGGCCGCGCAAGCTATAGTATAACAAATCCTTCCTCACTTTTCCAGCCAAATTTATCGGACTTCCTCTGCCTCTGCCCGCATATACTGAAATAAATCCAAAAAGAGGTAATTCCATGTCCGATCCAATCAGAGAACCAGAATACGCCCTTCATCCATCCCCTCAGGAGTATATACAGGGCTCTCCCCTTTCTCCCGACCAAATGGGGTTTTTAAGATTTTTCAACGGAACCACCGCTCCCTTTCCAGTACATATTTCCCTGGACCATAAACCCTTTGCGGCGGCCCTTCTCCCCGGCTTTCTCACCTGCTACGATGTCCTTGAACCGGGCAAACGAAATATTTCCCTGCAAGACGGAACTGACCCGACCATTCTGCTGCTTCAGGAATCCCTTCTCTTTCCTCAGGGCGGCTGTTCCACGGTCATTCTCTCTGACTCCTCCAGAACCGGCCTTCAGCTCTTTCACCTGCGGGACATGTCCCCTCAATGCAGCAAAAACCAGTGCTGTCTTCGGGTATTCAACGGCGCCATGGAAAATCATTCCCTCTCTGTGGCTCAATGCGGCAGCAGCCTTCTCTGGGAAGAACTTCCTTTCGGAAGCGCCTCTCCCTACCGGCTTATGGAGCCGGGAACCGCAAGCTTCTACATGTTCCTTCCCAATGGAGGAGGACCCCTGTCCTCTCTGTCCTTTTTATTTCAATCTGGACACAGTTATACCATTTGCCTGAGAGGAAATACCTGGCTTCCGGAAGGAATTCAGATGGCGATAATTTCGGACGGAGCTGTGAACACGTAAAAAGCAGGCTGCCCTGTTCTCGAGACAGCCTGCTCAAACTTCATTTCTCTAAAATATCCCTTCAAAGCTGGTGCGAAGCGTATTGCAGGAATCCTCCAGCTTTTTCATCTCCTCCTCCGTCAGCGACAGCGGCAGCACTTTCTGAATCCCATTCTGGTTGATGATACAGGGAACGCCTACGAAGACATCCCTCTGACCGAAATCTCCCCGCAGCATGGCGGATACTGTAAGAACACTGTGCTCATCTCCCAGAATCGCTTTGGTAATCCGGGTAAGGGCCATTCCAATGCCGTAGTAGGTGGCTTTCTTAGCCTCAATAATCTTGTAAGCGGCAGTACGTACCTCCTCCTCAATCTGTGCCAGCCGTTCCTCCTGAATCGCGCCGCCCGACTCCCGGCACAACTCCAAAATCGACTTGGTAGAAACCAGGGCCTGACTCCAGGGCACAAACTCACTGTCTCCATGCTCACCCATGACATAGGCATGAACATTTCTTGGGTCCACCTTCAGGTAATCGCCGATCAGATACCGAAGTCTGGCTGAATCCAGTGTAGTTCCACTTCCCAGAACTCTGCGCGGATTAAAGCCGGACAGCACACAGGTAATCCGGGTCATAATGTCCACCGGGTTGGTTGCCACCAGGAAAATGCCATTAAATCCGGATGCAGTCACCGGATCAATAATCGAGCGAAATACCTCCGCATTGCGTTTCAGCAAATCCAGTCTGGTCTCGTCCGGCTTCTGCGCCACTCCCGCGCAGATTACTACAATATCCGCATCCTCACAGTCTCCGTACTCACCTGCGTAAATACGCATACTGGAATTCGCAAAGGCCAGACCATGGTTCAAATCCATCGCCTCTCCCTCCGCTCTGGTCTTATTCACGTCAATCAGAACCAGCTCGTCGCAGACCGACTGATTTAACAGACAGTAGGCATAACTCATTCCCACCATCCCAGTTCCTACAATTACCACTTTCCTTTTATCGATTTTCATTTTTCACGCTCCTTCTATTCCATCTCGGACTGTCTCTGTTGTCTTTCATCCACAGTTAAGATGCGCCTTTTGCCGAATCTCTATGCGCTTTCTGCCGGCATTTTTCCAAAGCCGTCCCTTTCTAAAAGCTTACCGGATCTTCAATCTCTGGCGGACAATCTCATAGGCCAAAACGCCGGCAGCCACGGAAGCGTTCAGGGAATCAATATCTCCCTTCATAGGAATCGATGCAGTCAAATCGCAGTGTTCCTTCACCAGACGGCTGACGCCCTCTCCCTCATTTCCAATCACCAGGCCGATTGGACCTGTCAGGTTCAGGCGGTACATCGTCTCTCCGCCCATATCCGCGCAGACAAACCACATTCCTTCCTTTTTCAGTTCCTCCATCGTCTGGGTCAAGTTAGTCACCCTCGCCACCGGCGTATAATTCAAAGCTCCGGCAGAGGTTTTTGCTACGGTTGCCGTAAGGCCAACCGCCCTCCGTTTGGGAATAATCACACCATGAGCCCCAGCCAGGTTGGCCGTCCGAATAATTGCGCCAAGATTATGAGGATCCTCGATTCCGTCCAGAAGGAAAAGAAACGGCGGTTCCCCTTTCTCCCTGGCCAGAGCCAGCATATCATCCACCTCCCCGTAGGCATAGGCGGCGGCATAGGCAATGACTCCCTGATGCTTGCCGGTTCCTGAAATTTGATCCAGGCGTTCCCTGGAGACAAAGTTTATAATAGTATCCTGCTTTTTGGCTTCCCGAAGAATTGTCCGCACTGGTCCGTCCTGACAGCCGTCCAAAACAAACAGTTTGTCAATGGTTTTGCCGGACCGAAAGGCCTCCAGTACCGCATTGCGCCCCTCTATGGTCAGCTCTTCATATCTCATGATTGGTTGTATCTCCTTCATCTTTTCTGAAATTTCCCTCCGGCTGCGGCATAAGCCCCGTCCGTTTTAATCCCACACTGACCAGGTCTGTCAAACGCTTATACTGTCCGTTCAAAAACAGCCAGCCCACCAGCGCCTCAAATCCCGTAGCTTTCCGGTAGTCGATTACAGAAGCATTCTTGGCTACGGTAGCGGACTTTGCATTGCGCCCGCGCTTATAAACCGCATGCTCTTGGGCTGTCAGATCCGGCTCGATGGCCTGAATCAGCGCCGCCTGAGCAGAAGCCTTTACCAGCATGGCACTGTGCTTGTGCATCTTATTCACCTGCATGCTGCCTCGGTTAATCACCTTTGCCCGAATCATTACCTCGTATACTCCATCCCCAATATAGGCAAGAACCAGAGGAGAGTAGACAGCCGGATCCACCTTTTCCATATCCATAGACTCCCGGTAATACTGCAAAAGCTCATCCAGGTTTAAATTCTCTTCCACTTTACGCCCTCTCTGGTATCCTCCAGCACGATGCCCATTTCCAGAAGCTGTCCCCGGATCTGGTCCGCCAGAGCAAAATTCTTTTCCTTTCTGGCCTGCTGTCTGGCGGCAATCATCTCCTCCACCTGGCTGTCCAGGGCCTCCTCTTTCTTCTCCGTAATCAGGCCCAGCACATCGCAGAGCTCCTCGATCATTTTCTTTAAATAGGAAACATACGCCTTGGTGCTGTTCTCATCCGCGGTGGAATTAGCCAGCTTCACCAGTTCAAAAACAGCGGAAATGGCGTCCGCCGTGTTAAAGTCGTCCTCCATGGCAGCCTCGTATTTCCTGCGAAGCTCATCTGCCTGAGCCATCTGGTTCTGCTCCGCGCAGGTTTCTGCCGCGCCATCCGCCTTAGCCTCCAGATCTTTCAGACGTCCCACACAGGTCACTATCCGCTCCAGACCGTTTTTAGAGGCCTCCATCAGGTCTGCGCTGAAGTTTACCGGACTGCGGTAATGGGCGCTGAGCATGAAGAAACGCAGCACCTGCAGGTCGTACTTCTCGCCGATTTCCCGAACCGTAAAGAAATTCCCCAGGGATTTGGACATCTTCTTATTGTCGATATTTAAAAATCCGTTGTGCATCCAATAGGTAGCAAAAGGCTTTTCGTTAGCGGACTCACTCTGGGCAATTTCATTCTCATGATGCGGGAAAATCAAATCCTCTCCTCCCGCGTGAATGTCAATCTGGTCTCCCAAATATTTCTTCGCCATCACGGAGCACTCGATGTGCCAGCCCGGGCGCCCCTGGCACCAGGGTGACTTCCAGAAGGGCTCCCCTTCTTTCTTGGGCTTCCAAAGCACAAAGTCGTTGGGATCTTCCTTTCCCTCCTCGCCGGTTACCTTAATCTCGCGGAAGCCGGACTGGAGCTCATCCAGGTTCTTATGGGACAGCTTTCCGTAATCCTTAAAGGAGCTGGTTCTGAAATAAACCGTTCCGTCCTTAGCCACATAGGCGTGCCCCTTGCCAATCAGCACCTGAATCATATCCTCCATACCGCCAATTTCTTCCGTAGCCAGGGGATGAACCGTAGCGGGCTTTACATTCAGGGCTTCCATATCCTTTTTGCACTCCGTGATATAACGTTTGGAGATGGTGTCGGCGTCCACTCCTTCCTCGTTGGCTTTTTTTATAATTTTATCATCCACGTCTGTAAAATTGGAAACGTATCGTACTTCATATCCCTTGTATTCAAAATACCGACGCACTGTGTCAAATACAATCATAGGGCGTGCATTTCCAATATGAATTAGATTGTATACCGTGGGACCGCACACGTACATCTTCACCTGGCCAGGGGTCAGGGGTACAAACTCTTCTTTTCTTCTGCTGAGCGTATTATAAATTTTCATGGCTTTCCTCTCCTTGAAGCTTTCCTTTCCTCAAATTCCGGTCAATTTACATTTGATTCTGCTGACAGCCTCCGCAGCTCTCGCAGCCAGTACCGGTGATTTTACTATCATAGCAGTAATCTGCGGCTTCCGTCAACAGGGTAATTGCCTGGGCCGCGATTCCCTCCCCCGCGCCGGTAAATCCCAGGCCTTCCTCCGTAGTCGCCTTCACGCTAACTCTTCCTGGCTCCAGTTTAAGAGCTTTGGCGATCTTCTCTGCCATCTGAGGCCGATAGGCAGCCAGCTTAGGTCTCTGGGCAATAATGGTAGCGTCGATATTTTCCACCACATATCCCTTCTCCTCCAACAGTTCCCCTACATGTTCCAGAAGAGAGATACTGGAAATTCCTTTATAAGCCGGATCCGTGTCCGGAAAATGCTGGCCAATATCCCCCAGGGCCGCTGCGCCCAAAAGCGCGTCCATCACCGCATGAACCAGCACGTCCGCATCTGAATGACCCAGCAGCCCTTTTTCATATGGGATCTTCACCCCTCCCAGGATCAGATCCCTCCCCTCTGTCAAACGATGCACATCATATCCCTGTCCAATTCTCATATTACTCCTTTCCCGCCCATTGCCCGGCGCTTCCATTTCTAGCTCACACATTTCTAACCACCACAGCGGAGGCGCACTGCCGGAATCTCCTCCAGGCAATGCGCCTCCTGTGCCAGCTTCCAAGCGTCCTCTTCGTGTACGCTCGGATGCATTCTTTATCCTACAATCCGCACTTTTCTTGGAACACAGGACACCTGCAGGTCGTCGTGTAGTCCGCAGCTTTCTCCGTCTGCATGTACAGGCAGAAGGCGCTCCGTATGAATCACTGCTTCCAGACACTCATAGCAGCGGATTCCTTTCTGCCTTCGTCCTCCCTTAAAAGCTTCCCAGAAAACTGACAGCAGCTTCCTTTTTGATGCATGGCTGGCCACACAAATCGTCAACCGGCCGTCACTGTGATCCGCCCCGGGGGCCATCTTAAATCCGCCTCCCTCATAGGGCTGAATATGGCATGCGATAAAAGCGATGTGGTTAAACTCCACCCTCCGCACTCCATCCAGTATAATATAGCCTTTGCATGGACGGCATTTAATAATCTGTCCCAATCCCGCCAAAATATAAGAAAGAGACTTTCCAAACGGAAACAGTCGTCGCCGATTCAAACGTTTTTCCGCAATCTCCTGACATACAGCCGCATCCAGCCCTATACCAGTGCTGACCAGGAAGCGCCGATGCTCCACCTCCTGTTCTCCATAAGAGATAATGCCGTAATCCAGCAGCCGATGGCGTCTGGCCGCCACAATCCGTTTCAGTCCCTTTACCGGATTGGAGGTCAGCCTCAGCCCTCTCCTAAAGTCGTTGGCCGAGCCGGCCGGAATGTATCCCAAGGTCAAATGGGCGCCAAAAACCAGGCCGTCCACCAACTCATTCATGGTGCCGTCCCCGCCCACTCCAATGAGTATCATAGGTTCCTTTCTTCCGGCAGTCAATTTTCTGGCAATGTTTCTGGCATCGCCCTTTTCTGTGGTAAGATAGGCTTCATATTCCACTTGATGCTTTTCCATATAGCAGGACAGGACTCGCCAAACCCTGCCGCCCTTCCCCCATCCGGCATTGGGATTCACAATAAAATAGTACATGAAACCCTCCTGTGTACGATTCTAACATTTAGTATATCATACAATAGGGAAAATGACTAAGAAAATTTCTATAAAGTGTCCAGTGAGAATTTTTTGAAAGATAGGCGTAGAAAAGCCCCAGACACCAAAATTAGCGCCTGGGGCCTAAACACTTGTTCAATTCCCGCTTACTGCAGGGGAACCTCCTCATACCCTTCCATAGAGGGAAGCGCAAAATCTACGGGCTGACCTGGATTATTCATGTTCAGTTCCATAAAGATCTCATAATTTACGGGAGTGCCCTCTGCCGTCATGGACATATCCATCAACATCCTTTGCTGAATCACATTTCCGGAACCATCCTGGGTCAATTCACCTTTGCAGGTCCCCAGAGACATATTCATTGTGGAGGGAGCGGCCGCATCAGTACTTGCCAGAATCTGCAAGACCAGATCATTCAGCTGCGTTCCATCCATTGTGTAATAAATGGTTCTGGTGCCTCCCACATTGTCTGCCGCGGTAACATCCTGCATATATGACATATTATCCGCATACATCATTTGAGCGGTCTGGGATGTTTCCAAAGCGGACGCGTAGTCTGTGGGAACCTTCATTTTCTGACCAGCCACATCCATATAGGTGTAGCCGTCCGCGTAGAAGGAAGTCATATTCATCTGCTGGCCCAAAAGATTCAGATTCAAATTCATCAGATACTGCATATCCTCACTGGTAGCGTTTTTAACCTTCATGTCACCCGCCATGCCGATATTCATCGTCAGGCCTTCCATGGCCATCTCCATATTCATCGTCAGACCGGCATCCATATCGCTCTGGTTTACATTATCATTCAACACTTTTTCCAGCAGGTTTCTGGCCGCCTGACCGGTCTGACGGGTCATCACGCGGCCGCTGTCCACCCAGCAGCCATCCCCATTTACCTGATAACCGTCTACTACAGTATTTACCGCCAGGTAACCGCTGTCGTCAAAATAGTAGCTTTCGTAGACTCCATCCTGATTTCCATCCAGCCACTGCCAGGTATTTCTGGCATAAGAACCATCGTCCTCCTGCCACCACCATCCGGCCGAATCCTGCCTCCACTGTCCCGCCAAAGCGGTCATGGACATTGCCGCAGTCATAACCGCTGCAGCGCCAAAAATTTTCAGAAATTTCTTCATATTCCCACTCCTCCTTTTGAACAATTCTTTTTTTGTTGTCTTTATTATAAGTGAATTTGGCGTAAGAAACAATTTCTATTTTCTTAAATTTCATATTTCATCCCAAAAAGTTACATTAGGAAATAATATTTTCTCAACGCAAAAACCCCGAAATGCTTTTTCATTAAAGCATTTCGAGGTTCTTTAGACGTAGCGGAAGGGAGATTTGAACTCTCGACACCACGGGTATGAACCGTGTGCTCTAGCCAACTGAGCTATTCCGCCATATTCACTTAAATCTATGGGGCCTACAGGGCTCGAACCTGTGACCCTCTGCTTGTAAGGCAGATGCTCTCCCAGCTGAGCTAAGACCCCGTATCCAGTGCCTCGCGCTTGTCTCAATCGCGACTGCTTGGATAGTATAATTCAAATTGTACCAATTGTCAATAGTTTTTTTGATTTTTTTACAATTCTCCCATCAGCTTCCAAATCTTCTCCTCTGTCCCCAGTCCATCGGAAAAAGCGGTAGCTCCCCCGCAGGCAGTTCCCAGTTTCAGAGCATATTGATAATCCCCTTTTTTCAAATATCCGGCTAAAAAGCCGGCAACCATGGAGTCTCCTGCTCCTACGGAATTTTTCACCTGGCCCCGTGCAGCTTTCTGCCTGATATACATTCCATTTTCTTCCAGCAGAAGAGCGCCATTCTCAGCCATAGAAACCAGTACATTTCTCGCTCCCATTTTCTGGAGTTTGGCTGCGCAGGCTTTAATTTTTTCCGCTTCTCTTAATGGCTCCCCAAACAGATCTTCCAGTTCCTGCAGATTCGGTTTAATCAGAAAAGGCCGAAAAGGAAGCGTATTCAACAGCAGCTCCCCTTCTCCGTCCACTACTGAAAGCACTTGTTTCTCAGAAATTCTCTGTAAAATCTGTTCATAAATGGTCCGGTTCACTGATGGAGGAATACTTCCTGAAAGCACCAGCACATCGCCGTTTTTCATTTCTTCAAGCTGTGTAAAAAGCCTCTCCAGGTCCTCCCTTTCAATTTCCGGACCGCATCCGTTAATTTCCGTTTCCTGATCAGATTTCAGCTTAATATTGATTCTGGATCTGCCTTTATTAACCCAAAGCAGATTCGACCGAAATCCCAGACTGCCAACTCCTCTTAAAATTTCCTTCCCGGTAAAGCCTGCGACAAAGCCCAGGGCGCAGCTTTCAATATTCAGCCGTGCCAAAATCGCAGACACGTTCAGCCCCTTGCCTCCGTAAAAAATCTCCTCCCTGCTGGTTCGGTTTACTTTTCCAATCTCAAAATGCTCCACACCCACCACATAATCCAAGGATGGGTTTAAAGTAACCGTATAGATCATGTCTGCCGCTCCTCTCCATTCTGCTTCTTTTTTGTATCCGGATAGCCGATTTTTCCTTATTTTAAATTCTTTCTTCAGAATTATTAAGTTTTTCTAAGCGCCCTTGTTTTTCCATTTCAACTGTGCTATAATCCGAAAAAAGCGAACGAATTGTTATGTTTTTCCTTTAATTTGAAAGAAAGTGAAGGTTATGATTCATCGTATCATTGCTTTTTTTAAAAAGTATCGGCACATGTGGTTGCTCTCCTATGGTTTCCTTTATCTGCCCTGGTTCTGCTATCTGGAACGGACAGTCAAGACCGGATACCACATTATGCATGTTGCACTGGATGATTATATTCCTTTTTGCGAATATTTTGTAATTCCCTATTTAATGTGGTTTTTATATGTAGGAGGCGCCATCGTTTTCTTTCTATTTAAAAGTAAAGAAGATTACTACCGCTTATGTACGTTCCTTTTCTCCGGAATGACGGTAAGTTTGATTATCTGCACCTTCTTCCGCAATGGAACGGATTTCAGGCCTTTGGTGGATCCGAATAAAAATATCTGTTCTGCCATTGTATCCGCCCTGTACCGTACAGATACCTGTACCAATGTTTTTCCCAGTATCCATGTGTACAATTCCATTGGCGTTCACATTGCCATAATGAAAAGTGAGCTGCTGCGCAAACATCGTCTGATTCGTGTTGGGTCCGGAATTTTGATGACTTCCATCTGTCTGGCCACCGTATTCTTAAAGCAGCACTCCGTGATCGACGGCGTAGGATCCCTGGCAATGGCCTATGTGGTTTACTGGATTGTTTACGGTTATGGTCCTGCTACGGCCAACAAGGAAGTTACAGAAAAAGTTATGGGATAAGCTACAGACCGCTCCCTTCCATGTCGTTGGAAGATGCGGTCTGTTTTATTGTGAACTTTTCTAATTAAATCCATAAAACTTCTGAGTAATCTTATAACCCGCAATCAGGAGCTTGCGTCCTCCTTTACCCGGCAGATTGCAGCCCTGGCCTAAGAATCCGGTACGAAGCTTCAGATACAAAGGAAAGTTCTGCTTTTTCAGATACTGCCATAATTCCTTTTTTTTCTCCAAATTCTCCGAGGTTCCTGATTTAATAGCCAGTACGGAAGAAATGGTCATCATAATTTCCAGATACTGGATCATATAATGGCGCAGCTTCCGATTTCCGATCTTCATCACATCATAGTATCCCAGCATCAGTTTTGTCACTAAAAGCTGCTGGTCAATGCGCCCAATCATCACCTGCTCGTTGACCGACTGGTCTTCTCTTCCAATGAAATAGCGGTAGAAATTCACATCCAGATAATACATCCGCTTGACGTGGGGCAGCGGCTGATACACGAAAATGTTATCCACATAAAAGGTGTGCTTCGGCAGCTCCAGTCCACAGGAAATCAGCATCTCCAAACGGTAAATTACCGAATGCATCAGAATATACTGTCCCTTCATGAAGAATTTCACATCCTTCCACCCAAAGATTTGATCCTTGGGGAAGGCGGTGTGATAGCTCATCACCTTCTTGCGTTTAGCCCCCTGCTTTTCATAGACGAAATTGGTTACCAGCATGTCCACATTTTCGCCCCGGTATACGAAACGCCTCAGGGTTTCCAGAACCTTTTTGTAGGCCTCCTCGTTAACCCAGTCATCGCTGTCCACCACCTTGAAAAAGATGCCCGTGGAATTCTTCAATCCGGTGTTTACCGCCTCGCCATGTCCGCCGTTTTCCTGGTGGACAGCCTTGCAGATCGTGGGATATTTCCGGGCGTACTCGTCGGCAATCTCCGGAGTCCGGTCCTTTGTGGAGCCATCATCCACAATAATAATCTCTACCTCTTCTCCCCCAACCAGCAGTGATTCAATACAGTGCCGCATATAGTTTTCCGAATTATAACAGGGAATTGCAACCGATAACAGCTTCACAATGTTTCCTCCTAAGATCTAAATTCTGTTCAGGCTCATCATACCACATTCCCTTTTATTTTACTACAGATTTTTCTGAGATATCCGCCGGTTCTTGCATTTTCATGCAGTATCCTCTATAATAAACGTAACTGTCTGGGGAAGCAGCCGCTGCCCCGGCCCAATTCTCTTAAACACAAGCGAGGTAAAAAATATGGCAAAAAAACGCATTGTAATCGCAATCGGCCACAAGGACCTGGGCACCAACCTGCCGGAGCAGAAGGCCGCGGTTGCTAATACCGCCAAGGTAATTGGGGACTTCATTCAGGAGGGCTGGCAGGTGGCCATCGTCCACAGCAATGCGCCTCAGGTGGGCATGATTCACACCGCTATGAATGAGTTTGGAAAACAGCATGATGGCTACAGCAAAGCTCCCATGTCCGTCTGCTCTGCCATGAGTCAGGGCTATATTGGATACGATCTGCAGAACGGTATCCGCTCTGAGCTTCTGCGCCGTGGCATCTATAAGCCGGTTTCCACGGTTCTGACCCAGGTAACCGTAGACCCATACGATGAAGCCTTCTATACCCCGGTAAAAGTCATCGGCCGTGTAATGACCAGGGAAGAAGCCGACGAGGAGGAGCAGAAAGGAAATCACGTAACAGAGGTGGAAGGCGGATACCGGCGAATCGTAGCGGCCCCTAATCCCGTAGCCATTGTGGAAATCGACGCCATCAAGGCGCTTCTGGATGCGGATCAGATTGTCATTGCCTGCGGAGGAGGCGGCATCCCGGTGATGGAGCAGGGCTGGAACCTGCGTGGCGCCAGCGCCATTATTGAGAAAGATCTGGCCAGCGGCCTTCTGGCAAAGGAAGTGGACGCCGATGTTCTGATGATCCTTACCAGCGTGGACAATGTTACCTTAAATTTCGGCACCCCCCAGGAGAAGCCTATCCTGCACATGACTGTGGACGAGGCAAAAGACTACATGGCTCAGGGACAGTTTGAGTTCGCCTCCATGCTCCCCAAGGTATCCGCTTCCGTGGATTTTATCGAAAACGGAAAAGGCCGCAGCGCGGTGATTACCTCTCTGGAGAAGGCAAAGGACAGCTTGAAAGGACTGGCCGGAACGACGATCTGCTGAATCAGCCCATAAAATTTCAATTCAAGGGAATCTTTATGGCGTCCCACAGAATGCAATCGCGCAAAAAAAGCGCGGTTCCCGGCAAATTTTTTCTGCCGGAAGCCGCGCTTTTTTGCTCCATTTCTACGCTTCACTTCTATTTACTTACGCATTTTTCACCGTCGCGATATCAATCAATGTCAGCTCCCCTGCCCGGTTCTCCAGGCTGGTAGCCAGAGCGTTTGCCGTATCCAGGCTGGTCAGCACATGGACGCCGGTCTCGATGGCGTTTCTGCGGATGACCAGTCCGTCCTTGCCGTGTTCCGCGCCCTGGGCCGGGATATCGATAATCAGATCAATCTGATGACCCAGCACCAAATCCAGGATATTGGGGGACTCCTGCTCCAGCTTGCGAATCTCCAGGGCCTTCACCCCATGGGCCTTTAAGGTTCTGGCAGTGCCTTTGGTGGCAAAAATCTTGTAGCCTACGGCCTCAAACCGGCGTGCTACCTCCACCGCCTCCTCCTGGTCGCTGTGGCGAACGGTCATAATCATGTTTTTATACTTAGGCAGCCGTACTCCAGCCCCCTCAAAGGCCTTGTAGAGGGCCTCGTTAAAGGTCTTGGCGATTCCGAGGCACTCTCCCGTGGACTTCATCTCCGGACCCAGACTGATTTCCGCACCCCGGATCTTCTCAAAGGAGAATACCGGCATCTTGATAGCAATGTAATCCGCCGCCGGCTGAAGTCCCGGTGTATATCCCAGCTCCCGGATGGTGTGGCCGCAAATAATCTGAGTTGCCAGAGGCACAATCGGGATTCCCGTCACCTTACTGATATAGGGAACGGTCCGGGAGGAACGTGGATTTACCTCAATGATGTACACATCGTCCCCGTCCACGATAAACTGGATGTTGATCATTCCCTTTACATGGAGGGCTCTGGCCAGTTTTTCTGTATAGTCCACAATGGTGGCGATATTTCCCTCTGTCAGATCCTGGGCCGGATAGACGGAAATACTGTCTCCGGAGTGAATTCCTGTACGCTCAATGTGCTGCATAATGCCGGGAATCAGAATATCGGCGCCGTCGCAGATGGCGTCCACCTCGATTTCCTTGCCCATGATGTACTTGTCCACCAAAATGGGATGCTCCTGAGCAATCTGGTTGATGATTCCGATAAATTCGTCGATATCCTCATCGTTAATTGCAATCTGCATGCCCTGGCCGCCCAGCACGTAGGAGGGGCGCACCAGCACCGGATATCCAAGCGTTTTTGCCGCCGCTTTGGCCTCCTCTGCTGTGAACACCGTATGTCCCGCGGGCCTTGGAATCCTGCACTGCTCTAAAATAGCGTCGAAGCGTTCCCGGTCCTCCGCCGCGTCCACATCCTCCGCCGCTGTGCCTAAGATCGGAACGCCCATCTTCATCAGGGCTTCGGTCAGCTTAATGGCCGTCTGACCGCCGAACTGAACCACCGCCCCGTCGGGCTTCTCAATATCCACAATGCTCTCCACATCTTCCGCCGTCAGCGGTTCAAAATACAGCTTGTCCGCGATGTCGAAGTCTGTGCTCACCGTTTCCGGATTGTTGTTGATGATAATGGTCTCATAGCCCTCTCTCCGGAAGGCCCAGGTGCTGTGAACGGAGCAGAAGTCAAACTCAATTCCCTGTCCGATACGGATGGGGCCGGAACCCAGTACCAGAACCTTCTTGCGGCCTGTGGTCTGTTCCGCCTCGTTGTAACTGCCGAAGCAGGAATAGTAGTAGGGCGTCTCGGCGGCAAACTCCGCCGCGCAGGTGTCCACCATCTTATAGGCAGCGCGGATTCCGCTGTTGTAACGCAGTTTCTTCACCTGCCCCGCTCCCATGCCTGTCAGACGGCCGATGACCGTATCCGGGAATTCCAGCCGCTTGGCCTCTCTTAAAAGGTCCGGTGTCAGCTGGGCCTTACCTTCTCCCACTTCCTTTAATGCTTTCTCCATCTCCACCAGAATCTTCAGCTTGTCGATAAACCAGCAGTCGATCTTGGTAATGTCGTGAAGCTCCTCAATGGAAATCCCCCGGCGCAGAGCCTCGGCGATTCTCCAGATTCTCATATCGTCCACAATCAGAAGCCCTTCCAGGAGCTTCCGGTAATCCAGATGGGAGAAATCGTAGGACATGAGGCTGTCCACATGCTGCTCTAAGGAGCGGATGGCCTTCATCAGAGCTCCTTCAAAGTTGGTGCAGATGCTCATCACCTCTCCGGTGGCCTTCATCTGAGTCCCCAGAGTCCGGTTGGCATTGATGAACTTGTCAAAGGGCAGACGAGGCATCTTCACCACACAGTAATCCAGCATGGGTTCAAAGCTGGCGTAGGTTTTGCCCGTCACCGCGTTCTTAATCTCGTCCAGGGTATAGCCCAGAGCAATCTTGGCCGCCACCTTGGCGATCGGGTAGCCGGTGGCCTTGGAGGCCAGGGCGGAGGAACGGCTCACTCTGGGGTTTACCTCGATAACGCAGTACTCAAAGCTGTTTGGATTCAGGGCGTACTGTACGTTGCAGCCCCCGGTAATTCCCAGTTCGCTGATGATATTTAAAGCGGAGGTTCTGAGCATCTGGTACTCCTTGTCGCCCAGGGTCTGGGAAGGAGCGACCACAATGCTGTCGCCGGTGTGAACTCCTACGGGATCGATATTTTCCATGTTGCAGACGGTAATTACATTTCCCGCTCCGTCCCGCATCACCTCATACTCGATTTCCTTCCATCCGGCAATGCAGCGCTCCACCAGAACCTGTCCCACTCTGGACAAGCGCAGGCCGTTTTCCAGAATCTCAGCGCACTGGCTTGAATTCTCCGCGATTCCGCCGCCGGAACCTCCCAGTGTATAGGCCGGACGCAGAACCACCGGATAACCGATGCGCTCCGCCACCGCCAGTCCCTGCTCTACGCTCTCCACAATATCCGAGGGGGCTACGGGCTCTCCTATTTTTTCCATGGTTTCCTTGAACATCTCCCGGTCCTCTGCCTTCTTGATGGTCATGGCGGTGGTTCCGATGAGGCGTACCTTGTGCTTTTCCAGGAATCCGGCGTCCTCCAGCTCCATGGCCAGATTCAGTCCGGCCTGTCCTCCCAGGGTCGGCAGAATACTGTCTGGTTTTTCCTTTAAAATCAGCTGCTCCACTACCTCCACTGTCAGAGGCTCAATGTATACCCGGTCCGCTATGTCTTTATCCGTCATAATGGTGGCCGGGTTGGAGTTTAAAAGCACCACTTCTACGCCCTCTTCTTTCAGAGAACGGCAGGCCTGGGTACCGGCATAGTCAAACTCCGCCGCCTGGCCAATGACAATGGGGCCTGAGCCCAATACCAGAACTTTTTTAATATCAGGATTCTTCGGCATTGCTTTACACCTCCATCATTTTCAGAAAACGGTCAAACAGATAGCTGGAGTCCTGAGGGCCAGGGCAGGCCTCAGGGTGATATTGAACGGTAAAAATATTTTTTCCTGTATACTTTAATCCCTCGTTGGTGCCGTCGTTGACATTCACAAACGCAGGTACCGCCACAGAGGGGTTCAGATTAGCGGTATCTACTACATAGCCGTGGTTCTGAGATGAGATGTATACACGTCCCGTTTCCAAATCCTTTACCGGATGGTTGCCTCCCCGGTGTCCGTATTTCAGCTTGTAGGTTCTCATGCCGTTAGCCAGGGCCATCAGCTGATGCCCTAAGCAGATGGCGAAAATAGGAACATCTGACTGATACAGTTTTTTTACTTCCTCAATAATCTGAATGTTTTCCTGCGGATCTCCGGGGCCGTTGGAGAGCATAATGCCGTCGGGCTTGTCCGCAAGCACTGCCTCGGCAGGGGTATCCGCCGGGTAAACCGTTACCTGACAGCCTCTCTCATTTAAGGACCGGGCAATATTGCGCTTGGCGCCATAGTCCATCAGCGCAACCCGCTTTCCGGGTCCATCCAGCACATATTTTTCTTTTGTGGTAGTCTTTAACACCACTCCGGTCACCTGATACTCCTTCATCCGGCGGATAGGCAGCGTAAGATCGGCATACTCTGTTGTGGTGATCATGCCGTTCATAGTTCCTTTTTCTCTTAGAATCTTGGTAAGGGCTCTGGTATCGATACCACAGATACCGGGAATATCATGAATTTTCAAGAAATTCTGAATCGTATCTTCACTTCTGAAGTTGCTGGGGATACGGGATAATTCTCTTACAATGTAGCCGTCCGGCCAGGGTTTGGCAGATTCCATATCTGCGCGGCAGATTCCGTAGTTGCCGATGAGGGGATAGGTCATCACAACCGCCTGCCCGGCATAGGAGGGATCTGTCAGGACTTCCAGATAACCGGTCATAGAAGTGTTAAAGACGATTTCGCTGATCACTTCCCTCGTTGAACCGATGCTGGTTCCTGCAAACACAGTTCCGTCTTCCAGTATGAGATATGCTTTCATATGGGAATACCTGTCCTTTCTTTATCGTGTGGGGTGTCTTTGGGCTCCTTTCAGGGCTGTTCTTCTGATCTCAGCCCAAATTGTAAAGATTATACTTGATTTTGTATGAATTTGCAATGACTTTGGAGACTAAATATTTTTGCCTTTACCTGATTTTTTTTGTCACCCATCTTTCTATAAAATTGGATTTTCCCTCTGCTGTCATAGTTCTTTCTTCCCTCGCTTATATTATAATAACCAAAAAACAAGAGGTATTACATGGCAGATCAGACACCAAATAGCTCCTACGGACTTTTACAGGTTAACGTAATTAACATCGAAAACAACTTTCCGGTGCAGAACGCCCGAATTACCATCTCCTCCTCCGAAAATCCCAGGCAGACCGTAGAGCAGTTGACCACTAACACATCCGGGCAGACCGAACAGGTTCGTCTCCCTGCTCCTCCGGTAAATTTAAGTCTGGCTCCCGGAGACGTTCGGCCCTATGCGGATTATAATGTACGCATCGAAGCCGATGGCTTTGACCCTCTGGAAATTTCAGGAACGGAGATTCTGGCGGACGCTACCGCCATACAGCCAGCCGCCCTCACCCCGTCAGGAGACCCGGAGCCGGAAAACCCGGTGGTCATTCCTGACCATACTTTATATGGAAGTTATCCTCCTAAAATTGCCGAGGCGGAAATCAAGCCCACCAACGAAAGCGGGGAAATTGTTTTAAGCCGGGTGGTGGTTCCTCAGACAATTGTAGTTCACGACGGTGTGCCCACGGATTCCAGCGCAAAGAATTACTATGTCCCTTACCGGGATTATATCAAAAATGTAGCCTCCAGCGAGATTTACTCTACCTGGCCTCAGGCCTCCATCACCGCCAACGTACTGGCCATCATGTCCTTCACCCTGAACCGGGTTTACACGGAGTGGTATCGGAACCAGGGATATGATTTTACCATTACCTCCTCCACTGCCTTTGACCACAAATGGATTTATGGAAGGAATATCTATGAAAGCATCTCCGTAATAGTAGACGAGATTTTTGACAATTACCTGTCCCGTCCAGGAGTACGCCAGCCGATTCTGACCCAGTACTGTGACGGGAGGCAGGTTCAGTGTCCGGATTGGATGACCCAATGGGGTTCCTGTGAACTCGGCCAGCAGGGTTACAGCCCCATCGAAATCCTCCGTTATTTCTACGGGGACTCCATCTACATCAATACGGCGGAAATGATTTCCGGCATCCCTTCCTCCTGGCCAGGCTACAACCTGGAAAACGGCAGCTCCGGTCCCAAGGTGCAGCAGCTTCAGGAACAACTAGACGCCATCGCCACAGTTTACACCGCCATTCCCCGGGTAAGACCCGACGGAATTTACGGCCCGGCCACTGCCAATTCCGTAAGAGAATTCCAGTCCGTTTTCGGCCTGCCTCAAACCGGCGTAGTGGATTTCGCCACCTGGTACAAAATCTCTCATATTTATGTAGGAATTACGCGTATAGCAGAATTGGTATAAAAAGGAAAGGCCTACCCCCAAATTTGTCTTTACCGGGGGAAGGCCTTTCCTTCTCTTTCCATATGCCTTATGTGACGGCTCTCTCCTTAACCAGTATGGTGGGATATCCCATAGACCTTAAAATCCGCTCCATGTTAACCCCGTTATCCATATTCAGGAATGCGCCTACCCGAACCTTATAATATCCATCGTCAAAAACCAGAAAGGCAGGCAGACCTCTGGCCTGAAGCTCCTGGATCAGCTGTTCGGCCGGCCCCCGCTGCCGGTAGGCTCCCACCTGCACCTGGTAATATTCCGGCTTCGCGTTTTCCTGTGCCTGGATGGTATCTTCGATTCCGTCGGCAATGGCCTGGGCAATTTTATCGAAATTCTCGTCGAAAAATTCATTGTCCTTTTCATTATCAATAAAGCCGGCCTCCACCAGGACAGCCGGCATCTGAGTCCGGCGCAGGACAATCAGACCGGGCCTCTCCTGAATTCCCAAATCCTGAAATCCGGCTTCCGTCAGCCTGCGGCCAATATTTTCCGCCATCATAGCCGGAACCCCGGCGTCCTCGTAGACCAGAACCTGGGCGCCGGAAGCGCTTCCGGGAACCGGCATGGCGTTTCGGTGAATGGACACAAAATAATCGGCGCCGGAACGGTTGGCGATTTCCGCCTTCTCCAAAGGCGTGTGGTACACATCGTTGACCCGCGTATACAGCACGCGGATGCCATCCTGCTGTAATTTATTTCCAACTGCCAGGGTCAGTGCCAGAGCATCGTCCTTCTCCTTTCGGCCCATGTAGGCAGCTCCCGGATCGGCTCCTCCGTGACCGGCATCCAAAATTACGGTTTTCCTATCTGCCATTTCAGACTCTCCTTTAACCATATGGCACTTCTATAACACCATATGCCGGCTTCGTCTGAAAGTTGCGAAAAAGAATCTCCGTCTTTTTCTACTGGCTGTCTACGTCCACTCCCCTAGGACCGACATGAGTGGAGAATACAATTTGAGTACTGGTTTTTCCATATGTCTGCAGCTGACCCACAAAAATATCCAGCTCCCGGGTGCTTGGAAACGCCACCTTCATCAGCATGGAGTATTCTCCGGTCACGCAGCTGCATTCCAGAATATTGGGTACTCCATTGGCGTAAGCGTAAAACTTGGGCTTGTCCTCCGGAAGCACATTCAGGTTGATAAAAGCCAGAATGTGATATCCCAGCTTAATGGGGTCCACCTGGGCCTCATAGCCCAGGATTATCCCTTCCCGCTCCATCCGCTCGATTCTGGAGGAGACTGCCGGGGATGAGAGAAATGTTTTCTCCGCAATGGTTTTTAGGGATGTTCTGGCATTTTCCTGCAAAAGCTTTAAAATTTTGCGGTCAATGTCATCCATAAGCTCCACTCTCCCTTACTTGATGGCTGCGATGGCCTCCACCGCTTTCACCGTGTTCTCGTAGGTTCCAAAGGCGGTCAGCCGGAAATATCCCTCTCCGCTGGGTCCGAATCCGCTTCCGGGAGTTCCAACCACGCCGGCCTTGTCCAGCAGATAATCGAAGAACTCCCAGCTGGTCATGCCCTCCGGCACCTTCAGCCAGATGTAGGGAGAATTGACGCCGCCAAACACCTGGTATCCGGCCTTTTTCAGGCCGTCGTAAATCACATGGGCATTTCTCATATAATAGCCCACCTGTTCCATCACCTGACGGTTTCCTTCATCAGAGTACACCGCCTCTCCGGCCTTCTGAACGATGTAGGGAGCGCCGTTGAACTTGGTTCCGTGGCGTCTGGCCCACAGAGAACGCACCTGCACATCGCCGCACATCAAGTCCTTAGGAACCACCGTGAAGCCCAGACGCAGGCCGGTGAATCCTGCCTTTTTGGAGAAAGAGCGGAATTCAATGGCGCAGGTTCTGGCTCCCGGCAGCTCGTAGATGCTGTGGGGCACGTCATCCTCGGTAATGTAGGCCTCATAGGCCGCATCGTAGAGAATTACCGCTCCCACCCGGTTGGCGTAATCCACCCACACCTGGAGCTGGTCCCTGGTCAGGGTAGTTCCGGTGGGATTGTTTGGGAAGCACAGGTAAATTAGGTCCGGAGTCTCCTCGGGCAGTTCCGGCACAAAGTTGTTCTCCGCGGTGCAGGGCATGTAGATGACCCGGCTCCACTTTCCGGTGGCCTCATCGTAATCTCCGGTACGGCCGGCCATCACATTAGAATCCACATATACCGGGTACACCGGGTCGCAGACGGCGATGCGGCAGCTGTCGTCGAAAATCTCCTCAATATTTCCGCAGTCGCTCTTTGCTCCGTCAGAGACGAAAATCTCATCGGGATAAACCTCGCAGCCCCAGGCCTTATAGTCCTTCTCCACAATGGTCTCCCGCAGGAAGCCGTATCCCAAATCCGGAGCGTAACCGTGGAAGGTCTCCGCATGTCCCATCTCGTCCACCGCCTTGTGCAGCGCATCGATGATCGCCGGGGCGATGGGCTGGGTCACATCGCCGATACCCAGGCGGATAATCTCCCGGTCCGGATGGCTCTCCTGGAACGCGGCCACCTTCTTGGCAATGGTGGAGAACAGATAGCTTCCGGGAAGCTTCAGATAATTTTCGTTCAATTTAAACATTGGTGCAAATCCTCCTTAACCTTAGTGATAACAAATACTCTCAGGAACCCCTACCGCGCCTCCTTGCGTTTCCTGGTCCCTGAGAGTTATATGCTCCTAATCGTCATTCACCATCATAGTATAAATTTTTCGGAATGTCAATATTTCCGGTAAAGACTTCCACCGCCGGGCCGGTCATAAACAGATGGCCGCTCTCCCGCTCCAGACGGATTTCCAAATCGCCTCCCGCCAGGCTCACCTTTACCTTATCCTCGGTGCGGCCCGTGAGGATACAGGCGTAGACGCTGGCAGTTGCCCCGGTGCCGCAGGCCCAGGTCTCCCCGCTGCCCCTCTCCCACACCCGCATCCGAATATGGGTCCGGCTCAGCACCTGGACAAATTCCGAGTTGACCCGGCCCGGCTGGAATCTGGGATGAAGCTCAAAAGAAGGCCCCAGCTTTTCCAAATCCACCTGATCCACCTGGTCCACGAAATAGACTGCGTGAGGATTTCCCACATTTACCCCCACAAACTCCAGCTGCTGCCCCTCCACCTGAATGGGTTCCGGAAGTTCGGACGTCAAAAGGGCTCTTCCCATATCCACCGTCAGAGCCTTTGCCTTCATACGGCCCTCCTCCTGCTCCTTGTACAGGATCAGGGTCCGGAGACCGGAAGCCGTCTCCACCGTCAGGGTCTCCCGGTCCTCCGGAACCAGGCCATGGTCGTAGACGTATTTTCCCACGCAGCGAATGCCGTTGCCGCACATGGCTCCCTGGGAACCGTCGGCATTGTACATCTCCATCCGACAGTCCGCCTTGTCGGAAGGACAAATCAGGATCAGGCCGTCCCCGCCGATGCCGAAGCGGCGGTCGCTGACCAGACGGGCTACCTGATCGGGATGGTCCACTTTCTCCTGAAAGCAGTCCACATAGATATAATCATTTCCGATGCCCTGCATTTTTGTAAATTTCATCGCTTCCCTCTCCGTTTCGATTTCAGTCGTTTCTTCTCTACCAGCGAATCAGGCTGATAACCATGCGGGCCGTCTCTACCAGATTGTTGCCGCTGTCCATGCTGCATTTCTGGATATACCGGTGAGCTTCCGCCTCTGTCATTCCGTTTCGTTCCATCAAAAGAGCCTTGGCCTCCTGAATAATCTCCTGCTGCTTCTGGCTGCGCTCCTTTGGCCTGCGCCTTCCCCGGCCTTTGGTTCTTGCCTGAACCATCATATCCATGGTAGATAAAAGGTCGCTGACTTTTAAGGGCATAGGCAGACAGATGACATTTCCTGTGTCCTGTCCTCTCCAGCGGTTAGGTGAGGAGATCATCAGCATATCAATGTGATCCGGAAGATACTGGCGCAAGTCCAGGTACAGCATATCTTCAAAACGATATCCGCTGACCACGATTCCCTCATCCAGACTCTCCGCCGCAGCAATGGCCTGAGCGCCGGAGGTGCAGACCGAGATGACCTGGTATCCGTTTTTTGCCAGAATCCCCTTGATGCTCCTTCCATCCTCCGGTTTTGAAAATGCCACAATCACGCTGGTCACGCCCTCACCTCCCTGCCTTCATGCTGCTGCCTGATCAGTATTTGTAAAGATACTCCTTCACTTCCCAGTCCGTCACCTTTGCCCTAAACTCCCGCCATTCCTTATCCTTTGCCTCCAGGTACTTGGTGAAAATGTGTTCTCCCAACACCTGACGGATAAAGCCATCCTTCGCGAATTCCTCGATGGCGTCTCCGAGCGTCTCCGGCAGGCGTTCCACGCCCTTTTCTTCCAAATCAGAAGGTCTTGCTTCAAAGAGATTTCCCTTTACGCTGGGCGGAATCTCCAGTTTCCGCTCAATGCCGTCCAGGCCAGCCTGGAGGCAGGCTGCCAGAGCCAGATAAGGATTCATGGCCGAATCCGGGCAGCGCAGCTCGATTCTGGTGCTATCTCCCCTGGCCGAGGGAATCCGGATTAAGGAGCTGCGGTTGGAGGTAGGTGACCAAGCAATGTAGATAGGAGCATCATATCCCGGCACCAACCGCTTATAGGAATTGACCAGGGGATTGGTAAGAATGGTCATTCCCTTCATATGATGGAGGATTCCCGCCATAAACTGGTAGGCCGTAGCGCTCAGTCCCAGGGGATCCGACTGATCTACAAAAACATTGTTTCCATCCCGATCCGCCAGGGACATGTTGATGTGCATGCCGGAGCCGTTGACTCCCTCCTTGGGCTTAGGCATAAAGGTGGCGTGTAGGCCGTGGCGCTTGGCGATGGTCTTGGCCGCCATCTTGAAGGTCATAATATTGTCCGCCGCCTGGAGCACATCCGTATACTCAAAGTCAATCTCGTGCTGGGCCGGCGCGATTTCATGATGGGAGGCCTCTACCTGGAACTCCATAGCTTCCAGATTCATTACAATATCCCGGCGCACATTTTCCGCCAGGTCAATGGGGGCCACATCAAAATACCCTGCCATTTCATGGGTATTGGTAGTTGGCCTTCCGTCATCATCCGTATGGAAGAGGAAAAATTCACACTCCGGGCCCACATGAAAGGTGTAGCCCATGTCCGCCGCCTTTGCCGCCGCCTGCTTCAGTACATATCTTGGATCCCCTTCAAAAGGCTTCTGATCCACTCCGTAGACATCGCAGATCAGGCGCGCCACCTTTCCCTGCTGAGGACGCCAGGGAAAAATCTCAAAGGTGTCCAGATCCGGGTAAAGATACATATCGGACTCATCGATGCGGACAAAGCCTTCAATGGCCGATCCGTCGAATATACACCGGTTTTCCAGCGCCTTAGGCAGCTGTCCGGCGGTAATCGCCACATTTTTCAGCATCCCGAAAATGTCCGTAAACTGGAGACGGATAAACTCCACATCCTCCTCCTCCACCATCCGGATAATGTCATCCTTGCTGTATTTGCTCATTTTCTTACACCTCTTTCATCTGACTTGCGGTCCATTTTTTTAGAACTATAGCAACTCCCCCGCCATTTGTCAATGTAACGGAAACTTTTTTTCTTATTTCTCAAGCGTCCGAAGCTGCTCGCTTAAGGCGCTTCCAAGGCGCATAGAACCTACGTATCCCACATCGCCGGTCATCAAAACCATACCGTCCTCTTCTATTTCAATCTCCAAGGTCCCTCCAGGCATCTGCACAATCACTTTGGGGTCTGTCAGGCCCAGGCGGTAAGCCGCAGCCGCAGCCGCGCAGCAGCCGGTTCCGGAGGCCAGGGTGTATCCCGCCCCACGCTCATACCCTTCCGTCTGAATATGAGTCCGGTCCAGCACCTTGATAATCTGGGTATTAATCTTCTCCGGAAACTGCTTCGCGTGTTCCGAGTAGGCGCCGATGCGGCATACCAGCTCCTTCGAAATCTCATCCATCAGGATGACGCAGTGGGGATTTCCAATGTTCAGACAGGTAACCGGGTAGGGAATCCGCCCAAACACCATGGTTTCATTGACGATTTCCCGTCTGGGTCCCTCCACCGGAACCTCATCGCTCCAGAAGGAAACCTTTCCCATAGACACCTTCAGTCTGCTTCCTTCCTCATTCAGGTAATGGACGAACACCTCTCCGCCTGCCATACGGATGGTAAAATTTTTTTTCTGTACATATCCCCCGTCCTTCAGATACTTGGCGAAAATCCGCACGCCATTTCCGCTGTTCTCCGCCAGGCTGCCGTCTGGGTTCCAAATCCGGACGCTGATTTTCTCCTCCTCAAAGATAGGCCCTTCCAGGACTCCGTCCGCCCCCACGCCAAAGTTCCGGTCGCAGAGAAGCCGCACATTTTCAGGGCTCAGATGGAGGCTGTTGCAGTTCGGATCAAACACCAGATAATCATTTCCAAGACCATGATATTTCTCTACCGTTGTTTTCATAACCAATTCCTTTCTTGAACTCATTCTTTAACTGTTCAGAACTGAGCTGTTACAATTAGTATATCAGGCATTTTTTTATAATAATATGCGGATTATGCTGTTTTTCTTTTCAAAAAATGCTATACTTCAGATATAATAGTTCAGGAGGTAGCCTATGTCCCACTCTCCAGCCGCACCCAAGACAGGATTTCTTTTGGAGGATTTCCGCATTTTTCACATTGCCTCCTCCTCCGGCCCGGTTCCCCCCCATTATCATGATTTCTGCAAGGTTCTGGCCCTTCAGAAGGGTTCCGTCCGATACACCATCGAGGGGCGCAGCTATGACCTGATGCCGGGGGATCTGGTTCTGGTGGACCGGGGTGAAATTCACTGTCCCCAGATATCAGAAAAGCAATCCTATGAGCGCACCATCCTCTATCTTTCCCCGGATTTTCTGGAGCAGGTTTCCCCCGGAGAGCCTTTAAACCGCTGTTTTATTCAGGCTCGTTACCGCCATTCCAGCGTCCTGCGTCTGGGGGAAGAAGAACGGCGCCCGCTCTTCTCCCTCTTAAATCGTATGAGAAAATCTCAAAAAAATGAGGAGGCCTATGCCTCCTCACTCTTAAACCGTGTGCTTCTTCTGGAATTTTTAATCAGTCTCAACCGGATTTCCATGAACAGTCACGCTTCCTATCTGCATACCGGAGCTCTCAATTACCAGGTTTCCGGGCTGATAGCCTACATCAACGACCATCTGGAGGAGGATTTATCTATCCCCCTTCTCTCCCGCGAATGCTGTCTTAGCCCCTATCACATGATGCGCCTCTTTAAAGAGGAAACGGGCTGCACCATCGGCTCTTACATTACACAGAAGCGTCTTTCTCTGGCCCGGGAACTGATGGCCTCCGGCCAGAACGCCACCAGTGCCTGCTTTGGGGCCGGATTTTCCAGCTACTCTTCCTTCCTGCGGGCTTATAAAAAGCAGTTTGGGGAGACGCCGGGGAGGAAAAATTAATCTATTCCTCTTTCCCGCTGTCTGAGCTCTGCTTTCTCTCCTCTGAAGCTGCGGAAGCTGTCTCTTCCTGTCCAGGCTTGCCCAGGCTTTCCTCCCAGGGATAGGACTCCATCTTCTGCTGAGGTTCTGCCTTCTGCCGGGGCTGCTCCTTCTCATGAGAAACCTGCTCCGGCATCTTCTCATGAATCCGTTCTTCCTGTCCCTCCTGAGAATTGTCTTCTTCCTCCGGCAATCCTTTCACCTGGCGGAAAATTTCCATAAACTCCTTACCAGTGATGGTCTCCCTCTCAATCAGGAATTCCGCAATCTTATCCATAGCCTCCCGGTTATCTGACAGCAGACGTTTCGCCTCTTCGTAAGAATACTTCAGGATCTTCATAACCTCTTGGTCGATTTCCCCTGCAGTACCATCGCTGCAATTTAGTACGGTACGTCCGGACAGATATTGATTCTCTCTGGATTCCAGACTCATAAGGCCAAATTTCTCGCTCATGCCGTACTGAGTAATCATCGAGCGGGCCAGATTCGTGGCCTTCTCAATATCATTGGAAGCGCCAGTGGTAACGGTATCAAATACCAGTTCTTCTGCGGCACGTCCACCCATGAGCTCAACCAGCATAGCCTCCAGTTCCTTCTTGGTATTCAGATACTTCTCCTCTTCCGGAACGTTCATTACATAGCCCAAAGCCCCCATAGTTCTGGGAACAATCGTAATCTTCTGCACAGGCTCGGAGTGCTTCTGCAGAGCGCTGACCAGAGCGTGTCCCACCTCATGATAGGAAACAATTCTGCGCTCCTCTTTGCTCATAATCCGATCCTTCTTCTCCTTACCTACCAGCACCACTTCCACAGCTTCGAAAAGATCTTTCTGAGAAACCGCTTGGCGGCCATGCTTAACCGCGTTGATTGCCGCCTCGTTCATCATATTGGCCAGGTCGGCTCCCACGGCGCCGGAGGTGGCCAGGGCAATCTCCTTAAAGTCCACCGTATCGTCCAGGAGCACATCCTTGGAGTGAACCTTCAATATGTTAATACGCCCATTTAAATCAGGACGTTCCACTACAACCCGGCGGTCAAAACGTCCGGGACGGAGCAGGGCCGGATCCAGAATCTCCGGACGGTTAGTCGCTGCCAGCACCAAAAGTCCCTTGGTGGAGTCAAATCCGTCCATCTCAGACAGCAGCTGGTTTAAGGTCTGCTCCCGCTCATCGTTTCCGCCCAGACGGCTGTCACGGCTGCGGCCGATGGCGTCGATTTCATCAATAAAGATAATACAGGGAGCGTTCTCCGCCGCATTCTTAAACAAATCCCGGACACGGGAAGCACCTACGCCTACAAACATCTCCACAAAGTCGGAACCGGACAGGGAATAGAAGGGTACGTGGGCCTCCCCGGCTACGGCCTTGGCCAGAAGGGTCTTGCCGGTTCCGGGAGGTCCTACCAAAAGGGCTCCTTTAGGAAGCTTGGCTCCGATTTTTGTGTATTTGCCCGGATTGTGAAGAAAGTCCACAATCTCTGTCAGGGACTCCTTGGCTTCATCCTCTCCGGCTACATCCTTAAAGGTAATGCCTGTTTCCTTCTGCACATACATCTTGGCGTTGCTCTTGCCTACGCCCATGATGCCTCCGCCGCCCATCCGGCGCATAGTGAAATTCATCAGGAATACCAGGAACAGGAAGGGGATGGCGTAGTTTAAAATCGCCGCCAAAATCACTCCGTTATCTCTGGATTCCACCCGGATATCCACTCCGTTCTCAAGCAAACGGCTGGCATAGTCATAGTCACTGTTTAAACGAACCACATAGTAGTTCAGCTGGGAAGAGAAATCCGGATTACCTGGTTTTGGAATTACCTGAACCGTGGAGGTTCCCTCTACCACCGCTTCCACTTCTCCATTTTCCACCCGGCGGACAAATTCACTGTAAGTCAGCTCCTCATTCTGTCTGGAGCTTACCAGACCCTGCATGCCCGTCACCAGTACAAAGGTCAAAAGGGCCGCAACCGCCAGCATGGATATGGTCTGCCAGTTGGATTTCTGCCCGTTTGGGTCGTTTTTTTTGTTGTTATCCATATGTGTAAATCTCCCTCTGAATGGATTTGCCCATTCTCTACCATTATAGAGGCAGTCCCCCCATAAATCAAGAAAAGAACCATGAAATTTCTGAAAAATTTGTGTCCCGTGCTCAGTACCCGGCTGTCCTGAGGGCCATTATTTCCCTTCAGGACTTCTTTTATTCCAGGCAAAAGTAAGAAATCTCCGGGACTTTTCAGCCCATTTTTCTCCGCTCTGCCTGTTCTTTAAAAGTTTCCGAAAAAATACTGGATTTATGTTCCCTAGGGTTGTATAATGTACAAGTTATTTTTTTATCCCCAACCATTACACATTCTCATCACAAGGAAAAGGAGGTTCCACTATGCCAGTAAAGTATGTGTTTGTCACCGGAGGCGTTGTATCCGGACTCGGAAAAGGCATTACCGCCGCTTCTTTGGGCCGCCTGCTGAAGGCCCGGGGCTACAAAGTTACCATGCAGAAATTTGACCCCTATATCAACATTGATCCGGGTACGATGAACCCGGTTCAGCATGGAGAAGTATTCGTAACCGATGACGGCGCTGAGACAGATCTGGATCTTGGTCATTACGAACGTTTCATCGACGAAAGCCTTACAAAAAACTCCAACGTCACCACCGGCAAAGTCTACTGGACCGTCCTTCACAAAGAGCGCCGGGGCGATTTCGGAGGCGGCACGGTTCAGGTAATTCCCCACATTACCGATGAAATCAAAAGTCGTTTTCACCGGAACTTTAGTACTGATGAAACAGAAATCGCTATTATTGAAGTCGGCGGCACCGTAGGCGATATTGAAAGCCAGCCCTTTCTGGAGGCTATCCGCCAGTTCCAGCATCAGGCCGGCCCGGGCAATACCTGTGTCATTCATGTAACTCTGATTCCTTACCTGAAAGCTTCCGGAGAATTGAAGACCAAGCCCACCCAGGCCAGCGTCAAGGATCTGCAGGGCATGGGCATACAGCCGGATATTCTGGTATGCCGCAGCGAACATCCCCTGGATCACAGCCTCCGCGCCAAAATCTCCCGCTTCTGCAATGTTCCGGAGTCTCACGTACTCCAAAATCTGGATGTAGAAGTCCTTTATGAGGTGCCTCTGGTCATGGAAGAAGAGCATCTGGCCCAGGCCGCCTGCGAGTGTCTCAATCTCCCCTGCCCGGAACCGGATCTGACGGACTGGCGGGCTATGATCGATGCATGGAAACATCCCCGCTATGAGGTGACCGTGGCTCTGGTAGGAAAATATATCCAGCTCCACGACGCCTATATCTCCGTTGTAGAAGCTTTAAAACATGGCGGCGTAGCCAATCACACCCAAGTCCGTATCAAGTGGATTGACTCCGAAACCGTAACTCCTGAAAACGCAGGACAGCTTTTGGGCGATGTATCCGGCATCCTGGTTCCCGGCGGCTTCGGTGACCGGGGAATTGACGGGAAAATCGCCGCCATCCAGTATGCTAGAGAGCACAATATCCCCTTCCTTGGACTTTGCCTCGGCATGCAGCTGTCTATTGTAGAGTTTGCCCGCCATGTGGCCGGTCTGCCTGAGGCCCACAGCGTAGAGCTGAATCCCGCTACCCCGGACCCGGTCATCCACCTGATGCCCGACCAGAACGGCGTGGAGGATATCGGCGGTACCCTTCGTCTCGGGTCTTACCCCTGTGTTCTGGCTCATGACTCCAGGGCTTATGAGCTTTACGGCCAGGAAACCATCCATGAGCGTCATCGTCACCGCTACGAGGTCAACAATGATTATCGCCAGATTCTGACAGATAATGGTATGAAGCTTTCCGGCCTGTCACCCGACGGACGTATTGTGGAAATGATTGAAATTCCTTCCCACCCCTGGTTTATCGGCACTCAGGCCCATCCGGAATTAAAATCCCGGCCCAACCGGCCTCATCCGCTTTTTGCCGGCTTTATCGAGGCTGCTCTGAAATTTCAGAATTAAAATAGTTACTTGGAATCACACTATCCTTTAAAGTCATGCTTTAAGGAGGTGGAACCCATGAAAAAGCCCAAGGACGAATTTGACATCGACATCCAGGCCTGCTCTGCCACAGACTGCACCGGCCTGATCCCCGCTCTTCCTCAGGATGAAGCACAGCTGGAGTCCTATCAGGACCTCTATCCCTTTAATCCGGAAGATGGATCAGCCAAACCCAAAAGCGTACGCTAGCCCGCCCGGTACTCCCTGGCAAATTCCCAAAACAGCTGCGCCGCCAGAGGCATCATCTGGCGGCGCTTTTTTACCAGATAAATGCTTGAGTCTTTTTTAGGCTCCACAATGCGCTTATAGACCAGTTTTCTCCCCCCGGTAAAGCTTTTCACCGATTCCGGACAGATGGCCACAGCTGTGCCGCTTTCCACCAAAGGGATCACTGCCGCCGGTGAATTGTAGATGCAGAAAATATTTCGTTCACTGGCCATATCGTTGAACCAGCTGTTGATCTCCTCCTGGAGCGGAATCCGTGAAGGGATAATCAACGCCTCGCTGCTGAGCATGGCAAGAGGAATATTCTTTCCCTTTTCCCTTGCCAAAGGAGACTCCTTTCCCATAACCGCAATCCACGGTTCGCTTTTTAAAAATTCCCGATCGTACTTTTCCATATCAAAGGGTTCCCGCATAATGCCAATATCCGCCAGATTCTGCTCCATTCTCTGGTTTACCTCATCGCCGCTTCCCGCCAAAATCTGAAAACGGATATTCGGATATTTTTCATGGAACCGCTCAATCAGCGCACACATCACCCCTGCGCCGCAGGACTCGGTCACGGCAATGGATATACTCCCATATGTACTGCTCTGAACCATACCCAGCTGGTATTCGGTCCGCTCCACCAGCGCAATAATCTCCTCTGCCTGCTGCTTTAAAAATTTCCCCTCCTCTGTCAGCTCTACCTGCCGCTTTCCCCGTATCAGAAGCTGAACCCCCAGTTCCTCTTCCAACTTCTGAAGCTGACGGCTTAATGGCGGCTGGGCAATGCAAAGTTTTCCCGCTGCTCTGGTAATATTTTCCTCTCTGGCTACCTCAAGAAAATATCGCAGCGATTTAATATCCATCCCTTTTCCCCTTCCTTATCATACTTTTTTGATATAATACATCATATATTATATGTATTTTATTATATTAAAACTCTATGCTATAGTAAAGAAGATTCTAAGCGTTTCACAGAGTAAAAAGGAGTTTGAAAATGAGCATAGGAGAGAAGCAGGCCACCAGAATTCACTATAATATGGCGCTGATCGGAGGTTATCTTGGTACATACGGACTTCTGACCCGGGGAGGAAATTTTCCCTCTGCCCAAACCGCCAATCTGATCTCTATTGTTACTCTGATGATTGGACGGGATCCCCTCCATCTAATAGTACGCATAGGGGCTTTGGCTGTATATGTAAGCGCGATCGCCCTCTGCACCTGGCTCCCCAAACACACCAGGGTCCGGCTGCCGGAGGCAAGCCTCGCCGTCAGCTCCATTGCGGTTTTAGTCTCTCCCTTAATTCCTTTAGCCACAGATCCTTTCCTGGCCCTTTATCCGCTGTTTTTTGCCACTGCTTTTCAGTGGTGCAGCTTCAAGGCTCCCGGAGGTTTTACCTGCGCAACCATTTTTTCCACCAATAATCTGCGCCAGTTTTCCTCTGCCGCCGTGGAAGTATGGCTCAATCACGACGACTCCTTCCGAGATAAGTTCCGTTTTTTCGGCGGAACCCTCTTATCCTTCCATTGCGGAGCAGCGGCGGCCGTTCTTCTTTCCCTGAGCTTTGACGTAAAAGCCTCCCTATTCTGCCTGGTTCCCCTAGCTTCGGCCTGGATTCAGCTGGAAGCGGCAGCCTATCGGGTAAGAGCTGAACGGATAGCCTGAGAGGCGAGGGCCCAAACATAAGGCGCTAAGTACTCGTAAGCAAAAAAGCCTTCCGGGCAGGTGTTCATCCTGCCTGAAAGGCTTTTTCTCTCCTCTTTATGAACCTATCCTCTCATAAACCGCCCCAGGAATTCTCTGGTCAGCTGATTCTGGGGATTTTCAAAGATCTCCCGTGGAGTTCCTTCTTCCGCAATGACGCCTCCTGCCATAAAAACCACATGGCTGGACACGTCTCTGGCAAAGGCCATCTCATGTGTTACGATAATCATGGTCAGACCCTCTTTCGCCAGGTTGCGCATAACCTCCAGCACCTCTCCTACCATCTGGGGATCCAGGGCGGAAGTGGGCTCATCGAACAGCAGCAGCTCCGGCTCCATAGCCAGGGCCCTGGCGATAGCCACCCGCTGCTTCTGGCCGCCGGACAGCTGTCTGGGCTTCGCGTTGATATAGGGGGCCATACCTACCTTCTCCAGATACTGCATGGCGTTCTTCTTGGCATCTTCCTTGTTCTTCTTTAATACCTTCACCTGTCCGATCATACAGTTTTCCAGCACGTTCATATTGTTGAACAAGTTAAAACTCTGAAATACCATGCCCACCTTAGCCCGGTAAGCCGGAGCGTTTACCTTTCCCCCCACAATATTCGTTCCGTGGTAGAGAATCTCTCCGGTAGTTGGCGTTTCCAGAATATTCAGGCACCGAAGCAGGGTAGATTTTCCGGAGCCGGAAGCCCCGATAATACAGGTCACATCTCCAGTACTGACAGAAAAATCAATGTCCTTCAAAACCAGATTGCTTCCGAAGGCTTTGCTCAGATGGCGGATTTGCAGAATTGTCTCTCCCATTATTCTTTATCCTCCTTTTTATCCTCGGAATAACGGTACAGCCCGCTGGTGAAGGCCAGCGTATCCGTCGTGGCCAGATCGTAATTGTCCTGTCCGTCCATCCGGTCTTCCAGCAGCCGCAGAATCCTGGAGCAGGTAAAGGTCATGATGAAATACATGATCATGGCAATGGTATAGGCCTCAAAATTCATATACAGAGCGCCGGCAGCCGCCTTGGTTTTGTAAAGGAGCTCCGCAATGCCGATTACAGAAAGGACGCAGCTGTCCTTAATGTTGATAATCAGATTGTTGCCGATCTGCGGCATAATATTGCGCAGAGCCTGGGGAAGGATGACATAAAGCATAGTCTGCACATGAGTCATGCCGATAGACTTGGCTCCCTCCGTCTGTCCCGGATCAATCGACAAAATGCCGCCCCGGACTGTCTCTGCCATATAGGCTCCTGTATTGATGGAAAGGATAAAATAGGCCGTCCCCCGCATGGACATGTTAATTCCCAGAAGAGGGAAGAGACCAAAGTAAATGAACATGGCCTGAGCCATCATGGGCGTACCGCGGAATACTTCCACATACACGTTCAAAATCGCCTTAATCACCCACAATACCAGGCGCTTTACCGGATTATCTCCTTTCTGGGAAGGAATGGTCTGGACAATGCCTACGGCAAAACCGATCAGGCATCCCACTGCCGTTCCCACCAGAGCGATCACCATACTCAGGCCGGCCCCCTGAAGCATGGACATACCATAGCGGTTAAAAACTTCCGCTACTCTGCCGAAAAAATCTGTTGGCATAGTTTTTCTCTCCTCACTTACCTGACACACTTAAGGGCGCAGTCCTCATATCCGGCCTGCGCCCCCGCAAAATTTAGTTGGAAAGGGGCTGAGCTGCGATCGCCTCATCCATCATCGCGGAAAAGTCCTCTTCCGTCATAGTGGACAGAACGCTGTCAATGGCTTCCTTCAGCTCCGTATTTCCCTTCTTCATGGAAATTCCGATGTTAATCTCCTCATCGCTTACCTGGAAATCATTCTCGCCGCCGCCAAACTCCAGCATCACGAAATCAGGATAAGCAACCAAAGCGCCCTTTCCGGTAGGCTGGTCCGTTACCACAATATCGCACTTATCCGCATCCAGGGACATCAGCATATCCGGGGCGCTGGCAGTAGCAGACAGAATGTTGGCGTCCTCGATCTGAGGCAAGCACACATCATACCAAATGGTGCTCTGCTGGGAGGTACAGGTAGCTCCCTTTAAGTCTGCCACGCTGGCAGCGCTGGCATAGGGGCTGTCCTTCTTTGTCAGGGTCACGATAGTCGCATAGTAATAGGGTACGCTGAAATCCACTGCCTGAAGACGCTCGGAGGTGATGGACTGACCGGCGATAACGCAGTCCACCTGATCGGACTGCAGGGCGGGAATCAGGGAATCCCAGTCCAGACGAACGATTTCAAGATCATAGTTTAATTCTTCACAAATCTTTTTGGCCATCATTACATCATAGCCGTAAGCGTACTCATTGCTCTCGGAAATAGGAACAGCTCCGTTGGAATCATCGGGCTGGGTCCAGTTGTAGGGAGCGTAAGCGCACTCCATAGCGACTCTTAAAACCTTCTTCTCACCGGAATCCTCACCCTCTGCCGCCGCCTGGGTATCTCCGGCGGCCTCTGCCTCCGCCCGGGTCTCCGCAGCGCTTCCGGAACCGGAGCAGGCCATCAAAGATACGGACAGCAGTCCGGCCAGAGCCAGGCTCATGACTTTCTTCGCACTCATTTTCATAACTCTTCTCTCCTCATTTTGTAATTCTTCAGCAGCTGCTCAGGCCCAGCTTCCGGACGAATGCGAAGCCGGAAAACCACAAAATACTCCTGGCAAAAGAAAAAATCACACCTGAAAACCAGGTGTGACCCCATTGTCACCACGATTTCCTGAACTCTGCTTTTATGCTTAGTGTGCTCAGTATACCACAGTTTACGAGGTTTTCCAAGTCCTCTTTTTAAAAAAATAGCTGAAGGAACGCTTAGGAACTTTTTTCATAGAAACTTCTTTCATTTCCTCTTCTTTTCCAAAAAGCTTCTCCAAATCCTTCATCACATGCAGATAAGCCGGAACCAGGAAAAGGTCCGCCGCCACCCAGGCCGCCGGGCTGGCAAAGCACACCGCGATATATCCCAGAGCCGGGACCATCACAAATCCCATAAAAGACCTGGCGAACATCTCGCAGACTCCCGCCAGAATGGCCAGCTTGGAATAGCCCAAACCCTGAATCAGAAACCGCAGCACGTTGACATAGACCAGAGGAATGAATAAAAGAGCATTCCCCAGAAGGAACTGACGGGTCAGCTTTAAAATCTCCGTCTGACTCTGATCCAGAAACAGAAGGCCGATGGAATCTCCCGACACATAAAGTACCGCCAGAATCACGATGGAGTAGGCGATGCCCAAGAAGGCGCATACGTGCATGCCCTCCCGGATTCGTCCCAGCTTTTTGGCTCCCACGTTCTGCCCTCCATAGGTGGCGATGGTGGCTCCCAGGGCGTCAAAGGGGCAGCAGAAAAAGAGAATCAGCTTATTTCCCGCCGAAACCGCCGCCACTGCCAGGGCGCCCAGGCCATTTACCGCGGTCTGCAGAATCACGCTTCCGATGGCGGTGATGGAGTACTGAAGTCCCATGGGAATCCCCATCCCGCAGAGAATGGCCATATGGCTGCGGCTGGGCTTCCACTCGTCTCCCTCCATTTTCAGAATCCGGAACTTCTTTCTCATGTAAATCAAGCAGAGAATACCGGAGATTGCCTGTGAGAGAATAGTTGCCCATCCTGCTCCCGCAACGCCCATATCCAGTACCAGAATGGCGAAAAAATCCAGTCCCACATTCAGCAATGAAGAAAACAGCAGGAACAAAAGGGGCGTGGTGCTGTCTCCCAGGGAGCGGATAATGCCGGAAAGCAGGTTGTAGAGATAGGTCGCCGGGATTCCCAGAAAAATCACGAAAATGTAATCGTAGGCGTCCTGGAAAATATCTACCGGCGTGTTCATCCACACCAGAATCTGACGGCAGAGCAGGCAGACCGCTACTGTCATCACCGCGGAAAATCCCACAGCCAGCCACCCGCTGTTAGCCACAAACCGTCGCAGAGCCCTCTCATTTCGCTCGCCGAACTTCTGGGCCACGGGAATGGCAAATCCGCTGCACACTCCCTGGCAGAAGCCGATAATCATAAAACTGATGGAACTGGTAGAGCCTACCCCCGCCAGAGCGTTTACCCCCAGGCATCTTCCCACAATAATCGTATCCGCCATGTTGTAGAGCTGCTGAAATAAAAGCCCGAAGAGCATGGGGATGTAAAATCCCAGGATCAGCGGAAGGGGCCTTCCCTGGGTCATGTCTTTTACGGCTGTCTTAGCCATTGTGTTTCGTCCTCCTTGCAAAGCTTTTCTTCCCCCCAACTTTGCAAAATTTATGCTGCAGTCCCGGTCAGTCGATAACCTCTATGCTCTCAATTACCGGCTGGTTCTCCGGCGCTACCGTTCCGTTGCCATCCTCCACCGGAGTATCCTCACAGATGGCGTCCACCGTCTCCATGCCCTCGGTTACATATCCGAATACGGCGTAATCCCCGTCCAGGTAGGTGCTGTCCTCATGGACAATGAAAAACTGGGAGCTGGCGCTGTCCGGGAACTGGGAGCGGGCCATGGAGATCGCGCCTCTGGTATGGCTTAAGGGATTCTCCACCCCGTTGGATGCGAACTCGCCCTTGATGGTCTCCTCCGAGCCGCCCATGCCGTTGCCCAGAGGGTCCCCGCCCTGAATCATAAATCCGCTGATAATCCGGTGGAAGGTCAGGCCGTCGTAAAATCCCTCTCCCGCCAGCTTCAGGAAGTTGGTGGCCGTGATGGGAGCCTCGTCCGCGTAAATCTCCACCGTAATGGGCTCGTAATCCTCCATGTTGATGACCACGTGATGGCGTCCGCTCACAAGTTCCACCGGCTCCTCCTCTTCTGCCTCATCGGTCTCCCCTTCGCTTTCCGTCTCCTGGGCCAAACTGCTCTGAGCCGCCGTGGTCCGGGGGGCCTCCGTCTGGCTGCCGGAAGTTTCGCTGGCTGCGGCAGTTGTCTCCGTCTGGCTTTCACTCTGTCCGGAACATCCGGCCACAGAACCGGTAATCAACAGAGCCGCCATCCATATGTACATCCATTTTTTCATGCGTTGTATCTCCTTTTATTATTTATCGCTCATTTCAGAATATCCGATGTGAAAACGGGGGCAGAAACATACTGATAAGCGAGCTTAACGTCGGTTTCTGCCCCCGTTTTCCCGCCGTTCCGAACTGTTTCCCCCATATTCTATCATCCGTTTTTCCCTCCGTAAAGCCCCTTTCTGATGGAAAATTCCGCGAAAATTCCGCCGTCTGAATGATTGATTAATATTTTTTTAATTTTTCTTACAGTTCTCCGGCCTTCTTTACATTTGGAGGCGCCTTCGCTACTATATATTACAGACAGAGTTTAACTTTATGGAAAGGAGTTTTCCCATGAGCCCCCTGCTTCGGCTTTTTGCCAGCTGGATTTTTACCAATCTGCTTTATATGGTTTTCAGCCCCCATTCCTTCCTGACCCTGGAATATGTCCGCCGGATTTCTCTGAGGAACTTTCTTCTGGTCTGGCTGTTTTTCTATCTGCTGAGCGGTATTCCCTCCGCCTTAAATCTCAGGGGTAAGAAGCTGATTTCCTCCCTGGCTCCCTGTGCCGGTCTGTGTCTGGCCGTTCTGCTGGCAGGAGGCGTGGGGATTATATGAGCGGGGGACTGACTTTTTCCGTCTCCCGGAGACGGATTTGGATTCTGGTGGGGCTGATTCTTGGCGCCGCCGCTATTTTGTGGCTTCTTTTTACCGCCGGCCTTACCATTCTCCGGTACCGGCTGAACTATTCCTCCGCCTACGATTTCGGCATCTTTTCCCAGATGTACTACTATATGGACCAGTGCCTGCAGCCCTTGACCACCTGCGAGCGGGACGGCCTTTTAAGCCATTTTGCCGTTCACTTATCCCCCATCTTCTACCTGCTGCTGCCCTTTTACAAGCTGGTTCCCAGGCCGGAAACGCTGCTGTTGTTCCAGGCGCTTCTGGTGGTCAGCGGCGTCATTCCCTTATGTCTTCTTGGCCGGAACATGAATCTCGGTCCGGGGCCTGTCCTTGTATTCGGCCTGATGTACATCTGCTACCCTGCCTTTATGGGCGGCTGTTTTTACGATTTTCATGAAAATAAATTCCTCTCCGTTCTGATTCTCTGGACCATGTACTGGCTGGAATCGGGACGTTACAAAACCATGGGCTTTTTCGCCCTTCTGATTCTCCTGGTCAAGGAGGACGCACCGGTGTACGCCGCCTGTATCGGCCTGTACCTTTTTCTGGAAAAAAGACAGCACCTGTGGGGCGGGGCTGTTTTCCTATTCTCTTGCCTTTATTTTACCGCCGCCGTCTGGTTCCTGGACCGCTTCGGGGACGGAGCCATGATTAACCGCTTTGACAGCTACATATCCGATGAATCCTACGGCCTCCTGAGCATGTTCAAGACCATCCTGGTGGACCCAGCCTATGTGCTGGCCCAAATCCTGACGCCGGACAAAATCCTCTTTCTCCTGCAGATGCTGCTGCCCCTGGGCTTCCTCCCCCTTATGAGCCTGCGTCTTGGAAAATGGGTGCTCCTCATCCCCTTTGTACTGATTAATCTGATGTCTAATTACAAGTATCAGCACTCCATCTTTTTCCAGTACACCTACGGCTCCGGGGCTCTCCTCTTCTACCTGGCCATGGTCAACTTCCGGGATTTGAAGCTGCCCATTTTCAGGCAGCTGCGTTCCCTTTTTCTGGGAAGCGGCCTCTTCTGCGCCGTGGCTTTGGTACTGACGGTGGGCTCCACCAAAACCCGCTATCTGGACCTGTGGGAAAAAAATGCTCCCAAGGCCCAGGAGGCCCGGGAGCTGCTGTCTGAAATTCCTCAGGAGGCACGGGTGCGCTCCTCCACCTTTTTCATCCCCCAGCTGTCCATGCGGGATGAAATCTACGTATCCAAAAGCCGCCATCCGGTGGATTACGTGGTTTTGGACCTGCGTCCCGGATACGAGCGGGACCTTCCCCTGCTCCTGGATTATTACCGCAAAACCGGCTGGCAGCTGGCAGGAAGCGTTCAGGGGTACGTGGCCCTTTTCGCGGCCCCGGCTAGGGAAGCCGAGTCCCCGCCGTCTTCACCCGCTCCTTAAACTCCTCATAAAACCGGTCCGGAGGGTAGGGCTTCAGATAAAATTCCCGGAGCACATAAAGGCTGGCTGTTTTCGCCTTCTCCTGGCTGTCCAGCCTGCCCTGGAGCTCTTTGTAAAAATCGTGCCACAGCAGCACAAAGGCCTCATACTCCTTTAGGTCCGGAGTGTCAATCCACTTGCGGACCTTGACCTTTATCTTTGGCTCCATGGGACATTCGTGGACCTGAAGGAAGTACTTAAATCCCCCATCCTCATAGAAACGGCCCAGGGGGAACATCCGGCAGAATCCCGGCCTGAAGGGATGGATACGGCAGCGCCCCTGTTCATTTAAAAAGATGCAGGCTTCCTCCTCCCCCGCCATCTTCAGGCAGGGAAAAATCAGTCCTTTCTCCATGTGAAAATCCAGAACGCTTCCCGCGATTTTCTCCGGTGTCTCCCCCAGTCCAATGCTCAGTCGGTGCAGATCCAGGGGGTCCAGCACCACCGACTCTCCCATGCCCTTGCAGCAGGAGCTGCAGCCCTTGCAGCCGCCGCAGTCCGCCCGCACCATATCATTTAATCCATAGAGTTTTCCGTCGGAAATCTCATCCATGGAAACATTCCGCTCCATCGCTGCCTCCTTATCTCCGCTCAGATGTCCGAACGGTTTCTCAAAAGTTTCTCCTGCAGAACTCCAGGCTGTTGGTAAAAAACATCTTTTTTACCGCCTTCTCGGGGATTTTCCGCTCCATCAGGTACTCCGCGGCGGCGGCAAACTTCTCCGGCCCGGCAAGACTCTGGTCGATCTCCGCCCCGTCAAAATCGCTTCCGCAGGCAATCACATCCTCGCCCCCAAGCTCCAGCATCCGGTACACATGGCGGCAGAGGGCCTCCAGGTCCCCTTTCCCTTCGTCACTTAAAAAGTTCCGGTAAAGATTCAGCCCTACCAGACCCTTTCTCCTGACAATCTCCTGAAACTGCTCTTCCGTCAGGTTCCGCACATGACTGGCCACGGAGCGCAGATTGGAGTGGGTGGCCACAAAGGGGCGGCTGCTCACCTCGCATACCATGTCAAAGCCCCGGTCGTTGAGATGGGAGACGTCCGCCACCATGCGGAGCTGCTCCATCCGGCGGATGACCCGGATGCCAAAATCCGTCAGCCCTTTTTTGGTATTGTGTCCGCTTCCCAGCTCATTTTCCCCGTTCCACACCAGGCCCAGGAAACGGACGCCTTCCTGATACAGCTCCTCCACCCGCTCCAGTCTGCCGCCCAGGCAGGCGCCGCTCTCGGCGGAGAGAATCAGGGCGCATTTTCCCTCCCCTGTAATCCGCTCGATCTCCTCCCCGGAGCGGGCCTGGGCGGCCAAATCCCCCTGCTTTTTTAACAGTGTCTTAAAATAAGCGCAATTCCGGTCAAAATATGCTTCCGCTTCCGGCCCTCTCACCGTATCCGGTACAAAAATCGCCATGGTCTGGCACAGCCGATGAAACAGGGGGAGGTTCCTTAAGGAGAACATGGTCCCCTCGCTTAAGAAATCCTTCCCCTCCTCCTGGTAGTTCACCAGGGTATCGCAGTGCAAATCAAACAGCTCCATTTCCGTCCCATCCTTCCCTTATCCTGTATCTGGCGTCATTGCTCCTCAGTCCTCACCAGTATATCGGAAAATAAAAAAAGACGCAACGGATTCGGAATAATTTCCGAACCGCGTTCCGCCTTTTTCACATAGCTGCTCAGGACATTTCTCCTGGATTTCCTCCCCAGAGGACCTCTGTCCGGTTATTGTGGAAGGGCAGCACTGTCTGAAAATGATTCTCCCCCACCATCTCCAGAAAATCCTTCCGGCTCTGGTGATGGGGATAGGCCATGGTAAAGGCCTTTCCCTCCTGCAGCAGCCGCTCCGTACAGCACCCTTTTTTCACCCGTCCGGTAAGAAGGGCAACGGCGCCGTTTTCCGTTTCCTGAAGGGCCAGCTGGCTGTTTTCCGGCTTCTCCAGGTGGGTATCCCCGATGAGGAGAACGTCATAGCCGTTTTCATCTGTGGAGGACCGGTCCAGAAAATCCCTAAGCTCCCCTGCGGCCTCCGGCTTGACCCACTGCTCCCACTTTAAGGTCTCCCGGATGAGATTTTTCATGGTCTCATCCGCCCTGAGCCTGGCCCCCGGAAGTCCCCGGCGCAGCATGAGGACCACCTCCAGGCCTCTGCCGTACTTGGGAAGGGGCATGATGACCCGCCTGCCCTCTGTCAGGATTTCCCGAATCCGCTCCGTCATCCTGGCCCTCAGCCCGTCTCCGTCCTCCATGGCGTCCACATGGGCGCAGTCCAGAATGGCCAGCTGGGCCTGACGGCCCTGGATGAGGTCCGTTTCATAGGCAAGGGCTCTTCTCTGGTAATCGCCGGAATAGCACACATTTCCCGCCGCGCCGAAGAGATGGAGCCAGATGCTCCCGGCGCAGTGTCCCGTCCTGCCGTAAAAGAAGGACAGGCCGCCCTTTAAGGTCACCGGCTCGGTCATCCCGCCCTTGGGGTCCGGGAGGAGAATGGTCTTGTCATAGTCGATGCCGGAGAACTTCATAGTAGGCGCCGTGGTCACCAGCCATCCGGAAAAACCCTGACGGCAGAAATGCTCAAAAGCTCCGCTGTGGTCCTTGTGGCAATGGCTTAAAAAGAGATAGTCCGTCCGTTTTAAGATTTCCGGCTCCACTTTTGGATAGGGCTGAGGATCCGTATCCATGATGCCGCAGTCCAGCATACAGTATCGGTCCTTCTCCATAGGCAGCAAAAAGCAGCTTCTGCCGTGTTCTCCATATCCGCCTTTAACCAGCAAGCGATTCATAGACATACAATTTCTCCTTATCCACCTGAACAAACCCTTCCGCCTGTTCCGGAATGGGATTTTGATGGAGAATGCAGAATTCCTGTCCGTTTCCGGCCTCCATCTTTACCCGATAGCAGCCTCCCTCAAAGGTGGAGAGGATGGAGCGGGCCTTAAAGCAGTTGCCCTCCGCCTTCTCCCCCAGCCAGTGCCCGTCCTCCGGGCGGAAGCGCAGCTCGGCCAGGCTGAGGTCCGGGGCTTTCGCGATCTGGTCCCCGGAAGGAAAGAACATTCCCTCCAGCTGCTCCTGGCCCACCTGAATCCGGCAGTCACTTGTGTTCCCTTCCAGAAGCGTTACTTCTTTCAAATCATTTCCCGCTCCCAAAAGTCCGGCCACCAGGGCGGTTTTGGGCTTCAGGTAGCAGTTTTTCGGTTCATCGGCCTGGTCGATTTTTCCTCCGTTCATGACGATAATCCGGTCCGCCATGGCAAAGGCCTCGGAGGGGTCGTGTGTTACATGAAATACCGTGGTTTTCAGCTTGTGGAACAGATAGGACATCTCCGTGCGCATCTCAATCCGCAGCTGCACATCCAGGTTGCACAGAGGCTCGTCCAGCAGCACGATGGAAGGCTTGGTCACCAGCGCCCGGGCGATGGCCACACGCTGCTGCTGTCCTCCGGAAAGCTCCGCCGGATAGCGGCCCAAAAGCCCGTCCAGATGGAGCAGTCCCGCAATCTCGTCCACCCTTCTTCTGCTCTCCTCTTTGTCCACCTTCTGGATTTTCAGGCCGTAGGTGATATTGTCCTCCACCTTCATATGAGGCCACAGGGCAAAATCCTGAAACACCATATTGATGCCTCGTTTTTCCGCCGGCAGGTTGTGATGGGGGCCGGATACCTCCTGGCCCCGGATGCGCACCACGCCTTCATCCAGAGGCAGGATTCCGGCAATAATCCTTAAAAGGGTGGATTTTCCGCAGCCGGAGGGCCCCAGTACGCTGATGATTTCTCCCTCCTCCACCTTTAAGCTGATGCCGTTTAGCACCTGGGTTTTTCCATATTTCTTTTTTACATTATCAATCTCAAGTATGGTCTGCATACCGTTTCCTCTTTCCCAAATTCAATATCACTTCCAGCAGAAGCATGATGACCACAATAAAGGTTCCTCCTACAATGGTGGCCGCCGCGGCGTAGCCGAAGTTCAAGTCATTGTAGGAATCGCTGATGTATACCGGCAGGGTGCTGTAGTTGGGCGGATACAAAATAGTGGTGATGGCCAGGTTGAATACGCTGCCTCCAAAGGCCGCCAGTACCGCCGACACCATGCTGGAATGCAGCAGGGGCAGGAGAATGGTCTTCAGCCTGCGCCCCAGCCTGGCTCCCTGTACCTGAGAAGCGGTCAAAAGCTCCTGAGGCACCTTGGACATGCCTCCTACCAGCACACGGTTGATGAGAGGCACCGCTGAGGCCACGCTGGCCAGCACCAGGATGGAGGGCTTTCCATAGAGATTCAATCCCAGGGGCTGAAGCCATTTCTGGTTCCACACGAAAATATATCCGATGCCCAGCACAACGCCCGGAACCGCCATGGCGATCAGGGTCAGCATATCGATGAGCCGCTTTAATTTAAACTGTGAGTAGGTCAGGATATAAGCTACCGCGAACCCGACCAGCAGGCCGATGACCGCCGCCACGGAGGCAAGGGTCAGGGAATGCCTGACGCCGGTCAGAAGGGCTCCGTCCATCTGCAGCACATTTTGATAATTGTCCAGGGTAAAGCGGAACTTCTCGATGCTGAAGGAATCGGAGAAGGACATAATAAAGTTGGAGCCCACGGGAATACCTAAGGCCACCAGGCTGAAGAGGCCGCAGGACACCGTCAGAAGGGCCGTCACTCCTTTTCCCGCCTTTTTCGGAATTACCTGCTCCGTCCCGCTGTCCAGGTAATCGAACCGTTTCCTTCCCATGACATAAAACTGCAGACCCATGGCGATGACAATCATCACCACCAGGTAAAGGGACAGCACCCCGGCCATGTCAAAGCGCACCGGCGAGGAGCAGATGGCGCTGTAGATGGTATAGGGCAGGGTGGGGAAGGAATAGACCGCCGTAATGGTGGAGGACATTCCGTAATCACCTACGGTGTCCATAAAAATCAGCATGGCCGCGGAAAAATAAGTGGGCATGCACAAGGGCAGCTGAACGCTGGTCCAGGCCTTAAAGGGGGTGGCCCCGTTCAGTCTGGCCGCGTGGACCAGCCGGGCCGGATACCACTCCAGAGCCGCTTTGATGGCTACATAAGCCATGGGATATTTACACAGCACCATCACCGTCACCAGGCCGGGGAAGCTGAACAGGAAATTGTTCATTCCCTGGATGCCCAGCCAGGAACGGGCGATTCCGTTTCCGGAAGCGAAGTAAACCCAGCCCTGGGCCAGAATAAAGGACGGCATAATCATCAGAATCCAGCTGACAATGTCCAGAAGCTTTGCCAGAGGGAAGTCGTATTTGACCCGTATGTGAGCCAGGACGCCCGCCAGCAGAAGTCCCAGCACCGTGGTACACAGGCTCATGGTGGCGGAATTGATGAACGCTTTTTTCCAGAGGGGCCGGACAAATACATCCAGCACCAGATTTAAATTGCCCAGGTCCAGCTCACTGAGCGTTAAACCCGGGCATACAACCTGAATCAGCACTGTAACCAAAGGCAACAGTACCAGAATAGTCAGGATCGCTAAAACCAGCGATCCTGCAATATTTTCTCTTAACCTCATGGTATGTACTCCACTGTTCCAAAACCTTATTCAGAATCTTACATTGCGGACATATCGGCAAACCAGGCCTTGATATCCGCCTCGTTCTCAGCGCCGAAGACCACATCCGCCACTGCCATCTTCGCATTGGGGTCCCGGTCTTCCTTCTGCTGCACGCCTTCTACGGAAGGCTCAAAGTAACCCTCGTCGCCGGTATTGACCAGCGCCTGCTGGGTATCCGCATCCAACAGGAAATTGACGAACATCTGTGCAATCTCCATCTGGTCGGTGGAAGCGTTGATGGCCGCTACTCTGGTGGAGCCGGGCGCTCCCTCCTCGGGCCATACGATGGTGATGGGCTCGCCGCTGTTTACCATCTCATAGGCATTGCTCTCCTGAAGGAGGGCTACGGAGATTTCCCCGCTGGCCAGAGCCTGGACAACCTGGGGGTTCTTGGGATAAACCTTCAGTCCCTGTTCAAAGAGGGTGGTAAAATACTCCTGTCCCCCTTCCATTCCCTTGGAGTCCATAATCTGCGCCGCCAAAGGATAGGCGGGAGCCGCTACGCCGGGGTCCGCCATGCCTACCTGTCCCTCAAATCTGGGGTCGGTCAAATCGTCAATGGTCTTGGGGGCAGTGGTCTCATCGTACACATCATTGCGGTACACCAGTACGCCGGCCGCATGGGTGCCTGTGGGGTAAAAGCACTTGTTGTCCGGAACAAGGCCGGCGGAAAACTCCGTCAGGTTGGCCGCGTTCTCCGGCTCCCAATCAGTCAGAAGAGAGCCGTCCTGGGAAAGGTTGTAAATGTCGTACATGGAATCAATCCACACCACATCCCACTGGGGATTGCTCTTCTCCGCCTCGATTCTGGACATGGTCTCCGCACCGTTTCCGACTACCACTTCCACGTCATATCCCGTTGCTTCCTTAAACATATCGCCGATTACTCCGTCGAAATCGTTCAAGTAAACCAGAAGGGGCTCCGTCTGCTCTGTCTGTCCCTGAGCCGCCTGGCTTCCCTCCTCTGTCTGGGATTCTTCCTGGCTGCTCTCCGCCTGACTGCTGCTCTCCTGGCTCTGTGCAGCCGTAGTCTCCTGTGATGTGCTGCTGGTGGAGCAGGCGGTCATCCCCGCCGCCATACATGCGCAAAGCCCTAAGGCCAAAATTCTTCTTTTCACTCTTGTTTCCTCCTGTTCTCTCCGAATTATAAAGCTCAGTATCTTTGCCAATGGAATGATTGTACAACGGAAACTTTGTTATAAATATCACAGTTTGGTCATTTTTTTGTAAATTTCTCGTAAATCCATCTTGGCCGCCTCAAATGATTCATGACACTTAGGAGTTTCTGGCAATGTTTCCAGTATTGACAGAGGAGATTAAATGAGATACGATATGTAGTGCGCATTTTGCAACATAATACTATATGAAGTAATTATTTGGAAATTGGAGGATTACAGCATGAACGTTCGCAAACGAAGCGGCAAAGTGGTTCCCTTTAACGCGGAATTCATTTCACGGGCTATATCTCTGGCCTCTGCCGCAGCAGGAGAGCATGACGAGGAGGAAATCGCAAGTATCACTCAGGCAGTAACAGAAAAGCTGCAGGCCCTCAAGGAGGAAATCTGGGACATAGAAACAATCCAGGATACGGTGGAGGAGACCCTTTTTGAGAAAAAGCACTACCAAACCGCCAAGGCCTACATCCGCTATCGCCTGGAAAAGGAAAAAGAAAGAGCCAGTGCCGACTGGAAGGAAGGTATTTTAAGCCAGGAATTTTTAAGTCCCTACAAGCACTCCCCCAATCCGATGGATCAGCTGGGAGCCTTTGTATATACCCGTACCTATTCCCGCTTCCTGCCCCGCCTGGGACGCCGGGAATTCTGGTGGGAAACCGTTTGCCGGGCGGTGGAATACAACTGCTCCCTGGCTCCTACTTCCAGGGAGGAGGCGGAGAAGCTCTACGACAATATCTACCATATGCGTCAGTTTCTCTCCGGCCGTACCCTGTGGGTGGGCGGGACTCCGGTAGCGGATCAGTATCCCATGGCCAACTACAACTGCGCTTTCACGGTTATTGACAACTTTTCCGCCTATCACGATCTCTTCTACCTGTTGATGGTGGGAAGCGGCGTAGGCGTCCGGGTATTAAAATCCGATGCCGAGAAGCTTCCGCCGGTGCGCACGGATTTGGAAATCCTCCATAAATCCTACGCTCCCCTTGCCCCTAGGGACCGCCTGGAATACACGGATTTGACCTTCTCCCGTGACACTGCCACCCTTGCCATCGGTGATTCCAAGGAGGGATGGGCTCAGGCCCTGACCCACTACTTTGACATCATCACCAACCGGGAGTACAGAGGGCTCCACCGTCTGGTAGTGATTTACGACTCCATCCGTCCCAAGGGGGAGCGGCTGAAAACCTTCGGCGGCACCGCCAGCGGCTTCGGCTCCATGATGGCCATGATTGATAAAATCCATAAGGTCATCGCCGCCGCAGGCTCCCGTTCCGGCACCCAGTGGGTGTCCTTAAAGCCCATCGACCTTCTGGACATTGCCAATATCATCGGGGAGAACGTAGTTTCCGGCGGTGTGCGCCGGACTTCGGAAATCGGGCTCATCGACGCCGACGATGAAACCTGTATCCAGGCCAAGAGCCACCTGTACCGCCAGGTAAACGGCCGCTGGGAGATTGACAAGACCATCGCCCACCGCCAGATGAGCAACAACTCCATTTTCTACCGGGAAAAGCCCACCAGAGAAAAGCTTCACTGGCATCTGCAGCAGATGCGCTACTCCGGCGAGCCCGGATGGATCAATGAAATCGCCGGCACAAAGCGCCGTCCCAACTTCAACGGCTGCAACCCCTGCGGTGAGATTCTCCTGGACAGCCACGGTCTCTGCAACCTGACCACCTTAAATGTGATGGGATTCGTGTCCGAGGACGGCAAGCTGGACCGGAAGGCCCTTCTGGAGGCCCAGCGCCTTTCCGCCAGGGCCGGATACCGCATGACCTGCCGTCAGTTGGAGATGTTCTCCTGGAACACGGTGCAGCAGCGTGACCGCCTGTTGGGATGCTCCCTCACCGGATGGCAGGATATGGTCAACGCTACCGGTATGACCAGGGACGAACAGATTGGCCTTCTGGAGGAACTTCGGGAAACCGCCCACAAGGCGGCTAAGGACATCGCCCTGCGCTTAGGCGGAAATGTTCCCCTGCTGGTTACCACCATCAAACCCGAGGGAACCCTCTCCCTCCTGCCTACGGTATCCAGCGGAGTCCACTACTCCCACTCTCCCTATTACATCCGGCGCATCCGCATCACCGCCGCCGACCCCTTATGCCGGGTCTGCGAGGATTTGGGATACCCGGTGCTTCCGGAAGTGGGACAGGACCCTCAGGACCCCACCACCAAAGTGGTGGAATTCCCCGTTCAGGCTCCCTCCGGCCGTGTAAAAGCCGATGTGTCCGCTATTGAACAGCTGGAAAATTATAAGATGTTCATGGAGCATTATGTGGATCACAACTGTTCCATCACCGTCCATGTGCGGGACAATGAGTGGGACGAGGTAGAGCAGTGGGTATGGGACAACTGGGACGACGTGGTAGCCCTGTCCTTCTTAAGCTACGACGACAGCTTCTACGAGCTGATGCCCTACGAGGCCATCGACCAGGCGGAGTATGAGCGCCGCAAGGCGGCCATGAAGCCTTTCAATCCTTCTCTGCTGTCCCGGTACGAGCGTGAAGAGACGGAGCTGGATTTGGGAGACCCGGAATGCGCGGGAGGAGCCTGCCCGATCCGGTAAGTTTTTCCATATATGCAAAAAGGGGTTGTCGGTTAATACCGATTTTTAGCCCCTGACATACAGGGAAGAGGCAATCCCTGAAAATTCGGACTTCTTTAAGGCCTGAATTTTTCAGCGGACTGCCTCTTCCTTTTTATTCCCCTTATTTCAGGGCGCAAAAACCCCTTGTCCGGATTTTGGAGAGCGCTCCCTCATCTACGCTGTTTTCTGCTCCTGTTTCCCTTCGTATTTCTTGATTTCCTGATGTAAAAAGCGATGGTATTTCATTATATTTCTGCCAATCGCGTACAGCATGAGCTCTTTATATACTTTCTCTTCTGACCGGTAGTTAAAACGCCGGAAGTGTTCGTTCTCTTTGATATCTCCAAAGTGTCCCTCCGTCTGAATCGACCGTGTCTGCCGTTTCAGGATCCCTTCCTCACTCTGGATATTTGCATTGGATTCCTCCCTCAGTTCTTCCCAGCGTTCGTTGATCTTCATGACCTTATTCCGGTCTGGATTTTTTTCAGCATTGTATTTATAAAGACATTTGGATTTATGCGCACAGCCGCTGCAGTCCGCGCAGCCGTATACTTCCACCGTCTGGGTGTATCCATCCTGCTCTTTCTGTTCCGTCCGGATATGACGCAATTCCCTTCCATCATGGCAGATGTAATAATGCTCATCTTCAAAGACGGCATATGTCATGTTGGAATACTTCCCAATGTCCTCTTTGTATGCCCGTGTCTTCCGTTTCTCATGGTCCTGAAGTTTGATGAAGCTTTTGACCCCATTCTCTCTCAGATACAGCAGGTTCTTCTCACTGCAGTAGCCGCTGTCGGCAGTCACCGCCTCCAGCGTATCTCCAAACGTATTCCGGTGCTTTTCTAAAACCGGGATTAGCGTATTATAGTCTGTCCGGTCATTGCTCACATATCCATGGATAATGAAGTAGTTCTCTACTGCGATCTGGACATTGTATGCCGGTTTTAACTGCCCGTTCCTCATATGGTCTTCTTTCATCCGCATGAATGTTGCTTCCAGATCTGTTTTGGAATAGCTGTTGCGGTCTTTCCCCATAATCTCAAAACATTCCTTATATTCCATCAGGCGAGTCCCGCATTCTTCCAGTTCCTCGTAAAGCTTCTGGATTTCCGGTTTATGCTTTCCTTTCCCGTAAACGAATCCGATTCCTTCCCCTTCGGCAATCCGCATCAGGTTCTTCTGCAGCTTCAGGATCTCAAGCGGGGAGCAGTGATCAATTTCAATGATAGTGTTATTGGAGAGCTTCTTATGCTTTGTCAGCTTCCGTTTCCTGTTTTCTTCAATGGCCCTCCGGACTTTGTCCATTCCTTCGATCACAAACATCCGGGCGTCCCCGAGGTCGTATTTGGGGCCATACCCGTTCTCGAACAGAAACGTATTATACTTTGAATAAAGGGTATCTATGGTGTCCAGCAGGCCGGCAAGATGATAGTTAAGGCTTCCCCGCCAGACGAACGTATATCTGTTTGCGTTTGCTTCGATCTTTGTCCCGTCGATGTAGAGCTCTTTCAGCGTGATAAGGCCTTCCTTTTCCAGACGGCGCATGAACTGGTAATTCAGTTCATCCAAAACTTCTCCCGTCAGTTTTTTTCCTTTAAAATCATAAAACACATCCCGCTGGGGCTTCTGCCCTCTAGTCAGCCAGATGAAGGCGAGATCTCTCTGGCATAAGTCTACAATACGGTCAACCGCTCTGACTCCGCGCATGTTTGCGTAGGTAACAACAGCATACAGCATGATTGGATTAAACCCGGTTCTTCCCTTATCTGAATAACAGGCCAGCAGGCCTGAAAAATCTAATTCCTCCATCACGTTTTTCAGGGTATAGACTGGATC
>URFM01000018.1 GCA_900547035.1 uncultured Clostridium sp. | reverse complement strand
CTGCCGCAGCAGCATCCGCTAATGTGAATGTTCCTTCTTTCAACCGGATTAAAAGTTTCATCTAATCTGACGGATGGAGCCTCAGCTAATTTGCCGGACAACAATATATGCAGCCCCTTTATACCTTGCAATCCAAAAACTTTATGAAAAGAGGAGAAAACGATGCCGCTTCCAAAATACAACGAACTCTATATCCCGCTTCTCACTGCCATCCAGGACGGGAATGTCTATACTATGAAGGAGATTAAGGAAAAGGTTTCCCGGGCCATGTCTCTCACAGAGGAGGAATTGTCGGAACGTCTTCCCAGCGGTACGCAGACAGTTTACGATAACCGGATTGGATGGGCGAAAACATACCTGAAAAAGGCAGGGCTGGTAGAATCGCCTCAGCGGGCTCATGTGGTGATTACGCCGGAGGGAAAACGCATGCTGGAAAGCGGGATTCCCGTGACAAATGAACTTCTTTTAAAGCAGTCTCCTGAATTTGCCAGATTTCAAAAGCGGCATACTGCACAAACCCCTCCCGTGCTGGCGGAAGAGGACAGTACGGAGACGCCCCAGGAAACATTTGAGCGTGTATACAGGACAATCAACGAGGAACTGGCGGATGACCTTTTGACAGAAATCATGAATCAGTCTGCGGCCTTTTTTGAAAATCTGGTAGTGGATTTAATGAAATCCATGAACTACGGTGATGGTTTTGTGACGAAAGTCAGCGGAGATAATGGGATTGACGGCGTAATCCATGAGGATAAGCTGGGATTCAGCCTGATTTACATACAGGCGAAGCGCTGGGACCCGGGTGTGACCATCGGGAAGCCTGAGATTCAAAAGTTCGCCGGAGCCATGATGGGGCCGCCCAGGATTGAAAAAGGCCTGTTTATTACAACTGCCAGATTTTCAAAAGGCGCCCAGGAGTTTGCGGACGCCCAGCATATCATTCTGGTAGATGGGAGAAAGCTGACGGAATTGATGATTGAGTACGATTTGGGCGTTTCTACCCAGAAGGTCTATCGGATTAAGCGCATTGACAGCGATTACTTTTCGGATAATTGAACCCGCAACAAATCCTCAGCTCCCCGCCATATATCGTTCATCAAAATCACCAGCCGCCAGCGGCCGGCTGTAAAGATACCCCTGCCCCACATCGCAGCCGATGGAGCGCACCAGCTGCTCATCCTCCGGCGTCTCCACGCCTTCGGCCACGGTGGAGATTCCCAGACGCTGGGCCATGCGCACCGTTTCCTCCATAATCAGGCGCACGCGGCCCTTGCGGTCTGCGGCGTCCAGAAGAAAGGCGCGGTCCAGCTTGATTTCGTCGATCTGCAGCTTGCCTACAGTATTGAGGGAGGAATAGCCGCTGCCAAAATCGTCCAGCGAGACCCGGAAACCGATAGCTTGCAGCTGGCTGATTTTAGCGTTTAATTCCTCCACATTTTCCAGAGCCAGCCCCTCCAGGATTTCCAAAATAATCAGTGTTGGGGATACCTGATAGGTTTCCAGCAGCTGGGTGAGCCTTGAAACATAGTCGGCTTGGAAAAACAGCAATTTTGACTGATTGACGGAGATGGGAACGGGAGAAAGTCCACGGTCCATCCACGCACGCAGGTGCCGGCAGGCTTGTTCTACCATGTATAGATCCAATTCCACACAGAAGCCATTGCGCTCGAACAGAGGGATGAACTGATTGGGATATACGGTACGCCCGTCGCCTGTCTGCCAGCGAACCAGAGCTTCCGCTCCATAGAGTTTTCCGTCTTCCAGACGAATTTTTGGCTGCAGATACAGTTTAAACTCTTCCTTTGCCAGGGCATTTTGCATATGGCTCTCAATATAGTTTTCCAGCTCCTCCTGCTTGTGAAGCTCTGTGTCAAAAAACCAGATGGTGCTGCTGTGCCCGCCCTGGGCTTTGTCCAGAGCGAAATGGATGCGCGTAAGCATAGCCTCCGATTCCTGACGGGCATCAGCTCCCTCATCAGCAATGGTAACACCGCAGTACACTGCCAGCCGGTAATCAGTGCTGCTGCCCATGGGATACTGTTCAATGTCCGCTGACAGACTTTTCAGACGGGCGCGGATGATGTCCGGATCGGTCTGACGCAGGAACAGGTAAAAACGATCCTCCGTATCCCGGCAAAAAAATTCGTTGTCCTGCACATGTTCGTCGAGAATTTCTTTGATGCGGCACAGCAGCTGTTCGGTTCTTTTGCGGCCAAACAGCTCTGTGAGAAATGGAAATTGGCGCAGGTTCAAGGCCGCTACGCATCCGCGGCCTTCTTCCAGGGACGAAGTCAGCCGCTGGGTGAAGCGGACCATGTTTTCAGCGCCGGTGAGCGAATCACGATAAGCCAGCTGCAGAAGCTTTTGGTTGGAACTGTGCAGAAGGCGATAGCCGTAGATCATGAAAAAGATCAGCAGCAGAGCTACCGCCGCCAGCATTGCCTGGATGACAGACATGGTGCGCTCCATATAGGCAGCCTCCCCGCTTCCGGTACTTACGCAGAACAGGTACCAGTTGTTTATGCCAACCGGTTCAAGCAGGAAAGGATATTCGTGTCCTTCATAGCGGAAGGTTGAGAAGAGCTGCTGCTGGTTATCCAGGGCCTCCTGCACTTGAGTACGGGAGCTTTGGGACAAATAAGGCCCGTCGAAAATAGACGGAAGTTCTTCACGTACTACGGTGTGGGGCGAGCGGATCAGAAATTGTCCCTGGGAATTAATCATATGGATGTATCCCCTGCCGCCCAAAACAGTGTTGCCTGAGAGAATATCGGAGAAAATCTCGATATGGTCGCTGGCGGCCAGAGCACCAATCAGTTCGCCATCGCTGTACACAGGTACGCTGTATACAAATACAATCATCTGGGTGATCTCGCTGTTAAACAGCTTAGAAATGAAGTTCTGCCCTGCCAGAGCCTGCTCTATGCTGTAGCGTCCTTGGGAGGAGAGATCATCGAAGGAGGCATCCACAATGACAGAATCATCGCGCCCGCAGATGACTCCCCTGCCATCGCGGTTAAAATAGACCACGTTCACAAAATCACAGTAATTTTGAGCCTGACTGATTTGGGACGCCAGGGCATGGAGATCATCAGCCTCCTCAGGGCCAATGAAGGCTGAAAGGGCTGCCAAGGTTTTAAAATCAGCCTGCAGCTGCTTTCGGATGCGTGAACGATATTCCTCAGCCTCAGCGATCGCCCTCTCTCTCTGGGCCTGGCGGCGGATGCCGTATAAATATCCGGCCAGTCCGAGTCCTACCAGCAGGATCACCGCGCCCACACAGGCGGTCAGGACTGCGGCATGCCGCAGCTGTCTGTGCAACTTCTGTTCCAACATCAGGCTCCTCCCTCTCTTTTACAAATCTATTCCCTCGCAATCCCCTCTTCCACCGCCGTGTCCGCTACTGCCTTGGCAACCACATCGGCTACCGCCTTATTTAAGGGGGAGGGAATGATATTCTCCGCATTCAGCTCCTCGTCGGGGATGATGCCGGCGATGGCGTAGGCGGCCCGCTGCTTCATGCTCTCGGTAATCTCTCTGGCCCGCACGGACAGAGCGCCCTTGAAGACGCCGGGGAACACCAGCACATTGTTAATCTGGTTGGGGTAATCGGAGCGTCCGGTTCCTACAATAGCTGCGCCGCCGGCTTTGGCCTCCTCCGGCATAATCTCCGGGGTGGGATTTGCCATGGCGAATACGATACCCTGATTCATAGACGCCACCATCTCCTTAGTCACCAGACCGGGGCGGGATACGCCGATGAATACGTCGGCCTCCTTCATAGCGTCCGCCAGCTTGCCGTGCTCGTGAGCTAAGTTGCTGATGTGGGAGATTTCCTCCTGGCCGGGATTTAAGCCCTCGTCTCCCTCGCAGATGACGCCGTTGATATCGCACATGATTACATTGCCGAAGCCCATGCTGATGAGCAGCTTTCCGATGGCGATGCCCGCTGCGCCAGCCCCGTTGATGACGATGCGAAGCTCGCCCATCTGTTTGCCCGTCACTTTGATGGCGTTGATTAAGGCCGCCGCCACCACGATGGCGGTCCCGTGCTGGTCGTCGTGGAATACGGGGATGTCGCAGAGCTCCTTTAAACGGCGCTCGATTTCAAAGCAGCGGGGAGCGGCGATGTCCTCCAGATTGATGCCGCCGAAGCTCTTGGAAATCAGATAGATGGTCTGAACAATGGTATCCGTATCCTTGGAATCGATGCACAGGGGGAAGGCGTCCACATCGGCGAATTCCTTGAACAGGGCGCATTTTCCCTCCATAACCGGCATACCGGCGGCGGGACCGATGTCGCCCAGGCCCAGGACGGCGGTTCCGTCTGTAATAACCGCCACCAGATTGGAGCGGCGGGTCAGCTTAAAGGACTGCTCATAATCCTTGGCAATGACCCGGCAAGGCTCCGCGACTCCGGGGGTGTAGGCCAGGGACAAATCCTCCCTGGTCTCGATTTTTTTCCGGGAAACCACTTCGATTTTTCCCTTAAGCTGATAATGCATTTCCAGTGAAGCCTGATTGATATCCATGTGAAAAATCCTCCTTACGCAATTTGTGAAAATAGTATCTGTTCAGGACGGCCCATCTTCTTGTCCGGCCTGAGCTGTTATGGAAAATATTAGATTTCAGTATCCGGAAGCGAGCGATCTGTCCGCGCAGTACCCTCAGACCATCTTCTCCGGCAGAAATACCTTGTCAAATTCCTCTTCCGTCAAAAATCCCAGGGAGACACAGGCCTCCTTTAAGGAAATGTTCTCAGCATAGGCCTTCTTGGCAGTTTTGGCGGCGTTCTCATATCCGATGTAGGGATTGAGGCAGGTCACCAACATCAGGGAGCGGTGGAGATTCTCACTCATCTTTTCCCGGTTGGGACGGATTCCTACCGCGCAGTTGTTGTTGAAGGAAATCAGAACGTCGGTCAGCAGGCGGACGGACTGAAGGAAATTGTAGATGCACACCGGCATGAAAACATTCAGCTCAAAATTCCCCTGGGAGGCGGACATGCCTACGGCCACATCGTTGGCCATCACCTGGACGGCTACCATGGTCATAGCCTCGCACTGGGTAGGATTCACCTTACCGGGCATAATGGAACTGCCGGGCTCATTTTCCGGGATGAAGATTTCTCCCAGGCCGCAGCGGGGGCCGCTGGAGAGCCAGCGCACATCGTTGGCAATTTTCATCAGGTTCGCGGCCAGTCCTTTGAGAGCGCCATGGGCGAATACCAGCTCGTCCTTGCTGGTGAGGGAGTGAAATTTGTTGGGAGCGGTGATGAAATCTTTGCCCGTGAGAGAAGAAACGGCGGCAGCCACCTCCCGGTCAAAGCCCTCCGGGGCATTAAGGCCCGTCCCTACGGCGGTTCCGCCCAGAGCCAGTTCCTTTAAGCCCTTCAGACTCAGGGAAATCATTTCCTTAGACTTATCCAGCATATTTTTCCATCCGCTGATTTCCTGGGAAAAAGTGATGGGAGTGGCATCCTGGAGATGGGTGCGTCCTGTTTTGATGATGCCCTCGTTTTCCTCCATTAAACGGCCAAAGGTGGCGGAAAGAAGGTCGATGGCAGGAATAAGCTTGTCCTCAATCTCCATCGCTGCGGCGATGTGCATGGCGGTGGGGAAAGTGTCGTTGGAACTCTGGGACATGTTGGCGTGGTCGTTGGGGTGGATGAGCTTCTCGCCGGCGATTTCATTTCCTCTTCCGGCGATAACCTCGTTGACGTTCATGTTGGACTGGGTGCCGCTTCCGGTCTGCCATACGGCAAGGGGGAAATGGGCGTCCAGCTTCCCCTCCAGGATTTCGTCGCAGACCTGAGAAATGACCTGAAGACGTCTTTCGTCCAGCTTCCCCAGACGATGGTTTGCCATGGCGGCGGCCTTCTTTAAGATGGCGAAGGCGCGGATGATTTCCATGGGAATTTTCTCAATTCCAATTTTAAAATTTTCATAGCTTCTCTGGGTCTGGGCTCCCCAATATTTGTCGGCTGGAACCTTTACTTCGCCCATAGAATCGTGCTCAACTCGAAATTCCACGAAAAAACCTCCTTTTTATGGGTTTGCAGTCCCTGAGGCTTCGGCCCCGAGACTGTGCTAAAACCAGTATAATCCAAAAGGAGGTGTGTTTCAATTCAGAAATATTGAACGGCTATGAATTTTCATTTAGCCCTTCGGAATGACCGCACTTCCGTCACGCTCCGTCCGAATGCCGGGTAGCCGTCTCCTCAAAGCTGAAATAGTCCGGCCGGTGTCTGGAGCAGGTATACTCAAACTGCACCCCGTCGGAGTTGTAAGTCTGGCTGGCCACTACGGCCAGGCAGTTGAAGTCGTTGACGTCCAAATTCAGGTACTTCTCGTCGATTTCCGTAATGTGTTCCACGGTAAAGCGGCGCTTGCTGGTGACAATGGACATGTGAAGTTCATTTTCCAGGTAATTATAAATGGAACGGGAGGCAATTTCTGGAGTCAGATCCGGCATAACGGATTTTAAGAACATGTTTACATCCAGGATCACCGCCTTGTTGTTCACGTAGCGGACTCGCAGAATGTAGAACACCACAGCTCCAACGGCAAAGCCGGATTTGGCGCTCATCTTCTGGTCCACGGTCAGCTCGTCAAAGCGGATCACCTCTGTCCGGGAGTCCAGGGCATTTTTGCGGGCCGATTCCTGGAAGGACTCAATCTGTCCGATGGTGAAGACCGCCTGCTTTCTGGGCTGATAAATGACGATGACCCCCTTGCCGTGTATGGCCTGGACATATCCCATTTTCACCAGAATGGAGATGGCTCTGCGGACGGTGTTCCGGGAACATTTAAAAATTCCCGTCAGGGTATTTTCCGAGGGCAGGAGGGAACGGCAGGGGTATTCGCCGCTTTCAATTTTTTGCTTCAGGTCTTTTAGAATGTCGTTATATCGGGCAGCTGCCATGGTCTTTACCTCCGTTTTCTTTTGTGTAAGCGCTGGCTGGGCACACTAAGATGTTCAAACTAAATGAACGTATTTGACTGAACAAGATACGATATAATTTATCATATACGAAATCCTGGCAAATTAGAATAGTAAAAATGGATAGAAATGAGAAGACATTTTTATAGAATATGTCAAAAGGCAAAGGATTTTTTCTATACATCATTTTCAACTTATGCTATACTAATTAACAGCTTACACCAATGGAGGACAATTCCATGCTTTCCTTTAAAGACATACTGGGACAAGACCTGATTAAAAAACATTTCATCACTGCGATTGCTACGGGGAACGTTTCTCACGCCTATATTCTCTCCGGAGAGGAGGGGATGGGAAAGAAGACCATGGCTAATGCCTTTGCCCTGTCTCTGATGTGTGAAGAGGGAAAGAGCGGGGAACCCTGCAGGGAGTGCCATGCCTGCCGGCAGGTGCTGTCCGGAAATCACCCGGATATTATTTATGTGACCCATGAGAAGCCTGCCAGCATCGGAGTGGATGATGTGCGCCGCCAGATTAATGATACCATTCAGGTAAAGCCTTACAGCGGCGGTTACAAGCTCTACATTGTGGACGAGGCGGAAAAGATGACGGTTCAGGCTCAGAATGCTCTGCTCAAGACGATTGAGGAACCGCCGGTATACGCTGTGATTTTGCTCCTCACTGCCAACGGTGAAGTTTTCCTGCCCACAATTCTTTCCAGATGCGTTAAGATGGCTTTAAAGCCTCTGACCGACGAGCAAGTGCGGGATTATCTCACGGGACGCCTCCAGGTGCCGGCGGCCCAGGCGGAGGTTTATACGGCCTTTGCCAGAGGCAACCTGGGAAAAGCCATCGCCCTCTCGGAATCTGAGGACTTCCAGAGGCTTTATGAAGAACTGCTGGGGCTTTTGGAAAAGGTCAAGAAGGCGGACCTGTCGGAGCTTTTAGAAGATGTGAAACGCTGGAAGGATGAGGGGACAGATTTGCACCAGTGCCTGGATTTTATGCAGATGTGGTACCGGGATGTACTGATGTACAAGACTACAAAAGATATCAATCTGCTGATTTTTAAGGATCAGTTCCCGGCCATTAAGGAGATGTGTACCGCCAGCGGATATGACGGCCTGGAGCGAATTCTGGCGGCCATTGATAAAGCAGGTATCCGTCTGGATGCCAACGTCAATACGGAGCTGGTGATGGAACTTTTGTTTTTGTCCATGAAGGAAAACTGAAAGTTTTAACCGTTCAGGTCGGCGTATACCCCGAGGGCACCTGATCTTCTTGCCCGGCCAAAGGCAAGACAAGAAGCGGCGGATGGACGGTTGCCCGGGATATGTGATGGATAGATGAAGAAAGAGGGAAAATGATGATAACAGTAATCGGAGTTCGTTTCCGCACTGCGGGAAAGATCTATTATTTTGACCCTGCCGGAAGGCAGATCAAGCGGGGAGACCATGTGATTGTGGAAACCGCCAGGGGGATTGAGTATGGATTCGTTGTTCTGGGCAACCGGGAGGTGGAGGAATCCAAGGTAGTGATGCCATTAAAACCGGTGATCCGCATGGCCACTCAGGAAGACGAGACGGTGGAGAAGCGCAACCGGGAAAAGGAAAAAGAGGCGTTTCGGATTTGTAAGGAAAAAATCAAGAAGCATAACCTGGAGATGAAGCTGATTGATGCGGAATATACGTTTGACAACAACAAGGTTCTCTTCTATTTTACGGCGGATGGGAGGATTGACTTCCGGGAGCTGGTAAAAGATTTGGCCAGCGTGTTCCGCACCAGGATTGAGCTGCGCCAGGTAGGTGTCCGGGACGAGACAAAAATCATGGGAGGCATCGGTATCTGCGGAAGAACCCTTTGCTGCCATTCCTTCCTGTCGGAATTTATCCCCGTCTCCATCAAGATGGCCAAGGAGCAGAATCTTTCCTTAAATCCGTCTAAGATTTCCGGCGTCTGCGGCCGGCTGATGTGCTGCCTGAAAAATGAGGAAGAAACTTACGAGGTGTTAAACAGCAGACTGCCCAACGCGGGAGATTATGTAACCACAAGCGATGGGCTAAAAGGCGAGGTCCACAGCGTCAACGTACTGCGCCAGATGGTAAAAGTGGTGGTGACGGTGGACAAGGATGAAAAAGAAATCCGGGAATACCGGGCGGATCAGCTGAAGTTTAAGCCCAGAAAAAAGAAAGGGGCCAAGGGAAAGGACAAGGAGAAAGATAAAGAACGGGACAGGGACAGTTCGGACCCTGAGCTGAAAAAGCTGGAGGCACTTGACAAGAAGGAAAGGAAATCAAAGCTGGATGATTGAGAAGAAAGCCAGTGAAGGACACAGCTGGACAAAGGCCGGTTCTGTTTTTCTGCGGGATGATGAGCGGATTGATGATTTGGAGAGGAACGGATATGGCATAATCCAGAGAAAGGGTGCATTCTGCTTCGGAATGGATGCGGTACTCCTTTCCGGCTTCGCTGAGGTAAAGCCTGCGGAGCAAGTGCTGGATCTGGGAACAGGGACAGGCATCATCCCCATTCTTCTGGAAGCGAAAACAGAAGGAAAGCATTTTACAGGGCTGGAAATTCAGGAGGAGTCTGCGGACATGGCCCGCAGGAGCGTCAGATACAATCGTCTGGAGGAAAAGATAGAGATTGTGACAGGAGACATTAAGGAGGCCGGCCAGATTTTTGGCCCGGCCTCCTTTGAGGTGGTCACCAGCAATCCTCCTTATATGAATCAGTCTCACGGCCTGGTTAATCCTGGCAGCGCAAAAGCCATTGCCCGTCACGAGATTTGCTGCACCCTGGAGGATGTGATTCGGGAAGGCGGAAGGGTTTTGAAACCTGGAGGGCGGTTTTACATGGTTCACCGTCCCAGAAGACTGGTAGAGATTCTGGAAACCTTCCGGCGTTTCGGAATGGAGCCCAAGCGGATGAAAATGGTTCATCCCTATCAGGACCGGGAAGCCAATATGGTGCTGATTGAAGCCCTGAAAGGGGGAAGGCCGCTGATGAAGGTGGAGGCCCCGGTCATCGTATTTGACCAGGAGGGAAGTTATTCGGAGGAAATCCGGACAACCTATGGATACTGAGCTGGGAAGAGATGAGAGTTGGGAGGAAAAATATGGCGGGAACATTGTATTTGTGCGCGACGCCCATCGGCAATCTGGAGGACATTACCTTCCGGGTTCTTCGTACCCTGAAGGAAGTAGATCTGATTGCGGCGGAGGACACCAGACACAGCATTAAGCTGATGAATCATTTTGATATTAAGACGCCCATGACCAGCTACCATGAATATAATAAGGTAGAGAAGGCCCGAGAGCTGGTGAAAAAGCTTAAAGAAGGGATAAACATTGCCTTGATTACCGATGCGGGGACACCGGGAATCTCGGATCCCGGGGAGGAGCTGGTGCGCCAGTGCTTTGAGGAAGATATTCCGGTAACTTCCCTTCCCGGACCCGCAGCCTGTATCACCGCTCTGACCATGTCCGGCCAGCCTGTCAGAAGGTTCTGCTTTGAAGCTTTTCTTCCAAATGGAAAAGCGGATAAAAAGGAAAGGCAGCGGATTTTGGAAGAGTTGAGGGGAGAGACCCGGACCATGGTAATTTACGAAGCCCCTCATCATCTGCTTCAGACACTGAAGGATTTGGAAGAGGTTTTGGGGGAGAGAAGCATCTCGATCTGCCGGGAACTGACCAAAAAGCATGAGGCGGTCCGGAGGACGACTTTGAGGGAAGCGGTCAGTTTCTATGAACGAGAGGAACCGCGAGGAGAGTTTGTCCTGGTTATAGAAGGAAAGTCCCTGCAGGAAATCCGCCGGGAAGAGATCAGTCAGTGGGAGCAAATGACTCTGGAGGAACATATGGCCTTTTATATGAATCGGGGAATGGAAAAAAAGGAGGCCATGAAGGCAGCGGCGAAGGATCGGGGAATCAGCAAGCGGGAGGTATATCAGCAGCTGCATGGACAGGAAAAAGCGCAGGAGCCGGATTCCCGATAGGCAGACAGCGTCAAAAGGACAGAAAAAGAGCCGCCGGATCAATTCCCTGCGGCCCTTTTTGTCAGCCTGTCACGTTCAGGCCGGCTAGCTTGGCAAGCTCCAGGATGGACGCTCTGGATACCTTTTTCCCCTGGTACTCCAGCAGGTCTTCTGTGCTGCCGGTGAAAATGTCGGCAGATTCCGCTTTCTTGAGAATGATGCAGTCATCCTGTACCGTAATCTCAAGTCCGTCTCTGACATCCAGATTCAAACTTCTGCGAAGTTCGATTGGAAGCGTAATTCTGCCTAGTTCGTCCAGTCTGCGGACAACCCCCGTGGTTTTCATTTGTAATCCCCCTTAGCAGAAAATAAACACCAGTACAGTTTTAACTTAGCAGATTTGACAATAAAAGTCAATATCAAACCATAAAATATTGTGAAAAATCTCAAAAATGTCATGCAAAAAGAGGAGGGAAGAAAACCGGCTATATAATGGAGGGAAAAATGAAGGAAAATCTCTTGACAAACGGAATGGATTCTTGTAGTATTGCTTTGAAGTTCAAAGTATTTTTGCCTTGTTCCACAAACTGTCAGCGAAGATCCGTCAAAATCCGGATTAGAAGCAATTAAGAAGAATTTAAGGTGGATAATCATGATAACAAGCAGAATCGTAGGAACCGGCTCCTATGTGCCGGAGCAGATCGTCACCAATGATGATCTGGCAAAGATTGTGGATACCAATGACGAATGGATTCGGACCAGAACCGGTATCCGGCAGCGCAGGCTGGTGACGGCAGAAGGCACTTCTCAGATGGCGGCAAGGGCGGCCCGTAAGGCCCTGGAACAGTCGGGAGTAAAGCCGGAGGAGATTGAGTTAATCATTCTGGGTACATCCTCCCAGGACTACTGTTTCCCCAGCGGCGCCTGTGAGGTTCAGGCTATGATCGGCGCGGTAAACGCGGTGTGTTATGATTTAAGCGCAGCCTGCACCGGATTTGTGTATGCTCTAAACACGGCTCACGCTTTTATAAAGGCGGGAATTTACCGCACAGCGCTGATTATTGGCAGCGATGTATTAAGCAAGCTGATCGATTGGAGCGACCGGAGTACCTGTGTTCTTTTTGGAGACGGGGCAGGAGCCGCGGTGGTAAAAGCAGATGAGACCGGAGTTCTAGGAATGCGCATGTATTCCGATGGAACCAAGGGAGATGTTCTCACCTGCGGCGCCCGTACCAATGGAAATTTCCTTCTGGGCAAGAAGCCGGAGCTTGGCTATATGACCATGAATGGTCAGGAGGTATTCAAGTTCGCGGTAAAAAAGGTTCCGGAGGTAATCCGTCAGGTGCTGGAGGACACGCAGACGCCTATGGAGGAGATTCGCTATTTTGTTCTTCACCAGGCTAATATGCGGATCATCGAATCTGTGGCCAAGCGGCTGAAGGCTGACCTGGAAAAATTCCCGGCGAACATGGAATATTATGGGAATACATCCGGAGCATCCATCCCGATTTTGCTGGATGAGATGAATCGGGCGGGAAAATTAAACCCAGGAGATAAAATTATTCTATCTGGCTTCGGTGGGGGCTTGACCTGGGGCGCAACTCTGATACAATGGTAATGTATACCACTTTTTAAAATTAAAAAAAGGAGAATGAAATTATGTTGGAGAAAATGAAGGAAATCATCGCGGAGCAGCTGAGCGTGGACGCGGACAGCATTACGGAGGCTTCTTCCTTTAAGGAAGACCTGGGAGCAGATTCCCTGGACCTGTTTGAGCTGGTTATGGCTCTGGAGGACGAGTACTCCGTAGAGATCCCGGCTGAGGATCTGGAGAACCTGACCACCGTTGGACAGGTGATGGACTACTTAAAGAGCAAGGGCGTTGAGGCCTAAAAGCCCGGAAAGATTGATACAGACGGCAGAGAAACGGCGTGTGAGTTATACACGCTGTTTCTGTTAGAGGAGGCAGCACTTCCACGGAACGCAGCCGTTGACATAAGGAAATTGGAGGAACAATATGAAGACAAGAGTTACAGAAATGTTGGGAATTGAATATCCGATCATTCAGGGTGGTATGGCCTGGGTAGCAGAGCACCACCTGGCGGCGGCTGTGTCCGAGGCGGGCGGCCTTGGACTGATCGGCGGAGCGAACGCTCCCGGAGAGGTGGTTCGCGATGAAATCCGCAAGGCCAGAGCGTTGACGAAGAAGCCCTTTGGCGTAAATGTAATGCTTTTAAGTCCCCATGCCGATGATGTGGCAAAGGTGGTAGTAGAGGAAGGCATCAAGGTGGTGACCACCGGAGCCGGAAATCCGGAGAAGTACATGGATATGTGGAAAGCCGCCGGAATTAAGGTGATTCCGGTAGTTGCAAGCGTAGCTCTGGCCCGCCGTATGGAAAAGTATGGCGCTGACGCCGTAGTGGCTGAGGGAATGGAGTCCGGCGGACATATTGGCGAGCAGACCACCATGACTCTGGTGCCCCAGGTGGTGGATGCGGTATCCATCCCGGTTATCGCCGCGGGCGGTATCGGTGATGGAAGAGGAATCGCCGCTGCCTTTATGCTGGGCGCTGAGGCGGTCCAGATGGGAACCCGGTTTGTGGTAGCCAAGGAATCCATTGTACATGAAAACTATAAACAGCGGGTGATTAAGGCCAAGGATATCGATTCCACCGTAACCGGCCGCAGCCACGGACATCCGGTGCGCTGTCTGAGAAACCAGATGACCAGAGAGTATCAGAAGCTGGAGGCAGAGGGCAAGTCTTTTGAGGAACTGGAGTACCTGACTCTGGGAACTCTGCGCAAGGCTGTGCAGGAGGGCGACGTGACAAACGGAACCGTTATGGCCGGACAGATTGCAGGCATGATCAGCAAGGAGCAGACCTGTAAGGAAATGATCGACGAGATGATGGAGCAGGCGGGCAAGCTGCTGCACTGGTCCTAATTTTTCAGGAAAGGAAATAAGTGGGGTATGAGCAAAATCGCGTTTATCTTCCCTGGACAGGGAGCCCAGGCCGCAGGCATGGGAAAGGATTTTTATGAGCAGTCCGCCACTGCCAGGGAAGTATTTGACAAGGCCAGCAAGCTTCTGGGCTTTTCTATGCCCGAGCTGTGTTTTGAGCCCAATGACCGTCTGGACATTACGGAGTACACCCAGGCGGCTATGGTGACCACCAGTATCGCCATGATGAAGGTGCTGGAGGAGAAAGGCGTAAAGCCGGATGTGGCGGCAGGCTTAAGCCTGGGCGAGTACTGTGCCCTGGCCGCCGCAGGGGTTATGAGTGAGGAGGATGCCATTAAGACGGTTCGTCAGAGGGGCATTCTCATGCAGGAAGCGGTTCCCGTGGGACAGGGAGCTATGGCGGCCATCCTGGCCCTGGACGCTGCTGCTATTGAAGAGGTGACCGGATCCATGGAGGGCGTCTGGATTGCCAACTATAACTGTCCGGGACAGATTGTGATTTCTGGAAAAAAGGAAGCCGTGGAGGAGGCCTGCGAGAAGCTGAAAGCGGCAGGCGCCAAGCGGGCGGTGATGCTTAATGTCAGCGGGCCTTTCCACTCCGGCATGCTGACGGAAGCGGGAAGAAAGCTGGGAGAAGTATTGGAGCAGGTAGAGGTTCACGATCCGGTGATTCCTTATGTAGCCAATGTGAACGCCTCTTATGTGACAACTAAGGAACCGGTAAAGGAGCTTTTGACACGCCAGGTGTCCTCCTCCGTGCGCTGGCAGCAGAGTGTGGAGTCTATGCTGGCTGACGGTGTGTATACCTTTATCGAGATTGGGCCGGGTAAAACCCTGGCAGGATTTATGAGAAAAATCAATCGGGGTGTCACAACCCTGAATGTTGAAAAGATAGAAGATGTGGACAAAGTAGCGGAGGCGTTGAAAAACGCTAATTAAAGGGACGGGAAGGTGAAAAGAACATGCTGGAAGGCAAGATTGCATTAGTAACAGGAGCCAGCCGCGGAATCGGCAGGCAGATCGCGCTGACATTGGCATCCCGGGGTGCCACGGTCATCGTCAACTACAACGGCTCCGAGGCCAAGGCCCAGGAGGTTGTTAAGACCATTGAGGAGGCCGGCGGAACGGCCCAGGCCATTCAGTGCGATGTATCCGACTTTGAGAAGTGCGGGGAGCTGATGACGCAGATTGTAAAGACATACGGCAGGCTGGATATTCTGGTGAACAATGCAGGAATCACCCGGGATAATCTTCTGATGAAGATGAGCGAGGAGGATTTCGATGCGGTGATTCGGACCAACTTAAAGGGCGTGTTCAACTGCATTAAGCACATCTCCCGCCAGATGTTAAAGCAGAAAGCCGGACGGATTATCAACATTTCCTCTGTTTCCGGCGTACTGGGCAACGCGGGACAGGCCAACTACTGCGCCGCCAAGGCGGGCGTCATCGGCCTGACCAAGTCCGCTGCCAGAGAGCTGGCAAGCCGCGGCATTACCGTTAATGCGGTGGCTCCCGGTTTTATCCGCACCGACATGACCGAGGTACTGAGCGATTCTGTAAAGGCGGCAGCCACGGAGCAGATTCCCATGAAGCATTTCGGAGAAACCGAGGATGTAGCGGCAGCCGTAGCGTTTTTGGCGTCGGATGAGGCTGGATATATTACCGGACAGGTTATCAGCGTAGACGGCGGAATGGCCATGTAGATTTGAATCAGAACAGGAGTAGATAAAGTTATGAGAACAAGAGTTGTAGTAACGGGTATGGGAGCAATTACGCCCATTGGCAACGATGTGGAAAGCTTCTGGAATGGACTCAAAAATAAGCAGATAGGAATCGGCCCCATTACCTATTTTGATACCACGGATTATAAATGCAAGCTGGCGGCCCAGGTAAAGGATTTTAACGCCAAGGATTATATGGATCCCAAGGCGGCCCGCCGGATGGAGCTGTTCTCCCAGTACGCCGTAGCGGCGGCGAAGCAGGCCCTGGATCAGGCGGGAATTGACATGACCAAAGAGGACCCTTACCGGGTGGGCGTCAGCGTAGGCTCCGGCATCGGCTCCCTTCAGGCTGTGGAGCGGGACTGCAAGAAGCTCTTTGAAAAAGGCCCCAGCCGCGTGAATCCCCTGCTGGTTCCTTTAATGATCAGTAATATGGCTGCCGGAAATGTATCCATTCAGTTCGGTTTGAAAGGCAAGTGCATCAACGTAGTAACGGCCTGCGCTACCGGAACCCACTCCATTGGAGAGGCCTTCCGCTCCATCCAGTATGGGGAGGCGGATGTGATGGTGGCCGGCGGAACCGAGGCCAGCATCACCCCCATCGGGGTAGCGGGCTTCACCGCCCTGACCGCTCTGAATACGACGGACGATCCTTTAAGAGCATCGATTCCTTTTGATAAGGAGAGAAACGGTTTTATCATGGGAGAGGGTTCCGGTATTGTAATCCTGGAGTCCCTGGAGCACGCCAAAGCCAGAGGAGCCAAAATCCTGGCGGAGCTGGTGGGATACGGCGCGACCTGCGACGCCTACCACATTACCTCCCCGGCGGAGGATGGCAGCGGTGCGGCCAAAGCCATGGAAGTAGCGATTAAAGACGCGGGAGCCAGACCGGAGGATATCGACTATGTAAACGCTCACGGCACCAGCACCCATCACAACGACCTGTTTGAGACCAAGGCCATCAAGCTGGCTCTGGGCGACCACGCCTACAAGGTGAAGATTAATTCCACCAAATCTATGATTGGCCACCTTCTGGGAGCTGCCGGAGGCGTGGAGTTTATCGCCTGTGTGAAATCCATTGAGGAAGGCTATGTTCATGCCACGGCCGGATATCAGATCCCCGATGAGGAGTGCGATTTAGACTACACCCCCGGCGAGGGCGTTTCTATGGATGTCAATTACGCGATCACCAATTCTCTGGGCTTTGGAGGCCATAATGCCAGCCTGGTTGTAAAGAAGTTTGCGGAGTAGGAAGGAAGGAATCCGGTTATGAATATCGATGAAATTACAAAATTGATGGAGGCCATGGCGGCCAACAAGCTGACCAGCTTTGAGATGAAGGACGGCGAGTTTAAGCTTTCCTTAAAGTGCGAAAAGGAGGCGCCTCAGATTGTAACAGTGGCTGCTCCTGCGGCTGCTCCTGCCGGCGTGAGCGCGGCTGCCCCTGGTATGACAATTGCTGCGGCGCCTGCTTTGCAGGCGGCTGAGGAGACTGCAGGCGAGAGCCAGGCGGAGATGTCCGGAAAAGTGGTGACCTCTCCTTTGGTTGGAACCTTTTACAGCGCCTCCTCTCCGGATGCGGAACCCTTTGTGAAGGAAGGGGATACGGTGAAGAAGGGGCAGGTATTGGGCATTATCGAGGCCATGAAGCTGATGAATGAAATTGAGAGCGAGTATGACGGAGTTGTTGAGGCGGTATTGGTCAATAATGAAGAGGTTGTGGAGTATGGGCAGCCTTTGTTCCGCATTCGCTAAGGTGCAGAGAGGAGAGAGAATATATGATGGGGATTAAGGAAATTCAGGAGATTCTTCCTCACCGGCATCCATTTCTGCTGGTGGACTGCATCGAGGAGCTGGAGCCTGGCGTGAGAGCTGTGGGATACAAATGCGTTACTTTCAACGAGCCCTTCTTTGCGGGACATTTTCCCGGAAATCCGGTGATGCCGGGTGTCTTGATTATTGAAGCTCTGGCTCAGGTGGGGTCTGTGGCTATGCTCAGTGTGGAGGCCTACAAGGGCAAGACCGGTTACTTTGGGGGAATCAACAACTGTAAGTTTAAGCACATGGTTCGTCCTGGTGACAAGCTGCGCCTGGAGTGCGAGATTATCAAGCAGAAGGGACCCGTAGGGATTGGAAAGGCCACCGCTACGGTGGATGGCAAGCTGGCCGCTACCGCGGAGCTTACCTTTATGATCGGTTAAGGGAAATGAGGTAAAAGGCCCATGTTTAAGAAAATTTTAATTGCAAACAGAGGCGAAATTGCGGTCCGCATCATCAGGGCCTGCCGGGAGATGGGGATTCAAACCGTGGCAGTCTATTCTGAGGCAGACCGGGACTGCCTCCATACGCTTCTGGCGGATGAGGCTATCTGTATTGGACCGGCTCCCTCCTCCCAGAGCTATCTGAATATGGAGCAGATTCTGGCGGCCACGGTGGCTTTAAACGCGGATGCCATTCATCCGGGTTTTGGCTTCCTTTCTGAGAACGCCAAATTCGCCAAGCTCTGCGCGGAGTGCAATATCGCCTTTATCGGTCCCAGCGCTGAGATTATCAACCGGATGGGCAACAAATCCGAGGCACGCCGCACCATGATTGAGGCAGGGGTGCCGGTAGTTCCTGGTTCCAAGGAACCGGTCCACCAGGCTGAGGAGGCGCTTGAGATGGCAAAGGCCATCGGCTTCCCGGTGATGATTAAGGCTTCTTCCGGAGGCGGCGGAAAGGGAATGCGTATTTCTCGGGGAGAGGAAGATTTTATAGAGAATTTCAATTCCGCCCAGCTGGAGTCAGTGAAGGGATTCTCCGATGACACCATGTATATTGAGAAATATATTGAGAAGCCCCGCCACATTGAGTTTCAGATTATGGCGGATAAGTTCGGCAATGTGGTTCACCTGGGAGAGCGGGACTGCTCCATCCAGCGCCGTCACCAAAAGGTTTTGGAGGAATCCCCCTGCGAGGTGATCTCCGACGACCTGCGCCGCCGTATGGGAGAGACGGCTGTGCGGGCCGCTAAGGCAGTGGGATACGAAAACGCCGGAACGATCGAGTTTCTGTTGGATAAAAACCAGGATTTCTACTTCATGGAAATGAATACCCGGATTCAGGTGGAACACCCGGTTACGGAGATGGTTACGGGCCTGGATTTGATTAAGGAGCAGATCCGGATTGCGGCGGGTGAGCCTTTAAGCGTAACCCAGGATCAGGTGGCGATCAAAGGACATGCCATCGAGTGCCGCATCAATGCGGAGAACCCGGAGAAGCATTTTATGCCCTGTCCGGGATGGATTACCAATCTGCATATGCCCGGAGGAAACGGGGTGCGGGTGGATTCCCACATTTACTGCAATTACAAGGTTCCGGCCAATTATGACTCTATGCTGATGAAGCTGATTGTCTATGATAAGGACCGGGCTTCGGCTATTGCAAAAATGAGGAGCGCTTTAGGAGAGCTGATTATCGAGGGTATCGACACCAATGTAGATTTTCAGTATGAGATTCTTGAAAATAAGGCATTTCAGGAGGGAGATACGGATACGGGCTTTATTGAGACCTATTTCCCTCAGTATACCAAGTAACTTCTGGCAGGTTTAAGCGGCAGAAAGGAAGGTAATATCCATGTTGCGGAATATGTTTAAAAAAACATATACCAAAATTGATACAAAGTACAAATCTCAGGGAGATTCCCAGGCCAGCATTCCTCAGGGCCTTTGGCGCAAATGCAATAAGTGCGGCCAGCCCATCTATGTGGAGGATGTAAAGAACAATTACTATGTCTGCCCTAAGTGCGGTGGATATTTTAGGGTTCACGCCTACCGGCGCATTGAAATGATTGCCGATGAGGGAAGCTTTGAAGAGTGGAATAAGGAGATGCCTTTCTGCAATCCCTTAAACTTCCCTGGATATGAGAAGAAGGTTCTGGCTACCAGAGAAAAGACGCATTTGGACGAGGCCATTGTAACCGGAAAATGCACCATCGACGGAAATCCGGCTGTGGTAGGCGTCTGTGATGCCCGGTTTATCATGAGCAGCATGGGTCATGTGGTAGGCGAGAAAATTACCCAGGCTGTGGAACGGGCCACCAGGGAGAAGCTTCCGGTGATTATCTTCGCCTGTTCCGGAGGAGCCCGCATGCAGGAGGGGCTGGTGTCCTTAATGCAGATGGCAAAGACTTCCGCGGCCTTAAAACGCCACCACGAGGCGGGGCAGTTGTTTATCAGCGTGCTGACAGACCCAACCACCGGAGGCGTTACCGCAAGTTTTGCCATGCTGGGCGATATTATCCTGGCGGAGCCCCACGCCCTCATTGGTTTTGCAGGCCCCAGAGTCATCGAGCAGACCATTGGTCAGAAGCTGCCGGAAGGATTTCAGCGGGCAGAATTTCTGCTGGAGCATGGCTTTGTGGACAAGATTGTAGAGCGCAAGGACCAAAAACGTGTACTGGGCCAGATCCTTTATATGCACCGGAAGCACCCCATGACCAATGGACCGGAGCAGGAGGAAGAGGCTTTACAGAGGAACGAAGGCCGCAGACCGGAAGGCAGAGGACCTGTGGGAAAGATCGTTGATTTTGTGGATAAGCATCGGAAACCTTCTCAGGAAGGTGGAAAAACTGCCTGGGATATGGTTCTGCTGTCACGCAAGACTGACCGACCGGTAGCTTCGGATTATATCGACGCCATCTTTGATGAGTTTATTGAATTTCACGGGGACCGGTATTTTAAGGACGATGGAGCTATTGTTGGCGGAATTGCTATGTTCCATGGCATGCCGGTAACGGTGATTGGCCAGCAGAAGGGTAAGAATACGAAGGACAATATCAAGCGGAATTTCGGTATGCCTTCTCCTGACGGATACCGGAAGGCTCTGCGTCTGATGAAGCAGGCGGAGACCTTCGGACGCCCCGTGATCTGCTTTGTGGACACGCCAGGCGCGTTTTGTGGTCTGGAGGCGGAGGAGAGAGGACAGGGCGAGGCCATTGCCAGAAACCTCTTTGAAATGGCGTCCCTGACCGTTCCCGTGCTTTCCATTGTGATTGGCGAAGGAGGAAGCGGCGGCGCTTTGGCTATGGCAGTAGCCAACGAGGTATGGATGATGGAGAATGCTATCTACTCCATTCTTTCTCCGGAGGGCTTTGCGTCCATTCTCTATAAGGACAGTAAAAAGGCGCCGGATGCCGCAAAGGTTATGAAAGTGACGGCTGCGGATTTGATGGAGCTGGGACTGATTGAACGGATGATTCCGGAGGAGGAGCCTGCGAGTGAGGAAAATCTGCAGGTTCTTGCACAGATCATGGAACGGGGAATGGAAGAATTTTTCACCAGATATTGTGCAATGAGCGGCCAGGAGCTGGCAGCCCATCGATATGATCGATTTAGGAGAATGTGATGATAGAAATGAAACCGCTGGTCATAGGTGATCTGACTGTTGAAAAACCGGTGATTCAGGGAGGAATGGGTGTGGGCATCAGCCTTCACCGCCTGGCCGGAGCTGTAGCAAAGGCAGGGGGGGTGGGTCTGATTTCCGCGGCCCAGATCGGCTTTACAGAGCCGGATTTTGCTGAAAATCCTGAGGAGGCCAATGCGAGGGCGATTCACAAAGAGCTGAAGCTGGCCCGGGAAATTGCTCCAAAGGGAGTCATTGGATTTAACATTATGGTGGCGACCAAGCATTATGACCGATGGGTGAAGGAAGCAGTAAAGGCCGGAGCGGATATCATCGTTTCCGGAGCCGGACTGCCGGTATCCCTGCCGGAGTATGTAAAGGAAGCCTACGAAGAGATGGGGGGAATTCCCGGACGCAGGGTGAAGATCGCCCCTATTGTATCCACCGCGAAATCGGCTACGGTGATCTGTAAGTTGTGGGATCGGAAGTACCACATGGCCCCGGATCTGGTGGTGGTCGAGGGACCGTTGGCAGGAGGACATCTGGGCTTTTCGCTGGAGCAGCTGGCTGCCTACGGGGCGGATACGGAGAATGTTCCGGCTACTTATAAACGGGATGCCTACGATGAGGAAATTCGGGCAATCCTAAAGGTGGTTAAGAGCTACGGGGACAAGTACGGAGTGAAGGTTCCTGTGGTGGTGGCAGGCGGGATTTATACCCACGAGGATATGCTTCACCAGCTGGAGCTGGGAGCCGACGGGGTCCAGGTAGCCACCCGCTTTGTGACCACAGAGGAGTGCGACGCTCCCCTGGATTACAAGGAGGCCTATATTCAGGCTAAGAAGGAGGACATCGTCATCATCAAGAGTCCCGTGGGAATGCCGGGACGGGCCATCTATAATTCCTTTATGGCCCAGGTAAAGGGAGGAAAGCGGCCTCCGATCCGTAAGTGCTACCGGTGTCTGGAGCACTGCGATATTGCGAAGATTCCCTACTGCATTACCCAGGCCCTGGTAAACGCGGCTCAGGGGGATGAGGATGACGCCCTTCTCTTCTGCGGCAGCAACGCCTACCGGGCAGAGCGGATTACCGCGGTGGACGAGGTGATGGATGCGTTGTTGAATGGGGAGAAGGAGTAATTGCTAAATTAAAACAGAATGTAATCTATGAGGTTGCCCCGAAGCCGGAGAATGGCTTCGGGGTGTTTTTTTTACAAAGGAGAATGACTTATGATATGCTTTCCCAAAGCAGAAAGACCCAGTGATCAGCTGCTGAAGATTTTGGAAACATCAGGAATATTGCGGCGGAATGTACCGAAGAATACGGTATTGTTTCGAGAGGGCGAGGAGAATAATGAGATTTTTATCCTGGAAAAAGGGTATATTCAGGTAGCGAAGATGGATGCGGAGGGAAAAGTCAAACTCCTGGCGTTAGGACATGAACAGGTATTTGGAGTATCCGGTTTTTTTAAGAGAAAGGAGTACCCGGCTACGGTTACAACTTTGACGAATTGTACGCTCTATTGTCTTCAAAGGCAGGAAGTGACGTATCTTATGAGGAAAAACCCTATTATGGTCCACTATTTTTTAGAAACAATGGATGAATTCGTATCATTTTATATTTCTAATTCCGTGAGACAGAGTTATGCGTCTCTGGAGATGAAACTGGCCGGCTTGCTTTTGGACATGGCAGAAGAGGTTGGAGAAAGGATCCCAGGGGGAGAACTGCTCATCCCGCTGGCAATCAGTAATGAGACTTTGGGAAACTTCCTGGGAACTAGCCGGGAAACCATATCCAGAGTGATTGGCAAGTGGAAAGGGAACGGATGGCTTTACAAAAAAAGACGGTATATTGTAATTCATGACATAAATAGTCTGAAAAAAATGGAGAAAACGAATAAATAGAAAATTTTGCCAAAAAGTGACGATAATCACAGATTTTAATAGTCATAAGACGTATAATCGGACGTAAATTTTAAGTATGAAGTGAGGAGGGGATTTATGGACCGGATTGAGGAACGGATTGTCAGTACGATTGAGGAGCATGGCGAAGAGATTAAAGAAATTGGCCGCAGGATATTTGCCTGCCCGGAGCTGGGATATAAAGAGTTTAAAACCTCAGCTTTCTTTAGTGATTTCATGGGGGAGATGGGGATTAAAACTCAGAAGGGGCTGGCGATAACCGGAGCGAAAGGATACCTGAAAGGCGGAAAAGAGGGGCCTGCGATAGCTTTGGTAGGGGAACTGGATGCCCTCCCTATTGCAGATAGCCCTTATTCAAATCCGGATACGGGAGCGGCCCACTGCTGCGGCCACAACGCCCAAATGGCGGCTATGATGGGAGCGGCATTCGGTCTTTGTCTGCCGGAGGTAAGAGAAGCAATGGCGGGAACGGTGGTATTTTTCGCGGTCCCGGCGGAGGAATTTGTGGAGGTGGAGTTTAAGCATACGCTGATGGAACAGGGGGCGATCGCCTACGGCGGAGGCAAGAGCGAACTGATACGTATCGGCGCTTTTGATGATATCCACATTGCCGTGGGACACCATGTCTGTGAGGGAGCCGATATCCGGATTATGAACAATCCCAGCAACGGATTCCTGAATAAGATTGTCCACTTCCAGGGGAAAGCTTCCCATGCGGCGGAATCGCCTCACCGCGGGGTAGATGCGTTGAACGCGGCGTCACTGACAATCCAGGCTTTGAATATGCAGCAGGAAACCTACCGGGACAGGGATTCTGTCCGGGTTCACGGTTTTATCTCCCGGGGAGGAGAATCTATGAATGTTGTTGCAGACCACACCACTATGGAATATTCCGTCCGGGCCAACAATATTCCGGCCATTGAAAATGCCAGCGAAAAGTTTGACCGCTCCGTGCGGGCGGGAGCGATGGCAACAGGCTGCGGGGCCCGGATTATTACGATGCCGGGCTACCTTCCTACGGTTCCTGTATCCGACCTTACGGCGCTTTTGGAAGCCGCGCACCAGGCAACGGGGAGACATCAGATTATGCCGGTTAACCCCTCCTATATACAGGGAGGCTCAACGGATTTTGGGGATGTATCTCAAATCCTTCCGCTGCTGCAGTTCCATACGGGGGGCTACGGCGGAGCCCTTCATGATAAAGCGCTTCACCCGGTTGATGAGGACACGGCCTATGTCCTGCCGGCTAAGATCTTTGCGCTGACGGCCTACAATCTTCTGAAGAATCAGGCAGCCAATGCCCGAACGCTGATGGATGGATTTAAGCCGTCTTTGACAAAAGAGGAATACATCAGGTATATGGATGACCACAACCAGGTGGAGGAAATACCTCCCACCAGATTGAAACATCCTTTGGAATAAAGAGCTGATATTAAAAAAGGAGGGAACGAGCTATGACAACTGAGTACAACAATCTGGCAAACGGCTTCATTATGTGGCTGGCCTGCGCCCCTGGAGTGCTGATTGTCTTAATCCAGTCAATCCTGTTTTTCCGAAAAAGCTGTCAGAAGGCATCCGCGGCAGGACTTACACAAAAACAGGTAAAGTCGGCAATTCGCTCTGCGGCTATCACTTCCGTAGGTCCATGTTTTGTGATGCTAACTACCATGCTCACATTGATGCTGTATGTGGGAGCGCCCTTGGCCTGGCTTAGAGTAGACTTCATCGGCTCTGCCATATACGAACTTCAGGCAGCAGATTTGACGGCATCGGCCTTTGGCATCGAGTTGGGAAGTGAGAAAATGGATTCGGCGTTTCTAGCAACTGCGGCTGTGGTCCAGGGAATGGGATGTCTGGGATGGGTAATTTTTGCGGCGGTGTTTGCGGATAAGATGGATAAGGTCTCCCTTTTTATGTCCGGGGGAAACGCCCGTTTGGTTCCGATTGTAGGTACAGGCGCATTGATTGGCATTTTCTGTTCCCTGACAGTGGATAAGATTTATCCGGTCCACAATCAGATTGTGTCTGTTGTTGTGGCGGCCACTGTAATGTTTATTATCCAGACTTACAACAATAAGCATAATAAGCAGTGGATTAAGGAATGGGGACTGACTCTCTGCATGTTGTCGGGCATGGTGGCAGCTACGATTACGGAGCAAATGGGATTTCTGCAATAAAAGGAGGTCGGCTTATGATAAATGAAAAGCAAAAACAGACGTTTCAAAACGAATATATGCCCTACATCATCAAATGGGGAAAGATTACCTGCTGGCTGTCCATCCCGCTGATTTTCATTCCAACGGCTGTCTTGATCCTCCTCTTTGGAGCAACGATTACAGCAGGGCAGATTCTGGCGGCGTTTATCCCGCTTTTTGCCAGCATGCTGGCCTGGTACATTGTAGACCCCATCACCCTGTTTCCAATACTCCATGTGCCGGGGCTCTATATGACCTATATTGCGGGAAATTCTAAGGAAATTCGCGCCCCTGCCGCCAGTGCGGCTATGAGTGCCGCCGATGTAGAAGGCGGAACGGAGCATGGCACAATGATTTCCTGCATTGCCATAGCGACATCGGTTTTTGTCAGCATCATCTGTATGACAATCGTAGCTTTGGCTGGAAACGTGCTGCTGTCCATTCTGCCGGGCGCGGTTATCAGTGCTCTGAATTATCTGCTTCCGGCTCTCTACGGCTCCATGTGCATGCAGAGGGCAATGCTGGACCCGAAAACCTTTTTCGTATTGGTGCCTTTTACAATCCTGTGCTGCGCTATGACGAACATAGGGGTGTTTGGGGTACTGCCTTTAGGAGGCGGCTACGCCCAAATCTTGATTTTAGTAGTGATTGGGGCTTTGGCAGCGAAAAAAATCCATGGTTCGGAGGAGGAAAAATAGATGGGATTTAATGAAAAAGTTCACGCATACATTGCGGCCAAATATTATGTGCATCTGACAGAGGCGTTTGGAGAGCGGGGAAAACGGGCATTTATCCATGGAACCCAGTATTATGCCATACAGAGAGGTAGAAGGATGGCCCAGCGGGCAATCCGTGATGGGGAGGAACTGACCCAGTCTGCTTACAACCAGTATGGGGAGTGGGTGAATACGGAAGAAATCAAGGCGGAGGGCTGTGCCAACCAGTCTGAGATAACGCCGGAAGGATACTTAAAAATCACGAAATGTCCATGGCATGAACAATTTAAGGAAATGGGCCTCACGGAGGCAGGAGCGGAATACTGCCGGCACCTGGACAGCGCCATTTCCAGAGGATTTAACCCTTATCTTGGCTATCGTGTTGACCAGACTCTCCATACCAGCGACTGCTGCATCCACCGCCTTGAAAACGGAATGATCAGCGAGGGGGCTGAGAAAGGGAAAAAGAGGGAGTACTTAAAGTCTTTTGAGTATCACTGCGCTCATTCCTACTGGGCCTACAATGAGATTACGGCAGCCATCTTTGGTCAGGAGGGGGAAGCGGTTAACGGCTTGGTAATGGAGGATTTAAAACAGGATTACGGGCAGGAAATGGCAGATACAATTTGCAGCTACCGGTATACGAATTTTAATATCTGTTAAAAAGGCGCTTACGATTTCATTACATTTATTACATTTTTAACAGGGTCATTGACCTGCGCCTGTCTTGGATTTATAGTGTAGGGAGAATACAAAGTCCGGGATTCCGCATGAGTGGAGTCCCGGTTTAAGGTACAGGTGAGGGCAGATGAGAGAAGCAGAATATCAGATTGGCGATGTGTCCAAAATCGTGGGGCTCAGCTGTGACGCCCTGCGTTTTTACGAGAAAAAGGGAATTATTAAGGCAAAAAAGAAAGAGAACGGCTATCGCTGCTATTCCCAGGAAGATTTATATAAGCTGATGTACATCGTGTACCACAGGAAGATGAATGCCAGTCTGGAGGAGATTGACGGGATTCTGGGAAAGGATGTGGAGGAAGGATTTTTAAAGAACCATGTTCTGAATCGGCTGAAGGAAGAGGAGGAGGAGCTGCGCCGCCATTATCAGGCCATCGCAAGGCTGCGTCTGGTGGCGGGGGATTTGGACTCTATTGAAAATTGTTTGGAGAGTTTCAGCTTCCAGAAATTTCCGGATGGCTATGTAGTGGATCGCTGCGGTTCCCAGGAGGACGGAGTGAAGGAGTGGTTCCGTATCTCCGCCGGGGAGAGCGGCCTGGATATGACCTATTTCTACAACGTATTTGCCTACTCAAAGGAAGAGGGGCTGATCCATAAGGAGACGCAGATGATTGTCTACCAAAAAGTGGAGGACTGCCTGAAAGCGGACCGGAAGGATTTTATCTGCCAGACTACAGAAAAACGCCCTTGTATCTACTGCGTGGTACGGTCAGAGCAGGTTTTGCCGGAAGCCAGCTTGGTGGAGCAGATGATCGAATGGGGCAGGGAACAGGGAGTAAGGCCTCAGGACACAGTCTACGTCAACGCCATGATGACGGTTTTTATTGGAGAAAAGCTGAATCACTATCTGGAAATTTATATTCCGGTGGAGAAAAATTAAACGAATAGCAAGCAGCCCGCACAGGAGTTGGACCTGTGTGGGCTGCTTATTTTATGCCGCTTGAAGAAGGCCGGCTGTACTCCATCGTCAAGCATATTTATTTATCGGGAAGAGACGGAATCCGAGACAAGAGCCTGCCCGGAAATTTTTTGATTCTTAGAATCGCCGTCCTCGTCCGAATCTTTCCCCCATGTGGAAATGAAATCGATCAGGAAGGAAGAAATAGTCACTGTAATCAAAGAGAAAATGATTTTAGTGAGCGGAATATAGGACAGAGACAATGTCAGCACCGTCACATCCGTAAAGAGATAGGCCCGGGAAATTTTCCATCCGGTTATCTTGGAGATTACCAGCGCCAAAGCATCATCGCCGCCGCTGGAAGCCCCCTGCCGTACTACAAGGCCGCATCCGATACCGATGAACAAGCCTCCTGTGATAGAAGCGATCAGTGGATCAGAGGAAAGATCCGGCAGCACAGGCGGAAATGACTCCCATACCCGGTAAAAGAAGCTTAAGCTGACGGAGGCAAGAATGGATGTTTTTAAAAATTCTTTGCCCAGGTATTTAAAACCAAGGAGATAGCTCAAGCCGTCCAGCAAGGGAGATAAAATAGAGGACGAAATTCCCAGCCAGAAGTTACAAAGAAGGAGCAGTCCCAATACGCCTCCCTCGGAAATTCCTACCCGGCTGTGAATGTTGGTAATTCCAAAGGAAATGATGGCTGTTCCAAGAAGAATTGAGAACGTTCTTTGGAAGGTGAACGTGTCTGTAAGTTCCTGTTTCAAACGCAGCAAGAAGACTCTCAGCTGCTTCATAATAAAACCCCGTTTCTTTAAAAAATTTTTTCAACGTTCTTTTAAAAACCGGCAGCCGGCCCGGTTTCCCTTTTAGTATACCTGAAAAATGGGATAAAAGCAAGGGGTGGGAGGTTGTTGTATGTGTCAACTAAAATGAAAAAATAAATTCTACCTTTCCAACCTATAGTGGAATTTAATCTTGCGCAAGTGGCATTTAGTCTTTCATGCGAAAGAACGGTTATCTATTCCTGCCTTGACTGCGCTGCTCCAAAAGCAGGAAAGTCCGACCACCTAACAATGGAAGTTACTCTTACACATACTTGATATTTGCATATAAAATACTTGACACAATATCAATTATTTCAATTAATTTTATCTCAATATTTGGTATATGGTTACCAGCTGGTATTGTAGAAAGCTAATAAAATTTACAGTTTTTAAAAGGCAAGTAGAATTTACCGTTACACTGGAATTTACTTTTTCAATTCAGCGTTCCTGCGTCTAAAAATACTGCCTGTGCCATGACGGACATATTCTGAACCAAGTCGTTTCACAAAGACGGAATGCGGATTTTGTCAGGGTGTCCGGTTCCGAAATAATCGCATTGAGCATCTGCAGCGAGCTGAATGGTATGGATTCGGAAAATGCAAGGTATTCAACATTGTGCAATTTGAGCCGGCAAGCGGTCATATTTTCAAATAGCACAAGGAGGACTAAGGTAAAGCAAAAAAGGTCAGAGCGATGGAATTAGTAAAAAAATCATATGTCTTGTGAGGTTAACAGGAAGCATTGCTGCTATTCATTACGTAATCGTCTCGATTTGGGTTGATTTTGAAGAACTCAAAACTTTAAATGAGATTGACCAGTTAAAATATTGTATGGAAAAAGGAATAAGAAAATAGAAAAATATAACTGCCGCAACCTGGCGGCCTTTTTATCATCTATGATTCCCTGCCCACATAAAGTAGTAACAATGAATAGAATCGACAGAGGACTGACATGCTGAACATCTTATGGACGGTAATGATTCTCACAGGAATCGCCTGGGCCGCCTTTCATGGCACTTTAGGCCAGGTGACAGACGAGATGCTGGCCGCCTCCGGGGAGGCGGTTTCCCTGTGCATCACCATGCTGGGAGTAATGGTTCTGTGGACCGGCGTGCTGGAAGCGGGAAAGCGGGCAGGGCTCATTGAGCGTCTGTCCGGGGTCATGAGGCCGGTCCTGAGGTTTCTGTTTCCGGAGCTTCCACCCGAGTCCGAGGCGGCCAGACAGATTTCCGTCAATATGATTGCCAATTTTCTTGGACTTGGATGGGCGGCTACGCCTGCGGGTTTAAAAGCCATGGAGGAGTTGAAAAAGCTGGAGGAGAAGCGCAGGTCCGGGCTGGCGGCGGGGCCTGCGCGCAGAGCAGGTGAGGCGGGGAACGAGATGTGTACCTTTCTGATTATCAATATTTCATCCCTGCAGCTGATTCCCATTAATATGATTGTGTACCGAACTCAGTATGGAAGCGCGGCCCCGGCGGCCATTGTGGGGCCGGCTATTGCGGCTACGGCCATGAGTACGGCGGCGGCGGTGGTGTTTTGCAGGGTGATGGGGAGAAAAAGGCATTGAAGTTCGCGGCCTGTATGTGGCCGCGAATTGATTTGTACGGTAGTTTCAGGTATAATCGTCTCAGAGACATTATGCGGAAATAGGTGGGGAGGATTAGCCATGATCGGGGAAAAACAAATCCGCAGGCCTGCGGAGTCGCGATACGAAAAAGAACTGAAAGCCCTGGAGGCGGCGGACGGCAGCAACCGGAAACCGGCGGGCTGGAAGCTGAGTCCCAGGGCGGTGCGGGATTTCATCCTGGGCCGCAGGGAGCCTTTGCTCCTGGATGGGGAGGAGGTCCGGATTCAGAAAAAGTATCTGGGAAACGACGCCCTGGTGGAGCGCTGCATCATTACCCTGGCGGGAAACCGGGGGCTCATGCTGGTGGGAGAGCCCGGTACGGCCAAGACCATGCTGTCGGAGCTGCTCTCCGCGGCCGTCAGCGGCGTCAGCACCAACACCATCCAGGGAACTGCCGGAACCACGGAGGACATGATTAAATACAGCTGGAACTACGCCCTTCTTCTGGCGAACGGCCCATCCCGCCAGGCCCTGGTGCCTTCTCCGCTGTATACCGGTATGGAGAAGGGGATTCTGACCCGGTTTGAGGAGATTACCAGAACCCCGGCGGAGATTCAGGACAGCTTGATCAGCGTCATGAGCGACAAGGTGCTGAATGTGCCGGAGCTGGGGGAGGAGGGGCTGCTCTTTGCCCGTCCGGGGTTTAACGTCATCGGTACCGCCAATACCAGGGACAAGGGCGTCAATGAGATGAGCAGCGCCCTGAAGCGGCGGTTCAATTTTGAGACCGTCCAGCCGGTCCGGGACGTGAGACTGGAAAAACAGATTATCTTAAATGAGGTCCGGGAACTGTCCCGGTCCGCCGGGATGGAGATGGAGCCGGACGAGGAGGCGGCAGAGCTTCTGGCCTCCACCTTCCACGAGCTGCGGGAGGGCGTCTCCTCTATGGGCCACCGCATCGATTCCCCGGGCAGCGTGATGAGCACGGCGGAGGCGGTGTCGGTCTACTATCAGACTATGATGAACGCCTACTATTACGGCGACGGACATATGGAAATGGACTGCATGGTCCAGAATCTGGTGGGAGCGGTTCAGAAGGAATCCAGGGAGGATCTGGAGAAGCTGAGAAGCTATTTTTCCACCGTAGTGCGGGACAAGTCCCAGAAAGAGGGAGGACTATGGAAGAATTATTACGAGGCCAGACGGCAGCTGAAATAATTCCATTTGACTTCTCGGCTCCCTGCCTTTATTTTCCCATTCGCCACCACAGTCCCGCCTGTTCCTGGCATCTGAAGAAGGCCATAGAGGAATACCGGCCGGACTGCATTCTCATTGAGGGCCCGGAAAATGCCGATTCCCTGATTCCCGTTCTGGCCTCGGAGGAATCTAAAACGCCGCTGGCTCTGTACTACTCCTTCCAGGACAACGAGGGCCGGATTGGAAAGGAGAAGGGCGCTTATAAGTGCTACTATCCTTTTACGGACTGCTCGCCGGAGTATGTGGCGATGAAGGAGGCAATGGCGCTGGGAATCAGCTGCCATCTGATCGACCTTTCCTACGGGGAAATCCTCATGGCTACGGCCAGGGACCAGGGACTTCTCTCAAAGGAGGAAAAGGTTTCCTACAACGACGACTATCTGTTGAGCCGCAGCAGGTTTGTGCAGCTTTTGTGCGAGAAAACGGGGCTTCGCAGTTTTGAGGAGTTTTGGGAAAAATATTTTGAAATCCGGGCTTTCGCCATGAGCACCCGGGAATTTGCGGCACAGCTTTACACCTACTGTCTTCTGGTTCGGCAGAATACGCCGGCAGAGGAGATGAAAAAGGATGGCTGTCTGGCCAGGGAGCGCCACATGGCAAAACGGATTGAGGGGTTTCGGAACCAATTTCAGCGGGTGCTGGTGGTGACGGGAGGATTTCACACCTGGGGGCTGCTGCACCCGGAGGAGGGGGAGGAGAGTTCCGGCCTTTCCGGAGGGGTTCAGAGTGTCTACCCCATGGCCTATACCATGGAGGCCCTGGACGCCTTAAATGGCTATGCCAGCGGGATGCCTTCTCCCGGATTTTACCATCGGGTCTGGACCATGATGGAGGAGGAAAAGGAGCAGCCATGGGACGAGGCGGTTCTGGATTTCCTGGTGGTGACGGGACGGCGTTTGAGACAGGGCGGATTTGCCCTCTCCACCTACGATGAAATCTGCGCCATGGATATGGCCAGAGGTCTGGCGGAACTCCGGGGAAAGGAGCAGCCAGGCCTTTACGAGCTTCAGGACGCTGTTCTCAGCTCCTTTGTGAAGGGGGAGGTATCCCCGGCCGTCTCGGAGCCTCTGCGGATTCTGGGCAGACTTTTGACGGGAAAGGCTGTGGGGCGGCTCTGCGACCAGGCCCTGGTTCCACCTCTTGTAAAGGATTTCGAGGAGCAGTGCCGCGCCTTCCGGCTGAAAATCCAGGAAAGTACGGCCAGTCAGGTGGTGCTGAATATTTTCACCTCGGCCAGACACCGCGGGATTAGCGCATTTCTCTACCGGACCAGCTTTCTGGACTGCGGCTTTGCCAGGCGGCAGAAGGGGCCGGATTTGCTGAACGGCCGGGACCGGAACCTGATTCGGGAAATCTGGAGCTATCAGTGGAGCGGCCCGGTTATGGCAGCCCTCATTGACCACTCCGTTTCCGGGGCTACGGTGGAGGAGGCCTGCAAAAGGGAACTGGAGGAGGGCATGGACCGGGCGGCTTCCGCCGAAGAAGGGGCCCGGCTGATGGTTTGGAGTTTTCTCATGGGGATTTCCGGCGAGGCCCGGGACTTTGGCGGGCGTATGGAGGAGCTTCTGGCCGCGGACGGAGACTTTTTCTCTCTGGGAAAAGCCTGCGCCAGTCTGAATACCCTGTGCCGCCTGAGAACCCTTTACCGCCAGGAGGAGAGAGGGCTTGAGAGGCTTTTGGAGATGTGCTTTGTCAAGCTGGGCCAGCTTCTGCCCTCCATGACCAGGATCCGGGACGAGCAGCTGACGGACTGCATCCAGGTGTGCGCCCTTCTCTATGAACTTACCGGGCGCAAGGAGTTTGCCGGAAGGCGGGAAGAACTGATGGAGACCTTTGAGGCCATGGCAGGGGACGCAAATATCCATCCCGGGCTTCACGGCGGGGTGCTGGGACTTCTCTACGGCGGAGACACAGCCAAAGGGGAGGAGATTTTTCGCATCTGCGCCGGGTATCTCATGGGAACAGGAGAGAAGATGCGCTCCTCCGCGGTGTTCCTCAGGGGACTCTTCTCCACCTCCCGGGACCTGGCCCTGGTTCACGGGGAATTTACGGTGATGCTGGACGGGCTTTTTGCCCGTCTAAGCCAGGAGGAGTTCGTTTCCCTTCTGCCGGAGCTGCGGCTGGCCTTCAGCTACTTTGCGCCGGTGGAGGCGGACCGGCTGGCGGCAAGGGCCGCGGCTCTCCATGGGGCCAGCCCGGCTTCTATACGCAGGCAGAGGGCGGTGGACGTCCGGGAGTATGAATACGGGGAAGAGCTGGATCAGTGGGCCGCCGCCAGGCTTTAGAGGAGGAGAAGAAAATGGAACATTTGCCCATAAGCGATCAGGCGGTGCTGAACCGCTGGAGGCTGGTGCTGGGGAAAAATGCCTCGGGCCATATGGGGCTGGACGGAAGCTTAAAAGGGATGGATGAGGCCCTGGACTTTCTCTACAGCAGGGAGCAGAAGGCGGATGAACGGCAGGATCAGGGAGGAATGGAGGCAAGCCATCTGACGGTAGCCGCCTGGCTCAATGAGGTGCGCCGCCTGTTTCCAAAGGAGACGGTCCAGGTATTGGAGCGCCATGCCCTGGAGCGCTATCAGCTGAAGGAGCTTCTGACGGACCGGGAGGTACTGGAGAAGCTGGAGCCCAACCAGGCTCTTCTGGGGACGATTTTAAGCTTAAAGCACCTCATGAGCGACCAGGTGCTGGCGGCTGCCAGGGAAATCGTGCGGAAGGTGGCGGCACAGCTTACGGAGCGGATGAAGATGGATCTGGAGCGTTCTCTTTTGGGGAAAATCCAGAGAAATACCAGCAGCCCGGTGCGCTCCATCCGAAATCTGGATGTGAAGAAGACCATCCGGAAAAATCTGGCCCACTACGACCGGGAGGAGAAACGCCTTCTTCTGGAACAGGTCTATTTTAACGGACGGGTGAAGCGGTACAATTCCTGGCGGGTGGTCATCGCGGTAGACGAGAGCGGCTCCATGACGGATTCCATTATCCACAGCGCCGTTATGGCGGGCATCTTTGCCCGGCTGCCTATGGTGGAGGTCCGGCTGGTGATTTTTGACACCCAGGTGGTGGATTTAAGCGGCTACGCCGACGACCCGGTGGAGGTGCTGATGAGCGTACAGCTGGGAGGGGGGACCAATATCGCGGGAGCCCTGGAATACTGCAAGGGTCTGATTTCCTCTCCCCACAAAACCCTGCTGGTGCTGGTCTCCGACCTGTGCGAGGGCGGCCCGGCGGCAAACCTCTACGGCGTGTGCTCGGATTTGCTGGAGAGCGGAGTGAAGGTGGCGGCCCTGACGGCCCTGGACCAGGACGCCAACCCGGCCTACAACCGCACCGTTGCCAGGGTGCTGGCGGATATGGGGGCCTTTGTGGGGGCCATGACGCCGGAACAGCTGGGAGATTATCTGGGAAAAATGATGTCATAAACAAACCGGCGGTGATTTGGCAGCCGGAAGGAAGGAGTCGGTATGGAGCAGTTTCCCGAGGGATTAAGGGAGGCCCTGGCCCGGGCGGACGAGGATTACCTCATGGGCCTGAGCAATAAGGGCACGGTGAACCGGGGCAAAAAGGAACTTCAGGGCTATTCTCCACTGGTGCGGATTCAGGGGGAGGAAGCGGTTCTGGAGGCGGGCGGGGAGACCTGCACCCTGCGGCCTTCTCTGGGGGACAGCGCCTGTACCTGCCCTTCCAGGGGAATCTGCCGCCACCTGATCACGGCCATCCTGTGGGCCAGGGAGCAGGCGGCGGGCCAGAATACGGAGGCAGAGAGCCAGAATGCAGGGGCGGCGGGCCAGAATGCGGGGACGGAGGAATCAGGGAAGGCGGAGAAGCCGGATTTCTCGCCCCTCCTGGATTACCCCGCTGAGAAGCTTAAAAAAATTCTGGGTACCAGGAAGCTGGCCGGCCTGTTGGCCAGAATCCAAAGCCAGGGGCTGCCAAAGATGAGGGAGACCTCCATTGTCACTGTGGAGCTGCCCTGGGAGCCGGCCAACGTCCGGCTTCTGGTGCCGGTGGAACACTCCGCCTGTTCCTGCCACAGCCGCCAGATGTGCGTTCACAAGGCCCAGGCCCTTCTCTGCTATCAGATTTGGAAAGGAAAAATTTCCGCGGAGGTTCTCTCAAAGGAGCAGCAGGAGTCGGGAAACCTGGAAGAAATAAAGGAAATCGCGGATCAGGTCTGCCGTCTGGTGTCCGAGCAGTTTCAGACGGGAATTTCCCGGCTGCCTGATTCCGTCTGCGACCACATGGAGCAGCTGGCCGCCCTGTGCCACAGCAGGCAGATTCCAAACCTGGAGCGGGAGCTTCGGACGGCGGCAGGGGTATACCGCCGGTATTTTTCCAGAAGCGCCGCTTACCGGGATGAGGAGCTTCTTTCGCTGCTGGCAGGAATCTACCGCAGGGCCTGGAAACTGACCCAGGCCAGGGAGGAGAAGGAGGTCCAGGAGCTGGCCGGCGTCTTCCGGGCGGAATATGAGCCCTGTCCCACCCTGACCATGACCCTGTTGGGGGAGCGGGAATTTCACGGGGACAGCGGCTACGCGGGGGTCATCTATTATTTCTGGGAAATGGACCAGGAGCGGTTTTACACCTACACCTGGGTGCGGCCCACATTTTACAGCCAGCCAGTCCGCCGGAAGAATGCGGGATACCATCCGGCTCCATGGCAGCTGGAGGGAGAGATGGGCGGCCTTTATGAAAAAAAGCTGGAGCTTCAGGGCGGCAGGGCCTCCGGGGACAGAAGGCTTTCCTCCTCGGAGCAGAGCAGGGCCGTCATCCTGGGGACCGTGAAGCCCTGGGAATGCCTGGGTTCTCAAAACCAGTACGAGGATTTTGAAAAAATGTTCCGGGAAAAGCGACCCTTCTTTCCGAATGGTCCCGAGGCGGACCGGGTAGTCCTGGTGATTCCCGCAGGATACCGGACGCAGGAGTATGACAAAATCCGCCAGGTATTTCGTCTGATTCTCCTGGATGGCCAGGACAGGTCCCTGGTGCTGGAAGTAAAATACCGGAAAGAGGAGGAGCGGGTGGTGAAGGCCCTGGAGCAGTTTGTCCGGTCCTTGGAGGAGGAACGGGATACGGAGGCCGCCTTCCTTGGAATCTGCTATGTGGAGGAAGGACGGCTGAAGCTGTATCCCATTGAAATTTACCGGAATTGGGGAGGAAGAACATGAGGGAGCTTCTGGACGATCTGATGACGGCGCTGACGGATTTGCTCCAGTGCGGATTCGCCAGCTGCCCGCCGGAAACCGCAGAGCGGTTGAAAAGGCTGGGAGCGCGCTGCGAGAATACCGGCCTTCACACCGGCGGAACAGGGATGAAAGAGATTGGGGAACTTCTGGAGGAGCAGCGCCACGCCCAGGAGAAGGACCCGGAGCCGCTGACACGGGCAGTGTGCCGCATGGTGCGCTATGTGGAACTCTGCCGGGAGAAAATGTCCCTGGATTTGGTGGAGGAGAATTGGAAAAATGAGGAAAGGGGAAAAGCAGAATGAGAATTGGGGAGGACCACATTCGGCAGGAGATTGAAAAAACATTGGACGCGCTGGAAATTCGCGGGGCCAGCAAAGAGAAACTGATGGAATACCTGGATCCGGATAAGCCGGGAGACGAGAGCCTTTTGGAAGGTCTGGAGCAGGTGGACTTTGGAAAGCAGGCGGACCAGAGGCGGAGCCAGATGGCCAGCCGGGCGGGACAGCTGCCTCTGTCGGTTCAGGTGGCCGGATGGGTCAGCGGCGGGCAGGCTGCCGTGCCCCTGATGACTCGTTTCAAACGCAGCCGTCCTCAGATGTGCGGCCGCCTGATTCGGGCCCTGTACGCGGCGGGCGGCCCTTCCATGATTTTTGCCCTCCAGGAGACCATAGGGGACGATGGGAAAGGCGGGGCGGACTCCATTTCCGCCCTTTTGGGGCCGGCGGCAGAAGCGGCCCTTCTGGCGGAGGCCTATTTCCGCCAGGGGAAGAACAGTTGCCTCCGGAACCTGATTCAGATTGGGGAGAAAAATCCCGCCCTTCTGCTGTCTGCTCGGAACCAGTGGAGGGGTCAGAGAACGGACGCCCAGGCTGCCCTTGCCGCCGTATATCTGTATGCGGCCGGGGAGAAAAAGCGGGGATTTTTCCAGAAGCTTCTGGGCGGGGAGGACCGGGAGAGCGGGCAGATGAAGGAGATTTTAAACAGCTCCATCCGCCATGCCTTGGAGGAGATTACAGCCAAGTTCTGCACGCCTGATCAGAAGCAGGAGCTGGAGCGGTATCTGGAGAACGGAAACGCGGACGGACCTCTTTCAAAGTCTCTGGAGGCTGCCTTATCCTCCATGCAGTTTTTCCCCTATTCCGCCCTCCGGGCGGCTGTGTGCGCCCTTTTGGCAAGGGAGTATACGCCGGCGGGAGAACGTTTCCTGACCCTGTGCCTGCACTTTGCCCCCTGGAGCGTGCTGGCCGGGGCCTGGTGGTCCCTTCCCCAGAAACGGATGGAGGAGCAGGTCCCGTGGCTGGCGGCCCATCTTTCCGTTGAGAAGTTCCTCCTTACCAAACAGGCGGGCCTTGGGAATGGAAACGAGCTGTGGCTGTCGCTGGTCCGGCAGCTGAACCGGACCAGGGCCGCGGAATTTGCTAAGGGGGCCTCCCAGGCCATGGTTGGGGAAAACAGGGAAATCCAGGACCTGATTCGCCAGGCAGCCCCCGACATCGCCAGGGCGGCGGCGGACCAGGGAATCGGATTAAAGCGGAAGAAAACGGCCCAGAATCTGGCCAAATGCTTTCCGGACAGCAATGTTCAGCGGCTGGCAGAGGATTACCTGATGACCGGGGAAAACCTGGACCAGCTGGCGGCTCAGGCAGTTGGCGTAAAAAACAACTATGGGTATGACCGGGAACTGAGCAATTATATTTCCCTCTACGGGGAGGATGACTTTACGCTGCGCTGTTTGGCAGTCTGCGTTCTGGCGGAACAGGGCTACCGCCTCAGCCAGCTCTGGTTCCCCTGGAAGGGAAACCGGAAGGAGCAGATGAGACATTTCCTGGAACTGGAGGAGAAGGCCGGCCTTTCGGCTGCCTGGCAGCTTCGGGGAGCGGATTTGGCCTGGGGGACCCTCTATTCCCAGACGGACAAAAATCAGTGCATGGACGCCGCCGTGGCTTATCTGGTATCCCGCCATGAACGGACGGGAACGGAGTGGCCCGCCATCGCCGCTCAGGGCTCGGTGTTTGCCCGCTATGCCGCCATTTCCGCTATGGACGCATTTCCCGGGGAGTATAAAGAGACCTTGCTGTCCTGCGCGGGGGACGGCTCCAAGCAGGTGAAGGAACTGCTCACAGCGGTTTATGCGGGCCATCCGGAGTGGGAGGAGGATATCCGCTCCATGCTGGCTTCCAAAAAGTCCGCCCTGAGGGAGATGGCCCTGGAGGTCATCAGCAAGTGGGATGTGGCCCGGTTTCGGGAGGATTTGGAGGGGCTGCTTGAAAAGGAGAAGAGTCAGAAGGTGGCTGCCCGCTGCCGGGGGCTTCTGGGACTTGGGGCAGAAGGAACGGGTCAGAATGGCGGAACGGGGACGGCGGAAGGCAGCGGCGCAGCCGGCCCCGGAACGGCAGAAGGGCTGGCGGCTTCCCTGCTGAAAGGGGGAAAGAAGCGCCGGGTGCAGTGGCTTTTTGACACGGCCTTTCTGCCGGTGAAGAAAAAGGACGGCTCCCAGGTTTCCGAGGAGCTGCTGGCGGCTCTCTTAGTGGGCTGTCAGGAGTGCTCCGGAGAAAATCCGGCCCAGGCGTTGGCTCTTCTGAAAGATGAGTTGGAGCCCTGCTCCCTGGAGGCCTTTGCCTGCCAGGTGTGGGACCGCTGGATGGAGCAGGGAGCTCCGGCCAAGCAGAAATGGATCCTCTCCTTCGCCTCCGCGTTTGGAGGCAGGGAGGCGGTGAGCCGGATGAAGCATCAGATCAGCCAGTGGCCTCAGAACGCCAGGGGAGCCATTGCCTGCGACGCCGTTTACGCCCTGGCGCTCAGCCCGGAGCCGGAGGCCCTTCTGATTGTGGACAGCATTTCCCGGAAATTTAAGTTTAAGCAGGTAAAGGCTGCCGCCGGGAAGGCCCTGATGGAGGCGGCAAAGAAGCTGAATCTGAATCCGGAGGAGCTGGCGGACCGCATTGTGCCGGATTTGGGCTTTGGGGAGGATTTGAGCCAGACCTTCGACTACGGCCCCCGCCATTTTACCGTTTATCTGTCCCCCTCCCTGGAGCTGGAGATTCAGGACCAGAATGGAAAGCGGCTGAAATCCCTGCCCTCTCCCGGAAAGAACGACGACCCGGAGAAAGCCCAGGAGGCCAGCACCCGGTTTAAGGCGCTGAAAAAGCAGATGAAGGCGGTGGTATCCACCCAGAAGCTGAGGCTGGAGCAGGCCCTCTCCATTAACCGCAAATGGCAGGTTTCGGACTGGGAGAAGCTGTTTGTGAAAAATCCGGTGATGCACCAGTTCGCCATCAGCCTGATTTGGGGGATATACCAGGAGGACCAGCTTTTGGAGACCTTCCGCTATATGGAGGACGGCAGCTTCAACACCATGGATGAGGAAGAATATGAACTGCCCTCTGAGGGGACAATCGGCCTGGTCCATCCCATTGAGCTGAAGGAGGAGGAGCTTTCGGCCTGGAAGCAGCAGCTGGAGGATTACGAGGTAGAGCAGTCCATCGAACAGCTGAACCGGCCCGTATTTTCCGTGACCCCGGAGGAAAAGGGGCAGAAGCGGATGGAGCGGTTCGGCGGCCGGATGGTGATGGATTTGTCTCTGTTTGGCAAGCTCCAGTCCATGGGCTGGTACCGGGGCTCTGTTCAGGATGGGGGAGGATTCTATGAGTTTTACCGGGAAGACGGGAAAATCAGCGTGAATCTGACCTTCTCCGGCAGCTTTGTGTCCGGAGAAGGAGAGATGGTGACGGTGTACGACGCGGTCTTTTACCGCACCGGAACGGTTCGGAGAGGCAGCTATATCTACGACCGGCCAAAGGACGAAGATACCCTGCCCTTAGATGAGGTGAATCCCAGATATTTTAGTGAAATCGTCTACCAGCTGCAGAAGGCAACGGCCTCCAGCACGGAGATGAACCACAACTGGAAAAACGAGCAGTTTTAGGCCAGGAGCTTCTTTCTCTTTGCCAGATAATATCCCAGTCCTGCCGCATCGGCCAGGGCCCAGCCGATGGGAACGGCGGCCCAGATTCCCGCCACGCCGATGGAGGGAATGGCGGAGAGCACATAGGCCAGGGACACCCGGGTTCCCAGGGAAATGACGGTGAGAACCACGGACATGCCGGGCCGCCCCAGGGCCCGGTAAAGGCCGTAGAGAAGGAACAGGCAGCCGATGCCGCAGTAGAAAGCTCCCTCGATGTGCAGATAGCGGATGCCCTCGGCGATGATAGCGGTCTCAGAGGCATTTACAAAGAGCAGCATCAGGGGACGGGCAAACACCCACACCCCTGCGGAGATGATAACGCAGAAAAGCAGGGCGGTGGCCACGGCCCCTTTCAGGCCCGCCTGGATGCGCTCCCGCTTTCCGGCCCCGTAGTTCTGGGCGATGAAGGTAGAGAAGGCGTTTCCGAAATCCTGGACGGGCATGTAGGCGAAAGAGTCGATTTTCACGGCGGCGGCAAAGGCGGCCATGACCGTTGGGCCGAAGCTGTTGACCAGTCCCTGGACCATGAGAATCCCCAGATTCATCACCGACTGCTGGACGCAGGTGAGGATGGAAAAGCTTCCGATTTCCTGAAGAGACTGGAGTTGAAGCTTCATATGACGCTTCTGAATCCGCAGGCCGGGGAAGCGCAGCCAGTAATAGGCGGCCAGCCCCACTCCCGATACATACTGGGAAATGATGGTGGCCTCCGCCGCCCCGGCTACCCCGCGTTTTAAGCCCACCACAAACCATAAATCCAGCCCGATGTTGAGAAGAGCGGAGATGGCCAGGAAAATCAGGGGAATTATGGAGTTTCCCACCGCCCGCAGCAGGGAGGCAAAGTAATTGTAGAGAAAGGTACCCGCAATACCGCAGAAGATGACCGCCAGATACTCCCGCATCAGGGGCCATACATCGGCGGGAACCCGAAGAAACAGGCGGATTCCATCCAGGCACAGGAAAGCGGCCGCGTTTAAAAGGATAGTTATCACCGCAATCATTATAAAGGAGGCGAAAATAGCCTCCTTTAATCCGTTCTCATCCTTCTGGCCGAAGCGGATGGAAAACAGGGCGCCGCTTCCCATGCACAGGCCCAGGAGAATGGAGGTGAGAAAGGTCATAAGGGTGTAGGCGGAGCCTACGGCCGCCAGAGCGTTGGCCCCTAAAAATTGCCCTACAATCAGGGTGTCTGCTACGTTGTAGCATTGCTGCAGAAGGTTCCCCAAAATCATAGGAACGGCAAAGCAAAGCATAGATTTCATTACAGGTCCACGGGTTAAATCTCCGTTCATTTTTTATACACCTCAGTTTTAATAATATTAGTTTCAGTTCCGCTGATTTCAAAACGAAAGTTGTAAATTACGTTACGAAAGAATCATAGCAAAACAAGATACAGAAGTCAAGACAGCCATTGCATTTGATGGCGTTCTTTTGTATACTGGAGAGAAAGACGGCCGTGGAAGGTGAGATTGGCTTGGCTGGATGGCATGGATGGGGCATCCGGTATCTGGCCGGGTGCCTGCACGGGAAATGAAACGGGAGGAAGGGGGAAGACCATGTTTTTAGAAGGACTGGATGAGCTGGACCAGAGGATTGTGCGGCTTCTGATTGAAAACGCCCGCATGTCCTATTCGGACATCGGACAGCAGGTGGGAATCTCGAGAGTGGCGGTGAAAGCCAGGATTCAGGCTCTGGAGCAGAGGGGAATCATCGAGGAATACACCACCATTATCAATCCACAGAAAATCAGCGGAGCGGTTTCCTGCTATTTTGAGATTGAAACTCAGCCGGATTCCTTTGGGAAGGTGGTGGAGATTTTAAATGATAATGAAACCATTACCCAGATTTACCGGGTGACGGGAAAGAACCGGCTTCACATTCACGCGGTAGCGGCCTCCGGCGAGGAGATGGAAGGTCTGATTCGGGACGTAATCGACCCCCTTCCCGGGGTAATCAGCTGCAGCTGCAACACGATTCTCTCAAGAATTAAGGATATTAAAGGCCTGCGATTGTAAAGGAGGAATTCAGATGGCAAAGATTTATAAAAGCGCGGCGGAACTGGTGGGAAATACGCCTCTGGTGGAGCTGGAGAATCTGGAGAAGCAGGAGGGACTCCGGGCCCGACTGCTGGCAAAGCTGGAGTATTTAAATCCGGCGGGCAGCGTCAAGGACCGGGTGGGAAAGGCCATGATTGAGTCGGCAGAGCAGGAGGGAAAGCTTAAGCCCGGCTCGGTCATCATTGAGCCTACTTCCGGAAATACAGGCATCGGCCTGGCAGCCATTGCCGCCTCCAAGGGATACCGCATGATTCTGACCATGCCGGAGACCATGAGCCTGGAGCGGCGGAATATCCTGAAGGCCTACGGGGCGGAAATCGTGCTGACGCCCGGGGATGAAGGCATGGCAGGGGCAATCCGCAAGGCGGAAGAAATGGCTGCGGAGATTCCCGGCAGCATGGTGGCGGGACAGTTTGAAAATCCCGTCAATCCAAAAGCTCACTACGAAACCACGGGGCCGGAAATCTGGCGGGATACGGACGGCGAGGTGGACGTGTTTGTAGCTACGGTGGGAACGGGAGGAACCATCACCGGAACCGGAAGGTATCTGAAGGAACAGAAGCCTGGCATCCAGGTGGTGGCGGTGGAGCCTGCGGGTTCTCCCGTGCTCTCTCAGGGAACGAGCGGCCCCCACGGCATCCAGGGAATCGGTGCCGGATTTGTGCCGAAGGTGCTGAATACTACGATTTACGACCAGATTATCACCGCCACGGAGGAGGAATCCTACTGCCAGGCGAAAAAACTGGCAAAATCCGAAGGAATCCTGGTGGGAATTTCCTCCGGAGCGGCTCTTCAGGCGGCAATCAAGCTGGCCTCACAGGAAGCCTATGAGGGAAAGACCATTGTAGTAATTCTTCCTGACAGCGGGGACCGGTATTACTCCACGCCTTTGTTTATGGAAGAGTAGAGGGGCGGAGCGCTGCTTGAAAATAGAAATAGAAAAAGAGAAAAAGGCGGCATGACTCCGGCGGCAGAAGAATAGAATGATGCCAGAAGCATATGGGCCAAAGACGCGCCCGGGCTGCTTCTGGCATTTTGTGTTTTAAGGATTGAGAGAGCACGCAGTGCGGAGCAATCCGGAATTATAGACACATTTTTAAGCAGGAGGTTCGAGTATGAGCATTCTCATGTTCTTGTCCCAGGCCATTACCCCTCTTCTGGTTTTTTATATCCTGGGCTTTGCTGCTCTCTCCGGCCGGCCGGTGATGGACGACTTTCTGGAAGGGGCAAAGGAGGGAATGCGGACGGTAGCCGGACTTCTGCCTACCCTGGTGGGACTGATGACGGCGGTGGCTGTGTGGCGCAGTTCAGGCTTTCTGGATTTTTTGTGCGGCCTTCTGGCGAAACCGGCAGAACTCCTTCACATTCCGGCCCAGATTATGCCGGTGGCCCTGGTGCGCCTGGTCTCCAATTCCGCCGCCGTCAGTCTGGTGCTGGACCTGTTTCAGGAATACGGCCCGGATTCCCTTCTGGGCCTGACGGCCTCTATCCTCATGTCCAGCACGGAGACGGTGCTGTACTGCATCAGCGTCTACTTCGGCTCTGCGGGGATTACCAGAATCCGCTACACCCTGGCCGGAGGACTTCTGGCTGCGGCGGTGGGGATGGGAGCTAGTATTGTGCTGGCGGGGTGGATGGGGGGATGAGGGCGGCATTTATGGTTTGCAGTTATTTTTAACTTGCACAATATCCCCCTCCGTGATATGATATGAGCACTTGGCGAGGTCTTTACGAGCCTAGTGCGAATCATACCTGTCCATTTAACGAGGTATCTCACGAGTTTAGTGGACATGGTATAATATGAGCACTTGGCGAGGTCTTTACGAGCCTAGTGCGAGTCATACCTGTCCACTTAACGAGGTATCTCACGAGTTTAGTGGACATGGTACAATACAACTATCTAAATGCATTTCAAATTGAAATTCTAAAAACAAATCTGAATCTGATTTTCTGAAAATCTTTGCAATCCAAAGCCAGACATAGTAAAATGAAGGGAGAATACGCCTATGGCCGAACCACAGGGAAACAGGGAGCATAAGGACCGGCTGTTTTTGAAGGTATTTGAGGACAAGGAGGCCCTTTTGAGTCTCTACAACGCGGTCAACGGTTCTGACTATGAAAATCCGGAGGAGCTGGAGATTACCACCCTGGACAATGTCCTCTACATGCGGATGAAAAACGACCTCTCCTTTCTGATTGATGGCAGCCTGAATTTTTATGAACATCAGTCTACCTTTAACCCGAATATGCCCTTGAGAGGCTGCTTTTATATGGTGAAGGTCTACCAGGAGTATGTGGAGCGAAGGCAGCTGGATATCTATTCCTCCACCCGCCTGACGCTCCCGACACCTCGGTTTATTGTCTTTTATAACGGGACGGACCGCATGAAGCACATGCCGGAACTGACTTTGAAGCTTTCCGATTCCTTTGAAAAGCAGGAGGAGGAACCTGCGCTGGAGTGCAAGGCCAGGGTGATTAACATCAACTATGGTTTCAACACAGAGATTATGGAAAAATGCCCGAAGCTGTATGAGTATTCGTTCCTGATTTCAAAAATCCGGGAAGGGACGGCCCAGGGGAAAAAACTGGAGGCGGCCATAGGCGCAGCGATTGACATTTGCATTGAAGAGGGCATTTTGACAGATTTGTTGACGTCCTACCGAATGGAGGTGATTGGGATGCTGTTAACGGAGTATGATGAAGAGCGTCATTTGAAGAATACGTATGAAGAAGGGGTTAAGAAAGGCCAGAAAAAAGGCGAATCTATAGGAGAATTTCGACAGCTTTATAAATTAATCCAAAAAAATTTTCTAACTCTTCACGATGCCGCGAGCGCTAACTCCATGACGGAAGAGCAGCTGATGGACGCATTTAAAAAGTACGGAATTACAAAATAGAAGGAAATGAAAAGCGTCATACGAAAACTTCTTTCCTTGCAAATTCCCTCATTCTCGAATATAATACCTAATAGAAAAAATATCCGCTGTGCGTGAGCCAAATAGAGAAAAAAGCGCGGCGGATTTTTTGTTATGGATATTTTGGCGGCCGCAGTGAAGTCCGCCGGAAACGGAGTGAAAAATGGAGCAGTACGAAAAGCTGAGGAGGGAATATCCCCGTTTTTATTACCATGGATATGAGGCGGAATGGGGAGAAGAAGCGCTGAACATTACCTATACATTTGAAATTGAAGGCTTATCGGTTTTCACCCCTCGGTGGACCTTCCCTCTGCCCCATGGCCGGCAGGAAGAGATAAAAGGCCGGGTGACGGAGGAGATGCTCTTTTCTCTGGGGATGGTGGAGCTAATCAGCTACTGGAAGATTGCCTGCCCGCCCCAGGTTTATATTGAAAAAGGAAAATTGGACTCTGACCAGATTCAATGGTGGAAGCATCTGTATTTCAACGGCCTGGGAGAATTCTTCTATGTGAACGGCATAGAGGAGGCCCGGGAGGAAGATTTTATGGAGATTCACTGCCAGGATTCTCAGCCGGAAGAGAATCCCTCAAAAGAAGATTCCGCCGCCGGTACTGCAAAAACAGCGAGGGAGAAAAGCTGTTCCGGAGGATTTCTGGTGCCAATCGGCGGCGGGAAGGATTCGGCGGTGACCCTGGACATCCTGAAAGACGGAGGATACCCCGTTTACGGATATATCATCAATCCCAGAGGGGCCAGCCTGAATACGGCAGAGCGGGCCGGACTTTCAGAGGGGCAGGTGATGAAGGTAAAACGCACCCTGGATGCACGGATGCTGGAGCTGAACCGCCAGGGATACCTCAACGGTCACACCCCCTTTTCCGCCCTGGTGGCGTTTTCCTCCCTGATTGGAGCGGCGATTCTGGATTTGGACTATGTGGCTTTGTCCAATGAGTCCAGCGCCAACGAGAGCACGGTTCCCGGAAGCAGCGTAAACCACCAGTACTCCAAAAGCTTTGAATTTGAAAAGGATTTTCACCAGTACGCCGGCAGATACCTGCCGGGGAGCGCTTACTATTTCAGCCTGCTGAGACCTTTGAGCGAGTTTCAGATTGCCTGGATTTTCTCCGGCTTGAAGCAGTATCACGATATTTTCCGAAGCTGCAACAGCGGCAGCAAGACGGACAGCTGGTGCGGACACTGCCCCAAGTGCCTGTTCGTATGCCTGATTCTCTCACCGTTTTTAGGCCAGGAGGAGTTAGAGAAAATTTTTGGCCGCGCCATGCTGGAGGATCTGTCCCTTCGGGAAACCTTTGACAAGCTGGTGGGAATTGCCAGTGAGAAACCTTTTGAGTGCGTGGGAAGTAGAAACGAGGTCCGGGAAGCTGCCCGGCTGACGATCGAAAAACTCGAAGGGAAGGGGAAAAAACTGCCGGTCATTCTGGAATATTACAGAAACAGTGAATTATTCCGGAAAGAGGGACAAAGGGGAGAGTCCCCCTATTTTACCTGTTACGACGAGGATAACCTTCTGCCGAAGGAACTGGACGAGCTGGTGCGGCAGAGGATAAGGAGAGAAAAACGGTGATTGAGCGATTGAACCCCTGGGTTCGGGGAAAACGGGTTCTGATTTTGGGCTTTGGCCGGGAGGGCCGTTCCACCTGGCAGGTGCTGAAGAAGCTTGGCACCTGCGCCTGTCTGGATGTGGCGGACCAGAGGGAAATCCCTTTTGAAGAAGGGATGGGAAAACGGTTTTTTGGACCGGATTATCAGAGGATGCTGAGCGACTACGACGTAGTTTTCAAAAGTCCCGGCATTGTGCTGGAGGAGCCGCCGGAAAAGCTTCGTTGTGAGATTCTCTCTCAGACCCAGGTGTTTTTCAGCCTGTTTCGGGACCGGATTATCGGAATCACCGGGACCAAGGGCAAAAGTACGGTAACGTCCCTGATGTATCATATCCTGAAAACCGCAGGGATGGACGTCCTGATGATGGGAAATATCGGTATTCCCGCCTTTGACCATCTGGAGGAAATCGGTCCCAAGACGCGGATTGTATTTGAGCTGTCCTGTCACCAGCTGGAGTATATGACCGTTTCCCCCCACATTGCCCTGCTGATAAACCTTTATGAAGAGCATTTGGACCATTACGGAACCATGGAGCGGTACGTGTTGGCCAAGGAGCAGATTTTCCGCCACCAGAGAACCGGAGATTTGCTAGTATGCAATGTGCAGTGCCGGCCTCAACCCGGAACCTGTTTTTCACAGGTGATTTTGGCGGGAATCAACCGGCCGGATGCGGAGCTGAATCTGGAGGAGGAGGGCCCGAGGGTAAGCTTTCGCGGCAGCCGCTATGAGATACCGGCGGACCGGATTTCCCTGATAGGCCTTCACAACTATTTTGATATTGCCATGGTTTACGGTGTCTGCCATCTGCTGGGAATGGAAGATGAGACTTTTACTGAGGGGCTTAAAACCTATCATCCCCTGCCCCACCGCCTGCAGTTTGTGGGGGAGAAGGACGGCGTGCGGTATTTCGACGATTCTATTTCCACCATCTGCCACACGGCTATCCAGGCTCTAAGGACTTTAGAGGATGTGGATACGGTTCTCATCGGCGGTATGGACCGGGGCATTGATTACCGGGAGCTGATTCAGTTCCTGTCGGAGCATCCGGTGCCCCATATTATTCTGATGGAAGCTACGGGAAAGCGTATTTTCCGCGAAATCCAGGAGCAGGAACCGGATTTTTTGGGGAAAGAACGTCTGATTTTGACGGACCATCTGGAGGATGCGGTAAGGGAGGCAAAGAAACTTACCAGACCGGGACACAGCTGCCTTTTGTCGCCGGCCGCGGCCAGCTATGGAATTTTCCACAACTTTGAGGAGCGGGGAGAGGCATTTGCCAGGCTGGCCCTGTCTGATGAAACGGATGAGAATGGCAACCGGACGAGAATGTGAACATTTGGTGAAATCTGCAAAAAATGACAGTCTTTTAAGAATTTCATAAGGATTTAGGGGGTTGTATGAATTTCTAAAATACTGTACAATCAGTAAGAAGCTTTTTTGAAGCGGGAAACGAAAGGAAAAAACGTGGGAACGTATGAAACGCTGAACGATGTGCTGGTAAATTTGTTCCGGGATATTTCCGGAATTGAACAGAAAGCGGTCCGGGAGCTGGGCTATCCGGATATAACCATGAATGATCTGCATGTGATTGAGGCCATCGGAACAGGCGAGCCGAAGAGTATGTCATCTGTAGCGAAGGCGTTGTCGGTGACGGTGGGGACACTTACAATCTCGGTTAACAGCCTGGTAAAGAAGGGATATGTTATCCGGCAGCGCAGCAGCGAGGATCGAAGGGTCGTGCTGATCTTTCTTTCAGCTCGGGGGAAGGATGTATTCGAACATCATGCCCGTTTCCACCAATCCATGATTGACGGTATAGTAAAGGAACTATCGCAGGAGGAGCTGGAAGCTCTGACAAGAGCCCTGACAAAATTGAATTCCTGGTTCAGAGGCTTTTAAAGGACTAAAGGAGGCAAGATTACAGTGATGAAGAAATGGTTTACATTCATTTTAACTGCGGCATTGGCGGTGGCATCCCTGGCGGCCTGTTCACCTACCACTCAGCAGCCCCAGACGGCGGCACAAGAATCCGGAGAGGCACCGATGCCTGACCAGATCCCTATGACCACGGGAGGAGCCAGTGATAAAGTTCCGGATCCCAATGTCGATCCGGTAGCTATCATTTCCGTATATCATGGAAGCGATGTGGAGGATATTATTGTTCAGTCTATGGATTCTTTGAGTACTGATCAAATGGATGCCCAGGAGCTGGTAGATAAGCTGGTTGAGTACGGAGTGCTGACCGAGGGGACGGAGGTTTTGTCCTTTACGGTTGAGGGCGAAGATGAGAATGCGGCAGGAACCTTGGATTTAAACCAGGCAGTCAGCGGAGAGGGGTGTTCGGATGAGATGTTCCTTGCGGAAATCGGGAATACCTTTATTGAGAACTACCAGCTGGCAACCTTAAAGCTCCTGGTGAACGGAGCGAATTACTCTGGTAATGAGATTCAGCAGGGTGATGGGGATGTCCTGGAATATAGAAATGATTATAGCAGTATCGGAGGGGATACGGAGACCTCCCAGGCAGCGGAATAAGAGAGAAAAGCTTCCAGACTCATCTGGGAGCTTTTTTGTAATAAATTGCAAATTTGTTGCTCCTTAACCGCAGGATCATAGACGAATATTATAATTAAGTCCTAAAAATTTTTTTTAATTTAAAACAAACATACAAAAATATTTGCATTTGGTTGGTATCTATGGTATAGTGAAATCAACTTATAAATCTCTTTCCCATTATAGGAGGGTATGGTATGGTACAAATGCAAATCGAGGTACTGCCTATGGTCATTCTGATCGTCTACCTGATCGGAATGCTATCCATTGGCTTTCTCTCAAACAAATTTATGATTAAAAACAGCAATGACTACTTGCTGGGCGGACGCCGGATCGGACTTCTGTTCGTGGCGGCGTCTTTGTCTGCCAATAACGTAGGGGGAGGCAGCACCACGGGAGTTGCTACCAGAGCTTTCAGCGGCTGGGGACTTTCCGCCGGATGGTATGTGCTGGCTGCCTCTGTTGCAATGATTCCTTTAGCTTATTTTGCGCCAAAGATTCGTAAGGCTATGGCCTACACGATCCCGGAGGTGATCAGCCGCCGGTTTGGCAGCGGTGTAGGAACTATTTCCGCGGTACTGAACATCGTTTCCCTGTTCTGCCTTACAGCGTCTCAGATTCTGGCCGCAGGTTCGGTAGTTAGCTCCCTGACCAGTCTGGATATCCGTATCTGCGTTGTACTGGCTACGGCCCTGGTTCTGTTCTACACCAGTATGGGCGGTTTAATTGCGGATTCCATTGCGGACCTGTTCCAGTGGGTGATTATCTTCGGCGGACTGCTGATTTCACTGCCCTTTATCATCCAGGGCGCAGGCGGTTGGGAGGCGGTAACAACTAAGCTTCCGGCCGAGGAGCTTGATTTTACCAAGGTAGGCTGGTTTACCATTATCAGCCTGATCCTGAACTATTTCTGTACCTTCCTTTCCGGACCGGAGATTGTCAGCCGTTTCGCCTCCTCCGAGGACGAGGGTACGGCCCGCAAGGCAGCCTGGCTCTCCGCTCTGATGATGGCGCTTATGGCGTTCATTCCCGCGTTAATCGGTCTGGTAGCGCTGGCAGAAAATCCTGGGCTGGACGGCGGAGCCGGAACTACTGCCCTGATGTTCGCAACCAAGAGCTATGCTCCCCCAGTGATCACAGGCCTGGTTTCAGCAGCCATTATCGCCGCAACCATGTCCAGCAGTGATTCCAACCTGCTGTGCTCTTCCACTATTTTTGTGAAGGACATTTATCAGAGATATTTTAATCCCAATATTACGGATCGCCAGACGTTGATTATGACCAGAGTTTGCAATATTGTTATTGGTCTGTGCGCTATGTTGATCGCCATGTTGAATATCAGCATTGTAACACTGAATCTGTTTGCCTTCGCCCTCCGTTCCGCAGGTCCCTTTGCCGCTTATGGATTGGGACTGGCAATGCCGGATGCTACTAAGAACGCTGGAATTGTCAGCGTAGTGGTAGGGTCTGTGGCTGCCGTGGTATGGCAGATTTTAGGAGAGCCCTTCGGAATCCTTGCCATTGTATTCGGCGCTGTTCTGGGCTGTATTTCCTTTGTATTGACTACAAAGATCGAGAGAGCCATGGGCAAGCCTGCGGCGCCGCCGGCATTTCTGGACGAATAATACAAAAACTCTGCCGGGCCCCGGAAGGAGAATCTTCTCTTTTCGGGGCCTTTTTGTCATACTTTTCCGGACCATGCGCATAGAATGATACCAGGGCAAAAACCGTACATACAATCAAGGCGAGGTGAACGTATGGCAAATTACAGGAGATTGATATCCTATATTTACGCATATGAAGGGGATATAAAGGGAAAAAATATTGGATTTGTAAAGCTGGAGTCCAGAAATGGGCAGTGCAGGCTCAGTATCAATGTGAAGAAAGTATACGTTGGGGGCAGCGATCTGGGGGTTTATTTGTTATCACCGGGAAAGGAGATCAACCTGGGGACTATTTTTGTGCGAGGAGGCGCCGGGGAATTCCGGACCTCCGTTGCGGTGGACAATGTAGGAGGATCCGGTGTTTCCATGGAGGAGTGCTATGGGCTTTCGATCCACGAGCCTTCAGATGACTGGCGATCTTATCGGACTATCTGGGAAGATGCGGTAGCGCATGCGGCCCAGGTGGAACTGGCGGAAACGGCTCCCTCCGGAGAACGGAAGGAGGAGGAGCTGGACCAGAAGGCAAAGACGATTGCGGCTGAGCTGGACCAGGAAATTCAGGAGGAGGAGAAGCAGGAAGAAGAGAAAATGGAAGAAAGAAAATCTCAGCCGGCGGCGGAACCGCTGTATGACCTTCAGCCGATAAAAAATTTGAAGGAAGAGCCTGCGCCTTTGTCTGAAGAGCCTCCCCTCCCGATCGTTCCGAATGCAGTGGACAATAGGCGGGACATTTGCCAGGAAGAAATGAGGGAAAACCACATTGCGGGCCGTCCCTTCGGAAACGGCGCATTCCGGAGAGCCATAGATGCCCAGGCCAGTCCGCGGCTTCAGAGGGAGCGTCCGGCAGAGCCGGAAGTTTCCCAGCCGGCGGAAGCTTCGCCTCCTTCAGAATCTCCTTCCCCTGAACCTCAGGACCTGATTTTGGAGGACCCTGGAATTTTAGAGCAGCTGGAACAGGAGGAAAAGGAGGCTATGCGCCCGGGACAGCTGTGGGAGATGTTCTCCAGAAGATGGCCCAAAATACAGGCATTTGACTGTACCGGCGGCTGTGAGATCCTTACTATAAAACCCCAGGACATCGGGCTTATGCCGAGGGAGATCTGGACTTATGGGAATAACAGCTTTCTTCTTCATGGCTACTACAATTATCGATACCTGATTCTGGCAAAGGTGGGCGGTCCGGACGGCAAGGAAAGCCGCTATATTTTAGGTGTGCCGGGCAATTACTACAGTAATGAAAAGTACATGGCGTCTATGTTTGGCTTTCCTCATTTCGTGCTAGCCAAGAGGCAGTCGGCGCCGGGAGGGCGATTTGGCTATTGGTATACGGATATCCGATTAGACCATTTTACCGCGTAGAGGAGAAAGCCTTCGAGGCGGCAGAAGAAAGAGGAAAACAGATGCGGATTTCATGCCCGTCGTGGCCGGAGGATACGGTTCCGCCGGAGGCTTCTATAATCTGACGTACAATTTTAAGACCCATCAGATGCAGATCGGGGCCGGGAAGAATGCCTTCATTAAGATAGCGGCAAATGGTAGGAGGCAGTCCCTGGCCGCTGTCCTGAAAGGAAATGACAGCGCTGTTCTCCAGTATGAAGGCTTCTGTGGATAGCCGGCAGCCATCTGGATTGTGCCGGATGGAATTCCCCAAGATGTTCTGAAAGGCCCGAACCAGAAGTTCCTCATCGGCTTGAAGACAAAAACGTTCAAATTCAGGGTGGATTTGAATAGAAAAAGGATATTGTTCCGGCCGGGGAAGAGTATTTAAAAAATCTGCTGCTACCCTTCGCAGCACTACAGCCGGACAGACTTCCTTGAGACGAAGGGGCTGCATACGGTATTCCAGCCGGGAGGTCAGATTCAGATCTTCAATCAATTTCTGGATACGCAGACTTTGGCCTCGGATGAGTCCGGCTTTTTTCCCAAGCTCGTCTGCTGGTCCAAGTTGATGTTCAATCATGTCCGCGTAACCCAGGATCAGAGACAGGGGAGTGCGGATATCATGGGAAACGCCCTGAATCCATTCCGCTCTGGCCAAATCTCGCTGCCCCAGCTGATCCCGTTGAGCGCTCAGACGGTCGGAGGTCTGGTTGATGGTACTGGAAATCTCTCTCATGGTACCGCTTTCCGGGAGGTGAACGCTCTCGCCCAGGGCCAGCTGGCCGATGGCATCTGCCAGAATCCGCATTTTCCGGTAATATCGGAAACCGCATACCAGAAGAATCAGCACTGCCGCCGTAATAGTGATAGGGATGCTGATCATAAAATAGGTCAGCACTCCCATCAGACCTTTCATGTCCTGGTGAATATAATAGTTCCATACCGTACCCTTAGGATATCCTACGACCAAAAGCCCCAGATCTCCTCCCCATACGGAAACGGGATAGTCCTCCAGATACCACCTGCTAAAGGACGCCACTTGGCTGATTGAGTAGGGATGATTGAGTTCTTCAGGCAGTTCATAGCTCCAGTAAGGATTCCCGTTCTGATCCAGAAGCATGGCAAAAGCGGCCCCTTGTTCCTCCAGATAATCGCATGCGTTCTGGGGCTCCTGCTTTAGAAGTTCATAGGCTGTTCCAATTCTGAGGCTGGTATATCCGTTATTCCCATAAAGCTTTAATGTAATTCCGGATAAAATCAGAATCTGAATCGCCACAAAACCCACAATCAATACCAGAGCGGTTACAATATATCGAATATAAATTCTCATCAAACTTTTCATAAATCCATCCGGTACCCCAATCCTTTTATGGTAATTAAATGTTCCGGTTCAGAGGGTGTCTCCTCAATTTTCTCCCGAAGCTTTCGAATATGCACAGTCAAAGTATTTTCATAACCAAAGTAATTTTCTCCCCATACGGCCTCCGACAGCTGGTCAAAGGTGAGAATGCGTCCCGGATTCTCCAAGAACAGTTTTAAAAGCTGAAATTCCTTATTAGCCAGGGAAATGCTGCTCCCATCCGGAAGGCGGACGACCCCGGCGGCCAGATCAGCCTGCCGCCTTCCGATAAAACAGACTGGGGGGCGGGATTCTTCTGAGCCGTATGTCCGGCGCAGTATCGCTCTTAAACGGAGAATCAGCTCCTTGGGAAGAAACGGCTTTGTCAGATAGTCATCCGCCCCCAGCCCCAGCCCCAAAAGCCGGTCCTCATCCTGGTCTCTGGCAGATAAAAACAGAACTGGGATCCCACGGCTGTCCAGAAAGGATTTCATTCGCTGAAAAAAAGAAAATCCGTCCTCAAAGGGCATATTTACATCCAGAATCAGAAAATCCACAGGATGTTGCCTGAGGATTTGCTCCGCCTGGGAACAGGAGAGAGCGGATTCAATCCGGCAAAAACCCTCCTGAATGCAGATCTGCCGCACCATCTGGCACAGCTCCTGGTGGTCATCCACAATCAGAATTCTCGCATCGGTTAATTTCATTGCACACCATCCTTTGAAAAACTTTCATCTTCCATTATAGCGGAAGAGAAAAATTTCGAAAGGAGAGGAGGAAAGATTTAAGGGAAAATTAAGGCAGAGAACAGGAGGGCCTAAGGTGCCTGAGGTACGATACTATTGCAATTAAAATGGTCAGGCTGAACAATCGGCCCTGGACAGACAGGAGAATCAAAATGGAAGAGATGATAAGGACGGAAAATTTGACAAAATGCTATCACGGGAAGCCGGTGGTGGATGGTGTAAAGCTGGAGGTGCCGAAGAAGGCGATTTACGGCTTTTTGGGGCCGAACGGAGCGGGAAAGAGTACCACTATGAAAATGCTTTTGGGCCTGGTGCGCCCGGATGAGGGACAGATTTGGATCAATGGAAGGCCAATGGAAGAAAAAAGCCGGGTGGAAATTTTAAAAGGCACCGGTTCTTTGATTGAAAATCCCTCATACTACGGGAATCTGACGGCAAGGGAGAATCTGAAAATCAGCTGCCTGCTGAGAAATCTTCCGGAAACGGAGATTGACCGCGTGTTGGAGATTGTAAGACTTAAAGGTCAGGAAAAGAAGAAAACCGCACATTTTTCTCTTGGTATGAAACAGCGGCTGGGGTTGGCAAATGCTCTTTTGGGCTCTCCGGAACTGGTACTGCTGGACGAGCCTACCAATGGGCTGGACCCTGCGGGAATCCATGAGATGCGCGGCCTGATTCAGGAGCTTCCGAAAAAATATGGAATGACAGTGATGCTTTCCAGCCATTTGCTGGCAGAGGTGGAGCAGACCGCGGATTATATCGGCATGCTTTCCGGAGGACGTCTGATATTTCAGGATACCCTGTCCATGCTGCGTGCCAGGAGCCAGAGACGCCTGATTCTTCGGACCTCGGACCAGGAAGGAGCGGCAAATATATTCAGACAGCAGGCGGGAATACTGGCCCAGGTCTGTCCCGGGGGACTGATTTGCCCGGAACTTCCGGACGGTACCCTGGCGTCTCTTCTTCGCCGGCTGGTGGAACATGGGATTGACCTTTACCGGGTGGAGGAAGAGAAGCAGAGTCTGGAAGACCTCTATCTGGGGATGGTAAAGGAGGCGGGATTATGAAAATGGGAACCGTCTTTTGCCTGGAACAGATGAAGCTGCGGCGCAGGGGAATTCCGCTGCTGTTTACGGCGGTTTTTCTGCTGATTGCACTGTGGATGGAGTGGGCTTTTGAGGAATCAGATGCCGGAACAATCAATGATCAGAGGATCATGATTTACCTGAATCTGCTTTTAATGACGACGATTCTGGTTCCCATTACACTGGCGGCTTTGGCCAGCCGTTTGTGCGATATGGAGCAGTTGGGAAATACCTATAAATGGATTTGTACTATTGAAGAACCTGGCCGGATTTATCGGGGGAAAGTCCTGACGGGGGGGATTTATCTCACGTTTTTGAGTATTCTGGAGTGCGCGGTCTTTGAGGTTTTGTCGGTGCCGGCAGGCGGAGCTTCCTGGCTCAGAGGATTTCAGCTGTTTTTCACCTTGTTTTTAACCGGGATCAGCATTTTTATTCTTCAGCTGAATCTTTCTTTGCGGTTTTATAACCAGCTGACGCCGATTTTTATCAGCATTGGAGGGACCTTTGCGGGGCTGTTTTCCTGGTTTTTGCCCAACACCCCATTGCGTTATGTAATTCCCTGGGGGTATTACGGAGTTTTGTGCAATGCGGGCTATATTTATGATGAGGCAAAACGATATACGACATGCTATTGGACCAGTTACCGTGCAGGCTGGGCAGCGTTTTTGCTTTTAGTTGCATTGTTCCTCTATTCTAAGGGGAGGAAAAGTTTTTTGTGGATGATTCGGGAAACAATCTAATCAGGAGGATGATGAAATGAAGATGCTGAGACGAGCAGTTTACTGCGAGCGGCTGAAAGCCAGGGGAACCTTGATCTGGCCAGCCTTTCTTTTAATCCCTGTTATTCCTGTTCTCCTGGGAACCGGAAATTATCTGGCAAATCTGGATCTTTTGGAATCCAGATGGTATTCCTTGTGGACCCAGGTAACGCTTTTTTTCGCCACCTTTTTCTTTGCACCACTTATTGGAACCTACTGTGCGTTCCTTTGGAGGTATGAGAATTTTGGAGGAAACCGGAACACCTTATTTTCCAGACCAATTCCCGTTGGAATCATCTATCTGGCAAAGCTGGTGTTGGTATGGGAGCTGACCGTACTTACGATGATCTGGTTTCTGGGACTGTTTCTTTTGGCGGGCAGGTGGGCGGGACTCTCTCTCCCTGTGCCCGGACAGATTTGGCTCTGGATGGCCAGGGGAATTCCGGGTGCTTTCGTGATTGCGGCCCTCCAATATTTGGCGGCCTCCCTGATACCCAATTTCTCACTCCCAATTATTGCCGGGGTTTTAGGAGGAGTTACCGGACTCTTGGGGGCCAACGGCAAAGCCGGGATTTTTTGGCCCTATTCCCAGATGCTGTTAGGAATGAATTCCAACCAGGCGGAGGATGTGCTGGGGGCAAAAGGCCCCATTTTTTTCGGAATATGCATTCTGTATCTGGTCTTTTTGGTCGGAGCAGGGATCAAATTGGTGAAATTTCGCCGTTAGTCCACACCGCGCAGCGCGGCTTTTCCTACAAATGGACGCACAATTTCGGCAAATTCCTCCAGTTCTTCTTTGTGAAAGGCCTGGAAGGTTTCAGGAAAGAGCACCTCCCCGTTGTCGGTGAAGTTCTGGATAAAGTAATGCGGGCAGCCTTCAATCCAAGGACCGATTTGATGAAAATCTTCTTTGGTATGCAGACCTTTTACGGCAGTAGTGCGAAACTCAAAGGGAATACTCCCTGTGATGAGAAAGCGGATGCTCTCGTCAATGAGCGTCATATTCAATCCGGGGGTTCCGGAGACCTGGGGGTAATGCTCCCGTCCGGCTTTAATATCCATGGCCACATAGTCCAGAAGCCCTTTCCGGCACAGGTCTTTTAGAAGGTCCGGTCGGCAGCCGTTGGTGTCCAGCTTGACGAGAAGGCCCAGAGACCGGACCTGACGGATAAAATCTTCCAGATCCGGCTGGAGAGAGGGCTCTCCTCCGCTGATGCAAACGCCTTCTAAAATTCCCCGGCGCTTTTTCAGAAAGTCCAGGATTTCTTCGTCGGAATAAACTTTGGGGGTCCAGGAGGGAAGAAGACCGCTGTTGTGGCAGAAGGGACATCGAAAGTTGCACCCCCCTGTAAAGATGGTGGCTGCCACATGGCCGGGGAAATCCAGAAGAGTTGTTTTTTGAAGTCCGCAGATTTTCATGGTGAGATACTCTTTTCTTTTTTCAATTTTTCTAATACAATGGTAACAGTTCGGAACAGTATGTTTTCTGGTCTGAGCGATTGTAAGCATACTCACTCCACTGAATTTGAGGGATGTCTTGTTAAGTGGACCGGAATAACTCGCACCAGGCTCGAATAAACGCCGAGTGTCCATATTATATCACAAGGGCCCGGAAGGAACAAGGCGGGGGAAAGAAAGACTCCCAGGAGGAAGCACCATGAAAAGAATGACGGAAGACGAGCGCTTTATGAAGGAGGCGGTACGCCAGGCTAAGAAGGCGGCGGCCCTGGGGGATGTTCCCATTGGCTGTGTCATCGTTCAGGAAAACAAAATCATTGCAAGGGGATACAATCGCCGGATGGCGGACAAGAATACCCTTTCCCATGCGGAAATTATTGCCATTAAAAAGGCCTGTAAAAAAGCAGGAGACTGGCGGCTGGAGGACTGCACCATGTACGTTACTCTGGAGCCTTGCCCTATGTGCGCCGGCGCCATTGTTCAGGCAAGAATTCCAAGGGTAGTAATAGGCTGTATGAATCCCAAGGCGGGTTGCGCCGGTTCTGTGCTGGATCTGCTTCATCAGGATGGATTCAATCATCAGGTAGAAACCATCCAGGGTATTTTGGGTGAAGAATGCTCCGGAATGATGAAGGATTTCTTTAAGGAATTGAGGGAGAAAAAACAGAGGGAGAAAGAAGCGGATCAGGCCCTGGAGAGAGGTTCATGAAACAACCCTGGCTGAAGTGGCAGCCCACTGTCAAGCATTTTTGAAAATGTCCCGAAAAAATTTTAACATTAGCCCCGAGTGAT
>URFM01000017.1 GCA_900547035.1 uncultured Clostridium sp. | reverse complement strand
GAAATGAAAAAAGCCAGCCCGATGGCTGGCAGCAGATAAGGGACTCCTCCTTTCAAGTTGTGGTGTATGAAAACGCCGCCCATAGTCTCACTCGGGCGGCGTAATGCTCAATATGAAATTGTTTTAGAATAAATACCTTGCTTGACAACTCGGATTTAATTTTAGATTAGATTTTTTCGCGGTGGCCTTCGTTCCACATTTTTTCATCGACATCGGCCATCATCAGCTTTAACAGGATGTCCGACATACTTTCACCGTTTTTATCATAACGGGGCTCCACGATAAAAACGCGATTGCCGATCTCATATCTTTGCGGCTCACCAGCTATATATTCTTTCTCCATACTCAACACCCCCTTTCGCTATGGAACAAGGAAATTATACCATGCGAAAAGGGAATTGCGGTATCGAGCTTGTTTTCAAATTTAGTATTGATATGCGGTCTGGCCCCAGCTATAATGAATTTCAAGAAAAACGCCGATGGTTTTGCGGCTTTTGGTGGGGTGTCCCGCGTATTGAACGCTCTATTGGCCCGATTTAGAGGGGTATGTAACCGATCTAACCGGGAGCGCGCCACACTGGCAGTGTGGAGGCCACGGGTTCAAGTCCCGTATGCTCCACTGTTAAAGGCGAAGACCTCATTCAGGTTTTCGCCTTTTTACAACTGACTTTTAGTCAATCAGACCGCGGCAGCGCGGTCAGGGAGGAAAGAAGATGAGGAAGTTGCGCAGGTTTGCGGGAATTGCCGCCTGGTTTTCTCTGGCGGCCATTTTGGTTCTGTTCAATGCCACAGCAGGAGATGAATCCTTACAGGATTTCAGTGAAGCCGCCGCGGCAGTCCAGACCGAACTCCTGTAATTCGTCTGGCTGGAGATGGGCAGATTCTGCTCGTCTCCATTTTTTATTACGCTTTTTTCTTGACAAAGTCTTTTCTTCATATATAAGATGACGTATAATTTTAGTTAGGGAGGCTTATTGTATGAAATGTATCATCATCGGCTGCGGTAAGGTTGGAATTACCCTGGCAGAGCAGCTGTGCCAGGAAAATCATGATGTTGTCATTATGGATGCTTCTGCCAAGCGCATGCAGGATATACCGGAAAATATCGATGCCATGCGGATTGTCGGCAATGGCGCCAGCATTCAGGCTCAGATGGAGGCCGGAGTCAATGAAGCGGATATTTTAATCGCGGTCACCGGTTCCGATGAACTGAATCTGCTCTGCTGCCTGATTGCCAAAAAAGCCGGAAAATGCAGTACCATCGCCCGGGTGCGCAACCCCGTCTACAGTAAGGAAATCAATTTTATCAAGGAACGGCTGGGTGTTTCCATGACCATTAATCCGGAACTGACCGCCGCCACGGAGATTGCCCGTCTGCTGCGTTTCCCCTCTGCCATCAAAATAGATACCTTTGCCAAAGGACGGGTGGAACTTCTGAAATTCAAGATCCGCCCCCAGTTTAAACTGGACCAGCTGGCTGTATCCGCGCTTCAGAACACGTTAAAGAGCAATATATTGGTAGCCGCCGTAGAGCGAGAGGACAATGTCTACATACCCAACGGTGATTTCATTTTAAAGGACGGAGATTTGGTTTCCATCATCGCCTCGCCTCAGAACGCGGCTAATTTCTTCCAGACCATCGGCCTGAAAACCAACCAGGTCCGCAACTGCATGATTGTTGGCGGAGGTACGATCGCTTTCTATCTGGCCAAAGAACTCCTGTCCATGAAGATTCCGGTACGCATCGTAGAAAAAGACCCGGCCCGCTGCGAGCTTCTCAGTCAGGAACTCCCCCATGCCACGATCATCTGCGGAGATGGGACCGACCGAAAGCTTCTTTTGGAAGAAGGACTTTGTACTGCAGAGGGCTTTGTTTCCCTGACCAATATGGATGAGGAAAACCTGATGCTTGCTCTTTTTGCCAAAGATCAGTCCTCCGCAAAACTGGTAACCAAGGTAAACCGGCTGGCCTTTGATGAGATTATCGAACGTCTGGACATCGGAAGCGTCGTTTACCCCAAATACCTCACCGCCGACTACATTCTTCAATATGTCCGGGCCATGCAGAATACCATTGGAAGCAATGTAGAGACCTTGTACCAGATTTTGGACGACCGGGCCGAGGCTCTGGAGTTCGCCATCCATGAAGAATCCCCGGTAACAGACACCCCTCTGATGGAACTGAATCTGAAGGACAACCTGTTAATTGGCTGCATTCATCGCAGGGAGCGCGTATTTATCCCCAGAGGCCACGATTCCATCCAGGTAGGGGATACGGTGATTATCGTTACCACTCAGGTAGGTCTCCAGGACATCCGGGATATTCTGAAATAACGGGGGATTTAAAAAATGAACTATCGAATGATTGCCTATATCATCGGCTGGGTTTTGAATTTGGAAGCCATTTTCATGGTTCCGGCCTGCATCACCGCCGTGATTTACGGAGAGCAGGAATTGATTTGCCTGCTTCTGTCCATGGGGCTCTGCCTTCTCATCGGCATCCCTTTGACCATACGAAAACCGGCTAATCGAAATTATTATGCCAAGGAAGGCTGCGTCACTGCCGCTCTCAGCTGGATCATCATGAGTTTTATGGGCTCCCTGCCCTTTATATTCAGCGGAGTACTGTCCAATCCGGTGGACGCCATGTTTGAAACCGTTTCCGGCTTCACCACCACCGGTTCCAGCGTCATTACGGATATTGAAATCGTCCCCAGATGCATCGTATTCTGGAGAAGTTTTACCCACTGGATTGGCGGCATGGGCGTTCTGGTATTTCTCATCGCCCTGCTGCCCTCCGCCGGAAATATACAGATGAATCTCATGCGGGCAGAGAGCCCGGGACCTTCTGTCAGCCGTCTGGTTCCCAAGGCCCGTTCTACCGCCAAGATACTCTATAAGCTTTATCTGGCCATGACTTTAATTCAGATCCTCCTGCTGCTTTTAGGGGATATGCCCCTCTTTGATGCCCTTACCATTACCTTTGGCTCCGCCGGAACCGGAGGATTCGGCATTAAAAATGACAGCATGGCAAGCTACTCCGTTTACTGTCAGGTAGTAGTAACCATCTTCATGATACTGTTTGGAGTCAACTTCAGCTTCTATTTTCTGCTGTTTATCCGCCGCTCTCTCTCCGCCTTTAAGATGGAGGAGGTCCGCTGGTATTTCGGAATCATTGCGGCAGCCATTCTGCTGATCACCTGGGATCTGCAGGATATCTACAGCAGCACGGCTGCCGCCGTACAGCAGGCTGCTTTCCAGGTAGGCTCCATCATCACCACCACCGGATACGCCACCACGGACTTTAACCAATGGCCCTCCTTCTCCAAGACAATTCTGGTGATGCTGATGTTTACCGGCTCCTGCGCCGGAAGCACCGGAGGCGGCATGAAAGTGTCCCGGTTCGTAATTCTTTTAAAAACCATCAAAAAAGAACTGCACCAGTACCTTCACCCTCAAAGCGTAAAAATGATCAAGATGGACGGAAAGCCGGTAGAGCACGAGGTTCTTCGTTCTACCAATGTGTTTGTTATCACCTATGTGATCATCTTCGCCTTCTCAGTGCTGTTGCTGTCCCTGGATGAGTTCGATCTGGTAACCAACTTCACTGCCGTAGCGGCTACCTTTAATAACATTGGTCCGGGACTGGAGCTGGCCGGACCTGCTTCCAACTTTGCCTTCCTCTCCAACCCATCCAAGATGGTGCTCACCTTTGACATGCTGGCCGGGCGCCTGGAGCTCTTCCCTCTGCTGCTTCTTTTTTTAAGAGACACATGGAAAAAATTCTGACCCCTCGGCAATTCAGGGCAGCAAAAACAGCAGCTGTCCTGAACGTAAAAATCCTCTTTGCACATCTAAAAAAAAGATCCCGCTGCCCAAACCGCTGCGGGATCTTTTTTATTGACGTTATTGATCGATTTCTGCCGTCGGAAACTTCTTCCCCGGATTATTCTCCCTTGGGACCAGCTTCCGCAATATGCTTAGGCATGTTGGGATACTTCTTAGCAAAGTTGTCTGCGAACATCTTAGCCAGCTTCTTAGCCTGTACATCGTAGGCTGCCTTGTCCTCCCAGGTATCTCTGGGGTTCATGATCTCATCGGGTACATCCGGGCAGCTCTGAGGCACATCCAGATTGAACACATCGTCATGCTTGTACTCCACATTCTCCAGAGAGCCGTTGAGAGCGGCAGTTACCATGGCGCGGGTATATTTTAATTTCATACGGCTTCCCAGCTTGCCGTCGCCGGAAGCAGGGCCGCCGGTCCATCCGGTATTTACCAGATAAACCTTGGTATTGTACTTCTCAATTTTCTCTCCCAGCATATTGGCATATACGGAAGGATCCATAGGCATAAAGGGCTCGCCGAACAACGTGGAGAAAGTGGGCTGAGGCTCCTTAACACCGCGCTCGGTTCCTGCAAGCTTAGAAGTAAATCCGGTTACAAAATGATACATGGCCGCATTCTCGTCCAGACGGCTGATGGGAGGCAGAACGCCGAAGGCATCCGCAGTCAGGAAGATTACAACCTTGGGGATTCCGCCTACGCCCGGTATCTGAGCGTTGGGGATATAATCAATGGGATATCCCACTCTGGTATTCTCAGTCAGGCTTCCGTCAAAGAAGTCAAACTCTCTGGTTTCAGGATCCATCACCACGTTTTCTACCAGGCTGCCGAACTTGATGGCATTGTAGATATCTGGCTCTCCCTCGGGATCCAGATTAATGCACTTCGCATAACAGCCGCCCTCGAAGTTAAAGATTCCGTGTTCAGACCAGCCATGCTCGTCATCACCAATCAGACGGCGGTTGGGATCTGCGGAAAGGGTGGTCTTACCGGTGCCGGAAAGTCCGAAGAATACAGCGGTGTCGCCGGTCTCAGGATCCATATTCGCGGAGCAGTGCATAGGCAGCACGTTCTCCTGAGGCATCAGGAAGTTCATAACAGAGAATACGCTCTTCTTAATTTCTCCTGCATATTGAGAGCCTGCAATCAGAACCAGCTTCGCCTCGTAATCTACCAGGATAGCCGCTTCGGAATGCACGCCGTCAATCTCGGGAATACACTTAAAGCCCGGAGCCGCAATAATTGTGAAATCAGCCTCTCCGTAGTTTGCCAGCTCTTCTGCCGTAGGACGAATCAGCAGCTGGTGAATAAACAGGTTCTGGCTTGCCAGCTCATTTACAATACGAAACTTCTTGGTGCAGGCGGGATCTGCTCCTGCCATGCCGTCGAAAATAAAAATCTCCCGATTCTGAAGATATGCCACCATCTTGGACTTGATCGCGTCAAATTTTGCCTTCTCAATGGGACGGTTTACTTTTCCCCATGCAATCTGATCATGAATGGTGGGGGTGTCGACAATAAATTTATCCTCCGGAGAACGACCGGTGTACTTTCCTGTAGTAACCACCAGAGCTCCCTTGTTGCTTAAAGTTCCCTCTTTTCTGCGCAGAGCAGCCTCCGTCAACTGAGCCGGAGTTAAATTACGGTAAACCGCTGCCGGGCTGATGATACCCAGCTTTTCCAGACCATATGTTTCCATATCTTTCTGCCTCCTCTTGAGATTAAGTAGTGTAAAGTTTTGGCATGTCCTGTTAAACCGAAACTTGAATCTATTATCTCATTATATCGTTAAAAAGTCAACGAGAAGTCTTAAGATTTTTTAAGTTTTATCTGAAAACAGAATCCGTTTCAAAGGGCAGTCATCTAAAAAATTCGTGGCCGTCATGAGCAAAAAGATAATTCAAATGACGATCAAACCAGGAGGCAGAGCTGCCGGATGCTCTCCGGTTCATAAAATACAAGGCCCCCTGAGAGTAATCCTCTCCTGCCAGCGCCCGGTCCACGCACCGGATGGTTTCGTCCGTCACCTGGACGGAATTAATGGAACCGGTGGATACCGGCTGAAACTGTGAGGGTTCGTAAACCACATCCCGGACACTGTCCGGAAACTCATCGGAAAGAACCCGGTTAATAATCACATTTGCCACCAGAATCTTCCCCTTTTCATCACAAATGCCTGCTTCCGCCTGAACAATTCGTAAAAGGACCTGATAGTCCTCCTCGCTGCATGGAATCCTTCTGGCTGCCCGTCTCTCTTCCTCGGCCTTCTGCGCTGCTTCCTCGGCTTCTTTCCTCGCCTGTTCTTCCTGACGGCGTTTTTCTTCTTCCTGCTGCCGCCTCAGCCGCTCCTGCCTGGCCGCCTCGGCCCGTTCCTGCTTCAGCCGCTCTTCTTCCTGCTGCTGACGGATCCTCTGGGCCAAAAGCTGTCCGCTGAAAATCTTTGCCGTACTGTTCTGATTTAAAAGTTCGATTTGTACTTTTGCTTCTGTAACAAACCTGATTTCTTCGCCTGCCATCAGAAAGGCCGTGCCTGCTGCCCTGGATGAAGCAGTTTTCACCGGCTTTTCCGGCTCCTTCTGCACAGTCCGAACTGCTGCCGCTTCCCTGACATTTCCTCCAAAGCCCATGGAAGGAAAGGCCAGAGCAACTGCCGCTGCTGTTCCCGCAGCAAGAGCGGCTATCCTGCCCTTTCGAACCTGCTTAAACAGGAATCGTGTGCGAAGAAATGAATGCATAGTCCGCATACATACTCCTCTTTTCTTTTAAAAGCCCGATAAGGCTTCTACATTCGTTTTGGCAAAAAAATGGGATGATCCCCCACTTTTGCACTTTTTCCCGGGGATGTAACGGTTATTATAGAGAGATCGGCCTCGTCTGTCAATGGCAATTTAACATGTTTGTTACATTTTTTCCAGCATCCAAAAATCTTTTCGTTTTATTTGTGATTTTTGTTTTTTATATCGTGCTTTTTCCCAATATTTTTATGTATTACGACTATAGATATTTTACATTTTTGTTACATTATTGTTAATTTTAAAATCTATTTATTACATACTTTTAATTGCGGAAATATATTATGTAAATCAAAATAGCGGTTTTCCGTCGAAAATCCGCCATTTTTTCCTCTGACCTATTTTGTCGATTTTTGTCCTGAATCCCCACTTTTAACCATTTTTTCCATTTTAATCAGCAAAAAAACGCCGCAGGCAGTCAGCACTTTCCCGACCGCCCATGGCGTTTTTATTTTTACCGGCTCCGAAGCCGTCCTTAAGAAATCACCTTCACCGGACACTTGGCCGCACACTTGCCGCAGTTCGTACACTTCTCGTAGTCGATGACCGCCAGATTATTCTCCATATGTACCGCGTCAAATTCACACTGCTTGGTACATAAGGTACATCCAATACATCCGGCAGCGCAGACCTCCTTCACCGCCTTGCCCTTCTCATGGGAGTTGCAGCGCACCCGATGCTCTGCCTTGTAGGGAACAAGCTCGATCAGCTTATTGGGGCAGGCTGCCACACACTTACCGCAGGCCACACACTTCTCCTGATCTACTACTGCCACACCATCCTCTACATGGATGGCGTCAAAGGCGCAGGCCTTCACACAGGAACCGAAGCCCATACATCCTGCGGAACAGGCTTTGGGACTTGAGCCCGGCGCTACGGTAGCCTTGGCACAGTCCAGAATTCCGGCGTACTGGTATTTCACCTTAGCCTTGTCGCAGGTTCCGCTGCACTTGACAAATGCCACCTTCTTCTCGCCGGCCTGAGCCTGAACGCCCATAATCGCGGCAATTCTCTCTCCTACAGGAGCTCCTCCCACAGGACATGCGTTTACCGGAGCCTCGCCGGCAGCGATGGCTTTAGCCAAAGCGTCGCAGCCCGCATATCCGCAGCCGCCGCAGTTGTTTCCCGGCAGTTCTTCCCGGACTGCCATTTCCTTTTCATCTACCTCTACCTTAAACTTCTCGCCGAACAGTCCCAACCCCAAGCCCACAATCAGGCCGATGACAGCTACCACTGCCGTAGCGATTACAATAGCCATTACATCCATTTTCGTATCCTCCTTCTATTACAGCAATCCGGAAAATCCGAAGAATGCGATTGCCATCAGTCCGGCAGTTACCAGTACAATGGGTGAACCCTGGAAGTTATATGGGATGTCATTTCCTTCCATCTGCTCACGGATTCCGGCCAGAAGAACAATGGCGATGGTGTATCCCGCCGCGGTTCCGAAGCCGTTGATTACGCTCTCAAAGAAATTATTGCCGTCCTGCACATTGGTCAGGGCCACGCCCAGAACCGCGCAGTTGGTGGTAATCAGGGGCAAGTACACGCCCAGGGCATTATACAGAGAAACCATGCACTTCTTTAAAAACATCTCAACAATCTGCACCAGGGCTGCGATTACCAGAATGAACACAATGGTGTTCAAATAATCCAGGTTCAGCGGGTGGAGAATCCAGTCATAAATCAGGCTGGCAACCACCGACGCGATCGTAATAACAAAGATAACGGCTCCGCCCATTCCTGCCGCAGTTTCCACCTTTTTGGATACACCTACGAAGGAACAGATTCCCAGGAACTGGCTTAATACCACGTTGCTGACCAGCGCGGAGCTGATGGCGATAATCAGTAAATCTTTCATTTAACTATTTCCCCTCCTGTTCCGCCTGATTTTCCATATGGCCGGCGCAGTGTAGGCAGTCGCCGCTGCAGCCAAGCTTCGTTTTCTTCTTCACTGAGCCGTTAGTGGCGCAGGGCATCTTCAGCTTATTCTGAAGAGCCGTCAGCATAGCCAGCACGAAGAAGGCTCCCGGCGCCAGAATGAAAATGGTGATGGGCTCATAGGAGTCCGGCAGTATCTGGATTCCGAAGACCGCGCCGGTTCCCAAAAGCTCACGAAAGGAGCCAATGAGCACCAGGGCGATGGTAAAGCCCAGTCCCATGCCAATACCGTCAAAAGCGGAAAGCAGCGGGCCGTTCTTCATAGCATAAGCCTCTGCCCGTCCCAGAATGATACAGTTTACAACAATCAGGGGAATATAGATTCCCAGGGCCTTATAAAGGTCTGGCGTAAAGCCCTCCATCAGCATGTCCACCACAGTTACCATGGAGGCCACTACCACAATCTCGCCTGGCAGGCGGACGCGGTCGGGAATCAGATTCCTCAGAGCCGCAATTACAATATTTGCCGCCACCAAAACTACTGTAGTGGACAGTCCCATGCCGATACCGTTCATGGCCGAGGTAGTAACTGCCAAGGTGGGGCAGAGTCCCAGCATCTGCACAAAGCTGGGATTTTCTTTCCAGACACCGTTATAAATACGTTCGATATACTTGTTCACAATCCCACCTCCTACTGTGCAATGCAGTTCTGATAGAAATAAACCGCTGCGTTTACAGCTCCGGTCACAGCTCTTGAGGTAACGGTCGCGCCGCTGATGGCGTTGATTTGATTATCCGCCGTAGCGCCTGTCTTTGTCACCTCAAATACCTGGGCTGTCTTTCCTGCGTACTGATCCTTAAATTCCGGGTTCTGGGCGTTCATTCCCAGTCCGGCAGTCTCGGAAATGCTTAAGAATCCGATGCCGGTCAGGGATCCCTCGTTGGTAATTCCAACTGCCACCTGGATGGAACCGCCGTAGCCTTCTGTAGAAGTGGAGGTAATCAGATAGCCGATGACACTGCCCGATGCGTCCAGGGCCTCCTGCACACTGTCTACGGTTACGGAGCCATATCCCTGGCCCGCGATCTCCTCGGCACTGGTTTCAATGGCCCCCGTCAGCTCCTCATTGACAGCAAAGGAAGCTGCATCCGGATAAACCTCCTGGTAAGTAGCTGTATTAGCAGCCAGCTGTGCCTGGGCGATAGGTTCCAGGGTAATTTCATGAACCGCTCCCAGACAAACGCCGGCAATCAGGGTGATGACAAATAAAATTACCGCGTCTTTTACGATTCCTTTCATGACTGCTTACCCTCCTTTCCAAATGCCTTAGGAAGAGTAAACCGCTCAATCATAGGCACAAACAGGTTGCTCAGAATGATTGCGTAGGATACTCCCTCCGGGGAAGCTCCCCACAGACGGAAAACTCCCGTAATCAGTCCTAAAATCACACCGTAAACCACCTGGCCTTTGGGGGTAATGGGACTGGTCACATAGTCGGTCGCCATAAAAAAGGCTCCGAATACCAGACCGCCTGCACAGATCTGGTTTAAAGTATAGGAGATATCAAAGCCGCCAAAAAGGAAAACAAACACCGCAAATGTTCCGATGTACGTCAGCGGAATCTTGGGGCTGATCACCTTTTTTACAATCATGTAAACGCCTCCGATGAGAAGGGCCAGGGTGGAAACCTCTCCGATGGTTCCGGGAATCAATCCCAAAAACAAGGCGCTTAAATCCGCTCCGCTTCCGGCTCTCATACTGGCCAGAGGCGTGGCTCCGGTCAGGCTGTCAAAGCCGATCGCCGCAGATGAGAAGTCATTCATCAGTCCCGCAAATGAAATCAGAAGAAAGCATCTTGCCGCCAGGGCCGGGTTCATAAAGTTCTGTCCCAGACCGCCGTAAAGCTGCTTTACCACGATAATGGCGAACACGCCTCCCAGCATGGGAATCCAGACCGGAATTTCCGGAGGCATATTGAGCGCCAGAATCATACCGGTCACCACTGCGCTGCAGTCGTTTACGGTAATGGGCTTGTGCATCAGCTTCTGCCAGATATATTCACTGGCCACGCAGGCCGCCACAGTAGCCAGTATCACTACCAAAGCGTAGACGCCGAAACGGTACACGCCGAAGGCCGCGGCAGGAAGCATGGCGATTACCACATCCAGCATCAAGTTCTGAGTGGTATCTTTGCACCTCACATGGGGAGATGAGGATACATGTAATAAATTATTCATAACCTTTGTCCCTCCTACCCTTTCTTCCTGCGGTTGGCCGCAACTTTCTTTCTCATTTCCTTAAAGGCCTGCGTCAGAGGACGCTTTGCCGGACAGATATAGGTACAGCTTCCGCACTCCATGCATTCCATTCCGTTCAAACGTTCGAACTCGTCGCAGTCATCTCTCAGGGCCGCTTTCATCATTTTCACAGGAATAATATGGCTGGGACATACGCTTACACAGCGTCCGCAGCGGATACAGGGGGTAGGCTCCATAGCCGTCACCTGATCCTTGGTGAAACAGGTCAGGGCGGAAGAAGTCTTAGCCACCGGTACATCCAGGCTGAACATGGCCTGTCCCATCATGGGGCCTCCGGAAATAACCTTCTCAGGCTCACCCTTAAAGCCGCCGGCCGCTTCAATCAGCTCCTGGCAGTTCGTTCCCAGCTTCACCCGGAAGTTTCCTGGCTCTGCCACCGCATCTCCGGACACCGTTACAATCCGCTCCATCAGAGGGGCGGACTGACAGACCGCCTCGTAAATAGCCCGTACCGTATCCACATTGTCCACGATACAGCCTACATCCGCGGGAAGCATGGATGAATTGACCTTGCGTCCCGTCACTGCGTAGATCAGAGAACGCTCGCCTCCCTGAGGGTACTTAGTCAGCAGGGCAGCCACGCTGATTCGGGGCTCTCCTGCCACAAGGGCTTCCAACTTTTTAATAGCTTCCGGCTTGTTGTTCTCAACAGCGATAACGCCTTTGGCGTTCTCAAACAGCTGCAGAATCACCTTCAGCCCGCCTACAATTGCCTCCGGATTCTCCATCATCAAACGGTAGTCGGCGGTAATATAAGGCTCGCACTCCGCACCATTCACCAGTATGTAGTCAATCGCCTTATCATCTTTCGGAGTCAGCTTTACGTGGGTCGGAAAGCCTGCGCCGCCCATACCTACGATTCCTGCTTCCTTGACGATCGAACGGATCTCGTCCTTGGACAGCGTCTGGTAATCCCGCTCCTCGCCCACTCCATCCACGGTTTCATACTGGCCGTCATTTTCCACAATGACTGAGAGAGACATACCTCCGCCCGCCACTCTCCGGGGCTCGATGGCCTTTACCACGCCTGATACAGAGGAGATCACATTGGCGGAGATAAATCCCACTGCTTCGCCAATCTTCTGACCCGCCAGGATATGGTCGCCCACTGAAACCAGCGGCTTTGCCGGAGCTCCAATGTGCTGGGACATCGGATAAACCAGGTTTCCCTTAGGCTCCAACACCTGCACCGGTTTGTTTTCGGCCAGTTCCTTACCCTCGTAAGGGTGGACGCCGCCTTTAAAAGTCGCCAAACCCATGGTTTTTAACCTTCTTTCTTTCTTGTAATTTCAAACAGCATTCTGTCTGTTTCGTATCTTTTAGTATAGCACAATTTAAAAAGGTATACAATTGATTTTTCTTTCGTTATATTTTTATCTGCATTGTTAAATTTTTGCTAATTTGTGTGAAATTGTACTTTTTCGCGTACAATTCCAGAGGGATCTGACCGCTGCTTTTTATCGAAACAACTATGATTCTTCCCGGGCTTCCAGAAGGCTCAGCAACATTTTGCGGCTCAGTCTGTTCTCACCGTCATAGGCGGAAATCACTTCCCTGGCCAGTTTTTCCTTGGACTGCTGAAGAGTCAGCATATTTTCCTCTACCGTATCCTTGGCAATCAGTTGATATACGGTAACCTGGCGTTCCTGCCCGATTCGATGCGTCCGGTCTGTTGCCTGATTCTGCGCCGCCACGTTCCACCAGGGGTCATAATGAATCACCAAATCTGCGGCTGTAAGATTAAGTCCCGTTCCTCCGGCTTTCAGCGATATAAGAAACACCGGCTCCGTTCCTTCTGAAAACCGGCGCACCAGCTTGGCCCTCTCTTCTTTGGAGGTCTCCCCGGTCAGTTTCAAATAAGCGATTTTCTCCTGACAGAATCGCTTTTCAATCAGTTCCAGCATAGATGTAAACTGAGAAAACAGCAGAATTCTGTGACCTCCCTCTATTCCCTGACGAACCAGATGAATACAGGTTTCCAGCTTTGCCGAAGGCCCATCGTAATTCTCGAATCCCAGCCTTGGGTCGCAGCAGATCTGACGCAGCCGCAGCAGGTCTGCCAGAATTCCAAACCGTTCCTCCCCCAACTCTCCCTCTCCATTTCCAAGCCGGTCCTTCAAGCGCTTTGCCCAGGCAGTATAGAGCTTTTTCTGTTCTCCCTCCAAACCGGTATAAATCACCTGTTCCACCTTGGGGGGCAGTTCCCTCAGCACATCCGTTTTCAGCCGTCTCAAGATAAAAGGAGCCGTCATTGCCCTTAAACGCTCCAGAACCTCCTGTTCCCCCCGGTGAATGGGGATCTCATAGTCCTGATGAAATTTTCTTCCGGTAAACAGAAAGCCGGGCATAAGAAAATCAAATATGCTCCACAGTTCCTCCAGCCGATTTTCCACCGGCGTTCCTGTCAGGGCGAATCTGGTTCTGGCAGCCACACCTTTCACTGCTCTGGCGCTCTGAGTCGCTGCGTTCTTAATATACTGGGCCTCATCCACAATCTGATAGCGGAAATTCATTTTCCCATACCTGGCCCCATCCCGGCGGAACAGTTCGTAAGAGGTAATCAAAATCCTCCCCTTATCCGGAAGCTTTTCCAAAAGTTCCTTCCTTGCCGAGCCATTTCCCAAAATCAGCACAGGTTTTAAATCCGGGGCAAAGCGGAGAATTTCCTGCTCCCAGTTATATACCAAAGATGCCGGGCAGATAATCAATGTGTGTCCCGCTTTTTCTTTCTCCTCTCCCCTGTAGGTGTCTGCCAAAAGGGCAATGATCTGAATTGTTTTTCCCAGGCCCATATCATCTGCCAGAATTCCTCCGAATCCATTCTGGTCCAAAGTCTTCAGCCAGGCAAACCCTTCCTTCTGGTAGTCTCTTAATACCGGCTTCAGCTCCTCCTGAACCTCCCATTCCCGCTCCCCTTCATCCAAATTCAGAAGAAGCTGCCGGAAATTCCGGTCACGGATGCAGCGGATCTCCCCATTTTTTCTAAGGACGCTGTCCAGATAAAGGCTGCGGTAGGCCGGCAGATGAATCTGACCCTGGCGAAGCTCCTTTTTCGTGATGCCCAGATCCCGCACTAATTCAGACACCACTTTCAGCCCATCTTCCCCTAAAGCTAAAAATTCCCCGCTTTTCAGGCGGTAATATTTCTTCCTGCTCTCATAAGCTGCAAAGACTCCTTCCAGTTCCGATAAAGAGAGCCCCTCGGTATCAACTTTCAGATCCAGCCATCCATGTTCATACCCCATCTGAATCGATGGGATGGGCGGATGAAGCACCTTCAGTTCCTTCATCCTCTCTGAGACCTCCACCTGTCCCAAACGGCCAAACTGGGCCATTCCCTCTCTCAGAAGTTCATAAAGAGCTTCCTCGTCGTCCCGGAGAATTACCCGAAGACCGTCCTGGGATTTATAGCGAAAATACCGGCTGATCAAACGGCTGATTCGAAACTCCCCGGGCACATCCCTGCACAAGGCCCTAGGCAGATTTTCATCTTCTACCGGGTGGAAATGAAAATCCCCATAGGAAAGGATCGGCTCCATCACCACCTGATTTTTTCCAGGGCTGTCAAAGCGAAATACAGCCTGAAGCGGATCCGGCTCATAATCCTCCAGGCGCACATCCTCCCGGATCATTTTAGCCGCCCCTTCCAGCGGCTTTAGCACCCTGGTATAAAAAAGGGGAAGATCCCTTCCGGAAGCCGTCACTTTGCGGCTCGGACCCATGGCCTTTAAAAAAGGACCCGCTACGCGGCGGAACTGCCTGGAACAGCAAATCAGCCGGTCCTCGCAAATCAGGTATAACTGCTCCTCACCCGGGAGGATGGCGCGGGCCGCGGTCTCTTCTTCCTCTTCCGCAAGAAAGCCCTGAAACAAGACCTCGACCCCATCCCGGCCGCAGCGGCGTACCAGAATCTTAAGCTTTGGATCCTGATTCACAACAGAAAGATTCCACCCTTGATTCCATGACCACAGTTTCAGGGTTCTTCCCTGAACCAGGCCAAAAAAGCGGTCTCTCAAAGGGGCTTTCAGGACAAGTTCTCCGCTGTGATTCTCCTCATCCACAAATTCCAGAAGGAAGCGAAGCAGCTCTCTGCTGTCCTCCCGAAAGCAAAGGGGGCTGTGATAAAACCCCATGGTTTTCCCGTACTCTCCATAACGTTCATGACGGACATTGTCGCAGAATGCAGACAGATCCCGGATCTTCAGGCACTTTTCTCCTTCCACCTGCCAAGATATTTTTAAGGTGTCTCTTCCGGCGAGAATCATCTCCGGAACCAATCCTACCTGTCCCTGTTCCTCCCCTGCCATCAGCCCCGCCACCTGTCCATTGGTATATTGACGGATCATAGACCAGACTTCCGGGGAGGTCTGCACCGGAGGCTGCTCCTGCTGCTTTACACAGGTTTCATAATACGCAAAAAGGGCTTCCCCATGGGCGCAAACGCCCTTATAGGAATTGCCCTCCGGGCAGGTGCAGGAATAGTCGCGAATGCGGCCCTCCTTCACCTGCAGATTCACCCGCCAGGTATGGCCTTTATCTTCCACCAGCCCGCGGATTCCCGCCTCTCCCTTCCAAAAGCGGTCGGTATGCATTTCTATAATTTTCATATTCCCCCACGCTTTCCCCGAACCGCCCGGACTGCTCCGGGCAGCCGGGATTCCTGTAAATCCTTACATCCGGTCCGGAGCCTCAAATCCCAGCACCTGGATGCATGTTTCCAGAACCTGCTTTGCCAGAGAAATCAAAGCAATGTAGCTTTTCTTTCTTTCCTCATCTTCCTCAGACAAAATTTTGGTATCGTGGTAAAAACTGTTAAAGCTGTTGGCCAGTTCGTAAATATACTGACAAATCTTGTGAGGAGCCATTTCTTCAAAGGAATTCACCATCACCTCGGAAAATCTGGCAATCCGCAGCATCAGATCCTTCTCTCCCGGCGCGGCCGCAGGCAGAATCTTTCCCTGTTTCGGCTCTCCTCCCTGATCCTGGTATTTATTCAGAATGGATTTGATCCGCACAATCGTATAAAGAATATAAGGTCCTGTGTTGCCTTCAAAGGAAATAAAACGGTCCACATCGAAGACATAGTCCTTGGCCGCCTGATTGGACAGATCCCCGTATTTTAAAGCAGCCAGCCCCACAATTTTCGCCGTTTCCATAGCTTCTTCACTGTCCACTGTACGGTTCTCCATGATTCTTCCGTAAACCGCCTCATCGATTTCACCGATGAGCTTCTCCAGACGCATAACGCCGCCGTCCCTGGTTTTAAAGGGTTTTCCATCCTTGCCGTTCATGGTGCCGAATCCTAAAAACACCATAGGTGTTTCTTCCTTTACAATTCCAGCCATCTTGGCTACGCGGAATACCTGAATAAAATGCATCTCCTGGCGCTTGTCCACAACATAGATATACCGGTCCGGATGGAAATCCTCTTCCCGTTCAATGATGGTTCCCAGATCGGAAGTAGCATAAAGAGCAGCTCCATCGGATTTACGGATCAGACAGGGCGGAATCTCTTTGGTATCCGTATCTCTGGCCACTTCCACCACCAACGCTCCCTGGCTTTCTTTTAGCATTCCCTTACTTTCCAGGATCTCAATCAGTTTCGGAATATAAGGATCCGCGTCGCTTTCTCCCTTCCACAGGTCGAAATCCACATTCAGGCTATGATAATTCTTCCTTAAGTCCGTGACAGAAACCTGTATAATGTGTTTCCAAATAGCCCGGTAAGGCGCATACCCCTGCTGGAGGCGCAAAGTCGCCTCATGGGCCCTCTCTTTAAATACCTCATCGGTTTTAGATTTGGCGCTGGCCGCCGGATAAATCTCCTCCAGCTCGCTGATGGTAAAAGGAGCCTCCTGAGGATATGGTCCCTGGAAAGAAGAATCAAAATAGGGCAAATCCGGCTTCCTGTCCCGCAGCTCCTCGATAATCAGCCCCATCTGAAGTCCCCAGTCGCCCAGATGAACGTCGCCGATCATATGGTGTCCCAGGAATTTTCCCAGACGCTTTACGCTCTCGCCAATTACCGCAGAGCGCAGGTGTCCCACATGAAGAGGCTTGGCCACATTGGCCCCGCCGTAGTCCACAATGATGGTTTCTTTTTTCTCCGGCTCCTCCACTCCAAGCTTCGGGGCGGCAGACATTTCTCCCATATAGCGCGCCAGGAATTCCTCTGACAGCTTCAAATTAATAAATCCCGGCATCACCGCCTGAATCTGAGAGAACATCCCGCTTCTTTCCTGAAGAATTCCCACCACCTGATCTGCAATATCGATGGGCTTCTTTTTATAAGCCTTCGCCGCCGCCATGGCGCCGTTGCACTGATATTCGCACAGATCCGGACGGTTGGACAGTACTACCTTAGCATAGGCAGGGTCGAAGCCTGCCTCTTCAAAGGCTTTCTTTATCTCGCCTTCCATTAAATCAAGCAGCTTTTTCACGTTTATATCTCCTTTTCTGAACAGTTGCAACCATAGTACAAAAAAACCGCTCCGGCAGTTTTCAACCGGAGCGGCTCAAACCCTTTTTGAACCGAATGAAATCTTACACTCTGGACAGATACTCGCCGGTTCTGGTATCAATCTTGATCTTATCGCCCTGCTCTACAAACAGCGGAACAGAAACAACAGCGCCTGTCTCTACCGTAGCAGGCTTGCTGGCGCCGGTTGCCGTATCACCCTTAAATCCGGGCTCCGTATCGGTTACCTCCAGCTCTACAAACAGCGGGGGCTCTACGGAAAACACATTGCCATTGTAGGAGCAGACCTTACATACCTCGTTCTCCTTCACAAACTTTAATGCATCGCCGATAATGTCCTTATTTAAAGCAACCTGATCATAAGTCTCCTGATTCATAAAATAGTACAGATCGGAATCAGCATACAGGTACTGCATGTCCACCCGGTCGATTCTGGCTGCCGGGAACTTCTCGGTGGGACGGAAGGTACGCTCTACTACGCCTCCGTTGATTACATTTTTCAGCTTGGTGCGAACGAACGCCGCTCCCTTACCCGGCTTAACATGCTGGAACTCGACAATCTGCACAACCTGTCCGTCAATTTCCAAGGTAATGCCGTTTCTAAAATCTCCTGCTGATATCATCTTAAGATTTTCCTCCTCAATTCGTTCAATGTGTCTAATCTTTTTTATTTTATACTATCGGATAGGCATTTTCAAGCCCTTTTTTCCGGTTTTTTCAACCCGTTTCTGCTGCTGCGTTCATAAGCCCAGAGAACCGGCCGTTCCAGAAAGCGCTTCAGTACAATCTGAATCTCCTCCCTGGGATGGATCGGGCTTACCAAAATACTGCGGATTCCCGCCCGATTCGCCCCATAGATGTCAGTAAAAAGCTGATCACCTACAAAAAGGGTGTTCTCCGCTTTTGTCCCCATCTTCTCCATAGCCCTCTGATATCCCTTGGGCGACGGTTTTTTGCCCTGGTAAAGATAAGGGCTGTCCACCTGAAGGGCAAAAGATTTCACTCGTGGTTCCTTGTTGTTGGAAAGAAGGCAGGTGGAAAAGCCCATCTTGTGGAGCCTTTCAAAAAGCTCTATGGCCCGTTCATCCGCCGGTACTCCGTGAGGAACCAGGGTATTATCTATATCAAAAATCACGCCCCGGTATCCTTCCTTCCAGTATTGTCCATAGGGTATCTTATACGCGGAATTTCTCCGCTCCCATGGATAAAACCGCTCTAATATCATGATGTCATTCTCCTGGGTTTCGTCATTGATTCAACAGCTTTCTCAGTTCCTCCATAAAGGTGTTCACATCCTTGAATTCCCGGTAAACGGAAGCAAAGCGGACGTAGGCCACCTCGTCCAGCCCCTTTAGTTTTTCCATCACCAGTTCTCCAATCAAGGATGTGGGAATTTCCTTCTCTTCCATATTAAAAATTCGGTTTTCTATCTCATCAATCAGCGCGTTGATCTGCTGGGTGGATACCGGACGTTTATGGCAGGAATGAAGGATGCCCGCCTCGATTTTTGAGCGGTCATAGACCTCCCTGGAATTATCTTTTTTTATCACCATTAAAGGCATGGTTTCCAGCTTTTCATAGGTAGTAAAGCGTTTTCCGCAGCTCTCGCACTGGCGTCTTCTTCGGATAGAGCAGTTGTCGTCCGCCGGCCTTGAATCAATAACTTTCGTATCCGCCGCATTGCAGTATGGGCATTTCACAGTGTGGTCCTCCTTCGTTGCGCTCCTCATGGGGCTCTCTTTATTCAATGTATTTATTGTACCCCAGGCCAAGTGGATGTGCAAGACCATTTTCCTACAGAGACAATATGATTCAAACGGTAATCTGTTTTGACAGCAGCGCTTTTTTCGATTATAGTATCATGTAGATACGATGCGCCCCTCTGTCGGGCGTTGGAAAGGAGCATTTTCATTAATGGGTACTGTAACCGTAAGAAATCTGACAATCGGTCAGGGGATTCCTAAAATCTGTATCCCCATTGTGGCAGCAACGCGTGAAGAAATATTGGAAGAAGCCCGGGAGATTCTTTCCCTCCCTTTTGATTTGGTAGAATGGAGGTGCGATTGGTATAAGGATATTTTTGCCAACGGAACCCGCCAGATTCTGACTGATTTGAGGGAAATCCTCGGAAATTTCCCCATTCTCTGCACTTTCCGTACCAAAGAGGAGGGCGGCGCCCGGGAAGCTTCCGAAAATCAGTATCTGGATCTGCTCCATGAGATTCTCTCCGATGGCCTGGCAGATCTGGCAGACCTGGAGCTTTTCACCCTGAAGGATTCCCTAAAAGAGCTGACTGCAACGGCTAACGTTAAGGGAATTAAAACGATCGTGTCAAGCCACGATTTCCAGCATACTCCCCCGAAGTCGGAAATTCTGCGCCGTTTCCAGATGATGAGCGATGCCGGGGCGGATATCGCGAAAGTGGCGGCGATGCCGGAAACCCCGGAGGATGTGCTGAACCTGCTTGACGCGTCCAGGGAATTTTCCAAAAACCCGGACAATATCCCTGTAATTGCCATGTCCATGGGACGTTTAGGCTCTGTCAGCCGTCTCTGCGGTCAAACCTTCGGCTCTTCCGTTACCTTCGGAAGCGCCCGCAAGACCTCTGCCCCCGGACAGTTTCCGGCCAGAGAGCTGAAGATGATTATGACGCTGATGGCAAAGGAGTCCTGAGTCCAAATCTTCTCAGGTTCTTCACATTTTTTTCACATTTCCACCATAAAATCATCACAAGTAGGGGTTAAATTAAAAAACGTATAAAGCTAATGCTTTTCATACAACTTTTTCTCACAAATGGCCGCCAGGTGAAAACTTGACGGCCACTCCTCCGTTTATAGGCAGATTATTTGCAGTCAATTCACAGATAAACCAACCCCTCCCGCTGATGCTACAAAGAGATTCCTCCCCGCGCTCTGGCAATCCGGTCCCGGACGGACTGCAGCACAGGCACCATAAAAATCGCCACAATTCCTCCGGCGAATCCATTATTGTACAAATTCATTCCTCCATAGACGATTCCTACGTTGAGGGCTACTGAGGAATGAAGGTATCCGGCAATCAGCCCTGCAATCACCCCAAATTCTCCGGCAATGGGTGCCAGGGTTGTGGATAAAAGAAGGGCCAGAATGGGAGACGGCTGATAAATATCCCACTCCTTCGTCAGACTTCCAATAACCACTCCCACCATAATTGGGGTAATATTGCGCAGGTGCTTTCCCGTAGCGCTGAAGCCCACAATGGTAAAGATACTTCCAATCGTAGGACCGTTTAAATCCCCCGCGACGGCCACCACAAAGAGCGTTGCGAATATTCCGTTGATTCCCATATTGAAGGCTGTAACGGCTCCGCCCATCTCTTTCAGATAGTCTGTTCCGGAAATACCGTAGGATTTCAGCAGTTTCCAGTAAAAGGAGAAGATTTTTTTCCCATCTCTTATCATTCCCAGCAGAATCATCCCTCCGAAAAGGGTAATCAGGACTCCCATGAAGAGGAGATTATTTCCCGTAGACCAGATCAGGCGGGACTGGGTTTCAAAGCCAAAGGATTTAAAGACGGAAACAATGACCGTTGCAATAATGCCGGAGGCGAAACCGACGTTGTACAGGGAATATCCCTGATGAGCGTAATGGACATGGGTTGCCAGCGGCGGCAGAACAAAACCGATGACCGTTCCCACCAACAGGCAGAGAAGGAAACGGCCTGCCGGGGGCATGGGTTCAATCTGCATTACCTGGGTAATAATCGGAGACAGACTGGTGCCGTAATAACCGACATAAATATATCGTGACAAGGATGTTTTATGGTATTTGGCATATAGAAATACGCCAAACAGAATGGTCCAGATATTCAGGAGATTTTTTCCAAAGAGGGAAAATCCGAACATAAGACAAATCGATGTGATCGTGTGACCGCTGACTTCTTTTCCCAAGGCGTAAAGAATGCCGATACTCATTAAAGTGATTGCGCCTGCGTTAAGGAATGCGGCTCCAAAGCCGCCGATTACAAAATAATCCGTAATCAGAAAATCCGGCTCTTCAAAAATATGGCCGATTCCCACAATGATTTCATCAATAGGCTGGAGCACCATCCCCACCACAATAAAATAAATGGGAATCATAGATAAAAGAATAAATTTGTCGTTACGGGTTAATGGCTCTTTCTTCACAACTCGGGCCACAAATTTCATGCATCCTCCCCCTTATTTTTCAAAATATGATACAAGTTCCAAAAGGTATCATGCCAATCCTCAATCTATCATATCGTATATCCGATCTTTCGTCAATTGTAACCGTCCGGGACCGCTCATCTTCTTGACCGGTCAGAGGACGGACAAAATGCAGCGGACATCCTGAAGAATTGTGTATTGTGAAATTTCACAAAATTTTCTTTTTTGGCAATTATTGGTGGAATTTTCTTGCATTTTTTTACGTAAACTGATATAGTAATCAAAAGATCTGTGTTCTCTGATCTATTTTCTGATATTCTGCGGACCCGGCGGGAGTTTTGAAATCCCGATCCGGTTTTCGGCCGTTTTTTCCATTTGGCCTGCTGACAATATTTTATAAGGAGGTATCCTGCCTATGATCGAATTTCGCAATGTTTCCAAATCCTACAAGAGCAATCAGGTGCTTCAGGAAATCAACCTCACCATTTACGATGGTGAAATCGTAGTTTTAATCGGTCCTTCCGGCTGCGGAAAAACCACAACTCTGAAGATGATCAACCGTCTCATCACCCCCACTTCCGGTGAGATCCTTATTAACGGGGAAAATATTCTGGAAAAGGATCCGATTGCCCTGCGGCGCTCCATGGGATACGTCATCCAGCAGACAGGCCTTTTTCCCCATATGACGGTGCGGCAGAACATTGAAGTCATCCCCCGTCTGGAAAAACGTCCCATTGAGGAAATTAATCAAAGAACCTTAAAACTGATGGAAATGGTGGACCTGGACCCAGCGCAGTATCTGGACCGCTACCCTATTCAGCTTTCCGGCGGCCAGCTGCAGAGAGTAGGCGTAGCCAGAGCCTTCGCTACGGATCCGGACATTATTCTCATGGACGAACCCTTCTCCGCCCTGGATCCTATCACCAGAGCCGGGCTGCAGGATGCCCTGGTCAGTCTCCAGAGCCGGATGAAAAAAACCATCGTTTTCGTTACTCACGACATGGATGAAGCTGTGAAAATCGCGGACCGAATCTGCATCATGTATCAGGGCCATATCCTCCAGTATGACAAGCCGGAGGCAATTCTGAAGAACCCGGCACACGGTTTTGTCAGTGAATTCGTAGGAAAAAACCGGATCTGGTCCAGTCCGGAATACATAAGAGCTGACGACATTATGATTACTTCTCCGGTAACCACAGAACCGGACATCCCCATGTTCAAGTGCATTGAGAAGATGCGTCTGCAGAAGGTCAACAGTTTGATGGTGGTGGATTCCTACGGCCGCCTGCTGGGCATCGTAAAGGCAGCCTGGATCCTCAGAGCCGAGGACCGTGAGGGTCCGGTGGAACAGGTGATGAAAACGCCGGCCATCACGGCCCGCCCGGAAACTTCTATCGTGGAACTTCTTCAAATGGTCCGCACCCACGATATCTCCTCTATTCCGGTCGTAGACCGGGATGAGGTTTTGCGGGGTCTGGTAACCAACTCCAGTTTGGTAACCGCCCTCTCCAATCAATTTCTGGATTCTGAAATGATCGATCAGTTAGAGGAGGTGGAAGCATGAGCGGTCTGATGAACTATCTCTCCCAGCAGTACGCCTATGTAGGAAGTCTGCTTATAAGCCATATCCGGCTTTCCATTCTCTCTGTGGCTGCCGCTATTGTCATCGGCATCCCCCTTGGAATTTTTATTTCCGATAAAATAAAGGTTCAGAAGCCGGTTTTAGGCGTCGCCAATGTAATTCAGGCCATTCCCAGCCTGGCCATTCTGGGTTTTCTGGTCCCCTATATGGGCATCGGCGCAAATACCGCCGTCTTTATGGTGGTACTCTACTCCCTTCTGCCCATTTTAAAAAATACCTGTGCCGGCCTGCAGAACATCAGCGCCGACGCTATTGAGGCAGCCCGAGGCATCGGCATGACCCGCCGGCAAATCCTGTTTAAGGTAAAGCTTCCTCTGGCCCTGCCTGTAATTATGGCCGGAATCCGCATCTCCAGCGTTTCCGCCGTGGGACTGATGACCATTGCCGCTTACATCGGCGCCGGCGGCCTGGGTACCCTTGTAATCAGCGGAATCCAGACAGATAACTCCAGCATGATTCTGGCCGGAGCTATTCCAGCCTGTGTTCTGGCTCTTTTAATGGATTTTGTCATGGCGCGTGTGGAACGGGCAGTAACTCCCATCGCCCTTCGGCTTTCCGCTTCCCAGCTGACGCCGGAACGTGAAGAGCAGGAACGCCGCCATCGGAAGATGACCCTGGCCAGCGCCGGCGGGCTGATCGGAGTCGCCCTGGTTCTTATGGTCTATCAGCATTTTTCCTCCATTCCCGATATTCGTATCGGTTCAAAAGAGGGCTGCGAGAGTGTAATCATCGGAAGTATGCTGGCTGATTTGATCGAGGCCAAAACAGATTTGAAGGTAGAACGGAAAATGTCCCTGGGCGGCACCATGATCGCCTTTGACGCCCTGGACAGCGGAGAAATCGACCTTTATCCGGAATATACGGGAACGGTTTACACCACCGTATTCGGTCAGTCTCCCGTTCCCGGAAGCACTCCGGAAGAGGTATACGAGGAGGTTAAAGCCGGCCTGAAGGAAAACTACGGGATTGAAACCTTAAACAGCTTCGGATTCAACAACACCTATGTACTGGCCGTTACCAGGGAAACCGCAGAACAGTACGGTCTGGAAAAGGTATCCGACCTGGTCAGCGTGGCCGGTCAGCTGCGTCTGGGCTGCTCGCCGGAATTCGCGGTTCGGGAGGACGGACTTCCCGGCATTGAAGCCATGTACGGCCTGAAGTTTAAATCCACCCACAACTTCTCCGGAACCCTGATGTACACTGCCATTACCTCCGGAGAAGTAGACGTCATCACCGCCTTCTCAACTGACGGCCTGCTGCAGAAATATGACCTGGTCCTTCTGGAGGACGACAAACAGTTCTTCCCGCCCTACTATATGCTTCCGATCGTAAATGGCGAGACTCTGGAAAAACATCCGGAAATCGCGGAAATTCTCTCCTGTCTGGATAATTACATCAACGATGACACCATGCAGGCCATGAATTACCGGGTGGTAGAACTTGGAGAGGACCGCGCCCAGGTAGGCCGGGAATTCCTCCTGGAACACGGACTGGTAACTGAAGAGGAGCTGGCAGACTAATTCACGTTTTCAAGCGATAACCGAATGCAAATTGATTTTTCCCCTTTTTCTTAGCCTCATAGAGGAGCTGGTCCGCACTGCGGTAAAGCTCCTCTATGGTAAGGCCTTCTTTTACGGGCGTTACTCCGATGCTGCAGGTCACCGTTCCCTTCGGAATCCGAATCCGGCTGATCTCCCGTCGGAATTGTTTCAGAAGGTTTTCCATCTCATTTCGGGTCATCGGGCAGCAGACCAAAACTACAAACTCGTCTCCTCCCAGACGCCCTACAATTCCCTTATCATCAAACACATCTTTTAAATGCTGCCCTGTTTCTTTCAAAACACGGTCTCCCGTCGGATGACCAAAACGGTCATTTATCTCTTTAAAGGAATCCACATCCAGAATAATAAAGAATCCCGTTTCCTCCCCTGGAACGGTCTCTGTCTTTTCCATCCGCTCTTTCGCTGCCTGAAAGAATTCCTTTCTTCGCATAAGACCAGTCAGGCCGTCCAGTCTGGCTTCATAATAAAGGTAGCTGAATTTTTTCAAATGCAGAATCACGGTCAGCGACACCAAGGCAGCCAGTGAAACCGTCCCCAGCAGAAGCTGGATCTGTAAATGAAACAAATCATAGGAAAATCGCAACGGTACCTGCAGCCCATGCCACACCATCACAGTTTCAATCCGATTAACAAAATACAGCGCCACACTAATGGAGGCCAGACATGCCAATCCCACCATCAAAACCGTCCGTTTCCTTGTATAGTCAACCGTAACGTTCATTCGGTCCACCTCGCGGACCCGCTGCCAGAACCTTCTGGCCTCATTGCTGCGGTTAATCCTGTAACAAAGGCATACCAATCCATCCGCCATCAGAAGGAAGGCCGGGTAATCCCAGCGCAGAAAATCTTCCGCCACATTGGATATTCGAAAGCCCGCTTCCGGAAACAGCATTTCCATGAAGCCGTAAACCAGAACTGCGTGAACGGTCCTTCCCAGAGAAGTTACAAGCAAAATCCCCAATATATCATGTTTTGCATTCCTTGCCCACTGATAAAGGAGGCCCATCACCAGTCCAAACAAGGTTCTGGAGCCTATGCTTAAAAGGAGGCTTTCCACTGGTTTACCGCTCATAACCGGAGAAAAGAGAGCGTCTCCGGGACTTACATAAAACGCAGTTGCCTTCCACATGGACGCCAGACCAAAGACCGCTCCGAGAATCGTCGCCTCTTTTGGTCCCAAAAGACAGCCGGCCAGCATCACCGGAATATAGACAAAGGTAATGGAAATGGGCTCGATATGGATATAGCCCAAAAAAGAAAAGGACATAAACAGTTCGCAGAAAATCAAAATGCAGAGCATATAGCCATTGCTCTCCGCACGTCTTTCGTATTCTTTTAAAGGCTTGTTCATACTTCTCCTCCTTTCCTTCTCAATCATACCGTAATGTAAAGAATATGTCAAAGAAAAACGGCATGGGGGCAATGAAAGATGCCTCCCTTAGCCTCCACCGGTCTCGCCAGTCTCCGAAGTATGAAAAATTTACTTGTAAAATGACGCTTTTTGTGCGACAATGTAGATAAGTATGGTGTGATAAATTTAACAATCCATACCTCTACTTACAATCCAATATTGAAAGGAGTTTTAACACATGATTTATTCACAGGAAGTAGAAGAAATGTGCACAGTTGCACAGGGCGTTCATCATGGCGCGGCTCCAATCCCCGAGGAAGCAAAATGGGTAAAATCCAAAGAAGTGAAAGACATCTCCGGTCTGACTCACGGTGTAGGCTGGTGCGCTCCTCAGCAGGGTGCCTGTAAGCTGACCTTAAATGTAAAAGAAGGTATCATCCAGGAGGCTCTGGTTGAGACCATCGGATGTTCCGGCATGACCCACTCCGCCGCTATGGCTTCTGAGATCCTGCCCGGACTGACGGTTTTAGAGGCATTAAACACCGACCTTGTCTGTGATGCCATCAATACCGCTATGAGAGAGCTGTTCTTACAGATCGCTTACGGCAGAACCCAGAGCGCATTTTCCGAGGAAGGACTTCCTGTTGGAGCAGGCCTTGAGGATCTTGGAAAGGGACTGCGTTCCCAGGTTGGAACCATGTACGGCACCTTAAAGAAGGGTCCCCGCTATTTGGAGATGGCCGAAGGCTACGTAACCGGCATCGCGCTGGATGCAGACGACCAGATCATCGGTTATCAGTATGTAAGCCTTGGCAAGATGACGGATTTCATCAAGAAGGGCGATGATCCCAACACCGCTTGGGAGAAGGCAAAAGGCCAGTACGGCCGCGTTGACGACGCCGTTAAGATCATTGATCCGCGCAAAGAGTGATGAACACCAAATAGGAGGATAAGAAAGATGGCATTATTTGAATCATATGAGAGAAGAATTGACAAGATCAATTCCGTATTGAACAGCTATGGAATTGCTTCAATCGAGGAAGCTGAGAAGATTACAAAGGATGCAGGTCTGGACGTATACGCACAGGTAAAGAAGATCCAGCCTATCTGCTTTGAGAATGCCTGCTGGGCCTACACCGTAGGCGCCGCTATCGCCATCAAGAAGGGATGCCGCAGAGCTGCTGACGCTGCTGCTGCCATCGGCGAGGGACTTCAGGCTTTCTGTATCCCCGGCTCCGTAGCCGATCAGCGTAAGGTTGGTCTGGGCCATGGAAACCTGGGCAAGATGCTGCTGGAGGAAGAGACCGACTGCTTCTGCTTCCTGGCCGGACACGAGTCCTTTGCCGCCGCTGAGGGCGCAATCGGAATCGCTGAAAAGGCAAACAAGGTTCGTCAGAAACCCCTCCGCGTAATCTTAAACGGACTGGGCAAGGATGCCGCTCAGATCATTTCCCGTATCAATGGATTTACATATGTAGAGACTGAGATGGATTACTACACCGGCGAGGTAAAGGAGCTGTGGAGAAAGTCCTACTCCGACGGCCTGCGTGCTAAGGTGAACTGCTACGGCGCCAACGATGTAACCGAGGGCGTTGCCATCATGTGGAAGGAAGGCGTTGACGTTTCCATCACCGGAAACTCCACCAACCCCACTCGTTTCCAGCATCCGGTAGCAGGAACCTACAAGAAGGAATGTGTTGAGAAGGGTAAAAAGTACTTCTCCGTTGCTTCCGGCGGCGGCACCGGCCGTACCCTTCATCCCGACAACATGGCAGCCGGCCCCGCTTCCTACGGCATGACCGATACCATGGGACGTATGCACTCTGACGCGCAGTTCGCCGGTTCCTCTTCCGTGCCTGCCCATGTGGAGATGATGGGCCTGATCGGAATGGGCAACAACCCTATGGTTGGAGCGACTGTAGCAGTGGCGGTTTCTATTGAGGAAGCTGCTAAGGCTGGAAAGTTCTGACCGAAAGCAACTTAGTGATACATTGAGCACTTGGTGAGGTTTTTCGAACCTAGTGCGAACGTGGATACTCCGAGCAACGCGAAGATGGATCTGCCTTTAGCTGAACTTAATGCGAGGTCGTTCCCGACCCTTAGCGAGAACGGCCGGAAGGCCGGTCGAGGTTCGTGGAGGGAACATTCATCCGATTTCGTCAAGTTGAGTTAGACACATCATTTTGAGCAATTTGTTCATGATGTGTCTAACTTTTTTATTGCGAAAAAGAGGATGAATTACCAGCAGAAATGATAAAGGTCACCGGAAATACCATATAGAACCGGACTAGTTATTGATTTATGAAATTGATGATTGGACGGCACTCCCTTTCGCATGCTTTACAGAAATTACGTGAAAATTTTATCAATTTATCTAGTGATACTTTCCTCTGATTGTGTTATGATTATGGTAGTGTCAAATGAAATATTTTTAAGAAACGGAGGATCCTGCACTTATGCCAAACATTACTGAACACATCCGCTACGTCGGCGTCAACGACCACCAGGTCGATCTGTTTGAAGGACAGTACGTGGTTCCAAACGGTATGTCCTACAACTCCTACGCCATTCTGGACGACAAGATCGCAGTCATGGACACCGTGGACATCCATTTTACCCACGAGTGGCTGGACAACGTGGCAAATGCCTTAAACGGCCGCAAACCCGATTATCTGGTAGTCCAGCACATGGAGCCGGACCACGCGGCCAATATTCAGAACTTCGTCAACACCTACCCGGAGGTCAAAATCGTAGCTACAGAAAAAGCTTTCGCCATGATGAGCCACTTCTTCGATATGGACATTGAAAGCCGCAAGGTGGTGGCGGAAAACGGCGGTTCTCTCTCCCTGGGAAGCCATACCCTGAATTTCGTTTACGCCCCCATGGTTCATTGGCCTGAGGTCATGGTAACCTATGAAAGCAGTGAAAAGGTGCTCTTTTCCGCTGACGGCTTCGGCAAGTTCGGGGCTCTGGATGTGGAGGAGGACTGGGATGACGAGGCAAGGCGCTACTACATCGGCATTGTAGGCAAATACGGTCCCCAGGTTCAGTCTCTTTTAAAGGCTGCCGCCGGTCTGGATATCTCCATGATCTGCCCCCTTCACGGACCGGTTCTGAAAGACAATCTTGGACATTATCTGGAAAAATACAAGATCTGGTCTTCTTACGCCGTGGAGTCTGAGGGTATTATGATCGCCTATACCTCAGTCTATGGCCATACCCGTCAGGCAGTGGAGCTTCTTGCTGAAAAGCTCAGATCCAAAGGCTGCCCCAAGGTAGTGGTCTGCGATCTGGCAAGGGAGGATATGGCAAAAGCTGTGGAAAACGCCTTCCGCTACGGCAAACTGGTGCTGGCCACCACCACTTACAACGCCGGCATTTTCCCCTTTATGAGAGATTTCATCGAGCACCTGACGGAGCGCAATTACCAGAGCCGTACCATCGGACTCATTGAAAACGGTTCCTGGGCGCCTCTGGCAGCAAAGGTCATGAAGGAAATGTTCTCCAAGAGCAAAAATATTACCTGGCTGAACACCACCGTTCATATCATGTCCGCTCTCAAGGCAGATACCAGAGACCAGCTGGAATCAATGGCTGAAGAGCTGTGCCGCGAGTACATTGCCCAGTCTCCCGAGGCAGCCAACAAAAACGACCTGACCGCCCTCTTCCGCATTGGCTACGGTCTCTATGTGGTGACCTCCAGCGATGGAAAACGGGACAACGGCCTGATTGTCAACACCGTTACCCAAGTATCGGATAATCCCAACCGGGTGGCGGTAAATATCAACAAGGCCAACTATTCCCATCATGTCATTAAACAGACCGGAATCATGAATGTAAACTGTCTTTCCGTAGAAGCTCCCTTCTCCGTTTTTGAGAATTTTGGCTTCCAAAGCGGACGGACAGCGGACAAGTTTGCCGGATGGACTGAGGTTCGCTCCGATAATGGTCTGCGGATCCTTCCCAAATATATCAACGCCGTAATCTCCTTAAAGGTGGAACAGTATGTGGATCTCGGCTCTCACGGCATGTTTATCTGTTCTGTCACTGAGGCCCGCGTCATGAGCGACAAGGATACCATGACCTACACCTATTACCAGAACAATGTTAAGCCCAAGCCCCAGACCGAAGGCAAGAAGGGTTTTGTATGCAAAATCTGCGGTTACATCTATGAAGGGGATGTGCTCCCGGATGATTTCATCTGCCCGCTGTGTAAGCATGGGGCGGCTGATTTCGAACCCATTCAATAGGACCCTGAGGCCCAAAACGGGGTATACGGCATAAAATGGCCCTTTCTTTTATTCATCAGTAAAGCGGAAGTAAAAACTGGAGTCCTGAATTTCAGAACTCCAGTTTTCTTTACTGATTCCAACCCTTACGCTATTTGCCTATTCGCACAATTTATGGAGTGAACTGTATTTAAACAGATAGTACAATACAACTCCTACAACCTGCCAGATGCATCCGGCCAAAACTGCTGTGGAATCCAGAAGGGACATCATGTATACCAGGGCTGCGAACGCCACAAGCAGAACAACCGGGAAGCCCGGCGCCCGGAACGGTGCTTTTACCTCCGGATGCTTATACCGCAGGAAAAACATACTGATCAGAGAAATTCCCCAGGAAATCATCAATACAAAGGTAACCATGGGAATCAAAAGCTGTACCATTCCTGTAAGGGCAAGCAGACACTGTCCGATGGATGTTACCCAGAGGGCAATGGACGGAACTCCATTGCTGCTGACCTTTCCAAATACTTTAGGGATCACGCCGTCGCGTCCCATGGAGAAGAATACTCTCGGTCCTGTTACAATCCAGCCGTTAACGGTACTCAGACATGCCAGGAGTCCTGCCACGCTGATCAGCAAGGCTCCCCAGCTTGTAAATTGAAGTGCGGCATCAACTGGCGGAGAGGAAGATTCTGCCAGGATCGCTCCAGGCAGCTGCGCATTCATTGCATAGCAGAATACCGTATAGAGCAGGCCACAGGTAATAAGACTGGAAATAATCGCCTTAGGAATATCTTTTCCCGGGTTCTTAAATTCCTCCGCCATCGCCGGAATCGTTGACCATCCGCCATATGAGAGGATACAGATGGACGCTGCCTGAAGAACCGATTTCGGGCCATTCGGCATAAAGTCAACCAAAAGCTCCGGTTTCGCATGGGTCAGAGAACCCGCTACAAAGATCAGCATAGCTCCGATAATTCCTACCGTCGTAATCAGCTGGAACGCCTTGCTTCCTTCTCCTCCTCTGGAGTTCAGGACGGTCAAAATCAAGATGATTACAACTGCCATAATATTGTCCGGAATCGGAACAATGATATCAAACAAGGAAAGAACCTTTGCCAGATAGGAAGCACAGGTAATAGCGATAATTGCCGGCCCCAGTCCCTGGGAACCCCACATTGCCCAGCCGCTGAAAAATGAGAGAAAATCACCGGCTTTTCCTCCAAGAGCAAACTGTGGATGTACATTTGCTCCTCCGGCTTTTGTACATGCGGAGGAAATCTCACTGATGCACAGCGCAATAATGATTACCACACATGCCGCAAGCGCGAACCCAAGACAGGCCGCAGGTCCTGCTATGCCGGATATCTGTCCGCTGATCATAAAAATCGAAATTCCGATCATTCCTCCGGTACTGATGGCCCATCCGTTTACTGCCGTTAGGGATTTCTTTAGTTCCTGATTATTAGCCATAGCGTTCTCCTTTACTCGATTTTACCTAAAATTCGACGGGGATTCTCTTTAAACATCATATTAATATCCTGTTCACTGATTCCTTGCGCTAATAATGTCTTAATAAAGTTCCGAATGCTGCCCTCGTGCTCATTGCCCGGCTGTCCGGCGTCACTGATAATCAGCAGATGCTCCGGTCCTTTTTCCCGGATCAGTTCTTTAATCAAATCAAAGGAATACTGGAACGCAATTACCCAGTCCTGCATACCTGGCCACGGAACCATTGAGTTTCTTCAATCCATGCGCTATAATGGTACCGTAAATTTCAGATAGGAACTATTAAAAAATGAACGTAAAACGACTTTATCAAAACCTGCCCAGGCTGTATGACTCCATGAGAAAGCTTCTGGGCGACCGCAAAGAATCCTGTGGCCTGACCCGTGGTCAGCCGCGTATCCTGGACTACCTGTTCCACCATGATGGATGTATGCAAAAAGATTTTTGCAGAGAATATTCTTTAGAGGCTTCTACTGTCAGCAATCTTCTGGTTGCCATGGAAAAAGACGGACTCCTTCGGCGTGAACGGAATCCTTCTACCTCCCGCATTGTAAATGTGTATATTACGGAAGAGGGGAAACGTGTACAGAAAAATCTGGGACCTATTTATGACGAGCTGGAGGAGAAAGCTTTTCGTGGAATCAGCCCGGAAGAAAAAACTTATTTTTTAGAACTTTTAGAAAAAATAACAAACAATTTGAAGGGAAACGATACCGTGCTATAAGAAGCTTCACTTCAAAAACACAGAGGCAGCCCCGGCTTTTCTTCGCCGCAGGGCTGCCTCTGTGTTTTTGATGTATTTAGCGGCGGATATACACGGTTCCGTCCATAATCCTCCTGGCTGTTCTCTGAACGCCTACGCTGGGAACCTTGATTTCATCCCCGTCCTGTTCAATCTCCGGACACATGGTCATGATGCCGCTGGGATGGCCGATCCGCACATTCTCAGTAGAAATTCCGGGCGCCATCACCTTCTGAACCACACTTCCCGGCAGGGCCGCCGCTACCGCCGTAGCGCTGGCGGCTGTCAGCGGAATTGCCTTATGGCATTTGAACACGGAAATGACCCTAGCGCAGATATCCATATCCTCCGCCTGAATCTGCTCCCCGCTGATATCCGTATAGCTCTTGGGAACAGTGACAAACCCCACCTTGGGAACCGCAGGGCTGTTGTCCGTGGCATCCTTCAAATCCTTTGCAAACCCCATCATGCAGGCGGCAGTTCCGCGGATCTTCTCCAGCTTCTCACAGAGCTCCGTATCCGAATTGACTTCCTCGGGAAGTTCCGTTCCTGTTGCCCCGATATCCTCCGCCTTCACCAGCACCATAGGATTGGAGACATCCAGAATGGTGGCCTCGATGGTTCCCATTCCGGGAATATCCAGCATGTCCGTAATGTGGCCTGTAGGCAGGAGCTTTCCGGTCTTGGAGCCGGCAGGATTTAAAAACTTCACTCTCAGCTCCGCTGCCGTCCCGTCCACTCCGGCGATGTGGCAGTCTCCCTCCTGAGCAAAGGTACCGTTTTCACATGGAACGGTTACGTCAATGTACTTATTGGTATTTTTGTTCAGCATATGAACCGTGGTAATGGGCTCCACAGCGGGAACCAGGCCTTCCTCAATGGCAAAGGGACCTACGGCGGAGGTCATGTTGCCGCAGTTGGACTTATAATCTACCTGCTCCTTTCCTACGATTACCTGTCCTACCAGATACTCGACGTCGATGCCTTCCTCCTCGCTCTTCCACACAATGACAATCTTGTTATTGGAAGAAACAGTACCTCCCATACCGTCAATCTGCTTTGGATCCGGGCACCCCATCACCTGTAAAAAAATCTCATCCCACTCTGCCTGATTCTCCGGCAGATCGTCTCTTAAAAACATACATCCCTTACTGGTGCCGCCCCGCATAAACACAGTTTTAAATTTCCTCATGATTTCTTCCTCCTCCTTGTTCATGATGATGATTAACACTGATCGTTTCTGGTATGAGTGTAACACAATATCAAATGTTATTCAATATCACATTTGTTGTTTTTGGGATTCCATCACATGAGCAGCTGTATCTGCATCCGTCACCAGTACGTTAAACCATCCCTTCTCTGCTGCCTTTTTCAGGACGTCTACTTTATGGCGGCCGCAGGCTACCACCATACGAACCGGAGTCCTGAGCAGGTCTTCTCGCTCCGCAGCCATCACCCGTCGGTTTAAATCCGTGTCCGCCTCATTTCCCTCCTGATCCAGCATCCGTCCGTAAATGCTTCCAATGCAGGCGGCTTCCATCCTGCGGTCCTGTTCCGTCAAATAGGGCGCCACCGCAGGATTTCTGGTGGGAAGGCTGGAAAGTCCGCCGATGCCGCTGACCAGAACATCCAGCATTCTAATGCTCTGCAGACAGCGCTCCAGCTCCGGTTCCCTCCACAGCCTGGCTTTCAGCTCCGGATCCCGCACATATAAGGGGGTATCCAAATAGAGACAGCTTCCGCCGCACTTTAATGCAGCCATCCGTGTCAGCTCTCTGGCGTCCACCGCAGGATTGGTCATTGGGAAGTATCCTGCCAGCTGCACCGCCGTAACCGGATGATAATGCATATCCGGCAGCCGGCTGATCACACTGTGAAGTGTTTTCCCCCATGATACTCCCAAATACGCCCCCTGTTCCAAAATCCTGGCCAGATAATCTGCTCCCGCTTCACCGATCTGGGCAAGACCGTCAATATAGGAGGAACGGCGGGTATTTACCACCAGCACATCCTTTAATTTTAAGCATTTTTTCAATTCTTCCTCAAGCGCCTTATTGCGCTCATCGGAAAAATAAATCCGGATCTCTACAATTCGCTCTTCTCTGGCTTCCTGAATCATTCTGGCCACCCGGAAACGGTTGGTGCCAAAATGAGCGGCAATTTCCGACTGAGTTTTTCCCTGATTATAGTAAAGATCCGCCATCTGCGCCATCACATCTCTGCGTTCTTTTTCCTGAAGATGATCAATATCCACGCTTCCAGTCCTCCTTTTTGGATCCGCCGTTATTTTATCGTTCTCAGCTGCCTGTCACCACTATTCTCTCCGTCTGGTATACCGGTTCAGCAGCCTCATATAGTAAATGAAAAATACAATCCCCTTTGAAATGCTGGAAATGGATAAAGCCCACCAGACTCCATTCAAACCCAGAGCCGTATTTCCCAATATAATAGCTAAAGGAATCCTCATTGCGGTGAGAACCACGGTGATCACCGAGGCCTCCATTGTCTTGCCCAGACCAGACATAGCTCCCACCGTCATCAGCTCAATGCACATAAACATCTCGCATACTCCAATAATTCTCAGATAACTGGCTCCTTCCGCAATTACATCCGGCTCATGAATGAAAATAGAGAAAATAGGAGCTGCCCCGATGATCAGCAAAGCTGTGGTAAAAAGCCCCCATCCCAGCATAATCAGCGCCGCCTGATGATACCCTTTCTTCACGCGGTCAAAGTTTCCGGCGCCATAGTTCTGTCCTGTAAAGGCATTAATAGCAGTTCCAAAACCCTGAGCGGTCATCCAGGACAACGACTCGATCTGTCCCCCGACTCGCTGAACCGCTACTGCCGCATCTCCCCAGGAGGTAACAAAACGGGTCAGAACCATGGAAATTCCGCAATATACTAATTCCTGAATAGCTGCCGGAATTCCGATACGAATCATTCTGCCAAAATAGGCTCCGGGAATTTTTTTCCAGATTACAAGCTGCTGGAAAAGGATCGGATCCTTCCCCCGCACTGCCGCAACAACCAATGCCAGAACAACTACTGCTTGGGCACTGACCGTAGCGATAGCAGCTCCTGCTACTCCCAACGCTGGAAAAGGGCCTACTCCCAGAATCAACACCGGATCAAAAATCAAATTCAGCAGCAAGCCCAGGCAGTTAGCAATGAAAGGCGTACGGCTGTTTCCTGCCGCTGTGTACAATCCGGTAATGGTCTGACCGAAGAAGGGGAAAATAATCAAACCGCAGGCAATCCTCAGATATATTTGAGCCTCCTTGGCAATTTCAGCGGAATTCAAATGAAAGAAGCCAATCAGCGGGGCAGCAAAGGTCACTGTCACCAGTCCATAAAGAATAGATAAAATCAGGGTCATCTGCATGGCGCCCCGGCCAAACGCTATCGCCCGTTCCTTTTTTCTCTGCCCGATGGACTGGGCCACCATCACCTGTCCGCCCATTTTTGCCAGCATCACTACACCGGTAGACAGCCAGGTGTACATTCCCGCAGCTCCCACTGCTGCTACCGCATCACTTCCCACCACCCCGATCCAGGCCATATCCGTTAAATTATAGGCTGTCTGAACCAGTGCCGTAGCCATAATGGGAACCGCCAGGCGCGTCAGTACGGTCACAATATTTCCATGAAGAAGATCTATTCTGTGCTGTTTCATTTCTCGTTCTCCTCTGCGTTTCCATTGGTGAGAAAGAACCTCCCGCAGACCCAAAGGCCTTTTGCAGGAGGTTCTTTCTCTATCATATGCTGCTGAATTTTCAGACAGCTCTTAATGCTTGTTCTGCGGCACACTCTGCCCAATCTTACTTCCCGGACAAATACTCGTCAATTCCTCTTGCACCGGCTCTTCCTGCCTCCATGGCCAGAATTACCGTCGCCGCTCCTGTCACCGCGTCTCCGCCGGCATAGACGCCTTCTTTGGTGGTCTTGCCGTTGGTCTCATCGGCGATGATGCATTTCCAGCGGTTCGTCTCCAATCCCTCGGTGGTGGAGGAAATCAGCGGGTTGGGGGAAGTTCCAAGGGACATAATGACCGTATCCACATCCATGGTGTAATCGGATCCGGGAACCTCTACCGGTCTGCGCCGTCCGGAAGCGTCAGGCTCGCCCAGCTCCATCTTGCGCACAACCATTCCCTTTACCCAGTCGTTCTCATCGGTGAGGATCTCCACCGGGTTGGTGAGCAGGTTGAAGATTACGCCCTCTTCCTTAGCGTGGTGAACCTCCTCCACACGGGCCGGAAGCTCCGCCTCGCTCCTGCGGTATACGATATGTACCTCGGCGCCCAGGCGCAGAGCGGTTCTGGCCGCATCCATGGCAACGTTTCCGCCGCCTACAACCGCTACCTTCTTGCCGGTAAAGATGGGGGTATCGTAGTCGTCCCGGAAGGCCTTCATCAGGTTGCTTCTGGTCAGATATTCATTGGCGGAGAATACGCCGTTGGCATTTTCCCCGGGAATGCCCATGAACTTGGGAAGTCCTGCTCCGGAGCCGATAAATACGGCCTCAAAGCCCTCGTCCTCCATCAGCTGGTCGATGGTTACGGACTTTCCGATGATCACGTTGGTCTCAATCTTGACTCCAAGCTTCTTTACATTCTCAATCTCCGGTCCCACTACTCTGGTCTTGGGCAGACGGAACTCGGGGATGCCGTAAATCAGCACGCCGCCGGGCTCGTGAAGGGCCTCGAAAATGGTAACCTCATAGCCCATCTTAGCCAGGTCTCCGGCACAGGTCAGTCCCGCAGGACCGGAACCGATCACCGCTACCTTATGCCCGTTGGTCTTCTCCGGCTTCTCCGGCACAATGCCGTTCTCTCTGGACCAGTCCGCTACGAACCGTTCCAGCTTTCCGATGGAAACTGCCTCTCCCTTGATTCCTCTGACGCACTTGCCCTCGCACTGGCTCTCCTGAGGGCATACTCTTCCGCAGACCGCGGGAAGGGCGCTGGATTTTGCAATGGTCTTAGAGGCTTCCTCGAATTTTCCTTCTTTTACCTCCTGGATAAACTTAGGGATATCGATGGAAACCGGGCAGCCCTGAACGCAGCGGGCGTTCTTGCAGTTTAAGCAGCGCGCCGCCTCGGCCTGAGCTTCCTCCTGATTATATCCCAGGCAGACCTCCTCGAAATTGGTGGCACGGACCTTGGGATCCTGCTCTCTGATCGGTACTTTCTTCATCATATCCATTATTCGTCACCTCCGCAATGTCCGCAGCCGCCATGATGGGTCTTGCCTTCCTGCAGCCGCAGCATGGCTCTTCCCTCTTCTGTCTTATACATCTGCTGGCGCTTCATGGCCTGATCAAAGTCTACCAGATGGCCGTCAAACTCCGGTCCGTCCACACAGGCGAACTTCACCTCTCCGCCTACGCTGACCCGGCAGGCGCCGCACATGCCGGTGCCGTCCACCATAATGGGGTTTAAGCTGACGATGGTGGGAATTCCCAGCTCCTTGGTCAGCTTGCATACGAATTTCATCATAATCATGGGACCAATGGCAACGCAGACATCGTAGTGCTTTCCTTCCTGCTCCACTAAGTCCTGAATTACCTTGGTTACCATACCGCTGCGGCCATAGGAGCCGTCGTCGGTGGTCACATAGAGGTTGCCGGCAACCGCCCGCAGCTCGTCCTCCAGAATCAGAAGGTCCTTTGTCTTGGAGCCCTCGATTACATCCACATCGATTCCATGCTCCTTCATCCATTTGACCTGGGGATATACGGGAGCAGAGCCAACGCCTCCTGCCACAAACAGGTAGCGGCGCTTCTTCACTTCCTCAATATCCTCCTTCACAAACTCGGAGGGCTGTCCCAGGGGACCTACCACATCCTGGAAATAATCTCCTTCTTTCAGTTCCGCCATCCTCGCGGTGGACGCGCCTACGATCTGGAATACGATGGTTACCAAACCCTTTTCGCGGTCATAATCACAGATGGTCAGGGGAATTCTCTCCCCCACCTGATCCATTTTCACGATCAGGAACTCGCCCGGCTGGCAAAGCTTCGCAATTCTGGGCGCTTCCACGTCCATCAAATAGATCTTGTCCGCCAGACATTCTGCCTTTACGATCTTGTACATGATGATCCTCCTCAAGTTTTTCTTGCGCACTGTGGTTATTTTATCATTTCCCATTCCCAGATACAAGACTGTTTTTCAGGAAATCCTCTCGTATCTTCTGAAATAGTAGCAGAGGTCGAAATAAGTCTGCTCCTCGCTCTCCTCCGCCAGCCGCCATCCCGGCTCTTCTTCCAGGTTGGGGAAGCTGGTATCCGCGTCGTAACGGTAATCAATCCAGGTTACATGGGCCGTCCGGCAGTAGGGGAGAAACTGCCGGTAAACGCTCTCCCCTCCGATGACAAAGACATCCTCCGGATTTTTGTCCTTCACATATTCCAGGGCCTCTTCCACGCTGTGAGCTGTCTTTGCTCCCTTTACCCGGAAATTCCCGTCTCTGGAAAGGACGATGTTTTCCCTCTTTGCCAAAGGCAGTCCTCCCGGCAGGCTCTCCAGGGTCTTTCGGCCCATAATCACCGTCTTTCCAACGGTTTCGCGCATAAAAAGCTGCTGGTCCGCAGGAATACGCACCAGCAGGCGGCCGTCCTTTCCGATGGACCAGTCCTGGTCTACCGCCACAATCAGATTTAATCCTCCTGACACACAATCAGCTCCTTCCCGTAGGGCAGGGTTTCAATCCAGTCGCAGAAGGTATGCCACTCCTGAAGCTTGTGGTTCTTTCTGGCATGGTAAATATTAATCAGCGTTTCATAATTCAGCGTGCAGGTGCGCATCTGGTTGTAGCTTGAGGGGAGAAGCTGGATTAAGTCGTACCAGTCTTCCTTCTGCTTTCCCTCCACAAAGCGCAGTCGGATCTGCTCCAGCCGCTCAATAACAATTTTCATGAATTCCAGGGTATCCGGCGTCATGTGGTCGCAGCTGAAATCCTCCAGCTCAAAGGGCTTACTGTGGATTTTGTGCATGGTGCTGGTAGAATTGGCCGCCGTGGCCACTTTGTAGGTGTCGTATTCCTTCCACCAGTAGATCGGCGCCGTAATATCCACGGACACAAAGACCTGCCGCAGAAATTTGCGGTGGTCGCTGCCCGCCTTGCGCAGACGCTTCGCCAGATCCAAATCGTTGGGACCTAAAATATAATTATGGTTTTCATCGTAATAGCTGTCCATTCGTCCCCAGCTGTTCATGGGGTTTCTGGCGCCCCGCATGGCGTTTTCCAGGTTCATGACGCTGGTGCGTTCTAATCGAATCATTAAATATGGCTCCTTGCTTTTATAAGTCTCTTAGTTTTCCTTAAAATCACCGCCACGTCCAACGTTGATTTGGCCGTAACGATTATATGATACCAGAAAAGCAGAGAAATTCAACTCAAAATTACCTGTTCACTCAGATTCCTTTTTACTTTGCAAATATTCTTCTTCTGCCTGCTCAATGCAGGCTTTAATCTGTTCCGTTGTCGGCAGTTGAGCCCGTATTTCCTCGATTTTCACATTACTATATGTGGCAACTCCGATAGGGGTAGTAATGCCCTGAAGCGCCCACTGCACTTCTGTACATTCCATATCACGACAAATGAGCAGTCCGATTGTCGGGTTATCATTTGCAGTACGTATCAGTTCATTGACGGCATTTACATAAAAGTTCAGTTTTCCGGTAAACTCCGGTTCAAACGGTTGAACCTTTAATTCTACCACCATATAAAAGCGCAGATGAATATGATAAAAAAGCAGGTCAATTTTTCTCGTCTTTCCGGACACTATAATTTCTTTTTGGCGTCCGACAAAAGCCCATCCCTTCCCTAATTCAAGGAGAAAGCGCGTCATGTGATGCTCCAATGCCGTTTCAAGTTCTTTCTCATCATAGCCCTCCGGAAGTGTAATAAAGCCCAAATCATAATTGCTTTTTGTTAATTCCTGAGCAAGTTTCCCTTGAGGAAAAGGAAGCCGTTTCGTATAATTAGTGACAGCAGCTCCCGCAGTATGATATAAATCAGCTCGTATATTATCTTCAAGTGCTTTGCGGCTCCAGCTATTTTCTACTATTCTCTGAATATAAAAGATAGCTTCCCCTGCTGTTTTACATTTTTGAATAATCAAAACGTGGTGCATCCACGGCACATAACCGAATAGTGGCGGAAATGGTAATTCTGAATCATGTTGCTTCAGTTTTTGATTTTGTATTTCTGAAGCAACTTGCTTCAGTTTTTCATTGCTGACATGAGCATTTTCATCCAATGCCAAAATCAAACTCTCTGTTTCCGGTTTTGTAGAATAAAAAGAGTACCACTGCTTCATAAACCATAAATTTCTGGCAGAAAATCCTTTTACATTTGGAAATGCATCCTGTAAATCAAGACTGAGCTGTTCCACTACGCCTTTTCCCCACTTTTCCTCAGCGCGGAGCGTCACCAAGTCTCTTCCAAGCTGCCAGTTAAATAAAAGCTGTTCCGAATTCACCTTAACAGCAGCCTTAATCTGTGTATTCCTATATCGATTTTTTATTTCCAATAGCCATTCCCTGTATTCAGAGTCCTTTCGGACATCATGGGAACGAACAACAAATGGTCTGTCATCCATAAAAAACTCCCTTCTCAGACTGAATATCAGCCCTTATAATATAGAACCAGTCAACACAAAATCTCCTCCTGCCTCTCCACCGAATAAATCAGCGCCTCCTTCACCTTCTTCCCCGTCACCTGCTCCAGGGCCATCCGGTAGCAGTCCACCTGGAAGCGGTAGCGTTTCAGGAGAAATTCTCCCGCATCCTCACCCTCCGGAATCCGGTCCGTCTTGTAGTCGATGAGCACCAAACCGTCCTTCTCTTCCAGATAGGCGTCGATGACGCCTTGAATCAATACCAGCTCCTCCGAGTTTCCTCTTCTCAGGCGGCTGGCGGGAATTCCAATCATAAACTGCTGTTCCCGGTGAAGTCTTCCCTCTGCCTCTGCCCGGGCCAATCGCTCTCCAAGGGGGCTTTTCACCAGCCGCCACAGATTGGCTGGATACACCAGCTTCCGCTCCTCCTGGGAGAGAAGGCCGCCGGCCGTCATTTCGTCCAAAATCTCTTTTAGCCCTCCTGGTCCGGAAGCCCCCGCAGCCCGCTCAAAGGGAAGCAGCTCCAGCGCCCGGTGATAAGCGGTTCCCCGAACCGCGCCCCCCGGAGCAAAGGCAGGGCGGACTGCCGGGCCTTGTTCCTCCTGGCTCTTCTCCTCTTTCGGACTTTCCTCCTCATGCATATTCCACCGGGCTCTCCCGATCTCTTCTTCCTCCTGGCCAATCTGCCCCTGTTTTTTCAGCTCCGATACGGACAGCATAGCATACAGCTTCGTGTCTCCCTCATATGGATAAACGTAGCCCAGCTCCCGCTCCAGGGCCTCTTTTGTCTCCTGACTGTAGGTTTGCTCCAGGTCCAGATTCAGCAAATCCTCCCTGGCGCTGCGGCGCACCGCCTGGCGGCGGACCTCATGGCTCACCAGACTGGAAATGGGGATTTCCCTGGCCTCGATCCCGGCGCAGGGAAGGCTCATCAAAATCCAGTCCAGGAAGGAACCGGCGGTAGAGAGAATGGTGTAGGGCACCTGGCCCTGATTGAAGGGAATGTTCTCCCATTTTTCCAGTTTGGAAGCCAGGGAGCGGTCGGCGGCAGTGAGAATCAGCTTCTCTTTAGCCCTGGTCATAGCCACATAGAGAACCCGCAGTTCCTCACCCATGGCCTCCAGCTCCATCCTCCGGCGGATGGCCTGTTTTTTTAGAGTAGGCATCCGCAGACGGCGCTCCAAATCCATCCAGTCCGCCCCCAGGCCCAAATCCGTGTCCATGAGAATGGGGGCGTAGGCGTCCTGCTTGTTGAAGCGTTTTCCCATCCCCGCCAGAAATACAATGGGAAATTCCAGGCCCTTACTCTTGTGGATACTCATAATCCGCACCGTATCCGCCTGCTCGTCCACCGAGCTGGCCTCACCGAAGTCCGTGTTGTACCGCTTCAGCTTCTCGATGTACCGGATAAAATGGAACAGCCCCTTGTAGCTGGTAGCCTCGTAGGCCGCCGCCTTCTCCACCAGCATATCCAGGTTGGCCCTCCTGGTCTCCCCTCCGGACATGGCGGATACATAGTCATAATAGCCGCTGCGGTCGTAAACCTGCTCCATCAGCTGGTGGACCGGCAGATATTCCGCCTCCCGCCGAAGTTCTGAAAGAAGCTCCCAGAGTTTTTCAAGCTTCTCGTCCATGGACGGGCGGATGTGAGCAGGCACCAGGTCCCGGCCTTCTCCCTGGAGCCACATTCTCCAAGCCCCGTAAATTCCTCGGTCCCCGAAATTTGCCGCCTGCTTCTTCCCCGCTGCCGCCAGCCAGGCCATCTCCTCGTCGGTCATGCCCGTTATGGGGGACTTCATCACCGCCGCCAGGGGAATATCCTGGATGGGGTTGTCAATCACAGCCAGCAGGCTTAAAATGGTCTCCACCTCCACCGTGTTGAAATACCCGGTTTTGGTCTGGGCGTAGGCGGGGATTCCCTCGTTCATCAGCACGTTTACAAAGATTTCCGACCAGCCGCTCAGGCTCCTCAGCAGAATCACAATATCGGAAAAACGGGCCCTGCGGTAGGCATTTTCCTCCTTGTCCCAGACCATCAGTCCCTGTTTTTCGTCCGTCAGTTGCCGAATCCGTCCGGCAATCATCCTGGCCTCCAGCTCCTTGGCCGTGTAATCCATGGCCTCCTCGTCCAGGGCCTTTAAGGCCTCGTTTCCCGTGTCTGCCATAAGAAGCTCCGTGGGGGTCCCCGCTCCCTCCTGGGGCGCGAACACAGCTCCAGGATGAAGGGCGGCCTCCTGGGTATAACGGATTCCGCCCAGGGATTTGGTCATGATCTTGAAAAACACCTGGTTGACGCTGTCCAGGACCGTATCCCGGCTGCGGAAATTTTGGTGAAGCTCGATTTTCCGGTAGGGGCTGCTGCTGCCGTAGGTTTCGTATTTCTCCAGAAACAGCTCCGGCCTTGCCAGACGGAAGCGGTAGATGCTCTGCTTCACATCCCCCACCATAAATACATTGGGATGGCCATGACGTTCCCGTGAAACGGCCTTAATCAGCATCTCCTGAACGCTGTTGCTGTCCTGGTACTCGTCTACCAGAATCTCCTCGTACTGGCGTGAAAGTTCCTCTGCCACTGCGGAAGGGCGGCGGGCAGAGCCGCCGGCAGAGTGGTCCGCAGAGCCGCCGAAGGAGTCGGAATCGGATTCCGTCCCCTCCTCCCACAAAATCTCCAGCGCCATATGCTCCAGGTCATTAAAATCCACCACGTTCCGGTCCCGCTTTTTTTCGGTATACCAGCGGTCAAATTCTTCCACCAGGTCCAAAAGGGCCAGAAGTCCCCGGCCGCTTTCCTTTACCGTCCGGGCCATCTCCTCCGGAGGCTGGGCGGCGTAAAGGTCCCGGCATTTGGCCGCCGCCTTCTTGGCCCGGTCCCGGCAGGCGGACACGAAGGCCTTTTTCTCCGGGTCCACCTCCTTGCTGCGGATGGAGGCCAGCCGGTCAAAAGTGATAGATGAGAGGCTTTCAAAAACCTGGCCGTAATCCCCTGCCGCAGCCGCCTCCTTTACCTGGCGGAGATTCCGGCAATCGTTTTGAATCATTGGCTCGTAGGCCAGGGGTCCGTTTTCCTCCCGGCAGACCTCAAGGGCCTCCTCCATCTGCTCCGTCAGTTCCTCCATCTGAAGCCCCAGGTCGTAGAAAAGGAAGCGAAACCAGGGAGCGCCCTCCATCTGCTCCAAATCTTCCTGCAAAAACTCTGCTCTGCACTCCGCCACCCACTCCATAGGCCAGGGATGGCTCTGGGCAAAATTCCAGGCCTGGAGGGTCAGCTCCTCAATCCGCCCGTCGGACTTTCCCCTGCCGAACTGCTCCACAAAATCCAGAAAGGACTGCTCTCCCTTCTGGTACTGGTCCTCCAGCATCTCCTCCATCACATCCGCCCGCAGAAGGGACAGCTCTCCTTCATCCCCAATCCGGAAACCGGGGTCAATGTCCAGTCCATGATAATGGTTCCGAATCAGGTTCAGGCAGAAGCTGTCGATGGTGGTAATCTGGGCCTGGGGAACCAGGGCCGCCTGAAGCCACAGATGCTCATTCTCCGGCTCCTCTGCCAGCTTCCGGTCAATGGCGGCCCCGATTCGCTCCCGCATCTCGGCCGCCGCCGCGTTGGTAAAGGTCATCACCAGAAGCTGGTCGATGCTCAAAGGATGTTCCCCCTGACTGATCATCCGGATAATCCGCTCCACCAGCACCGCCGTCTTTCCGGAGCCGGCGGCGGCGGAAACCAGGAGATTTCCTCCTCTGCTGTCAATGACCCTCTGCTGGTCATCCGTCCATTTTACTGCCATGTTCTTCCTCCGTCCTGCCGGGTTCCTCCCGGAGTATTTCTTCCCAGATTTCCTGGGGCTTTAATGCTTTCAGCCGCCGGTAGCCGTAGCCGGCGGTCTTGGTGTCAAAGCCGCAGACCGCATGGTAGGGGCAATAGTCGCAGGCGGTCCGCCCCGTCTCCTTGTAGGGGGCCAAATCCGTCTGTCCTTCCAGGATTTCCCTGCCCGCCTGTCTGAGCCTGCGGATGACATAGGTTTTCAGTCCCTCAAAGCCTTTGGCATCGGTAACACTGGAACGGCTCTCCTGGATGATGCCCGCTTTCAGGGCAACGGGAATCACATCGGACTGGGTTTCAATGTCCCGGTCCAGGTGGCGGATCACCTCCAGATTCCGGTTCACCAGTCCGTTCATCCGAAGCTGCCTTAAAATTTCCTGCTGAATCTCCTCGTTTGTCATGGGGCCTTTTTTCTCAATCACCGGGTCCTGGATATTGTAGTAAAAAATGCCTGCCGGAATCACCTCGTCTCCAGGGTTCTGCCGCTCCAGCAGCTCCTGGGCCGCATCCATGTAGACCACCAGCTGCAGCTGGAGGCCATAGTAGAGGGCGGACAGGTCAAAATGGGTGCCGCCGGATTTATAGTCGATGATTTTCACATAGAGCTTTTTATCCTCCCGGCATAAATCCAGGCGGTCGATGCGCCCTCTCAGCCGCAGCTCCTCCCCCTTTCCCAGTGGAATCCGCATGGCCCTCAGATTGTCCGAGGCGGAGAAGGACACCTCAAAGCCCACGGGGGTGAAATCCCCCCTCTTTACCTGCTCGCCCAAAGCCCAGATGGTCCGCTCCGTCATCTGCTCCACCCGCCTGGCCAGATAGGCATAGCGGGCGCTGCTCATGAGAATGGTATTGCCGTACTGATCCACCACCTGGCGGACGCAGGACTTTGCCAGGTCATCCCGCTCCTCATCGCTGAGGGTCCTCCAGTCCCGTTCTTCCTCCTTCACCTTCCGGAAACACAAATCGATGGACTGATGGAAGAGATTTCCCACGTCCACCGCCTCCAGACGGTACTCCTGACGCTCCAGAAGTTCCAGCCCGTAGCGCAGGAAATGGGCATAGGCGCAGGAGGCGTACTGCTCCATCCGGGTCACGCTTCCCTGAAGGATGGGGCCGTAGAGGGCCTTTGCGGCGGCCTTTCCAATGCCTTTTTCCTGATAGGAGTAAAATGCGCCCTCCACCAGCCGTTTCAGGCTTTCCCGCTCTTCACTGTGGTCCAGAAAGAACCGGCACAGCTCCAGAAAATCCGGCTCCCCTTTCCATTCTTCCTCCTTCTCCCTGCTGTCCCGGTAACGCCCCAGCCCCTGAATCAGCATATGTTTGCCGTCCTGGAGGGTATAGACGGTCCCATTCTCCTCCTGGCCGGACAGAAGCTTCAAATCCGGAAAAAGCTTCCGCACCTCCCCGATGAGGACGGAGGGCCGCATGGCCTTTCCATCGGCCCCAGCGGCGCCATAGGAGAGATAGAGGCGGCGGGAGGGCTTGGTCAGCATCAGGTACAGGTAAAATTTCTGCATGCAGCTCTCCTCCCGGGCCGTGGGCGCCAGCTCCATGCGGTGGAGGCGGAAAAACTCCCGGTCCCGGTCTGTTAAAAGGCTTCCTCCATTCTTCCGCTGAGGGACAATCTGGTCGTTGACCCCCACGAAGAACAGGGCTTTCACCCCGTCCAGACGGCTCCGGGTAATGTCTCCCACCGTCACCTGGTCGATGGTGGCCGGGATAGTTCCCACCTGAATCTCCTCAAAGCCCGCATCCAGAATCTGGCCGTAGGTTTTCCGGTCCACCTTCTCCTCCCCCAAAAGGCCGGTGAGCCGCTCCAACAGCTCCAGCACCAGCTCGTAAACCTGGCCGTACTCCCTGGAAAGGTTTTCGTCCCCGAACTGAGCCCGTTCCGAAAAATAGGACTGGTATTCCTCCAGCTTTTCCCGCAGCTTCATTTCCTCCAGATAGGTTTTTAGTCCCTGGGTCATGGAGGCGATGTCAGCCTCCGGGGCGGACATGACTTCCCGCAGGGGCGCCAGAGGTTTCAATACCCACATCCGGAAACGGTTCAGCTCCTCCAGATTCAGATTTTCCGCTCCGTAAAAGGTCCGTTCCCAGGTTTCATTCCACCGTTTCCAGCCATTGATTCCCAGGGCCCGGACGTAATTTTCCATCCTCCAGACCTCTTCCGCGGCCCGGATACGCCCATAGCCCCCTTCCGGCACGGGCTCCCGGTCGTAAACCAGGCCGGTTTTCAGATACCGGAATACATTTTCGTAGGAAAAATCCCAGGCCAGCTCCACCGCTGCCCGAATCAGCTCCACCATAGGATTTTCCAGGATGCTCTTTTTCTGGTCCATGAAGTAGGGAATCCCCGCCTGCTCCAGCTGTCTGGCCGCAATCCGGCCGTAGGAGGCCAAATCCCCGGTCACAATGGCTATGTCCCGATAGCGCATGCCCTGATGGCGCACCAAATCCTCTATGGCCCCGAGAACCCATTCCATCTCCTGGTCCGGGTCCTTTCCGCAGAAAATTTCCACTTCCCCCGGCTGTCCCTGCCACGTTCTTCTGCCATAGCGGTAAAGATTGGCTTCCAGAAAATCCAGGGAAGGGCTCTCCAAAAACCTGGGCCCAGGACTGGGATGAATGATAACGTCCTTCTTTTTGGAAACCTTTTCCTCTTCCGCCATTTCCCGGATGCGGCAGACGGTATGCTTGCTCATGTAAAACAAGTTCTGAATCCCGCTCTCCCGGTAGGGGTCCGCCGCCGGGTCCACGGTCACTGCGCAGACCACATCCCTGGCACAGGTTAAAAACAGCCGAATCAGACGGTACTGCACCGGCGTAAACCCGGTGTAGCCGTCCAGGAAAATAACGCTGCGTCGTATCCGCTCCGATTTTGGCAGCTCTCTGCAGAGAATGTCCAGGATTTCCTCCGCTGTGATATAATGGTCCCGGATGTACTCCTGAAACTGCCGGAAAATGATTTCCAAATCCTTCAGCTTCTGGGCCAGAAGGGCATTGTCCGTCTGCTCCCCCAGCTCTTTTAAGTCCTCCGGCCCCACGCCGTACTGGTACAGCTCCGACAGCTGGGATTTCATCTGGTTGATAAATCCGGGCTGTCCCAGGTGCCCGCCGTAAAGACCCAGACTCTTTTTGCAGGGTCCCATCACCCGGCGCAGCACCATGGACTTTCCCATATCGTCCAGCACCGCCGGGAGACGCACGTTCAGCTCGTCAAACACCCGGTAGGCCAGGCGCTTGAAGCTGACCACGTCGATGTTCATCATGCCGTGGTTGGGATGGAGCCGGATCATCTCCCTCTGGGCCTGCATGGTAAACTGCTCCGGCACAATGACCAGATAGCTGAAATCCGGCTCCTCTATGGAGCGGCGGATTACCTCCTCATAAAGATAGCGGGTCTTGCCCGCTCCTGCTTTTCCAAGTACAAACTGCAGCGCCATGTGTTCTCTCTCCTGTCGTGCTTAATGTAAATTCCTGGTAACAATTCAGGACATCCGATGTGAAAACAGGGGCAAAAACTTGCTTATAAGCAAGCTTTACGCCTGTTTTTGCCCCTGTTTTCCCGCCGTCCTGAACTGTTACCGTAAATACTATATCTCTGCCTGGATAATACGCCCGAAATTCATCTCATCCTTAAAAAGGTCATAGACATATTCCGGACTTTCTAAATACAGCCCTGTTTCTATGTCCTGCAATTTCTCAAAAACCTTTGAATTATAAAATTTATTCATCGCCTCATCATACTCTATATTCTGGTCTGTTGCGAACATGTCAACAATATCCTGTATCATATATTCAATCAACTGCTCCTGCTTACACAATTTAATCAGCCACCTTTCTTAAAAGCATGATGCTCTGTTCCGTATGGAATGAATACTGCGAAGATGTTTTCTTGTATGTCAGAGCGTTCTCTAAAATTATCATCTATCTCAAAGGTATTTACAACAGGAGCACCGCCATAAATTTTTGATACTCTTACGGCCATTTTCTCCGCCTGTTCTTCAATATCCGTTAAATAGAACCCCTTTCCAAAGTCTTTATAAGGTCTGCACATTGCCAAATTGATACTATTAATCACAATGTTGCTTCCATGGTATAATCTCATGGCATACCTCCACTTTTCCGGCACAGCACCCCTAAATCCTCCAGTATCGTCCCCAAATCCAGCGTATGCTCCACATCATAATTTTCCTTGATAAACGCAATTCCTTTAAATTTGAACAGATAGCGAAACGCTTCCTGAACGCTAAGGTTATGCTGTTTGGCAAATTCGCTGACACAGGCAACCGTAAAGCCAATCTTTTTTCTGTTCGCTCATTTCTAAGCCACCCTCCCACTAAACAAACATCTTTTTACCCCAACATCATTATAATGAATTTTCGTTTCTTTGTCATCAGGTCCGGAAATTCTTTTGGTGAAGTACAAAGTCCAAAGTCAAATGGCCTCAAAAAAATCGGCAGCCGCAACTGCCGATTCGTATCAAAAATTATTTATCCCCATAATGCTCCCTGCAATGAGCGATGTAGATACGGCCATTTTCCATATGGTAAACCAAACGGTCTTTATCATTGATTCGGCGGCTGTATTCTCCCTGCAGGTCACCGGTAAGAGGTTCGGGTTTTCCAATTCCCTCCATGCAGCCATTACGCTCAATATCCTTTATCAGCTGGTTGATTCGTTTGACTGTCTTTTTATCCTGTATCTGCCAGTAAAGATAATCTTCCCAAGCATCATCTGACCAAATTTTTTCACTCATCCTCCACCTCAATCAACTCGTGCGCGGTTCCCTTTCCTTCACGCAGTTCCTGAACGGATTTTTTCACATAAGCCATGTTCGCCTCGGAGTAAAAAGGGTCCGGACTCTGGGCGATTTCAAACGGAATCCGTTTTTCACGCAGAACCGCTTTCACAAAGAGATTGATAGCAGTAGAAGTATTTAATCCTACATTGGAGCAGAAAGCGTCAAAATCAGCCTTGTCTTTCTGATCTACCCTTGCGGTTATAGTAGTTAGTGCCATAACAATATCTCCTTTCCGTATTCTATCTGTTATTATTATATCACTATCGTATTCTATTTGCAACAATATGTGTTACAGCAGCTCCACCTCCCACCTCCCCGACTCCGATTTCGCGACTCCCGTGCGCGGGTCCACCTCGAAAAAATTCAGACTCCGCCAGACGTCCGGTTTCTCATAGTAACCGACCGACACCCGGTAACTGTTTTTCTTCTCTTCTTCCAGGCGGCAGGAAGTTTCCCTGTCTTCGTCCTGGTACAAATTCAGTTCCTTCAGACGGTTTTCCAGAAGGCAGCAGGCCCCCTGGGCTGTGATGGAGGGATTCTCCTGCCAGAGCCCCGTTTCCGGGTCCAGATAGTACCACCAGCCGTCTATGTTCTGCCAGCCGGTGAGACTTACGCCGTCTTCCTGGTACAGCCATCCTTCCTCCTGGTTTTGGAGCCATTGTCCGGCCCAGGAGGGAAGTGCCGGACCGGTCAGGGAAATGAGAGCGGCAAACAGCAGACACAGGCCGCGCCGTTTTCCCGCCCCATCCGTTCTCCTCGCTGTTTTCATTTCAACCGGCACCTCCTTACTCCACATTCGCGATTCCCTGGACCGCCCACTCATAGGTATCCATGGCCTGGACCAGGGCAAGGTCCGCGGACCGGTAATCGGCCTCTGCCTGGATGGCTGCCATCTCTGCGGACAGATAGTCGGTCTGGCTCATCATTCCCAGGGAATATTTGGTATCCGCCAGATTTTTCTCCTGGACGGCCTTCTCGTAAGCGGTTTTCTCCGCCTCCAGCTCCTGCTTTTTCTGGAGAATGTCATTGTACAGGCTTTCCATCTGAATCTTCAGATTTTCCTCGCTCTCCGCCACATTCCGCTTTTTATGGTTGACGCCGGAGGTGGTGCCTCCGCTGGAAGTATGGCGCTCGCTCATCAGGGTGTAATTGTTTCCAATGGCTTTCCGGGTATCTGATTCCAGGTCGTAGCCGTCGATTTTTGAGATGTCGGCAGATGGGATTTCGGCAATGGTCAGGCTTCCGTCTGTCTCCTGCCCCACCATCAGACACAGGCTGCGGTATATCTCATCCTGGCTTTCCTGTATGGTCTCCAGGGAAGCGCGGGCATTTAACAGCTGTTCATTGGCAGAGAGCACATCTGCCTGGGTAGCCATGCCGGCCTGCTGCTTCGTCTGTTCCAGCTCATACTGTTTTTCGTAGAGCTGGCACATTTTTTCTGCAGTTTCTTTTTCCAGCTGCATGGTGTCATAGGATATCATCAGCGCCTGAGCCGCCACCGTCATCTGGCGCTCTGTCTGGCGCAGGCTGCTGGTGGAGGAGGTTTCCTGCATACTTTCATACATATCCTGGTAGCTTGCGGCCGCCGACTTATCGATAGCCTCCTCGGAGGCGTAGTAGGCGTAATCTTCCGTATCGCCGTTGTCCTCTGCTTCTTCCTTATCCGTGGAAACGGAGTACTGCCCCCGCTTCAGCTGCGCCCTGGCTTCCGTATACTGTTCCAGGGTGTTGTTGTAGCTGGCCAGGGCCTGCTCCATATCCGGATTGTAAAGGCGAATCATGTCCTGAAGCTCCCCGTATTCCAGGACGCCGTCCTGGAGGGAAGCCGCGGTTTCCTCGGCGATCTGCCGCTCATCTTCCGTCTGGTTCCCCTCATCTGTCTGGGCCAGCGCCCTGACCGGCAGGACCGCGGTAAACAGAAGGCTGCCAAACAGCGCCCGGGCCAGCAGCCGGTTCATGTTCCTGCGTGAAATGTTCAAGACCGCCCACCTCCTACTCCGCATCCGCCAGCCCTGCAACGGCCCAGTCGTAGTTTTCCATGGCAATCAGCAAATCCAGTCCGGCGGACTGTGCGCTGTACTGACTGTTGTTCATGGTATTTACCTGTTCCTCATAGGCGGACTGGGTAATCATCCCCGCCGCAAGCTGGAGAGCCGCCACCCTGGTATTTTCCTCTTCCAGGGAAGCCTGAGCCTGGGCCTGCTCATAAGAGGTTCTGGCCGAACGGACGGACTGATAAGCGCTGGAAAGGGATGCTCCAATCTGCCGCTCATTATTGGAAATAGCTGTCTGCAGACTTTCCTTTGTGGTCTGGTTTCTTGCGTTCTCCAGCTGCCGCTTGTTAATCTGCAGAGTATAGTTGTTGGCAATAGCCGTTTCCAGGTCCTGGTCCGGATTCATCTCTTCAATCCGGTTAAGATCCACCTCGGGAAGCTCCCCGATGACCGGGTTGTCGTTATAGTTCCATCCCAGGAGCACGAAGAGGGTCTCTTTCGTCTCCTGAATACTGTTTTCCAGCTGGCTGATTTGGTTCTGGGCTGTCTGGGCCGTCACCACCAGGCTTTTTTCCGCCTGTTCATAGGTCAGCTGATAGATTTTACTGTCCTCCAGAGTCTCATCCGCCTGTTCCATCATACTGTCTCCCTGGATTTCCAGGTTTAAATCGCTCATCATGGAACTGGCGTCATCGTCCCCGGAAATATCATTATAAAAATCCTGGGCCAAATCATAATAGGCGGAGGAAACCTCCTCATTGGTATCTCCGTAATCTTCCCGGAATTTCCGGTATTCGTAGGCGTTGTTCTGCACGGTGGCATTGTACTCGTGAATCAGGTCTGCCAGTTCCTCGTATTCAATGGTATCATCCCGCAAAGATGCCCATTCTTCCTCTGTTCTGGCAAATTCCGGGCTGGCCGCCCGGGCCGGTAGGGGGAAAAGTACCCCCACCGCCGCCGCCAGGGCCAGTGCTGCCCTGCCTCTACTGCGTATCACTCGTTTCATCTTGATTATCACTGCCTTTCTTTGGAAGAAATCTTTTAATCAGTCCCTTCCATTGCTTTTTGCTCCTTTCCAGCTTCCGCTCCGCCTTTTCCTTCCTTCTCTGACGTTTCTCATCGTCGGATTTCAGGCTCATCAGCTTGTAGTAAACCGGCAGCAAAAGAAGCGCCAGTATAGTGGAAGCCGTCAGGCCGCCGATATTGACCAGAGCCAGTCCCTGGGTCATGGAACCGGAGTTGCCCCAAGCGAAAGCCATGGGAATCATGGACAAAATCGTAGTGGATGTTGTCATGAAAATAGGCTTCATACGGGTTGCCCCCGCTTCTACCAGAGCCGTATCCAAATCCATTTCCTCCCGGTACTGGTTGACTGTTTCCACATAGAGGATACCTGAGTTTACTACCGTACCAATCAGCATCAGAAATCCTACCAGGGACATCATGCTGATGGCGCTGTCCGCCAGATACAGAAGTCCAAAAGAGCCAATCAGGCTGAACGGGATGGTGGTCATAACCATCAAAGAAAATTTCGGTGATTCAAACTGAGCCGCCATTACTACAAAAATCAGGAAGACGGCTGTTCCGATGGCTCCATACAGGGCGGAAAACTCCTCCTGTCTGGACTGCTCCGTGGCGTTGATTCCTGTGGAAACCGTACTGGTAAGATTGGGCTGTACGACCTCCTGCCGGATTTCCTGCTCGGTATTTTCCGTAGCGATTTCCGTGTATTCCGCGGTAATGGTGACCAGATACTCCTTATCTTCCCGGGAAATGTCCGCCGGGCTGTCCACAAACTGAATATCCGCCAGGTCCGTCAGGGCAATGGAGCCGCCGCTGGAGGTGGTCAGCACCGCTCCCTCAATCTGGTCCAGGGTCTGGTACTCATCGTCCGCGTACTCTACGCTGACCGTAATATCCTCTCCGTCTACCTTAATTTCCGTCGCTTCCGCGCCGCTGATCATCTGGTAAACCCTGCTTCCGATTTCACTGGCGGTAAAGCCGGCGGCCTTCGCCTTCAGGGCGTCCACCCGCACCTCTACCACAGGGGAAGCGTTCTCCGCATCCGAGTGGATCTCGGCCACATCGTCCCGCTCTTTTAAGGCATTTACAATATTGTCGGATACCTCTTTCACCTCGTCATAGTCCGTTCCTCTCAGGATTACCTCATAGCTCTGGCCAAAGGAGGCCATCATGCTCATGGAACCGCTGGTTTCTACGGTAATATCGCAGTTTTGGATTCCGGACAGCTCCTGCTGCCAGAGTTTGGCAACCTCCGCTGTCTCCATGCTCCGGTCATCCTTCAGCTGGGCGGAAATGGTCGCTGATGTGGAGGAGCCTCTGCCGCCTCCGTAGGAGGTCATGTAGGATTCCAGGTTGGAGTCCTCTGCAATCACTGCCTCTACCTCCTTTAAGACAGAATCCACGTTTTCCGTCATCAGCCCCGGCCGAAACTCCACCGTGATGCTGACCTCTCCCTGGTCGTCCGCAGCCATCAGTTCCACATCCAGCTGAGTGGCAATCAGGATGGAAAAGGCCAGAAGTCCCAGGGAGATTCCCAGCACCAGCTTTCCTTTTGGAAGAAGTTTCCGAATCCAGACCCGATAGCGGTTCTGGAGCCGTTCCACCGGGCGGGACAGGGGAGCAGTCTTGTGTTCCACCGGCTTATACATCATGTAGCACAGAGGCACCACCGTCAGGGCCGAGATATAGGATGCAGACAAACAGAATACAATGGTAAAGCCCAGGGGATTAAACATCTGCCCTGTCATTCCTTCCAGAAAGGCAAGGGGCAAAAACACCACGCAGGTAGTTACCGTACCGCCCAGGATTGAGGCGTTTACCAGGTCCGTTCCCTTCAGCGCATCCTGAAAATATTCAATAAACCCCTTTTTCTTCACCGAGTCCGCCGTACAGCGAAAGCAGCTCTCCAATACTACAATCGAGTTGTCTACCATCATGCCGACGCCCAGGGTCAGGGCGCTCAGGGTGATGACGTTTAAAGTCAGCCCCATCCGATTCATCAGAATCAGGGCCGACAGAATAGATACCGGAATGGAACTTCCTACAATCAGGGAAGCCTTCAGGTCTCCGAAGAACAGCCAGATAATCACCATGGAAATGCCGATCGCCATGACGATGGTTTCCGCCACGGAAGACAGGGATTCGATGATGGAATCCGCCCCGTCGTCGGTAATCACAATCTCCAGATTTTCATCCGCTGCGGTCAGGCTGGCGATGGTTTCTTTTACGGACTCCGACAAATCTACCGTAGACGAGCTCTGCTGCTTGGTAATGGACAGGGAAATGGTATCCTCCCCATTGTAGCGGGCAATACTGTCGCTGTCCTCATAAGTGGTGTAAACGTTTGCCACATCCTCCAGATAGACGGTGCTGCCGTCCGGCGTGGTCAGGGGAATCTCTTTTAACAGTTCCACCGTATCGTAATCCATTCGGGTGGATACGGATAGTTCCTGGCTTCCCACCTGGATATCCCCGGCCGGATAAGATAAGTTGGCGTCACCGATATCCTCTGAAATAGAAGACATGGACAGCTGATACTGCTCCACCTTTTCCCGAATCAGTTCGATTTTCACATACTGTTCGGAACCGCCCCGTACGCTGACCTCCGCCGCCTCGGAGATTTTCTCAAATTCCGGTGCTATCTCATTGTTGACATAGGAATAGAGGTCTTCTTCCTGGCTGTTGTTGATGGAAAGGGTAATGTCTGCCTGAGCGTCCATGCTCATCTCCATAATCACCGGTTCTTCGGCGTCATCCGGCAGCTGGGCAGAGATAATGTCTATCTGCTTTTTTAAATCGTCATAAGCCTCGTCAATGTCCGTGCCGTACTCATATTCCAGCATGACCATGGAGCTGCCTTCACTGGAAGTGGAGGAGATGGATTTTAAACCGCTTAAGGATGCCGCCTGGTCCTCAATCTCCGTAGTAATCAGTTCGTTTACGTCCTCAGGGCTGGCGCCGGAATAGGTGGTCATAATCATCAGCATGGGCATATCCATATCCGGGCTCAGCTCCAGTGTCGCCCCGGTCACAGAAGAGTATCCGAAATAGATCAGACACAGGATTGCCATAATGGTGGTGATGGGACGCTTAAGGACATATTTTGTAAGTGCAATCATAATCCGTCCCTCCTATTGCTCCGCTGTTTCATCAGGCGCCGAAGCGGATGGCTCCGCTGCTTCGTCCTCAGTCTCCCCGCTGTCCTCGCTGTCCTGGCTGACCAGCTCTACCTCCGCCCCGTCATACAATTCCGAACTCCAGGTCGTAATAACCCATTCGTCCATCTCAAGGCCGGATAAAATCTCAATCACACTGTCGTCATAGATGCCCGTCTCCACATCCCGCTCATAAACCTTGCCGTCCTCATAGACGTAGACATAGGGCTCGCTGTTTGAGTAGTAAACGCTGTCCACCGGAATCGTCATCGCGTTTTCCGTTTCCTGGGAGGTTACGTACAGCTTCACCTGGGAACCCGTCGGCAGCATCACATCCTCGCTGATGGAGGCCTTCACCTGGTACAGCCCCGTGGTCTCGTCAGCCATGGTGCTGACCTCGTAAACCGTGCCCTCGTAGGTTTCCCCGTCTTTCTCCACCTCTATGGTATCTCCTTCCTCCAGATATCCCCGGATCCGCTCCGTTGTGGAGAAGGAGACCACCCGGTTTCCTCTGCCGGAAATCACGCAGATTAAATCGCTGGTAGAAACACTGTCGTAGGTTTCCATGTCGCAGATTTCCACCAGGCCGTCCATGGGAGCCGTAATCTGGCTGTATTCCAGCTGTGTCTCATATGTATACTTCGCCTGGTCGTACTGCAGCCGGGCGCTCTCCACATTGTCCTGATACTGCTGGTATTCCTGGATAGAGATTCCTCCTCCATTGTAGAGAATCTGCTGCCTGGAAAGCTCATTCTGTGCCTGACGCAGGGCCAGGGCCGCCTCATCCATAGAAGTTTTTGCCGTTTCCACCTGTTTGATGTCAATGGTACAGATTACCTGTCCTTGTGTCACAATATCTCCCGCCTTAACATTGACCTCCGTTACATCTCCGGAAGCCTTCGGGTAAATATAAACCACATCCGACGGCTCGATGCTTCCGATGACGCTGGCCGTCAGCCGGATATCTCCGGTTTGGGGCTGCTCGGCTTCCATCACCGGCAGGGATACCCCCTGGGCGAACGGTTCTCTGTGCAGTACTCTGGACAGCACGATAGCAAGAAAGGCCGCGCCGGCCACTACGCCTATGACAATTTCTTTCTTTTTCATAATATCCTCCTCATGACTGGCGGCTTATGCTGGCGCGAATCAGCTTCAGCCTGTCTCTGAAAAAACTCATGATGTTCTCCTGGTCCTGGCTTCCGGAAATGTACTCCTGAATGGAAACCATCATCAACGCTCTGCACATATCATCCAGGGCGTCAAACTCCGACTCTGTCAGCCGCCGTATTTCCTGATTCATACAGTTGCGGTAGACCCATCCCTTATATTCCGCCAGCTGGGCGCTCTGCCCGCGCCTTGCCTTCTGCCACGCAAAAAAAGACTGCCTGCCCGGCAAATACAGAAAATGATACAGGCTTCGGGTCCCCTGGCCATAGTCAGATAACTGTTCCTGGAGGCTTTTGGCCATCATATCCCAGAAATCCCCGCCGTTTTTCTGAAACCATTTTTTGTCCTGCTCCAGCTTTCGTTCTCTTTCCCTGCATAATGAAAAACAGATCATATCGCTCTTGTTCTCAAAGTAAAGATAAAGGCTCCCCCTGGATATGGAAGCTTTTTTGGCAATCCGGCACATGTTCAGCTTTTCAATGGAATTCTGTTCTATTTCATCCATTATTGCCTTTGCGATTCGCCTTTTTTTGAGTTCGGATAACCGTTCAAATCGTTCCGTTGGCATATGGTTCTCCTTTCCTGCAGACGGCTGTTTCCATAAAATGCCGCCTGAAATTTATGCCCCATATTACCATCCCTACATAAACTGTTCCTGAATCCAAGATGAACGGAAGATAAAATCACAAAATGTTCATATTTTCCATTTTGTTTATTTCATCTTCCGTTCATGATCATGATGTATAATGTTTTCAGCAGTTCAGGGCGGAGGGAAACAGGACCGTCCTCAATTATTACCGTTACGGGAGGTAAGGGAAATGCTCATTCTGAAAATATTGATTGTAGAGGATGACCCCAAGCTCTGCCAGCTTTACAGCATTATTTTGAATAAAGCCGGGTATGAAACCATCTGCGCCGACAATGGGCAGGCAGCCTGGAACATTCTGGAGAAAGAACACATTGATTTGATTATCACCGCCAAGGATGACTTCCATTCCAAGAGCAGGGGATTCGGCCTGGGGAGCGATGACTATATGACAAAGCCTGTGGATGTGAACGAGATGGTGCTAAGAGTCCGGGCCCTGCTGCGCAGAGCCCATATTCTGGAAGAAAAGCAGATTCAGATTGGCGAAACGGTCCTGAACTACGATGCCATGACCATTGAGCGGAAGGGGGAGAGTCAGCTGCTTCCCCAGAAGGAATTTTTTCTCCTCCATAAGCTCCTCTCCTATCCCAATAAGATTTTTACCCGCAATCAGCTGATGGATGAAATCTGGGGACGGGACAGCACCTCCATCCCACAGACCGTGGATGTACATATCAACCGGCTGCGACGCCATTTTCAATGCAATCCGGATTTTGAAATCGTAACGGTGCGTGGACTTGGGTATAAGGCGGTGGTACGATGAAAGGCACGATTAAAATATGGTTTTCCTTTGCCCTGCGGGCAATCCTGATTCATTTTGTTTTTTTTCTGCTTACCAGCCTGAACAGCTTTTTCCTGCTTCGCGACCGTATTTCCCGGCCCGTTCCGCCTACCCTGTGGGTGCCCCTTTTCTCCATACTGGTTCCTGGCTTCCTGCTCTCCTGCTTTCTCACCGCCTGGGTGTCCAAACGTCTGTTTCATCCTGTGGAGATCCTAAGCAGCGCCATGAACCAAGTTGC
>URFM01000016.1 GCA_900547035.1 uncultured Clostridium sp. | reverse complement strand
AAATATTGAATTTTCAAGGTTCAGCACACCATGTTGGTGTGGGAAGTTTAAGTTATTGAAAAAACAGGAGGGAAATACCCTATGAAGCTTCTAATCGTGGATGATGAACAACTGACCAGAAAGGGCATTCAGGAAAGTCTGGACCTAAAAGCCTTGTCCGTAGATCAGGTGATTCTGGCAGACGATGGTCTTCACGGCCTGGAGGAAGCCAAAAAAAATTCACCTGATCTGGTCCTTACCGATGTTCGCATGCCCCGGATGACCGGCGTGGAAATGGCGGAACGGATACTGAAGGAGGATCCTGATGTATCGATTGTTTTTATGAGCGCCTACTCGGATAAGGAATATTTGAAGGCCGCCATTAAGCTGAAAGCCGTCAGCTATGTAGAAAAGCCTCTGGACCTGGAGGAGCTTCAGGCCTCTTTGAAGGAAGCGGCAGAGAACCGTCTGGCCCGTCTTCACAGCCGTTCCATTGCCCAAAGTCATGAGAAGCATCTTCTGGCAAAACTGGCACTGGAGCTGACAGAAAAGGAACATCCGCAAGAGGATATCATCTGGCAGCTGATTCAGGACCTAAAGCTTCCCTTTACATCCTCCACCAGCTTTTCGACTCTGGTGGTTCGTTTCCTGACCCCTATCTCAGAGCTGTCATCGGATGTTTCCAAGAATCTGAATCTGCGCTTTGAGGACAGTCTGAAAGCATATTCAATTCAAAGGATTTATACTTTTCACGCAGATCAGGATATGATCATACATCTGTACAGTGACCGGAAGCTGGAGGAAAAAAAATTGAAATTTATCACCTGCAGACTGACAGAAGATTTAAGGAGTGCCTGCCACTTTTTTCTTGCCAGAGGTCCTGTGGTTTCCGGAACGGAGCGTATCCCCTACTCATATGAGCAGGCGATGAAAATTTTAGAGCACAGCTTTTTCTTTGAATTGGACAGCGAACTGCCTGAACAGATCTCCTCTGGCTCCACAGCTCCTTTAGATGACCTGCTGCCCGACTTTCTCCTGGCTTTGACCAATGAGCAGGAGGCCCAAGCTTTGAATGTGGCAGAGAAGCTTCACGCCTCCGTATCTCCTACTCTCCTCACAGCCAGCCAGGCCAGAGACCTATACTATAAATATCTTGGAAAGCTGGACGAATACGCCACTGCAAAGCATATCTCCCTGTGGAGCCGTCCGGACGGCAGTTTGGAATCCATCTGGGACAGCGCCTCCGCCTGCATCACTCTGTCTCAGCTAAACCAGCTTTTCGTCGGAAAGCTGAAACGTTTCTTTTCGATCTTGAAAGAGGGCCAGGGGGAACACCCGACCGTCTTTCAAATTAAAGAATTTATTCATCAGAATTATCCGCTGCCCACTTTGTCTGTTCCGGATATCAGTGACCATGTAAACTTGTCCTCCAGCTATGTCTGCACTCTTTTTAAAACGGAGACCGGACAAACACTTAATCAATATCTGAACGAATATCGAATTCGTATGTCCAAGCAGCTCCTTGCGGACCAACGTTTTAAAATCACCGACATTTCCTCCAAGGTAGGCTATAGCGACGGTAATTATTATAGCAAAGCCTTCAAAAAAATGGTGGGGCTGTCGCCATCGGAATACCGAGAGAAAATGCTTTCATGAAAAACTTCATCAAACGCCTGTTGTATCACTACACTTATAATTTAAAATTAACCAGTAAGCTTCTGATTTCCCATGGAATTCTGCTTCTGCTGCCTACCGCCGTTGTCACTGGTTTTTTCTATGCCCGGCTTTACAACGTCATTATCAGCAACTCCATCGCCTCAGAGCAGGCAATGGCTTTCCAGGCAATGAATTCCATCGAAAATCTGATGGATACTGCGGTTCATACAGCTGATACGGTCAACGGAACCGGTTTGGTACGGGATCTTCTGAATCCGAATCTTATAGAAGAAACAAAGGATTCTATGGCTTATAAAAAACGTATCGACCGGCTTTACAATCTGACCAACAGCTTGGAAGATGGAAACTTCATTACGGATATACGCATCTTCTGCGATGACCGGCTTTACGAAAAGTTTTTTTCATTGAACCAGGAAAATCATCCGCTGATGGTTCCGCTGTCCATGGCCGGTTCCTGGAGGGATGGCCTTCCCGATTCCAGAGAACATATGCTGTTCCCGGATTCTCAGCTCTCCCCTGCGGAACAGCAGCTGGGCGGACTGGCCATTATCAATCAGATTTTCTACGGTGAGATTGAACGTTCGCCGGATACCTTAGGTACAAGCGCCTTCGTAGCCGTCTATCTGTCCAGAGACCTCCTGGAGCAAAGTCTTTCCGGAAGCTTCACCCTTCCGGAAGCCATCGCTTATCTGGTCAATGAGCAGGATCAGCTGGTAGCTGCCTCCGATGGATTTTCGTCTGCCTATTTTATACCTCACAGTGAACTCAGCGGACAGTTGGACCAGGAGGAAGTCTTTTCCCTGGTCTCCTTTCCTGACGGCCCGGCATACAGCGCGTATTTTCCTATCCGATACACGGACTGGTATATGGTTTCCATCCTTCCCTCAGCCCATATCACTGACGGCGGAATCCATCTGCTGCTGGAGTTTGTAATTATCTACCTCCTTTTCACCGCACTTGCGGTGTGGATTGCGCTCATTCTGTCCCGCTCCATCGCCAAACGAATCATCGGAGTTGCGCTCCAGATGGAACATTCGGTACGCTCCGGCAAGCCCCATCCTATCACAGGGCGTCCTTCCGGTCAGGATGAAATCGGAATTCTTTCTGATACCTACAACTATATGGCCCTGGAACTGGACCGCCTGATGGAGCAGGAGAAGAAATCTTCGGAGGAACTGCGGAAAGCGGAGTTTCTGGCTCTCCAAGCCCAGATCAACCCTCATTTTCTCTATAATACACTGGATATGATCAACTGGCTCTCCAAAACCGGACGAACCCAGGATGTAACCTCCGCGATCCAGGCCCTGTCCCGCTTCTACAAATTAACTCTGAGCAAGGGCAGCCTGGTCAATACCATCCGGGCAGAGCTGGAGCATATTTCCCTCTATGTTCAGCTGCAGAATATGCGCTATGACAACTGCGCTCATCTTGCCATAGATGTTCCGGAAGAGCTGTACAGTTATACCATACCCAAACTGACCTTCCAGCCCATTGTAGAAAATGCGCTCCTTCACGGCATCCGTATGACAGAAGAAAAGCAGGGAACTATTCTGATCATCGGCTGGCTTGAAAAGGAGGATATGGTATTCATTATTTCCGACGATGGAGCCGGAATGGAAGCGGATCAGCTGAAGACTTTGCAGAACGAGCTGAAGGCTGAGCCTTCTGTCTCCCCCGATGACTCCAAACGCCGCAGCCGTCCACAGGAATCGCCGGCGCGGAATTCCGACGCTGTTTCCGCCAGCCATATCGGCGTTTATAATACCAATCTGCGGCTTAAAAGTCTTTATGGCCCCCAATACGGCCTCTCTTACGAAAGTTCTCCAGGCCGCGGGACAGAGGTAACCATACGGCTTCCTGCCAAACGAGAAAAATAAATTATGATCAATAAGGAGTTTTTATGGCAAATATCATCCACATCACCGATTTTCAGGATCCCAGACTGGATATCTATGCGCGGCTGACAGAAAATCAGCTGATTAACCGGCATGAGCCGGAAAAGGGGCTGTTCATCGCGGAAAGTCCTAAAGTGGTAGAACGTGCCCTGGACGCAGGCTGCCAGCCTGTCTCCATGCTGCTGGAGGAAAAACATGTGGAGGGGCAGGCCAAATATGTCATTGAGCGCTGCGGCGATATCCCCGTATTTACCGCTGATTTTCAGGTACTGACCCAGTTGACCGGATTTCACCTGACCCGGGGCGTTCTCTGTGCCATGAGGCGTCCTCCCCTGCCTTCCCCTGAGGAAATCTGCTGCGGCAAATCTCGAATCGTAGTGTTGGAGCGCATTATGAACCCCACCAATGTAGGAGCCATCTTCCGCTCAGCTGCCGCCCTGGGCATGGAGGCACTGCTTCTCACAGGAGACTGCAGCAATCCTCTGTACCGGCGGTCCATTCGGGTCAGCATGGGAGCTGTGTTCCAGATACCCTGGACATTTTTGGAAGGCCCCTGGCCAAGCCATGGAATCCGGTCCCTTCGATCCATGGGCTTTAAAACTGCCGCCATGGCTCTCAGAAATAATTCGCTCTCCATTAATGATCCTCAAGTCATGTCCGAGCCTCGTCTGGCCATCCTCCTGGGCTCCGAGGGAGACGGTCTGGCATCGGAAACGATTGATGACTGCGATTACACCCTGCGCATCCCCATGTCCCACCAGGTAGACTCCCTCAATGTGGCTGCTGCCAGCGCCGTAGCCTTCTGGCAGCTTGGGCCAAGAGGTTCCTCTTAAAAAAGAGGAGCCTTTTTTCTTTTAGACAGACAGCTTCGTATTTTAGAATTAATTCGATTATTCGTATTATATCAGCAAAAGAAAAGCATGTCAACTGTCCATGCTTTCTTTTTCCATATTTTTTTTCAATGCGTCCAAGTAGCCCTTCAATCGAATTTGATCCTCCTTGGACAGCTCCCGGTACTGTTGAATCAGCATATATTCTTCTGTATCACGATTAACAGCAATATAGTCCGTCTGCCCGCTGCCCCTGGATTCCGTGCCGGACAGCAGCTGATCGGGCGTCACCTTCAGGACCTCACAAATGGGAAGAATACGGTCCGATGAAGGGTTTAACCGCTTATGTTTCCAGTCGCTGATGGTACTCTGGGAAATGCCTGTTTTTTGAGAAAATTCTTTTTGACTCATTCCCTCTTTTTGAAGGAGATCAAAGATTCGCTCGCTGATCCGCATCTGCCTGCTCCTTTCCTGCCTCTGTCTAAAGCCAGTATAGCCCGCGCCGAATAAAATTGCAACTCCTGTTTCCCCAAGGAAAGGAATATATTCTCTGAAAACTACAGCTCACTATAAGCCATCCGAACTTCTGTCCCTAAAATTAGGTTGAGCCGGCAAGGCTGACTTGCTGCCAACCCCACCGGCTTTGTAATGTAAAATCAATGAAAAAGCTCTGACTGCTCTGTCTTTCATTTGATGATATCAGTATAATCGGTAAATATGGAAAAAGTTTGACCGGATACTAAAATAATTATTAAATACGTTATTAAAACCTTAAGAAACACTTATAAATCGTAAATATTTCTTCATGGTCAGCTGCTGCTTTTTGATTAATATTTTTTATCCATCTGGCGGTAGATCAGCCAGCCCAGGAAAAGCTCCGCAAAAAATAAAATTCCCAGAAAAATCACAACCCATCTGGCGCCTTCGAGAACTCCATAATTTCCCAATATTTGAATGACGCTGACAGTAAGCCCCAGCACAATCAGCGTAAAAATGTACATATACCATCCCGACTTATAGCGCAGAACCTCCTTCCGTTCGTCCTCCATAATAATTTTCATATTTTCCATCTTTTCCTGATACCGTTCCCGCCGTTCTGGTTTGGACCAATAGACGTATTTTATCGTCTGGGCAATTCCTGCCCCCAGGCAGGCTCCTCCAAAACCGCAAAAGGGAGCCTGAAGCCGGGAGTCCAGAAACGACAGCGCAAAAAATACCAATCCCATCCCAATCACTCCAATTCCTGATACCAAATGTTTTTTCTCCATCACCGGCTCCTCCTGTCATAAACAAAAATTTCCTCTATGGTCATCTGAAAAAAATCTGCAATTGCAAAGGCTAATTCCAGAGAAGGATTATATTTCCCCGTTTCAATCGAACTGACGGTCTGTCTGGAAACCCGGATCGCTTTCGCAAACTCCTCCTGGCTGAGCCCTTTTTCCTTTCTTAATTCTTCTACCCTGTTTTTCACATCCCTCCCCCTTCCTTTTGTCAATGTTCCTTTACATTTTCAATATAACATATTCTTCATTTTTCGTCAAGTTTCCTTTACAATCAATTCCGCTCCTGCGGGCCATGACAGCCATCAGCAAAAAAGGTGAAACGCCCGGAAGGCTAAAAAACACCTCCCGGACGTTTCGCTTGATACATCATTTTGATACATTATTCGGACCAGTTCCAGTAATAATTTAGCAGCGTCTGGGTTCCCGCATCTCCCTGTCCCTGTTCTTCCAGGCTCTCCGCTTCCTTCAGAACCTGCTTCAGTACGTCCAGGCTCACACCGCAGCTGTCGGAGGATTCCCGGGACAATTTCATGTCTTTAATAAAATGCTTCAGCATAAATCCGGGAGCCCAGTCTCCTCCCGCGCCCTTGGCCGCCACATTGGAAAGCTGGAAACTTCCTGCCGCTCCGGAGGAAATCGCCTCCAAAACCTGTTCTACCTCCAGGCCGCAGGCCTTCGCGTAGGTTAACGCCTCGCAGGCCCCGCTTAAAGCCCCGGCAATGGCAATCTGGTTACACAGTTTGGTCTTCTGGCCTGCCCCGGCCGGGCCCATATAGCGGATATTTTTCCCCATGGCCTGAAACACCGGAAGAACGGTTTCAAAATCTTCTTTTCTTCCCCCTGCCAGAATCGTCAGGGTTCCCGCCTTCGCTCCCGTATCTCCTCCGGTAACCGGCGCATCCATTCCATGAAGCCCCAGGGCCTCGGCCTCCTTAAAAATGCGCTCAGCCAGCGCCGGAGAGGAGGTCGTCATATCAATCAGGTACGCGCCTTTTTTGGCTCCCTTTAAAATTCCCTGGCTTCCCAGATAGACCTCTTCCACATCCTTGGGATACCCCACAATGGAAATCACCACATCCTGGCCTTCCGCGCACTCACGAGGCGTTCCGCACCATTTCGCGCCCTTTTCCACCAGTCGGTCTGCCTTAGCCTTGGTCCGGTTGTACACGGACACTTCATATCCCGCATCCATCAGATGAGAGGCCATGGCCCCTCCCATGATTCCCGTTCCGATCAATCCGATTTTTTTCAATTCCATAGCTGCCTTCCTTTCCTGACTTTTCTGTTTTTCCTGCTCAACAGTCAGTTTTATTCTAACACATAGGTTCAATGCCGTCTATATGGATCTGCCCGAAGCGCCTCTGTCAAACATGCAGCAAAAAAAGAGGCGGAAAGCTCTTCTTCGAGCCTTCTGCCTCTCTCTTTCTGTTTTACGCCTTACGCCTTCAAATTTTATCTTATCCTTCGATGGCGATATATTTCTTATCTTCCACTGCTGGCTGTACTTCCTTTTTCGGAATCATCATGGTCAGGGTTCCGTTTTCAAACTTTGCCTTGATGTCGGCTTCCGTTACCTGGTCGCCTACATAGAAGCTTCTGCTGCAGGACCCGCTGTAACGTTCTCTGCGGATGTATCTGCCATTGTCATCCTTCTCGTCTCTGCTGTTGTTGGAAGAAGCGCTGATGGTCAGATATCCGTCCTTCAGTTCTGCCTTTACATCCTCTTTCTTAACTCCGGGCAGGTTCATGGTTACCTCGTAGCCCTGGTCCGTATCTTTAATATCGGTCCTCATCAGCTGAGACCGTCCGCTTCTGTAACTGTTCTCAAACGGAAAATCAAAAAAGTCATCCAATAAGCTTTCTCCAAAAATACTAGGCATTAACATAAGTCATCTCTCCTTTTCTATCTATCATTATGTGTTTACCTTGTTTCCTGGAACCGGATTTAAGAGATTCAAAGGATTTACATCCGTTTCCTTCTTTTATCTCTCTTCCTTTGTTCTATCTGTAATATAACACTCATTGTTAGCACTGTCAAGTCTCGAGTGCTAATTTCACACTTTTTTCACAATTTTCCGTAACAGTTCAGGACGGCGGGAAAACGAGGGCGGAAGCAGGCGTTAAGCTTGCTTATAAGCCTGTTTCTGCCCTCGTTTTCACATCGGACTAGGTACCCTCCGGGGTATGGACATCCGATGCTTCTTGTCCGGCCCTAGCCGGGCAAGAAGATGAGCCGTCCTGAACTGTTACAATTCCCATGCAAATTTCCCGGCCTCACTCATATTTCCTGTCATACAGCAGCGCCGCAATCAGCACCACAAAGCAGGAACCTGCGTTGTGTACCAGCGCCCCGGTCGTTGGGTTGAGTATTTGCAAAAGCGAGAGCACAATCGCGGTAAAATTGATGCACATGGACAGGGCAATGCTGAATTTAATCGTGGCGACCGTGGCATTGGACAGCCATTTCAGATAGGGGATTTTTGAGATATCATCGCTTATCAGCGCAATGTCCGCGGCCTCTACCGCAATATCGCTTCCCATGCAGCCCATGGCTACGCCGACGTCTGCGGTCTTGAGAGCCGGCGCATTGCCCGCCGTCTGCCACAAAAATGGAGGCCTTTCCCTCTTCCCGCAGTTTTTCCAGAACGGACCGTACACTGCCGTCAATCATAACTCCGTTCTCCAGCAGAAATTTTTCATTGCCGCACAGCAGCCGTTTTCCTGCAACCTCCGCATCAATTCCCCTTCCGGCTGTCATTTTAAAAGCAGTGGATTCCATCAGGGGCAGTCCTTTTTCTCTGGCACAGGAAACAATCGCCTTTCCCATTTTTTCAAGGGCTTCACCGGATTTGATGACAACGCCGTGTTTTGCTGCCTGGCCGATGGCCTCCATAGCGGCGGTAGGTGTGGCCAGCACAAGGGCGCAGGGGCAGAACATCCCCCTGCCGCATTTGCTCTGCCGGTATCAGTTCCTCTTTGCCGTCTTTTAACCTGCGCCCCTGTGTAGGTGTAAGGCTGATGAGATTTTCAATCCTTTCTTCGCCCGGTTTGTAGTCATTTCCTCCAAATGTTCGTTACGGAACATTTTGGGGAATTTATACGGAAAAAGACAGATGAAGGGAGAACATATGGACAGACGCCAACAGAAAACCAGAGCAGCCATTTTTTCTGCATTTACCGTCCTCTTGGCGGAGAAATCATATCATAAAATTACGGTGCAGGACATCATCGACACTGCCAATGTGGGACGCACGACTTTTTACGCTCATTTTGAGACAAAAGATGATTTGCTGAAAGAACTGTGCGAAGAACTTTTTGGTCATATTATCAACAGCGCAATGGACTGTACTCACACCCATGGACTATATTCGGACGGGAGCGCCCCGGAATCCGTATTCTGCCACCTGCTGCAGCATTTGCAGGAAAATGACAAAAATATCATCGGCCTGCTCTCCTGTGAAAGCAGTGAAATCTTCCTGCGATATTTCAAGGACAGCTTGAACGGGCTCGTTCAGTCGCAGTTCGTCAATCAGAACAGAAAAAGAAATACCGATATTCCCCAGGACTTCTTAATCAACCATATCTCCGGCAGTTTTGTGGAAATGGTACTGTGGTGGATTAAAGGCCGCATGAAGCAGACGCCGGGGGAGTTGAACCGGTATTTCCGGGCTGTAATTGAACCGGTTTTATAGCGGAACTCCCCGCACACAGCTCGCTTTGCTTGCCTTTTTCTTATGTATTTTTTACCTTGTTATCCCTGGCCTCCAAAAGCGCTGTCAGACGTTGGATTTCCTGCTCTTTTTCGGACAAATTAACTATAACATATGAGAGGGGGAATTGCAGGATATTTTATTTGGATTCTTAAATCCATTAGCCGTATCCTTTACACCACCGCAACCTCAAACTTTCCCCCTTCCACCACCATCGCCGTCAGATATCCGCCGAACACGCAGCCGGTGTCCAGGCAGATACAGCCGGTCTCCGGAAGGGAATATTCCTTTCCATCCTCCAGCTCCATCCTGCGCCCCCGGCCATCCAGGTAGACCGGCCGGGAAATAGGCGTATGTCCAATGATCGCCAGCTTCCCTCCATAATCTCCATCCACCATGGACCGGTCCCATAAAAACGTATCCTCATCGGAATTTTCCACTCCATCCGGACTGATTCCTCCGTGAACGCAGAGAAACTGCTCCGTTTCATAAAATAGTCTCATCCGCTCAAACCATTCCCTGTGGTTCCAGGTCTGGTCTCCATGCTTCTTAAAGGAGCGTACCGTTTTTTCTCCTCCATTGGTATACCAGAGATTCATCATCATCCGGTCCCCGGCGGCATCCAGCATCATCTGCTCATGGTTGCCTTTTATCAAAATACAGCGTTCTCCCATCTCCAGCCTGATTTTGCGCACCAAATCAAAGACCTCCCAGGACTGAGGACCACGATCCATCAAATCCCCCAGAAAAATCATCTGATCCCGCAGCCAGTCCGGCCGGACCTTATGAAGCAGCCGGGTCAGCTGCTTATAACAGCCGTGGATATCTCCTATGATAATGGTTTTCAGCAGAAATCACCTCCAAGCTATCCATCCTGATACGAAAAATCCCGGAAGGCCTCACAATGCCATCACCAAAAAACAGGCATTTACCAGGACCATGAGCGCCGCAAATAGAATGAAAATAGAATTAATTACTTTCACTGCCTTTGACGATGTCATTTTGATTCCAACTGAAAGGTATACAATCCACATGATATAGGCGGCGAAGATAATCCCGCTGTTGCGGAGCAGCGCAGCCAAAAGGAACAGGGCGTTCACGGCTTTCATTCCCTTCTCTGAAAACAGGGCCTCTTTGATCTTTCTCATGGAATCACCTCCCTCAGTGCTCATAATTATACCATACATAAATCACAGGCGGTAGTCCGTTCTTTCCCATTGATTCCCCCTTTTTTTCATGGTATGATACAAACGTCAAAAGGAAGGTGTTATTATGAACCGCAACCATCATGCCAGGGCCATGCTGGTAATTTCCATGGCTGTATTCGGCACACTAGGGCCCTTTGTACGCTGCATCCCTTTGTCTTCCGGGGCGCTGGCCCTGGCTCGGGCTGTACTGGCCGCTGCTCTGATTTTCCTGTATCTGGTCATAACCAGGCAGAAAATTCCTCTGCAAAAGATTCAACGGGAGATTCCCCTTCTGCTCCTCTCCGGAGCGGCTATGGGAATCAACTGGATTCTCCTGTTTGAGTCCTACAAATATACCACAGTCTCCATCGCAACCTTAAGCTATTATTTCGCCCCGGTCATTGTCACTGCCGCCTGCCCCTTCCTGTTTCGGGAGCGGCTCACTGGCAAGCAGATTCTCTGCTTTCTCATGTCCACAATCGGGCTGATACTGATTACCGGACTTGGCAAAGAAACCGGAGGAGGACAGGATCTTATTGGAATTCTCTTCGGACTGGGGGCCGCTGCCTTTTACGCGGCGGTGATTCTGCTGAACAAGTTGATCCGGCAGGTGGAAGGCATTCACCGGACCCTTTTGCAGTTCCTGGCCGCTATTCTGGTATTGATTCCCTATGTAACGGCTTCTGGCGGCATGGGACTGAATCAGATGACCCCAGGTGGTTTTGCTGCCCTGCTGACGGTGGGATTTGTCCATACCGGCATCACCTACTGCCTGTATTTTTCCTCTCTAAAGGAACTGCCCGGACAGAAAGCCGCCATTTTAAGCTATATTGACCCCCTTGTAGCAATTTTGGTTTCCATCGTCTTTCTGGGAGAGAAAATTTCCTCTCTCCAGATTCTGGGCGGCGCAATGATTCTGGGCTTTACACTATTAAACGAGCTTCCCTCCGGACAGAAGGAAGCTGCTGATTCCCATGCGGGAGCTTGAGAACGCTCCCAAACCAGGAGGCTATTATGGAATTAACATTTACTCAACTTCTCAGCCTGTTTTTCATCTATTCCCTGGCCGGATGGCTGCTGGAAACAGCCGCTGCCGCCATTTTTAAGCGGCAGCTGATCAATAAAGGATATCTCTCCCTTCCCCTCTGCCCCATCTATGGAGTGGAGGCGGCGGCCTTTACCCTGTTTTTGTCCGAGCTGAAAGGCCGACCCCTTTTCCTCTTTTTGGGCGGCGCCATTCTGTCCGCCTTTTTCACCTTGATTACCGGGCATATTCTGGAACGGCTTCTGCATCGGAAATGGTGGGATTATCGGAAATTCCAGTTTGAAGGTTACCTAAGCCTTCCGGTACTGGCTCTGTGTGGTCTGGGCGCCGTGTTTTGTATCCGATGGGGAAATCCCCTCTTTCTGGAACTCTTAGAATTAATTCCCAATGGGATTCTCCGGATCTTCCTTATTGTACTGTGTGTACTATTGGCTCTGGATTTTTCCGGTTCTTCCTTAACCTTATGGCAGCTGCGCAGAAAGCTTCAGAAGCTTTCCTCCGAGCTGCTGCCCTTTCAGGGCCCTATCGAGGCCGGAAACTTCCTGACCAGAAGAATTCAAAGACGTTTGACTCACGCCTATCCCAACCTGCGTCTGGAAGGCATCCCATCCGTTTTTGCCCCATCCAGGGAGGACAGGGAGGCAGTATTCGCCAAAGGCTGCTGCTTTCACAAACTGGTCTGGCTGTTTCTGCTTGGCTCTCTTCTGGGAGATCTGACGGAAACGATCTTCTGCTATATAACCACCGGCATCCTGATGAGCCGCAGCAGCCTGGTTTACGGACCATTCAGCATCGTATGGGGCTTTGGCTGCGTTATGCTGACCGCCTTTCTTTATCGGTATAAGGACAAGAGCGACCGTTATATTTTCCTGGCAGGTACGGTTCTCGGCGGCGCATACGAATACATATGCAGCGTTCTGTCGGAGCTGGTATTTGGAACTATTTTCTGGGATTACAGCGGAATCCCCTTTAATCTGGGCGGACGAATTAATCTGCTTTACTGTTTTTTCTGGGGAATTGCGGCTGTGGTCTGGCTGAAGGGCTTGTATCCCCGCCTTTCCGCTCTCATCGAGCGCATCCCCTCTTCCATCGGGATCCCTGCCACCTGGGTCCTGATCATCTTTATGGTATTCAATATGGCCATCTCTGGTCTGGCCTTAAGCCGATATGTGGAACGCCAGACCGTTTCTTCCCCCTCCCAGGGAATTGTAGGGGAATTTCTGGATGACCATTTCCCTGATGAACGTATGGAGCATGTATATCCCAACGCGAAGCTGGTATCTTAACCAAAAAAAGCCATGGAACGCCAATCAAAAGGACTCCATGGTTTTTTATTTTATATGCTTTTTTCACCGGATTCTTCCCGCAGTCCCTGCTGCTCTCTCTTGTAAATATAGGCTGCCATCACCACCGTAGCCGGAACGCACAGCACAATGCCAAAACTTCCGGACAGTCCCTGCATCACCGCAATCCCCACATTGTTGGAATTGATCACCTGCAGGTAGGGAAGATCATAGGCATAATTCAGTACCAGCATAGAAAGACTGGATCCCGCAAAAGCCAGAATCAGGGTATTGGAGTTGGTTCCCATCATATCACGTCCTACCCGCATGCCAGCCTTCATCAGCTCCATCCGGGAAATATTGGGATTCTGATCACAGAACTCCTTCATCGCACTGGAAATGGACATTGCCACATCCATTTCCGCTCCCAGGGCGCTGATAAGCAGTCCGGAAAACAGCAGACCTCCTACCTGGATGCTGTTGACCTGCTGCAGCGTCATCAAACTTTCAATGTCCGATACGTTCCATCCGGTAATCCCCGTAAGATTGGAAAAAGTAGATGCAGCCACACCGGCGCATACTACTCCGGCCAGGGTTCCAAGCGTGGCGCAGAGGGTCTTTTGGGTCAGTCCGCCGATAAAAAACATGGAGACAAGAGCGGTCACTCCGCAAACCAGCACAGCCACCCAGAAGGGAGAATACCCCAGATATACCAGGGGCAGGTAAATGTACATAATAGCCGCGAAGGTAAATATCAAGCCAAGGGCTCCCCGTACTCCCTTCATCCCTCCCACCAGGCAGAGAATCAGAACGTAGGCTGCCGCAAAGCCGATCACCGTCATTCCCCGGTCCTCGGAATAAATGCTGGTAATGACCGTATCCCCGGCCACGCTTTGCAGCACGATTACGTCCATTCCCACTGTGCAGGGAGCTCCGAACAGAAATCCGGCACTGCTGGTGGTCACCAGACTCTCCCCCTTTTTCTCGCCGCTGGTCATTTCTACTACAACGGTCTGCTGGCCTACACGGGTTCCGTCGGCCTGAAGATTATCCTGAAGAATCTCAACAACCACACCGGTCTCAAAGGTCTGACCGGTGCGGTTTACCAACTGGGTCTTGGTGATATTGTTCAGGCGGGCCACAAAGCCCACCGCAATTACCAAAACCACAGCCGCGATGATGTTTTTGACAATATGATTTCTGAATTGTGACATTATGCTCTTCCTGCTGTCTTATGAATGGTAAATGTATTGTCAATGGTCTCCACGCTTCCGGAGTCCGTAATCTGGTAAGTGGTAATGCTGAAATCTCTGGAAGTCATGTTGATGACGGAGTAGCTGGGCAGCCAGTTCTGACTGCGGTTTGCGATGTAGTCCTGCTGAGTGTTAATCAGTTCATAATACTTGGAACCGGATGCGGAGTTCGCGGTCATGTAAAGGGTTCCCTGAGGATCCGTTACCGTTGTGCCGCCTGCGCTCTCAATGGTGTAGCAGTGGTTGTCCTGGGTAAAGCGTCCCAGAGCCTCTGCTCCTGCCGCATCGCCCTCTGCGGGATACAGCGGAATCTTCTCGCCGGTCTGAGCGTTGTAGGCGTTGTCCCAGTCGTAATCATCGCCTGCCTCATTTAAGCGGAATTCATAGCTGTTATGAGTCTGTCCGTCTCCGTAGAGAATCTTAGAACGGCTGTAGGTGTGGTCGTGACCCTGAAGTACTACGTCGATATCATACCGGTCGAATACGGGAGTCAGCTGAGTTCTCAGAATCATGCCGTCGGTGTCGGAATGGTCCAGTCCGGAACCATAGATATCCTGGTGAATGGTTACCACCCTCCATGTTACATTGGGGTAAGCATTTACAGCCTGCTTAATGGTCTCCTCATGCTCCGCTACATTGTAGTTGTTGGTATTCAGTACAATGAACAGGCCCGGTCCATAATTATAGTAGTAATCTCCTCCCGCCTGGGTTTTTCCCATCTGTGTGGGGTTGGGGTTGTTAAAGTGGTAGGAGTAGTCCGGATTTAAGGAATCATGGTTTCCAATGGTAGTAGCCACGGGAAGACTCTTTAAAGCGCTGGCGGACAGATACGCCGCGTACTCTTCTTCCTTTGCCTTACCGGTATTGTTTACCTGGTCGCCTGCGGAAATGGCAAAGTTAATGTTGGGATTCTGAGCCAGGGCGATATCCAGAGTACGGTCCCAGGCAAATCCATCGTTACGGGCTGCAGTATTGGCAGCACCCGCATCCTCGGAAAGCATTCCCTCGCCCTGAGGCTGGCCCTTGGAGGCGCCGATCTGGGGATCGCCGAAGTAAAGAATATTTACATTGTCAAAGCTGCCGGTGCGGTAGGTTTCCACCGGAGTGATGACGCCGCTCTTATTTACGGAATAATAATAGGTTGTATTGGGCTGCAGTCCGGTCACGGTAACATAGTTATAACAGAACTGTCTTCCCTGGGTCAGGCTCGCTTCTACCGTATTGGAAGTTCCGGTGTACTCCGTCAGGTTCTGGCTGTCAGTTCCAAAATATACGGTGGGAGTTCCGGTGGTCCCCTCGTTATACCAGGCAAAGTTCAGCTCCGTGGCGGCTGCGCCCGGGGTCAGGGAAACATAAGTAAAATCATTTGCCAGACCATTCCAGCCCTGTACATAGGAATTCCAGGCCTCAGCTCCCCCTGTAAGGCTGGAATCATTGTAATTTGCCGTTGCTGCCCATACCTGCTGGGTTCCAAAAAGCAGCGCGCCGGCCATCAAACATGAAACCACTTGCTTTTTTCTCATCAGTCAATTCCTCCTCGTTGATTTTCAAAATCGGATGGTTCATCCTCATAACCAAAGTATAAAAATGAAATGTAAAATTTACCATCAAAATTGAGTATAGGTTTTGTCAAAAAAGGAGAGGTTCCCGTTGACAAACCGGATGAGACCGATAAAATAGAAGTAACGGGGCGGACTGCCGCCTGGAGAAAATCAAGAGGAGAAAAGGAGATCATTATGTACATTACCTGTTTGGATTTGGAAGGGGTTCTGGTTCCGGAAATCTGGATTGCCTTTGCTCAGGCCAGCGGCATTCCGGAGTTAAAGCGCACTACCCGGGACGAGCCTGACTATGATAAGCTGATGAAATGGCGCCTTGGTATTTTAAAGGAGCACGGCCTTGGGCTGAAAGAAATTCAGGAAACCATCGCTACCATTGATCCGCTTCCGGGCGCGAAGGATTTTCTGGATGAACTCCGCTCTTTCACACAGGTAATCATCATCAGCGACACCTTTACCCAGTTTGCTACTCCCCTGATGAAAAAGCTGGGGTGGCCCACTCTTTTCTGCAACACCCTGGAAGTAGCTCCGAGCGGTGAGATTACCGGCTTTCGGATGCGGATCGAAAATTCCAAGCTGACCACCGTAAAGGCTCTGCAGTCCATCGGATATGAGACCATCGCCGCCGGGGACAGCTACAACGACCTGGCAATGATTCAGGCCGGGAAAGACGGCTTCCTGTTCCGGACCACCGACCAGATTAAGGCGGACTATCCCCAGATTCCTGCCTTTGAAACCTATGATGAGCTGATGGGCGGGATTAAAAAGGCTATGGGAATATAAAAACAGCATACGCATCATAAGAAACGCCCTCTCCGGCAGTATGCTGCTGCTTTGGAGAGAGCGTTTTTTGACTCATCAGCCTAAATCGTATTCTTTTTCGTACTCTACCTCGTAGATGTTCTCCGCGTCGCTGGAGGTCACCTCGCCCTGGCGCTCCTTGTCATCGTTAATCCAGTAGAGTTTTCCGCCGGAAATCTCGTAAGTATAATCTCCGTCTACTTTATAGCACTTGCTGCTGGTCTGAACCTTTCCCGACTCATTAAGCAGATAAAGCTTCCCGTCCACCTCATAAACCTGATAATCGGAACCGCTGTCCGCCTCCAGCTGACGGCCTTCATAGTAAAGATAATCATTCTTCTCGCCGCTGTAGCCTGCGCCCTTGTTGGAGCCGGATTCCGTGAAGTAGTAGGTATAGGTGTCACCGTCCACATGGACTCCGCTTCTCTTTCCGGTGTACATCTTACCATTGGAATCGCTGTCTCCGAAGTAGCCCACCAGTCCCTTTCCGTCCGATGTCGTAATCTTCAGCAGTCCTGTCTGCATACAGCCGTACTGGTTAAAGAAGTAAGAGGAGCCGTCCACTTTGGTAGTCGCGCCGCTCATGGAGGTGGCCTTACTGCTCAAATAGGCAGGGGTGCCGTCGCTTTCAAAATAGTACCACTGGCTCTCCCCTTCTTCCGGCGCTTCATCATTGTCATCGGTATTAATCTCATCGGAGTCGTCGGAATCCCCGGGATGTTCATCCAGCTCCAGCCACTTACTTTTAGCCATTGTTCCGCTGTTCTCATCGCCCAGATAGACAAACTTGCTGATTCCGGTAGAATCTCCGTCCTCCTCCTCGTTCACAGCCACCCAGCCGCTCATCATAACGCCGTTTTCATCAAAATAGTATTTATTTCCATTGATGGTAGCAGACTCATACTCTCCGCTGTCCGACTTCTCAGCCTTGCCGTTCTCCTTAAAATAAAACCACTTTATATCCTCACTGGCGGAAGAATAACTGTCGGATATATCTCCCTCCTCCGGCTCGTTATCTTCATCCCAGGCCAGGCACTTCCAGCCGGTCTTGGCGTAGCCCTGATCTTCGCCGCCCAAATAGTAGATGTCGTCATCCTCAAAGTACCAGCCGGTACGCATCTTTCCCTCTTCATCAAAGGAATAGCGCATATTATTGATGGTCTCCCACTTATCCGTTACCAGCTTTCCGCTGGAGTTGACAAAGTACCATCCGGCCTCCTTGCCGTCCACCGTCTCCGTCAGATGAATCCAGGAATTCTGCACCCTGGCTCCCCTCTCATTTACATAATATGTGTCGTCAATCCAGGAGTTGGTGGCCATCACACCACTGCTGTTTAAGTAAAAATACTCTCCTCCGGAGGTTTTCCAGGTGTTTGTCACATAATTCCCGCTGGAGTCTTTGTATTTCCACTGCCCATCCTCGCTGACCCAGCCCTCCGCGGCCGCCAGCGCAGTAAATGTCAGTCCCAATGTCAGGACTGCCGCAGCCCCAAGGCTGATCCATATTCCGGCATGTTTTTTCATCTGTTGTAAATCTCCTTCCTTCTGTCTGCCTTTGGGTCCTATTTTAACATAAGATGGTGTTCAAAACAATTACACATTTCTTACGTCTTTTCTATTAAATTTAATTGCCAAAGCTTTCTCCCTGTGGTACTGTATTGTTATCAGATAAATAATAAAACTGTCAGACTTATACGGAGGGCAACGAAAATATGAAAAGTAAATTTTTTTGTGTGGTCACCGGAATCTGCTGTGGGATGGCGCTGTCTCTCACCGCCTGCTCCGGCAGTTCCACCTCCACTGAAGCCGCCGTGGAGGAAATCAGCTTTGATATGTCCCAGTCTCATGGTTCCGGCGCCTTTTCACCGGCTCCTGCCGGGGAGATGATCGGTGGGGAGATGAATGCCGTCTCTGAAGCCGCCGGCGTTTCCGGCAGCGTTTCCGGCAGCGTGTCGGAGGACCGGAAACTGATTCGCACCGCCACACTCTTTGTGGAAACCGACTCTTTCGATTCCCTGCTGGAGCTTCTTCCCCAGCAGGCAGCCGACTTAGGCGGCTATGTGGAGCAATCTGAGGTCTCCGGAAACAGTATGCATCAAAACCGGCCGGTTCCCCGGTACGCATCTCTCACCATCCGGATCCCCAGCAATCAGCTGGACTCCTTTTTGACCATTGTGGAGGAACACAGCAACGTCACCAGCCATTCCGAAAGCACCCAGGATATTACCCTCCAGTACAGCGACCTGGAAAGCCGAAAAAAATCCCTGACGGTAGAGCAGGAACGGCTCTGGGAGCTTCTGGACCAGGCGGACAGCCTGGATTCGGTCATCGCCCTGGAGGAGAGGCTTTCAGAAATCCGCTATCAGCTGGAATCGCTGGAATCTCAAATGCGGATTTATGACAATCAGACCTCATACAGCACCGTGTACCTGGATATTCAGGAACTCGCTCAGGGAGATGGATTCACTCCCACCGAGCCGGAAACCTTCCTTCACCGGGTTCAGAACGGCCTGTCCCGGAATCTAAAATCCCTAAAGGAAGGAGCTGTCAGCCTCTTGGTAGCCGTCATCACCCTCAGCCCCTTCTGGCTCCCGCTTCTGATTCTGGCGGCAGCAGTATTCTGGCTCATACGCCGGACTTCCAGGAGAAAAAAAGACATTTCCAAACCGCAGCAAGATAAAGGAGACCCTAATGCCCATTGACACCAAGCAAATGATATCTGACCATCTGACCTCCCTCCTGATGAAAAAGAATCTGGAGGATATTACAGTAAAATGTCTGGTGGAGGACTGCTGCATCAGCCGCCAGACCTTTTACTACCATTTTCAGGACCTGACGGATGTGATTCAGTGGAAAATCCACCAGAGAATCCAGCAGTCCCTCCAGGACAGCCTGAAAGCCGCAAGCCTTAAGGAAGCCATCCGTATTTTTGTTTCCGGAGCAGAGGAGAACCGGAAGCTATTAAAAAAGCTTTTGGACAGTCCCCGGCGGGCTCAGATGGAAGGACTTCTTGTTCAGGCCGTCCACTCCTATCTCAGGGAACTTTTCGGCCATAGATTTTCCGGCTCTCCCATTACAGGAGCGGATTTGGACGCCCTTCTCTGCTTCTGCTCCTATGGAATGACCGGCCTGCTGCTGAATCAGGCTTCCCAAAAAAGCGCGGCTGACCAGCAGCTTCTGACCGAACAGCTCTGCCGTCTTCTTACCGGTGAAATGTTTCATTTGATACAAAATTCCTGAATTATTACGATTTCCTTTTACCTGAAATATTGGACAATTCATTGGGGAGTGTCATACTTTTTGACACTCCTTCCCTTTTGTCAATACAAAACCGATAATCTGACAGTGGCTTTTTCCCAAAAACCCTGCTATAACCATATGGTAAGGCACTGGTTTTCGAACCTGCCCGTATGTTTCAAAAGAAAGAGGGGATTCTATCATCTATGCAGCTGAAAGAAGGAATTTTTGCTGTAAAACTTTGTGAATTGGAAAAAGAATACGGCCTTCTGCAAAGCACCATATCCATCTGTCAGGAAAAGGGACCGGATAAAATTCGCCGTAAACTGGAAGAGATTGAGGATGATATTCACGCCCAACACCGTCTGTTGGAGCTGTCCGCTCAAAACAGCCGTCTTCCCTCTGTTTCCTCTCTGGCAAAAGCTCAGCTGGAATATGGCCGAAAGGCGGAGAAGCTGTTCCGGGGAGCTATGTGCAGGGATTTAAAGGGCAGCGGTCAAACGAAGACCAGGGAGCAGGCGGAGGCTGCTGCTCTCTATGCGGAATACGCCCTCGACTTCGCAACCCAGTCCATGCGATACGCCCTAGCCTGCGCCCTGTCCGCCTTAAAGCTTCAGCAAGAGGCTGATGAGGAACAAAATGAAAGGAGCCAATAAAAGGAGGGATTTCCTATATGAATGAAGTAAAAACACCTAAGAAGCCGCTGCTGTATTATTACAGCATTGCCCTTCTGCTTCTGCTTCTGTTTAATTTTCTGGCTATGCCCCAAATCGCCGAACGCCGGGTCCAGGAGGTGGATTACGGCACCTTTATGACTATGGCGGAAAATAAAGAAATCGGTCAGGTAGAGGTCCAGGAAACAGAAAACCGCATCGTCTTTACAAACAAAGATGGCACCGCCGTCTACAAGACCGGCATGATGCCGGATAATGACCTTACCGCCCGTCTTTATGAGTCCGGCGCCATATTTAACGGTGAAATCATCGAGCAGGCGGATCCGCTGGTATCCATCCTTGTAAGCTGGGTGCTGCCCATCGTCATTTTCGTCGCCCTGGGCAATTACATGACCAAACGGATGATGAAGAACGCAGGCGGCCCTAACTCCATGATGTTCGGCATGGGAAAGAGCAACGCCAAAATTTATGTTAAATCTTCGGAGGGCATCAAATTCTCCGACGTAGCCGGAGAGGACGAGGCCAAGGAAAATCTGGCGGAAATTGTGGAGTATCTCCACGATCCCGGCAAATACCGGGAAATCGGCGCTTCCATGCCCAAAGGCATTCTGCTGGTAGGCCCTCCAGGAACCGGTAAAACCATGCTGGCTAAGGCCGTAGCCGGGGAGGCTAACGTTCCCTTCTTCTCTATGTCCGGCTCTGAATTTGTGGAAATGTTCGTGGGCATGGGCGCCTCCAAGGTCCGGGATCTGTTTAAGCAGGCCAAAGAGAAGGCCCCCTGCATCGTATTTATCGACGAGATTGACGCCATCGGAAAGAAACGTGACGGACAGCTGGGCGGAAACGACGAGCGCGAGCAGACCTTAAACCAGCTGCTGACGGAGATGGACGGATTCGAGGAAAATACCGGCGTTATCATTCTGGCCGCCACCAACCGTCCGGAATCCCTGGACCCGGCCCTGACCCGTCCGGGACGTTTCGACCGCCGCGTACCGGTAGAACTGCCCGACCTGGCGGGACGTGAAGCCATTCTCCGGGTTCACGCCAGAAAGATTAAGGTAGGGGACAATGTGGACTGGAACAAAATCGCCCGCATGGCCTCCGGCGCTTCCGGCGCTGAGCTGGCCAACATCGTCAACGAGGCGGCCCTCCGTGCTGTCCGGGACGGGCGGCGCTTCGCCACCCAGGCGGACTTGGAGGAGAGCATCGAGGTGGTCATCGCCGGATACCAGAAGAAGAACGCCATTTTAACCGACAAGGAAAAAGTGATTGTGGCCTACCACGAAATCGGACACGCCCTGGTGGCCGCCCTTCAGACCCACTCCGCCCCGGTGCAGAAAATCACCATTGTGCCCCGTACCTCCGGAGCCCTGGGCTACACCATGCAGGTGGATGAAGGGAACCATTACCTGATGAGCCAGGAGGAGCTGGAAAACAAAATTGCCACCCTCACCGGCGGACGTGCCGCGGAGGAATTAATCTTTAAGTCCGCCTCCACCGGCGCTTCCAACGATATCGAACAGGCCACCAAGCTGGCCCGGGCCATGATTACCCGCTACGGCATGAGCAAGGAATTTGACATGGTAGCCATGGAAACGGTCACCAACCAGTATCTGGGCGGCGATACCTCCCTGGCCTGCTCCGCCGAGACTCAGGCCCAGATTGACCGCCAGGTAGTGGAGCTGGTAAAGACCCAGCACCAGAAGGCTCTGCAAATCCTCACGGAGAACCGCAGAAAGCTGGACGAGCTGGCCAAATACCTCTACGAGCAAGAAACCATCACCGGCGACGAGTTTATGAAAATCTTGAGTCAGAACTCAGAACTGCAAAACTGATAATACCGTTGAAAAGACCCCAGAGGCAGATAAATCGCTGCCCCAGGGGTCTTTTGCATTTTCTATTTTTTAAATCCCATTGCTGCTCAGCCAGCTGTCAATCTCACTCTCCGTCAGGGAATTGGCCGTCAGTCCGGTTCCCACCACAGCGCCTCCGGACTGTGCAATCTGCCGCAAATCGGGCATGCTCTCCTCGATGCTGCTTCCCCCGCTGGTACAGAAAGGCAGGATGGTCTTGCCCGTCAGGTCATAGGACTCCAGGAAGGTGTTGATTGCCATGGGCTCCGTATGCCACCAGATAGGGTATCCCAGGATGATGACGTCGTAATCCGCCATATTGGGAACGGTGGAGGATAAGGCCGGTCTGGCGTTCTGGTCCAGCTCCTCTCTGGCCCGGTCCACGGTTTCCTGATAGCTGTCCGGGTACGGGTCCGCCACGGTAATTTCAAAGAGGTCTCCTCCCGCAGCAGCCTGAATCTGAACGGCGGCCTCCCGGGTATTTCCCGTCTTGGAGAAATAAGCTACCAGGATGCGGCTGTCTGATTCCGGCTGCTCTGCCGTCTGGTCCGCAGCCTGTCCTCTGGTCCCGGCGTATCCTGCCGCCACCGCCATGGTCTGTACCGCCCCGTTCACCGTCCAGGCTCCGTCGCCGTTTACCTCATAGCCGTCCGGCGTGGTGGTGTTCGCGTACATCCATCCCTGGCTGTCAAAGGCATAGCACTCTGCGGTCCCATCATTGTTTCCATCCAGCCACTGCCACTCCACCGCCTGGTTCTGGCTTCCGTAGTACTGGCCGTTTCCCAAATCATACCACCAGCGGGACTGATTGTCCCCCTGTCCCAGAGTCCAGCCTGCCGCGAACGCGGTAGAAGCCATCAGTGAGGCCGCTGCCAGCGTTGACATCATCAGTTTCAAAACGTTCTTTCTCATGTTGATTCTCCTTCCTTTATGGATTAACCGTTTCTACTGAATCCGGTAACCTCGCTCCACAAATCGATAAATATATCTCCACATGTCGCCGTCATCCAGGAACAATACCCGTTCATAATCCGCTTTCTTTCCAAAGGAAATGCAGCATTTTGAATGGGAAATCCAGATGCTCCGCTTTTCTTCGTTGATTTCTTTCGGCTTTTCTTCCATTATTTTTTATCACAAGCTTTTTTCCCTTTTGGTTCTCCCAGCAAAGACCAGAGCCCGCAGCCCGCCAGGACGAACAATCCCATCACCGCAATGTAATCCAGCAAAAACCACACGAAAGGCTCCTCATAATCGAAAAATACAAAATGACTCTGCAGAAACATGTAGGTCCCGATCTCCCGCTTCCAAAAAGCGTAAATCCCGTAAGCGCCCACGGCCAGTCCCAGAATCCGGACCAGCCTGCGTCCCGCCAAAGGCAGAGGGCCAAATTTCCGCCTCATCATTCCCAAAATCATATTCCAGTGAAAGCCCAGATGGAGGGACATCAGCATGAATCCCCAGTAAGCGCAGAGCATGTGGAGGATACGCGCCGCGGACACCCCTCCCCTTATGGGGAGGAAGCGGAAAATATGGCGGGAAAGGATGATTCCGCTGACCATAGAGCCCAGCATGGAGAGCAGGATCAGGACCACCACAATGGTCTGAATCAGGCGCCGTCTTCCGTATGTTCCCTTTGAAAGGTTCTTTGTCCAGGAACGGTTCAGCATATGATCCAGTTCCTTTACTTCGTCCTCCGTCAGCTCCAGCGCCGCAGCCCCGGCGTTTTCCGCCAGACGGTCATACTTCCTTGTCCCCGGAATCGGAACAATCCAGGGCTTTTTAGCCATCATCCAGGCCAGGGAAATCTGGGCCGGAGTGGCATTCTTCTCGCGGGCGATTTCCTGCAGGCGCTCAAGCAGCTGACGATTCTGCTCCATTCCCTCGGCGGAAAACTGCGGCATGGCGCTGCGGTAATCCGTTCCCTTCCGGAAATGAGAATTTTGGTCATACCTGGCGGACAAAAGCCCGTTTGCCAGGGGAGAAAATGCCACAAAGCCTACCTGAAGCTCCTCCAGCACCCCGAACATTTCCTCATAGTCCCGGTACATCATGGAGTACCGGTTCTGGACCGCCGTCACGGGGCAGACCTTATGGGCCCGGCGGAGGATTTCCTCATTTGCCTCGGAAATGCCCCAGTGGGTAATCTTTCCCTGCTGAATCAGCTCCGCCATGGCGCCTGCCGTCTCCTCAATGGGGACCTCCGGGTCAACCCGGTGGATATAGTACAAATCCAGGCAGTCCGTCTGAAGGCGCTTTAAGGACCCTTCCGCCGACCGCTTGATGGTTTCCGGCCGTCTGTCGGGAATCAGCGGCTTGTTGACCGCATCCGAAGTCTCGTCAAAGCGGATTCCGCATTTGGTTGCCAGCACAATCCGGCTGCCAAACGGCTTTAAGGCCCTTCCCAGCAGTTCCTCATTGTGGTGGGGATTTTCCGGCGTCCCGTAGACCTCCGCCGTATCAAAAAACGTATACCTCAGCTCCACCGCCTGGGCCAGAAGCCGGCTCATTTCCTTTTCGTCGGACGCCGGGCCGTAGGCATGGCTCATTCCCATGCAGCCCAATCCTACTGCGGATACTTTTAAATCTTTTCCTAAAATTCTGGTTTTCATTTTCAGTCCTCCTGAACTGTTATGCCAATTATAACTTCCGGTTGTAACAACCGGTCAAGCGTTTTTTCGTTGAATTTTTCGTAACTGTTCAGGACGGCGGGTATCTTCTTGCCCGGCTAAGGCCGGACAAGAAGCATCGGATGTCCATCCGATGTGAAAGTGATGGCAAAAGCATACTTATAAGCAAGCTTAACGCCTGTTTTTGCCATCACTTTCCCGCCGTCCTGAACTGTTACGAATCGTTTCCTACAGCACCGCGTTTACCACAATTCCTGTCACGAAGGAGAAGAGAATCACAAATCCGATATACAGGAAGAAATTCCGGGCGCCCAGCACAATCTTTAGGGCTCCCAGATTGGTAATCTTGGTGGCAGGTCCCGTCACCATAAAGGCCGCCGCCGAGCCCAGGCTCATGCCGTCCATCATCCACTCCAGAAGGAGCGGGATGGTCCCTCCTCCGCAGACGTATAGGGGTACCCCGATGGTAGCCGCCATCAGGACTCCGAACCCTTCATTTTCCCCAAAGAGCCCCGCCACCAGGTCGCTTGGCACATACCGCTGGAACAGCGCGGACAGCAGCACGCCGATGAGGAAATAGGGGCCCGTCGCCTTGATGTTCCGGCCCAGGTTTTTCAGGAAACGCAGCAGGAGATTGGGGTCCGTATCGCGGCTCACCGGGTCGCCGAAGCTCTCAAAATTAAAAAATCCCTTTTCTCGGAAAAACAGGTTCACCGCTATGCCTGCCAGGATGCCGCAGACCGTGCAGGAGATAATCCGCACCGCCAGAGCCTCCGGCCCCAGGGCCGTGCTGTAGAGAATCAACTGGGGATTGAGGAGGATGGAGGCCATCATAAAGGAGGCCAGCCAGTCGTCCCGCATCCCCTGGCGGGAAAAGGAAGCCGCCAGGGGGATGGTCCCGTACATGCACAGAGGGGAGGCGATTCCCAGAAGACAGGCCGGGATAATCCTCAGAACGCCCAGCTTTTTCTCCTTCAGTCCTGCCAGGACTCCGTGAATCCGGTCCTTGGCGAACACCGAGATGGCGGAGCCTAAAATCATGCCCCAAATCCAGTAGCCGGCAATCTGGCGCAGCTGTACATCAAAGTAGTACCATAAGTAGACAAATTCCCGGTGAAGATTGTCCCAAATCATGTTCTCCCCTCTTTTCTCCTGATTTTTACTGGTCGATGCTGACCAGCTGGTAGGTCTGAGAGCCCATACCCAGCTCCTCGGCGTGGTCCAGGATTAAGGTCCCGTTCCTAGATTCAATCCGCTGTACCAGCTGAGCGCTGTCCGGCGCCGCGTAAACCAAGTCCACGCAGGCCCGGTCCAGGGCCACCGGGTCGTAGGAGGCCAGGATTCCGATGTCGTGCATGTCCGGCTCCTCCGGGCTGGAATCGCAGTCGCAGTCCACCGACAGATTGTTCATCACGCTGATGTAGACCATGTGGCCTTCCTTGTTCTGCATCACTGCTCCCGCCGCCTCGGCCATGGACTCCAGAAAGGCGTTCTGGTCGCCGGGGATGAATTTTTCATCCTGGGTCCCGCCGGAATGGATGTACATTTTTCCATTCTGGGAAGCGATGCCGATGGAAATGTTCTTCAGCGCTCCGCCGAATCCTCCCATGGCATGGCCCTTAAAGTGGGACAGCACCAGGATGGAATCATAGTTGGCCAGATGGGAGCCCACGATGTCCTTCTCCAGATGAACGCTTCCCGGAACCGCCGGAATCTCCATGGAGCCTTCCTCGTCCATAATGTCCACCTGGGCGATTTCATTGAACCCGTGGTCCTCGATGGTCTGACGGTGGAGCGCCGTGGTGGCTCTGGAGCCGCCGTAGGCCGTGTTGCACTCGATAATGGTCCCGTTTACCTCATGGACCAGGTCGGCGATAAAGTCCGGGTGCAGGTAATATTCTCCGCCCGCTTCTCCGGTGGACATCTTTACGCCCACATTTCCCTCCGGCTGCCAGTCCAGGGCCTCATAGATACGCATCAATCCCTCGGGGCTGATATCCGTGGTCATGTAGACCACCGAAGCATCCGAATCTTCCTGGGTGCTTCCATCCTCCCCCACATTTCCGCTGGGCCGTTCCGGGTCTCCCTTGTAAACAGCCGCCGTGTAAACCAGACTGGCCGCCTCTGCCCGGGTAATCTCCTCCTTGGGATTGAAATTCCCGTTTTCATCCGCCTGGGCCAGGCCGATTTCCTGGGCGAAGCCGACGTACATCTGGTCCTCCTGGTCAATGTCCTGGGCGTCCGCGAAGGTAACCTGCGTTTCTCTCTGGGTATAGCCGATGGCTCTCATGATGGCTGCCACCGCCGTTTCCCGGTCCACCCCGTGGCGTTCATCGAAGGTATCTCCTGAAACGATGTAGGGTCCGGCCGTCAGAATGGCCTGGTACAGAGGATTGTCTTCCCCTACATCTGTGTAGCCGCTGCCGGCCGCCGCCAAATCCGTATTAATGTCAAAGGCGGGAGCCACCATCTGGGCGTACTCTCCCCTGGTGACCAAATCATCCGGACGGAATTCTCCTCCGGCGGGGATGATTCCCATGTCCGCAAGCCCGTTGATGGCCTCCGCCGCCCAGTAGTCCTCCGGCACATCTGAGAAGGCTGAAACAGGCGCCTGCTCCTCTGTTTCCTGGCTCTCCGCTTCCGATGAAGTCTGCTCCGCCTCAGTGGAGGCCGCCGTCTCCGTTGTCCCCGCAGTCTCCTGCTCCTGAGAACTGCCGCAGCCGGCCAGCAGCACCGCCGCGGCCATTCCCGCCAGGAAAATTCCCGCAAATCCATGTTTTCTCATCTTGTTCGCTCCCTTCTTCCAGTATCTTTCCAGTGTGTTCCAAACAGCCAGCCCATGACGCCTTCATCCCGGCAGAACAGCTGTGCGCCGCCTCCGTGCTGAGTGCTTACTCCTCCCTCCCGAAAGTAGGAGGCAGGCTTTACATCCAGCGCCACAAGCCGGTCTATTTCTCCTTCCGTCAGTCCCATGGCCTCATAGCGGCTTCGGATTTCCTCGTAAGCCTGGCGGAAGGGCTGAGCGCCATAGTATTCATCCGACTCCCCGATGACGAAGTAAACCGGCGTCTCCGTCTCCGTAACCGCCTCATAGCCTCCGTCCCACCGGGAACTGCACATCAGGGCCGCCGTGTAAAGCTCAGGCCTTTCATCCAGCACCAGGGACAAGGTCTCTCCTCCGCCGGAATACCCGCTGATGTAAACCCGGTCCCGGTCAATGGCGTAATTCTTAAGGAAATATTCCGTCAGGGCAATGGTCTTGTCAGCGGAGGTCCTTCCCCAATCCTCCAGCTGGGGCGCCACAATGATCATCTGTTCGTTGTACTCCTGGGCGGTAAAGGCAAATTCCTCCGTTTGGATGTTGACTCCCGCTCCCTGAAAATACAGTCTCTGATAACCGGGAAGGGTGATATAAAGGGCGTAGTCCCGGCTGCCGTCGTAGCTTTCCGGAACGTATACGCAGTAGTGGATGTCTCCGACCCGGGGAGAATGGAGGACGCTGTCCACCACAAATCCCCGGTAAGTCTCACTGCCGTCCGTTACCGTTCCGGTTACTGAGGGGGGAGGGCCGCATACTCCTCATCGGAAATCCGGTCAAACCACTCCAGCCCGGTCAGCTCCGGATTGGTATTCACCGCAATGTGGGCGAAGCTGGTGTCCGCGCTTCCTCCGTGCCAGTGCTTCTCTCCGGGCGGGCACAGGGCCACGTCTCCAGGATGGAGCACCTGTACCGGCTGTCCCTCAATCTGATGGTAGCCGATGCCGTCGGTGGCAATAAGGATTTGCCCTCCTTCATGGGTGTGCCAGTTGTTGATGACGCCCGGGTCAAACACCACATAGTGGAGTCCCGGCGCTCCCGCCACATTGTCGCCTCCGATGATGTCGGAAACATAGGCCGGACCATTGAAGGTGTCGGATTCCATGGCCTGGTCCGCTTTCTGGAACATAAATTCATTGTCCGCGCTGACCTGGGGCGTGTAGGGAGCGATTTCCACATTCTGGTATTCCTCGTCGCTGACCGGCTCTTCTTCCGGCGCGTCCTCCGGGGCCGTATAGTGGGAATCGTAAATCACCATCTGGGAAAACCAGCTGTCAGGCAGCGCTCCGTGCCAGTGGCGGACGCCCTCGGGGCACTCCACCACATCCCCCTTGCGGATAATCTGAGCCGGCTTTCCTTCCTCCTGGTAATATCCCACGCCGCCGATCCCCACCAGAATCATCCCTCCGTGGGAATGCCAGTAGCTGCGGGCTCCCGGCTCAAAGGTCACGTTGTTGGTCTGGGGGAAGTTGTAGACCTCGTCGTTCATAATCATCGGCGTCAGATAGGCCGTGCCGGTAAACGCGCCGGAGACCGCATCCCCGATGGGAAAGGTCAGCTCTTCCCTGGAAGAAACCTTTGCCGCCTCGATGGCCGCCTGGGAGTCCTCCTCTGTCTGAGCCTCCGCCCCGTCCGTCTCCCCGGCGGCTTCCCCGGCCTGGGTTTCCTCCTGGGCGGTTTCCGCCTCAGTGGTTTCCGCCTGGGTAGTTTCTGTCTGTGTAGTTTCTGTCTGCGCGGAAGAAGTTCCCCCGCTGCAGCCCGTCATCATTATTGCACCCGCCGTCAGCACCGCTGCCAGAGTTCCGAAATTTCTTTTTTTCATATTCGCTCTCCTTTCCTTTTAACAGCACTCCCTGAGGAGCGCTTCAATCTCCCTGCGCTCCAGCCCCCGGTAGCTCCCGGCGGAGGAGGCGCATTCCCCGGCAATCCGTTTGATGACTGCCGTATTTTCCAGTCCAAGCTCCTGCAGGCGCTGCGGCAGCCCAAACTCCCGGATAAAATCCGCAAACGCCTCCACGCCTTCCCGCGCCAGCTCTATCTTCGTTTTCCCATCCGCCGGAATGCCCCACACGTTTACCGCGAACCGGGCGAATTGATCCGGATGTTCCTTACAGATACGGCGGTAGTAGGCCGGCCTTAAAATGGCGCAATCCAAGCCGTGGGGACAGCCGGTATAGGCCTCCAGCTCCTGCTCAATCTGGCAGCAGAGAAAATCGCCCCGCTTGCCCGCCTTAATCACCCGGTTCTTGGCCATGGCCGAGGCCCACAGCAGATTGCTCTTTGCTTCATAGTCCTGGGGGGCCTTCCAGGCGTTCCTCATATTCCGGATGAGGCTCTTCATCAGGGCCTCGGCGATATCGTCGGATACGTTGTCCTCGTCCGGCTGGCTGAAATAAATCTCCATCACATGGGACAGAGCCGCCACCGCGCCGGAAATCATCTGCTGTTTCGACTCGCTGAAGGTGTAGGACGGGTCAATGAGGGCAAACCCCGGACTGCATTTTTCATAGTTCTGCCCCTTCTTAATCCTGGTCTTTTCGTTGGTCAGAATGGAAACCCCGTTGCATTCGCTTCCGCTCCCCCCTGTAGTCACCACAACGCCCAGGGGAATGGGGGAAAAATCCACGATTCCGTTCCTCTCCCAGAAATCCCGCCACAAATCGCCGCCATAGACTGCTCCCAGGGACACGGCCTTGGAGCAGTCCATCACCGAGCCGCCTCCCACAGCCAGAATCAGCTCCGCCTTCTTCTCCCTGGCGAGGCGGATTCCCTCCAGAACCTTCTCATAGGTGGGACCCGGCTTTATCCCGGAAAACTCCACGATGTTTTTCCCCTCCCGCTGGAGAATATAGAGAATCTGGTCATAGATTCCGTTCTTCTTGATGGAGCCGCAGCCGTAGGCGAACATCACGGTCTGGTAACCGTTCAGAAGGCTGGCCAGAAACTCCTGTACGCAGCCCTTTCCGAAATAGACCCTGGTCTTATTTTCAAAGATGAAATTTTTCATTTTCTTTCCCAGCACCTCCTGCCAGTGGATTTTTGGCCGCTATACTGAACGGCGTCTCTTCTTGTTCGGCCTGCGGCCAAACAAGAAGCATCGGATATCCATACCCTAGGGGGCACGCTGTCCGATGGGAGAAAAGGTGGAAAATCATGCTTACAAGCAAGCTTGACACCTATTTTTCCCCCTTTCCTCCCGCCGTCCTGCTTTATTACGTTTTCATTATAAAAAAAACAGGACTTCAACAGAAGTCCCGATTTGTTTCATGGTTCCTACCTTTGGGTTTTATCTCTTTTAGGCCTTACAGCGTCTTTTTCAGTGCTTTTAAGAACCTGACTACCAAGTCCGAGGGGTCCAGGGAATAGAGGATTCCGAAGGGGATGGTATAGTTCCAATCTACCGGTATAAACTTTAACAGGGGGTGGACGTCTTTCCAGTTCTCCACCACCATCAGCACATCGTGCTGTTCTCGCACCGGTTGAAAATATCCACGCTGTAAATGTCAAAGTCCACCACATGAATCTGGGGATGGTTTTTCCAGATATCGTCCCGCAGCTCGTCCACATAGTTGCTCCAGCCCCGGTGCATCATGATAAAGTTTTCTCCGTAAAGGTCCTGGAAGGTCAGACGGTCCTTTCCCGCCAGCCGGTGTCCTGCCGCTACCGCGCAGCAGATGGGCTGTCTGGAAAGCTCCAGTCCGGCGCACTGGCGCACCTTCAGCATGGTGTCGTCAAAGATTCCCGCCACCACGTCGATATTGCTTCCCAGGTTTCTTAAAATTTCCCTGGCGCTCTCCTGGCTGTTCATGAAAGGAATCAGCTGAAGCTTCAAGTCTGGAAATTGGGCCTGGACCTTATTCCAGGCGGCCACAAGGGGCTGGGCCGGGGTCATGGGGGAGGTTCCGATGCGGATGACCTGGTCCTTCTCCCGCATGGCCTTCTTGCCCCGCTCCACGGATTCCTTGCAGTATTGGATAATATATTTTGTATCTTTATACAAGGATTTGCCCGCCTCCGTCAGCGTCAGTCCCCGGTGGGTCCGCTCAAACAGCTGCAGTCCCAGACTGCTCTCCAGCAGATTAATCTGCTTTGTCACTGCCGGAGCGCTTATGTAAAGGGCATCCGCCGCCTTGTTGAAGCTTCCCAAATCCGCCACCACCAGAAAGGTTTCCAGCTGAGTGTTATACATCAAAGTAGTACCTCCATTTCGCAACCAAAAGCCGTCCGTTATCATTCCACTCCATTATAATGGACAATAAACCCTTTTTCCAGTATTATCAGCAGAAATACCCGGACTTTTGAATAAATAGTAACAGTTCAGGACGGCGGGAAAATGAGAGCAAAAACAGGCGTTAAGCTTGCTTATAAGCAAAGTGCCCCTTGTGGGTATGCTTTTGTTCCTGTTTTCACATCGGACAGTGTGCCCCCTTGGGTATGGACATCCGATGCCTCTTGTCCGGCCTTGGCCGGGCAAGAAGATGCCCGCCGTTCTAAATCGTTACAATAAATCAAAAATGAGGAGGAAAAAAGAATGGAACAGGTATTACTTGCGACCAATCCCTTTCAGAGCGCAGCGCAGCCAATTATTGAGCTGATTAACGCGGCAGCCGGTCCGTTGCTGATGATCGTGGCAGCTCTGGGCGTGATTTACTGCATCATCCTGGGAGCGAAGCTGGCCAAAGCAGAGGAGCCCCAGGACCGTGAGAAAGCAAAGAACGCCTTAAAGAACGCTATCATTGGCTTCGTTCTGATTTTCGTTCTGATTGCGGCCCTGAATCTGATGCTTCCGTCTTTGACAAGCTGGATGAATGACAGCGGCGGCACTTCGATTCAGACCGATTTTAATCAGTCCAATTAATTCAAATTTCCGGACTTTCTGCGGGAGCCTGATGAACCGGGCTCCCGCGAAAGGACAACAGAGAGCCGGAGGAAAGGAGGATTGTATTGCGTTTTGTAAAAAGAGTATTCTGTCTGCTTCTGTGTGCGTCATGTATTTTGTTTACAGGATGCAATTCCATCCTTTACAACGGCAATCTGAAGGTAGAACCCTATGAGCCTGCCACCCTGCCGGAAAATATATCCCATCAGGTAGAGGAAAAGGTGGAGCAAACCCAGGAACAGCAGGATGATGAAAAATATCAGATTGAAGGGACCAACGCTTTTTACATTCTGCCGGATCATGAGAACAAGCCGGATGAGATTGTGGACTTTAAAGTGCTGGATTACCAGGAACAGGAAGGGTTTATTTATTGCTATAAAACGCCCTATTATGGTTCGACAGGCGAAGAGGATGCGGGCCTGACTGCGGCGAAAAGCGGGATCGCCCCGGAGGAACGGACGGCGACGGAAACCGAGGATACAGAGATTCTGGTAACGGTTCTCATGTCTTATCAGCCGGCGACCAGAGCTTATAATGTGTTTTTTACCCGTTTGGAGGAGAAGGATAATTCAGGAACAGTAAGCCAGCAGGTGGAAGGGATTGGGGAGCTGACCGGAAGCGTCAGCGAAAATCGCCTGATGGCCCATAAGCTGGAAAAAGAAGGACTTTATTTTCTTTTTATCGGGAATCGTGCGTATCTTTTTGATTCGTCGGGCAACCAGACCTGGACTTATGATTATAATGCGGTGATTGCACAGGAGATCGAGGAACTGACGAAGCGCTACGGCAGGGACGGATATACGGTAGAGACCACAATCAGCGATGTGGTTATGGACGGTTCACGCTATGTATACATCCCGGTGGCTATTCAGCTGGAAAAAGAAGGGGGAGACGGACTGGATCTTGACAGTCTTATGGAGAATGACGAGGAGCTGGAAAACACCAGCTTTCGGGCGGTTCTCTGCTGTTACAACCTGGATATTGGAGAAGGAAACAGCGATGGAATCCTTTTTACCTCCACAAATGAAAACTGGGAAAGACAAAAAGAAGAATGGCTGGAGGGAAATGGAAGGGTATTCGCTGATGAAGATGAGCTGAACGATTATGTAACGGAAAACAGCATGTACAACATCAAACGCAGGAGATCTGCGGACGGAGGAGATCAGTTCCCTGTTTTTGCCACAGTGGGGCATCCCATCAATATGGAATTGGCAGGATTCCCTGATATGTTCAGCATAGATGACTGGGAGCTGTATCAGTGGATACGGGACAACTGGAATATAATAGAAGAGAAGCTTACATACAGTCTGCCGGACGGTTATTATTGGTGGAACCGTGGGGCGTGGGGCGTACTGCTGATCAATATATTGGGAATGCAGCATTTCTGGGGTTCAATGCCTGAGACGGAGCGGGAGCAGTGGATCAGCTTAATCAAAGCGGTAATGGCCTTAAAAGCCCAGATGGGTCAGCTCGAGATTCCGGGCCTTGCGCCGGGAACCTGGAATGGGGAAACGAATCCTTCTCCTTTGGGGACGGATTACGAAGAGCTGGAAGCCCTGTTTGCTTCCAAAATCTCTGTCTATGAGGATGGAAGCCGGACTAGCCGTTTTGCGGATATTCAGATTTCCGGTCGGTTTCAAGACGGCGGGGATGGTCAGAACAGCCTGAAACCATACCTTCGGGTCCTGGAATATACCGAAGAACTGGAGCGGACACTGTACTATGAGGTGGAGGAAACATATGAGGATGAGAACGGGGATGAACATACCAGAACGGTGACCTATTCCTATACTGAGACGGTGCCTGCCATGCCCCTGACTTATGAGATGGTTTTCCCTGATGGAAGCAATGTATTTTGGGTGGAGCGGCAGGAAACCACAGCCCAGGTTGCGCCATCAGGAGATTTTGGAGTACTTTATCTGACCGATCTGTCTGAGGCCGACACAGCGGATGAGGATTCCCTTAGCCAGGCACTCTATGACGACGGTTTAACGCCGGTTCCGTTGTCAGATTCCCAGGTCAAAGGAAAGATTGTGGACGGAGGAATCTATTATGATGGCGACAGCGCGGTGGCCGCCGTCCTTACCAGCACCGGCATGACCTTTTACGAACGTCAGGGAAGAAGCTTTAACACAGCGGATAAGCATTATATCAGTCTGTCAGACTTGTCCCGTTCCAGAGGCCTTGCCATCAGCGTTTCCGGGGAAGAGGGATACACAGAACAGCAGGAAGCACCGGAGCTGGAGGAAGTAGACGAAAATCAGGACGCTATTATTGAGGATAAGCTGGAAAATGGGGCGGACACGGAAATTTACAGTGCTTCGGATCTGACTCTTTTAAATGAACATGAGATCATTATCTCCTCCATGTATAATGGGATTATTCTCTACAATCTGCGCAATGGCATTAGTATACATCTGGAGGATGGATGCTATTTTGCCAGTTTTCCGGAGAGCAGCGGAGCCGGAAGGGGATTTATGGTGGTGGGATATCAGACCGATGAATTTACCTACCAGCCCGGAGATATTGCCTGGGCCAAATGCTATGAGATGGATTTGGAGGCTCAGAGCAATCAGATGGAGGCTGATGCGCTGAAGGATTATGTAGATCAGCTGGCGAACCGCTATTTAAGCAGCACTCACCAAGTAACGCTTCAGGACAGCGCATACGTCAGGGTGGAGCCGGATGAGGAGGAGAAAACGGCTAATGAGAGGGCCTACCGGTTGTTTTTTGGTTCCGAGTCCGAGGGCAGACAGGAGCTTCAAACCATAATAAATGAACAGGGATTTGACATTGAGTTTGCCCAGCTGTGGGAGCATACGGTCCAGGTAAGAGAGAAACTTCAGAACCAGCGTACCGGTCTGGGACAGCTCTATCGGCTGGCGGGACTGAACGTTGGGGAGGATATGCCGGAGAACGGTAATTTGTTGGAAATTGAAGGAAGAGTAATCCGCTCCCAGTATACCAGCAACCTGGAAAATCTTCTGGTAGAGCTGGCATTAACCGACGAGGCGGTTGGAAATCTTCCAGGTGAAGATCAGGAGCGTTACCGAGGATACCAGGAAAGTCAGCGTCTGCTGGAGCTTTCCGGCGCAAATATGGATGTGGTAGAGGACACAAAGAATAGCGACCAGGATGCGGAGAAAACTATCCGGGAACGGCATGATGCAGAGGAGGCCGCCCAGGCCCGTCAGGATGTGGAGGAGGCCGCCTACTACAGGGAAGTGGTGGCAGACCTGGAAACCAGATTTGAGGAAGATGGTTACGGCACAGAAGGAGAGAGCTGGGATACTTATTTGCAGAGGATGCTGGAGATCGTGAGTCCTGATTACGCCACCAATACCATAGAAGAGGGGCTGGATGAGTTCTGTCAGGCGGCGGGAATTTCCCGGGAGCTGACGGATCAGGAAGAGTTAAAACGGCAGCTTTCCGGAGTGCGCCAGGTATGGGAGCTGGAGGAGATCATTGTCAGTATGAAGGTAACTGCCGCGGCGTACCAGAATTCCGGATATGAAGAGGAGTACGAGACTTACGAATCAACGCACTACGCTTCCGACACGGAGCGGCTTAAAGCTTTTCGGAAGGCCGGCTTTTATCGGATTATAACCGATCTGCAGGTTCAGAACCGAACCTTTTTGGAGGAGCAGGAGATGACCTGGGAGGAACTTTTGGAGGATATTATTGAAAAATGCGGTTCCGGAATCGTTTTGAACTCCGGAACCGGACAGGAGGATACCCTATGAAGGAATTAGAAATCGGAGCGGAGCTGGAAAACATGGAAATGGCCAGAAGCTATGTAACAGAGCAGCTGGAGGAAGCAGGGTTTGGTCCCAAACAGATTATGGAAGTGGAACTGGCAGTGGAGGAAATCTTTTGCAATATAGCGAACTACGCCTACAAACCGGAAAAAGGGGATGTGTTGATTCGCTGTGAGGTGACGGAGACGGACAAATGCCGTATTACCATCGAATTTATTGATAAAGGAACTCCCTATAATCCCCTGGAGCGAAAGGATCCGGATCTGACCCTTGGACCGGAGGAGAGGGAAATCGGCGGATTGGGAATTTTCCTCAGCAAAGCGTTGACCGACAGCATGAGCTACCGGTACGAGGATGGGAAGAACATTTTGGTGATCACCAAGGAAAAGGCGGAGGTGTAAAAGGATGAAAATGAGAAAGGCCATCCTTCTGGGCGCTCTTTTGGCAGCGGTTTTGCCCTCTGCAGCTTACGGGGCCCAGTGGGTAGAAGGTACGGACGGAACCTGGTCCTATGAACAGGACGATGGAACCTGGCTGACAAACGGTTTTTCTCCGGATGGATACTATGTAGACGGAAGCGGGAAATGGTATGACAGCCTTACCATATTGGAAACCAGCGTGCCCAGCCGCAATTCTTTTCGTTCTCCCCAGGAGGAAGTTATCTTTGCCGGCTGTGAGGATATATTTAATCAGGTCCAGGAAACCCTTTACCGGGATTTGGGCAATGTCCGCAGATTCCGGCTTTCGAACCAGCGCCTGGGATATGGAAGAACGGATGGGGATCAGTATACGGAGCTGTTCTCTCTGGAGCAGAACAGGGAGAAGGGGGAATTTACGCTGACAGTCCGCTGCCCGCTTACCAGGGAATATCAGGGCAATATCCCTATGTCATGGTATGATTTTCAGTGCCTGCGGGTGGTGACAAATTTGCTGAGCCGCACAGGAGATCAACTGGCAGAGGCAGTTTACTACAGCTGGGAAGGGGACAACCGGTATGGCGTGAAGCTGGAACAGTGGACCCAGGTGGGAGATGCCTGGATTTCCTATCGGGCTGCAGAAGGAGCGGGAATCTATTCCATACGCGCGGCGTTTTAATGACAGGAGGGAAGCGGAATGACAAAAATCGCCTATGCCGGTTTTGACTTGCTGTCTCCAGCTCTGAAGACGCTTCTGGAGGAGGGCTGTCAGCTGACAGAACTTTTTACATGCCCGGTAGACGGGATAACGGAATTGAATCAGGAAGTAATCGCTATGGCAGAGAAGGCCGGCGCTCCCTGGACCATGAAAAGAATTGGAAGGGAGGATATTCTTCGGCTTAAAGAGAAGGGCTGTCAGATGCTGGTCAGCGCCGCCTACTACTACCGAATTCCGATTGACGAAGAACTGCCCATGGTAAATATCCATCCTTCCCTTCTTCCAATGGGGCGGGGCGCCTGGCCCATGCCTTTGCAGATTTTAAGAGGAGATCGAATCGGCGGAGTGACGGTACATAAGCTGGAGGAGGAGTTTGATACGGGGAACATTCTGCTGCAGCGTTCATTCCCTATAGGGGAGAGAGAAAACCTGGAAACTTTAACGGAAAAAATCCGGGCTCTTCTTCCGGAAATGATGAAAGAGCTTACCGGAAACTTTTCGGATCTTTATAAGAAGGCAAAACCACAGGGCGAGGGGAAATATGAGCCTTGCCCCACGGAGGCGGACTGGACGATAGACCAGGAGACGGACAGCTGCGAGGCGGACCGGATTTTGCGGGCCTTTTATGGCTTTCCATGCATCTATCAGGGGGATGGAAAACGGTATGAACTGTTAAGGGGCAGGATTTGTCGGGAGGGGATTATGCCGGTTAAAGGGGGATGGATTCAGGCGGAAACGGTGAAGGAGATTGTGGAAACATGAGTTTGGAGCAAATCACGTGGGAGCAGGAGGAGAAGGTGCAGCGGCTTCGCAAAAAATATAATCACGAAACGGCTTCCCACGCTTTCCAGTCTTTGTATCTCTGGGCGCCGGCTATGGGACTTTCTATTGAACTGGAGGAAGACTTTTTTGCGGTAAAAGCGGAAAAAAGGGGAGCCAATACCTGGTTTTTCCCTTGCGGAAGCCAGGAAGCAAAAAAAGCTTTCCTGGAGCGGCACATAGGGGAAGAGAATTTTACTGTTTGTTATGCCAGAGAGGAAGATGCAGCCTTTGCCATGGAGCATTTTCCGGGATATTTTGATTTTGAGGAGAGGGCCGGAGACAGCGAGTATTTGTACTGGAAAGAAGAGCAGATCGGATTAAAGGGAAGGAAATTTTCCAAACTGAGGGGACATATTCATAAGGCTACCCGCGCCATGAAACTGGAGGTCAGGCTGCTGACCAGAGAAAACATCGGGGAAGCCGGAGAGATTGCCAGGCAGTGGAATCGGCTATCTCATGAGGAGGGAGAGGACGGTCTGATAGATCTGAACGCCGCGGACCGGCTGCTGAATAACTGGGACCGGCTGAAGGCCAGCGGAATATTGGTGACGGTAGATGGAGAGCCCTATGCCATTGCCGGAGGTTATGCCCTGACGGAAGATACTTTTGATCTGTGTATGGCGAAACAGAAAGGATATCTTCCCGGCCTGTCTCAATATGTGAAATGGCAGTTCTATTTAAGCCTTCCCGGGCAGTATGCCTGGGTTAATGCGGAGGAGGATCTGGGAATTGAAGGGCTGAGGATGATGAAAAAGCAGATGCAGCCGGCAGCCCGGATTCGAATGTTTGATGGAAAGGTTGCAGTAACATGAAAACAGATTCTAGGGAAATGGACCGCTTTACAGGCCCCATGTTCAGGAGAGGGCTTCTGCCGGCCCTGATTTCTTCCGTTGGCCTGGGGATTTCCGATGTGGCGGATGCCGTTGTCCTGGGACAGCGGATGGGAGAGACAGGATTGGCGGCAATCAGCCTGGCGCTCCCGGTGTTTATGGTGATCAATCTGGTGATGCACAGCTTTGGAAGCGGCGGTTCCATCCGCTACAGCCGGCTTTTGGGAGAAGGAAATCCAAAAGAGGCGGTGAAAAGCTTCAGCTTTGTCATAGAAACAGCCCTGATTTTGGGAATTGTAATGGCATTGGCCGGAGACTTTTTGATTCATCCCATTTTAAGCATCCTGGGCGCTAGTAGAGAAAACATTCAGCTTTACGAGGCCAGCCGGATCTACGTTGAGGTGATTATCAGCGGAATTCCGTTGTTTTTTGGATCCTATATTCTGAATTATTATCTGCGTTCCGATGGCTGCCAGAAACTGGCAAGCTTCGGATTCACCGTGGGTAATCTGTCAGACCTATTTTTGAATATTTTGCTGGTGCTGGTATTTGATTTGGGGGCAGCAGGGGCCGCCTGGTCTACCCTGACGGGGCAGGCCGTGGCTATTTGCATATATCTTTGGTCATTGAGAAGAGGGGAGCGAGAGGGGCTGCTGGCTTTCCGTCCGGCCGTTCCCCGGCTTAAGGAGATCTATACCTGCTTCCGGCTGGGACTTTCTACCTCCAGCCAATACGTATTTCAGATGGTGTTTCTGCTGATTGCAAACCGCATGCTGATGAAGATGGGCGGAGAAAATGGCGTAGCCGTATTTGACCTGGTGCAGAATACTTCCTTTTTGATTCTCTATCTCTATGATGGGGTCTCCAAGACCGCGCAGCCTTTAATCAGTACCTTTGTGGGAGAGTGCAACAGCCAGGGACTGAAAAAAACCCTTCGTCTGGGGTATGGCTGGGGCCTGGGCGTGGGAGGTTTAGGAGCGCTTTTCGTGTTTTGTTTTCCAGGCGTGCTCTGCATGATTTTCGGGCTTCAAAGTCTGGAAGCGGAGGAGCTGTGCTGTTATGCGTTGAGAGTTCTGGCCATGGGCTCTCTGATCGCGGGTATCTGCATTTTAACGGAGAATTTCTGCCAGGCAGGGGAAGATGAGCGCGGCGCTTTCTGTATAGCCGCATTAAGAGGAGCCATATGCCTGATTCCCTGCGCCCTGTTTTTTTCCATGGCGGGACTGAAGGCCTTCTGGTGGATGTATCCGGCGGCGGAGCTGCTTACGCTGGTGATTTATGGAATTTGGAGAAAATGGTTTGACAACCGCGGGAGGGCTTTTGACGAAGAACGGGTGTTTTATTGTACGATCCGGGGGCAGAATGACAATATCCGCCCTCTTACCAGCGGAATAGAAGAATTTCTGGAACGGTGGGAGGCCGCGCCGAATCAACAGTATTTTGTAGCTATGGCGGCGGAGGAAATCTGTCTGTCTATAATGCAGAAGGGATTTGGCCAGGAAAGCCTGGAAAAAAGCCCGGAGGAGAAAGAGCGGGCAGGCTATATTCAGGTTACGCTGGTGGCGCTTGAGGATGGGGATTTTGAGCTTCATATCCGAGATGACGCGGTAAAATTTAATCCTTTTTCCATGAAAACCGCTAAAGCGAATTTGGATGGGGATTGGGACCCGGATGCTATCGGCATTTTAGTGATTAAGGAGAAATCCAAGGATTTTTTCTATCGGCGCTATCAAGGATTTAATACGATGGTAATCCGGATTTAATAGGGAGGATAATATGAAACACTTATCGCTGAAACTGAAGGTCAGCATCATTGTGGCGGCTGCCACCTTGCTTCTTACCGCCCTTTTGACGGTACTTAGCTATCGGGAATATTCCGCTGTGGTGGATGAGCATTACAATACCCTGGCTATGGACATTGCCAAGACGGCGGCCAGTTTGGTGGATGGAGACCAGGTGGCCCGATACCGGAAAGAGGTCTATGATATTTACAAGGAGAATGTGGCGCCGGAATACGAAACCCAGGAAGAGTGGGATCAGTATTTTGCCCAGTATGAGGGAATTATCGATGAAGAGTATGGAGGATTGCTGGAAATCCTGGATAAGGTCCGCCAGTCCAACCAGGCCGATGATGTTTATATCGTATATATGGATCCGGAAACCAGGACCTGCGTTTACATTGCGGACCCGGCTACCGGGGAGGATGCCTGCCCTCCGGGCACCTGGGATATCGTCTATGAAAATAATTATGAGGCTCTAACCCATCCGGAGGATGGATTTCCCGCCTATATTACCAACTCAGAATATGGCTGGCTGTGTTCTGCTGGCGCCCCTATTTTTGACAGTCAGGGAAACGTAGCCGCGCACGTGATGACAGATGTGTCTATGAATGACATTATGCAGGACCGTCATGATTTCCTGCGTAATCTTTGTGTGATTTTGGTGGCCGCGGCAGTTTTCGCCGCCCTGGTTCTCTTTACTGTTACCAACCGCCTGATCGTTCGGCCGGTCCAGACTCTTACAAAGGCGGCGGACTCCTATGTGACCAACCGCAGTCAGGAGGACGGAGAGGCTGGGAAAAACGCTATGGAGCTGCTGAATATTAAAACCGGTGATGAAATTGAGACCCTGGCTGCCGCAATGAAGAAGATGGAGCGGGACATCAATGACTATATTGTCAATTTGGCAAGAGTAACCTCGGAGAAAGAGAGAATCGGAGCGGAGCTGTCCATCGCCACGGAGATTCAGGCCAGCATGCTTCCCAGAATCTTTCCGCCTTTTCCGGACCGGCAGGATTTAAACATTTACGCAGTGATGAATCCAGCCAGAGAGGTGGGAGGGGATTTCTATGATTTCTTCCTCATTGACGATACCCATCTGGCAATCACGGTAGCAGATGTATCTGGAAAAGGCGTTCCAGCCGCCCTGTTTATGGTAATTGCCAAAACATTGATTAAGGACCGGGCATGCAGTTTTGTGAAGCCGGGCGAAATCTTTACCTGGGTTAACCAGCAGCTGTGCGAGAGCAATCAGGCAGGGCTTTTTGTTACTGCCTGGCTGGGAATCATTGATTTGAAGTCTGGTTTGGTGGAATATGTCAATGCCGGACACAATCCTCCGCTGGTGGCATTGGACGGAGGGGAGTTTGCGTATCTGAAACAGAAGAGCGGATTTATCCTGGCGGGGCTGGAAGGGTTCGCCTATGAGACCAGCAGCTTCCAGATGAGCCGCGGGGACCGCATTTTTCTCTATACAGACGGCGTCACCGAGGCTATGAACCGAAAGGATGAGCTGTTTGGAGAAAAACGTCTTCTGGAGTGGATGAACCTCCACCGGAAAGAGACTCCGGAGGCCGTTCTTCATGGGCTGAGGGGGAGGATTGCGGATTTCGCAGATGGAGCAGAGCAGTATGACGATATTACGATGCTGATGTTTGAACGATTGTAACTGTATTGATTATATAAAGGAGGGAAAATAATGCCCGAAGAAAGATTTGAAACAGTTCAGGAGGATTTGGAAAGAGAGCGGCAGGAATTGCGTCATAGCCTGGAGGCGTACGGCCTGAGTCCCGAGTTGGAGCAAAATGCCGCTTATGGAGGAAACCGGAAATATGATAATGAGAGCGAGAAGCGATATGGGGTTAACGGTGACCTGATAATGGACAGTACCCAGCTGGGGCATTACGAGCGTTCACAGCGCATAAAAAATATAATTGCTCTTTTGCCGGAAGGAAGAAGAGAACTGGCAGAAAAGCTTCTGGAGCTGAATGATCAGGCCCTTTCCTACTGTGCCGAATATACCAATCTGAACTTTGGATGGGGAATTTTGGAAGAAGAAAAGGCGGCTCAGGACGAAGAGCTTCAGAATGAGATAAGTCAGAAGAATCTGGAATTGGACAGTAAGATGACACCTTATCGGTATTACTATAACATGATGGCAATTCTGAACCAGCAGGTTCTGACCGGTGCCGCACCGGCGGCGTTTTCCATGTCATTCCTTGAAGGCCAGCTGGGAGACGAGGGAATAGCCCAGATCAATGAGCTTCTCAGAACGCTGAATCTGGATGTGAGAGATGTGACCGGCCTTTTTGCCCAGACGGGAAGACGCTGGAATCAGTACCAGGAAAGCAGAATCCGCCAGATGAGGGGAGATGAGCCGGCAGCAGAAACCAATGAGTTTTCGGAAGTACGGATGGATGTTCAGGCATACCGCCCGGAACTGATTGACAGCTTTCTGCTGGGGGATGTATCGGGAAAGAAGTTTACCCTTGCGGAAAAGGATTTTGCGGTTCAGAATTTTGACCGTGCTTTTGAATTTATTTTTCCGGAAGAGGTGCGCAGCGCCCTGGCTGATGAGGGCAAGGATATATTCGACCAGATTTATATTGACGGACAAAGCATGAATGAAAAGTGGGAGGCTCAGTACGCAGGGGAGCGCTACGACTATGCTTCCGCACAGATGAAATGCCGTTTTATGGAGGCGGCCCTGTCTTCTGCCAGAATTCACGTGGCCCTGCCCGGGGCGTCATCCGTTACGCTTTTGCCTTTGAATGTGTTCAGCAGTCAGGAAAGTATTCGTCCGGCAGTGGAAGATGCCGTCCGCCAGAGACCCGCTCTGTCAGTCAGCGATGCGGCGGAGGTTCAGGCCGCTCAGGAAAGGCTGGCGGAGAGAAGCCGGCAGGAAAAGGAGGCGAAGAGTGACCGGATTCGCAGTGAAGGCAGCCTTTATCCGGATATGGAGACGGTGCCGGCAGAGATGCGGGTTACAGATAAAATTCATGTGTCCGCTTCCGATCGGCAAAGGGAACAAAAAATTCATGATTTGTACCGCCTGGGCAGTTTGAGCGGGCAAATTGGAGCTTTCTCCGGGACAAAGGAGGAAAAGACGCGGCTGATCAATACTGCCGTGGGAGCTTTTGACCAGATGGTCCTGAATGATATGAGAGTGGACCCCAAATCTCATCCAATCTATGGAACCATGGGCATACGGGATCGGACAGAGCTGTTTTTTATCGATGGAAAGCCAGCCTATGAGTATTTGAAACAGCAAATGAGCCGTGACCTGAATCCGACCTCCATAGATGATCAGAACTTGGCAAAGTCGGAAATCATGGCAGCCATTATCAGCGGTCAGCATCGGGTAGAGATGGCAAAAGTGGGAATGGACCCATACGGCGCTTTCCAGGTCGGAGTGGTTTCTGTGCAGCCGGATTTAAGCGAGCTGGACGGGCAGGAGAGCTGGTATCAGAGAAAACCCTCTTCCAGGGCGCAGAATTTTTATAAAAAGGACGATGAGCGGCAGCAGCGTATTTCCGATATTCAGCGGTATATGGGGGAAAAACTGGTGACTGCGGAGACCCGCAGGCTTAGAATGGAGGAGGACCCCTATCAGAAAGCGAAAAAACGGTTTGACCTGCGCCGCTGGGCAGGAACCGGAACGAAGGCAACAGAGGCGTTCTGCGGAAGGGAGAACGTGGACCGGGTTTATGCGATACAAGATAAACTGCCTACGGAAATAAAAAGAGGGGCGGATCGTGAAATGGGCGGATTCCGTACGCTGGCCCAGTATCTCACCCTGGCGGAGAATCCTCAAATCCGGTTCGCAGATCTGATGGACGGCAGAAAATATACAGCGGAGAAACAGGCGGCTGCTACGAGACTAGCGGATGCTCTGGAGAAGATGTATGCGCCAAAAGAAGGACAGCAGCCGGATTTGAGTCCTTTGGCGGACATCATCGTTTCCTGTGTACGGGCAGAAAGCAAGACTAATCTGAAAAGAGAGATATTGTACGCGCTGAATGCCCCGGAGGACCTTAGCCCACAGGAGACTGCTGCCCTGATGGAACAGCACCAGCCTGAGACAACAGAACTGCTGAACAGTATGGCTATGGGCCAGCAGTTTTTTATGCAGGCATTTAATATGAGCTCAAGAACGAATCTGTCCAGCGTTCTTTACCCGGGAGCAGACGGAACGGAACTGGAAAGGGAGGTAAGCAGACAGTTAACACCAAATGAAAAACGGGACTATGCGGCAGTAAACACGTTTATGACCACCGGGCTGAAACCGGAGCGGCTGATGTCCAGAAAAGCGGGGGAGTATCTGGAAAATCCCAATGCATCCGATTCATTGGAGGAACTCAGAATGGAACAGATGCTGGTTCGGAGGGTGATTGCTCAAGAAGGGGAGCCCCGGAGGATTCCGGTGAATTTTTCGGCGATGATCGGAAAACTTTCGCCTAAGCTGGGAGAGAAGGAAACAAGAGTGTTCGATGAAATGTTCCCGCATCAGAAGGCCAACGCTTTTCAATGCCTTTACGGTCAGGGCGGCTCAAAAGCAGAAATGGAAAAGATGGGACTGGAGTATGCAGGAATGGCTTTGAGCGGCGTAAGACAAGATCATTCGGCCTCCGGCGCCTCGTTCCGGGATTTGAGAGGAATAGGAGAACGCTTTAGGCAGTTGGAGAATTCAACAAGTATCAGAACACTGGCGCGGGACGCCAGCCGGGACAGTGTTCTTAGACTGTTCATGCTGTCGGAGGGAAATGTCACAGTGGATGATGTGCTTTCAGGAAGAAGGGAACTTCGCATGAATGCATCGGTCCGATTTGAAGAGGCGCTGGAAAATCATCCGGTGAACCCCGGGGTAGGAAGTCCTGATCTGGAAAACAATATCCGGTTTTACGGACAGATGTATGCCAAAGCGGCCGAAAAGCTTTGCGAGGTACGGATTCCGGACATTGATTGGAGCGATCCGGTCCAGTGTCTGACCCAGGCAGTGGATATTAGCACGTTGGGAAGGATTGCGGTAGATTATTCCCAGACGATGGAAAAATTGAGAAACAAGGAAACGTATGGGCAAACATTTTTTGCTGCCTATGATCCGGGAACAGGGAATCCTGCCGGCCTTACCGGCGAGCAGCGGTATGAGGCGGACGCCAAAAATCTGTGTGCTCTTCAGCAATTTGTACTGGCAGTGGAGGTGTCGAAGAATCCGGAGGTTATGACGGAAATGCGGGTAGCGGCAAAGCTGACCGCAGACCGGGTGGGGGAAATATTCCGGGGCGCCCGGATCGGAGACCTTGACAGCCTCGTTCCGGACAGGGAGATTTCAATTTTCCAAAATGCGGCGCTGAATGTGCTGATGTCTCAGCATCCGGATAAGAAAACCATGGAGGATTATCTGAGCGGCAATACGAAGGAGTACGCGATAGACCCCAAAGCGCTGGAAGAGGAAATGAAAAAATTGGCCTCGGCGCTGGACAAGCCGGCACAGCGCAAGCAAGTGAAGCTGGAGGAACTTCAGAAAGAGGAAAAGCAAAGCGTTCATCCAACAGAAAAAGCAAAGACCCGGCAGGTACAGAAGGCCCTCAAAAAAGAAGCGGAGCCAAAGCAAATAACGCCTAAGGCTCCGGGAATGCAAAAGTAAGAATAAAGGAAAGCGTCCGGATTTCTTTTTCTAAGAAGAGGCATGTAACAAAGCCTTTACTTCTGTATACCGGCCTTTGCTGACTGGCAGCTCCTCCTGATTCAGAAGAATGACTTTATGGAATCTCAGCTGTTCCACCGCCTGGCTGTTGACCAGATAGCTGCGGTGAATTCTGATGAATTCCGGCAGCTGCTTCTCAAAGCCGGATAAGCTCCCAAAGGTCAGAAAACGCCCGAATACGGTGACTACATAGCACCACTGGTTGGAGGCTTTGAGATATAAAATCTCGGAAATATTCAGATAATGAAAATGCCCGGATTCGTCCTTCAGGCAAATCTGATTGCTGTCGGAATTCTCGGATTTTTGGCGGGAATGGGCGGTTTTCGCATAAACTTCCCGGATATACTGACACATAGAGCTGGTTCCCTGCGGGGACTCAAAGGAAGAAAGGGAATCCCGGGCATTGGAACTATGAAGATGCAGAAGCTTAAAATCATTTCCGGATTTGCGCCAGACCATAGTAACGCGGATAAAAAAGCGGCAGAGAAAATTGGTATCCAGCCGGACAGAAGCGACAAAACGCCCGCAGACAATCCTCGTTTTCTCATCTCCGGGAAGCAGGGTGAAGTACTCTTCGCTGATGTCCGGGAGAGTCTGGATATGCTGCTCTGAGGCTTTCATGCGCAGAAAAGCTTCCGGTCCCTCTGACCACTGATAGGACATGCCGCCGATCCAGAAGAACTGTTCGTCCAGAAGCGGAGCAATATCCTCAGTTTGATAAGTAAAAAAAGCGTTTACCACCTTTTGCGATAATTCCAGGAGCCTTTCTTGGGTTGGTGGGGGGTATTTTTGTTTCATAGCATAATGTCTCCAGTCTATTATCAGAATAGGATGTTAGGGGCAAAAGATTTTGCTACCCATGATAAATGTATCTTACCAGATTTGAAAAAAAATGCAAATGTCATTTGACGCAATATTTACTTCCATTCACACAAGAAAGGTTGACATAGGTTTATCTCTTTCCTAAAGTAAAAGAGATTATACCAGATGAATTGATTGATTTTGGAAAAGGCGGATTATGAGAATTTGAGAATTGCGGTAGTAGATGATTTCCAGAAAGACAGAGATAATCTGGCTCTTCAGTTAGAGGCATACATTCGGGATAACGGACTAGAGGGAGAAATTTACGGGTATCCAGGAGGAGAGGAATTTTTAGAGGCTTTCGAGGAAAAGAAAGGCTTTGACACAGTTTTTCTGGATATTTACATGAATGGTATGGACGGTATGAGCGTGGCTAAGGAACTGCGGTTAAAGGACAGCGCCTGCCGGATTATTTTTGTTACCAGTTCCGACTCCTTCGCTGTTCAGGGATATAAGGTCCGGGCTTTTCAGTATCTGGTAAAGCCCTATAGCAGGGATGAGCTTTTGGAGGTTTTGGACGAGCTGTTTGCCTCCGTTAAGAAAAAAAGACCGTATCTGGAGCTTCGGGAAGAACGAATTTCAAAAAAGATTTACTATGATGAGATTGTGATGGCGGAGCTGGATGGCCATTACACTATTTTCTACTTGAGCAGCGGAGAGCGGATGAGAACCCGCATGACGGTACGGGAGCTGGCTAAGAGTCTGACGGAAAAATGCTTTCTGGAGTGTTACCGGAACGTGCTGGTTAACCTGGATTATGTGGAGCAGGTGAAAGAAGGCAAGGGCGGATGGGAGGCTTTTGTGATGAAAGGAGGTCACAATGCTCTGATTCAGCGGACAAAACGCAGTCAGGTCCGTCAGTATTTTACGGACTATCTGTTCTGGAAGACGGAGAGAGAGGGAATGCGGAATGGCTGGTAATCATGTGACAGCCCCTGGCTGTATTTACGGCTTAATTTGTTTGGCTGTCTATATCTCTTTGTCGCTGTTTCCATTTTTACATAAATGCCGTTTGAGGCTAAGGGGGACAGCTGCGGTGTGTATGGTCTGGGCTATGGCGGAAGGAGCCGTAGCCCTTTTTCTGAGAGAAATGGGGCTTGGACTTTGGAGCCTGCTGCTCCACTGGACGGTGGGAATCCCCTTTATGCTGCTGCTAATCCGGGAGGGATGGGAGCATGTGATGTTTGCCCAGTTTTTCCTCTATGGACAGATGGCGGGCCTGACCGCTATACGGCAATGGCTGGAACAAGAGTATTTCGGCCTTCTGGTATTTTTGACAGTTTTTTATTTCCTGGGAGCAGGACTTGTCTGTAAAAAACTATTGATACCGATTTTGTCCGTGAGGATGACAGGAGGAATGAAAAGCTGGATTTTGTTTTGGATGGTTCCCTATGTGGTATTCCTTCTGATCTGTACCAGCTGTTATTTATGGGAAAATGGCGGAGGAGCCGGATCCGGACTGTTGTCAGCTTACATTATTTTGACAAATATATTTTTCCTTTTTATTTATCAGATTATGAAATCGGTGCTTCTGGAAAATGAGGAGAGTCTGCGCAGAGAAAGTGAACGGAAAAATATGGCGCTGATTGCCAGGCAGTATGAGGAAGTACTGGAACGGCAGGAAAGCGTCCGCAGACTGCGGCATGATATGCGTCATTTTTTCCGGGCCATGAATGAGATGGCCAGAGAACAGGATCTGGATGGAATCCGTAATTATCTGTACCAATACGGCGAGAGTCTGGATCGCATCCTTCCGCCGCATATGGCGCCCATATGCCAGAATCCCGTGATTAACGGAATGGCCTCCTATTATCTGTCACAGGCCCGTTCTGAGGGAATTGAGGTACGGGCGGACTGCGAGCTGAAAGGACAACTGCCTGTTTCAGACCTGGAGCTTTCCGGTATGGTGGGGAACCTTCTGGAAAACGCACTGGAGGCGTGCCGGAGAATGGAGGGAGGAAAGCCCTTTATTCATATGGTGCTGAAAAGCCAGGGAAATGGAATTTTGGTTCTGATGGTAGAAAACAGTTATCAGGGCCAGGTTCGTACAAAAGACAGGCATTTCCTGTCCTCTAAACGGGAAGCGCTGGGGATAGGCCTTTCCTCAGTGTGTGACGCCGCGGAGCGGGCAGGAGGAACCGTAAAAATCCATTATGATGGGGGAATCTTCCGCGTCAGCGTGATGCTGGCCATGGCAGCGGAAGAGTAGCTTTCGGACAAAAAGGCGGCTGATGATGGAATCGGCGTGTCATATGTATAATTTTCCCTTCCTCCGGAAAAAGTAAAAGCAGAAAATGCTTATTGCTGGAACAGGAGGCAGAACAGGTGAAAGAAAGAGGACAGATGGCCGGAAAGGCCAGCCTGCGGTTTATTGACCCGCCGGTGATTGTCAGTGCCGCCTCAGTGGCGGGGCGCAAAGAAGGAGAGGGACCGCTGGGAAGCCTGTTTGATCAGGTGGAGCAGGATGATATGTTCGGAACGGACTGCTGGGAGAAGGCGGAGAGCGCTCTGCAGAAACGAACGGCAGATTTGGCCATTGAAAAGGGCGGAATCCATAAAAAGGATTTGAGATATCTGTTTGCAGGCGACCTTTTGGGGCAGCTGATTGCCACTTCGTTCGGAACGGTGGATTTAAAAGTACCCTTGTTTGGGTTGTATGGTGCCTGCTCCACCATGGGTGAGGCACTGACGCTGGGGGCTATGGCGGTAAATGCCGGGTACGCGGATCAGGTGATGGCAATGGCGTCCAGCCATTTCGCCACAGCGGAAAAGCAATTCCGTTTTCCATTGGGATATGGCAACCAGCGTCCCCTTTCCGCTACGTGGACGGTTACGGGCTGCGGAAGCGTGATTCTGGCAGGAGACCGAAAGAGCGGAATGGCGAAGATTACCGCCGTAACCACCGGGCAGACAGTGGATGCGGGAATCCGGGATTCCATGAATATGGGGGCTGCCATGGCCCCTGCGGCATTTCATACCATCGAGCAGAATCTGGAGGACCTTCAGATAGATGAGAGATGGTATGACCAGATTATTACCGGAGACCTGGGAGAAGTGGGAAGCCGTATTCTGGTGGATTTGATGAAAGAGAAGGGCAGAAGAATTAAAGACATCCACATGGACTGCGGAGTGGAGATTTATGACTCCGAAAGACAGGATACCCATGCGGGAGGGAGCGGCTGCGGCTGCAGCGCCGTGGTGCTGTGTGCGAAAATCCTTCCGAAGCTTCTGGCAGGTGAGTGGAAGCGGGTGCTGTTTGTTCCTACGGGAGCGCTGCTGTCTACGGTTAGTTTTAACGAGGGACAGAGTATTCCCGGAATTGCCCATGGCGTTGTTTTGGAATATATGGGAGCGGAGGGATAAACAATGGATTATGTAAAAGCGTTCCTTGTGGGCGGGGTGATCTGCGCCCTGGTTCAGATTCTGATGGAAAAGACCAGGATGATGCCAGGGAGAATTATGGTGCTTTTGGTAGTCAGCGGCACAATTCTCGGATTTTTCGGGGTGTACGATCCGTTTATCGAATGGGCGGGGGATGGCGCCTCTGTGCCTCTCCTGGGATTTGGAAACACCCTTTTTAAGGGCGTTAAGGAGGGGCTGCAAAAGGAAGGACTCCTGGGACTTTTTAAAGGAGGATTTACCGCCAGCGCGGCGGGAATCAGCGGTGCTTTGGTTTTTGGATATCTGTCTTCTCTGATATTTAAACCAAAAATGAAGTAGCGGTAAAAAAACGTTGAAACACGGAGAAGAGAATGGTATACTGAAACACATGAAGCTGAGAACTATCATTGTAGACAATGACCCGGAATTGCTGGGTCAGTTAAAATCCATATTGGAGGAGGAGAAGGAGGCAGAGCTTTTGGCCGCCTTTTCTCATCCGGGAGAGCTGCTGGCTTTTGTGAAGGAGAATCAGGTGGATCTGGTTTTCTCCGATGTGGTGATGCCGGAAATCAGCGGCATCGCGCTGGCGGGAAAGCTGGCGCAGACGGAACATCCGCCCCAGGTAATTTTGATGTCAGATATTCCGGGTCTGTCTTTAAGAACATGGAATATCCGGGCCCTGGCTTTTATGCCAAAGCCCTATACCAGAAAAGATGTGAGGGATATGCTTTCCCTGGCTAAGGAAAAGACCTAAAGGATAATCATACCCCTGTTAAATTCATTTTTCATAGAAGCTCCATACTTTGAACAGTAGACGGAATGCCACAGATGGGAGGCATAAAAATCCGTCCGGATCATCTGAATGGCCGGACCGGACAAAAGCCTTTCATATCCGGCGGTACGCGTGATCAGAGGAATGGAGCTGTTTTTTTGCATCGTCTTCAAAAGAGGGGCGGCTTGGCGCTTAAAGCCCAGGATACGGCCGTAGAAGGCGTATCTGCCCAAACGATAGGCCTCCATATCGTCCGAGGTAATCTTCAGAAGAAGGTGGCAGAGACTGCGGCTGATCCTGGTATAGGTCAGCTGCCGGGTTTTCAGCTGCCGTATGCGCCCTTCCCAGCCGGTCCAGTGAAAAAGAACGTGTTCCATCCGTTTTTCCAGATCCGGGGCAATACCCTCATAGCAACTGAATTTTTTTCCCTCCTGAGAGCAGGAGAGGAGGGCATAATTCAGCAGCATGGAAAAATCCTCAGGAAAGATGGGATGCTGAGTTTGGTAGAGGCGCAGCGCCTCTGGAGGTACCTGGCCTTTTAAAGGATGGCACAAGGGGGAGGAAGTCTGCTGCTTTTTCATTCTGGCCCTCAGGCCGGTGGCAGAGGCCATTTCCGCCTGTGGGCCAATATCGATTTCCTGATCATGATACCCCTTTCCCCGGCGTAAAATGGTTATGGGAAGGATGGAGCTGTTTTGACGGAGAAGGGCCTTACAGTATTCGATTCCCAAAATGTGGTTTGGGAGGCTTAAAATTTCCGCTTCTGCCTGGGACAGATGCCCCAGGCGGGTAAGGGCAAAAATCCGGGCCTGAGGCCAGGTAAGACCCTTTTTCAGCCCTGCAAGAAGCAGAGGCCGGAAGCCTTCAGGCTCTTGAATGAGTACGCGGGCAATATCCATCAGCCGCCTCTCGTCTTCCCATTCGCTGCCGAAACAGAGATAGTCGATTGTGCCCAGGGCGGACAGGAGGGCCACAGCTCCGCAGGCAAAATCTTCGGCGCTTCCGGAGGCAAAGGGAGACGGCAGTTCCAGCACCAGGTCTGCCCCGCAGCGCAGCGCAGCCTCCGTTCGGAGCGTTTTCTCAAATACGGAAGGCTCCCCGCGCTGGACAAAATTGCCGCTGAGAACAACGATGCAGTAGTCCGCATGGGTCTGCTCCTTTGCTTTGAAAATATGATATTGATGTCCGTTGTGAAATGGGTTGTACTCGGCGATAATTCCGACAGTGCGCATAAAGGTATTCCTCCGATTTTATTGAATTGATCATACCTGATTTTTGAAATCGGGTCAATAGGCGCTCTGTGAAAGCGGGCAGTGCTGCCCTGAACTGCTGCGAAAATCTGGAAAACACAATTTTTCCACCGTCATTTCACAAATCCGCCACAATTGTCTTTTATATTAGGAACTGTCAAAAGGAAATGACATTAAAAATGAAAGCAGATAAGCAAATGAAGATAGAGTGAGAAAGGGGTTTTTACTATGTATGAGGAAGATAAGAGAACTTACAATCATATGGATGATGATTTGAGCGAAAAGCAAAAGGAAAATCCGGACCAGATCCGCAGCGACAGCCATGACGCTCAGAATCAGCAGGAGCAGAGAAAACAGGAGCAGTGGACTCAGGGACCCCGGATGCAGGATTACCGTACGCCGGACTACCATACACCGGAACACCGGGGAAAGAAGAACGGCGGTGTGGCCAAGAAGGCTGCCGCTGTTACAGCTGCCGCCGTACTCTTTGGAGTTGTGGCAGGCGGCGTCATGACCGGTGTGAATCTGGTGGGAAGCAGGCTTGTGGGCCTTTACGGAAATACTGTAACAGCGGAAACGGCCGCTCAGGAAAGCAGTGAGAGCGTTCCGCAGACCACCACAGCCCAGACCAGCGAGTCAGCTACCGCCGTTTCCAGCAGTACAAACATTGAAAATATTGTAGAGCAGGCAATGCCCTCTGTAGTAGCGATCAACGACACTATGACGGTAGAACAGAGAAACTTTTTCGGAATGCCTCAAACGTACCAGGCTACCAGCAGCGGATCCGGGATCATCGTAGCTCAGAGCGATACAGAGCTTTTGATTGCGACCAACAACCATGTTGTGTCCGGAGCGACGGATTTGGAGGTAACCTTTACAGATGATACTGCCGTGAGCGCAGCCATCAAGGGAACCGATTCAGCCTCCGATCTGGCTATTATCGCAGTGCAGCTGTCCGATATTCCGACAGACACCATGAACAAAATTAAGGTAGCAACTATGGGAGATTCAGATCAGCTGAAGGTGGGACAGCAGGTAATCGCCATCGGCAATGCCCTTGGTTATGGACAGTCCGTAACGGTGGGATATGTAAGCGCCCTGAACCGTCAGATCACGGACGAAAACGGAATCCAGCATACCTATATCCAGACGGATGCAGCGATCAATCCCGGAAACAGCGGCGGCGCTCTGCTGGATTTGAACGGCAACGTAATCGGAATCAATGCAGCCAAGAACGCTTCTACAGAGGTAGAAGGAATGGGATTCGCGATTCCGAGTTCCACCGCAAAGGACATTCTGGACAATTTGATGACCAAGCAGACCAGAATTGCCGTAGGAGAGGATGCACAGGGCTATCTTGGAATCCGTGTAACCAATATTGATGCGGCTACATCCCAGGCATATGGGATGCCGGTAGGCGTCTACGTTTATCAGATTATGCCGGAAGGAGCCGCAGCCAACTCCGACTTAAAGGAAAAGGACATTATTACAAAATTTGACGGACAGTCGATTACTACCGCGCAGGAACTGACGGATATGCTGACTTACTATGAGAAAGGCTCGGAGGTTACGCTGACCGTTCAGACACTGACCAACGGCGCCTATGTGGAACATGATGTGACGGTAACCCTTGGCGATAAGCTGGAAGAATGACGGTTTTCCATTCTTTAGGGAATTTTTACACCCATTTTCTGAAAAATGTGGTATAATATGAGCACTTGGTGAGGTTTTTACGAGCCTAGTGCGAGTCATACCTGTCCACTTAACGAGGTATCTCACGAGTTTAGTGGACATGGTATAATATTTCGAAAGTATTGGAAACAGACTAAGAAAAGGAGGCCGCCATATGAAGTTAGTATACGCGATTGTGAGAAATGATAACGAGGACGATGTGGTAAGCCAGCTGACCAGACATCACTACAGCATCACCCGCCTCTCAACCACAGGTGGGTTTCTGAAAAAGGGAAACACTACTTTGATGATCGGCGCGGAGGATGATAAGGTAAAAGAGGTTATTGACATTATCAAACAGGAGTGCGGGCAGCACCAGAAAATTACGGTGAATATGCCCTACATTTCCGGAACCACGATGGTGAATTATTCTACCATGCCGATGACCGTTGAAGTGGGCGGCGCCACGATTTTCGTGGTTAATGTGGATCACTACGAGAAAATTTAAGCAGGTTAAGGGAATATGAAAAGAGGCTGAAGCACAGTGTGCGGCAGCCTCTTTTCAACTGCGCATCGAAAAAAGTGCAAGATATTTGCCCATAGGGCTTGAAAAATCCAGAATAAACCAATAAAATAAATACAGCATATGGCATTTGCAGCAGCTGCTGCGGATAGCCGCAATCTATATTTACATGGATAAAGGAGAGAGTAAGCAATGAAATTCTTAGTAGAAACATCCGCCCGTCACGTACATCTGACTCAGGAGCATCTGGAGATCCTCTTTGGCGAGGGTTACGAGCTGACCAAGAAGAAAGATCTGTCCCAGCCCGGACAGTTTGCATGCCAGGAGAGAGTTACCATCGTGGGAAGCAAGAAGGAGCTGGCCGGCGTTTCCATTCTTGGACCGGTAAGAAAGGCTACCCAGGTTGAGCTTTCCTTAACGGACGCCCGTTCCATCGGTGTAACCGCTCCCGTGAGAGAGTCTGGTGATATTGCAGGAAGCGGCGCATGTAAGATCATTGGCCCTAAGGGCGAAATCGAGATCTCCGAGGGCGTAATTGCCGCGAAGCGCCATATCCATGCTACTCCTGAAGATGCTAAGGCTCTGGGCGTAGAGAACGGTCAGATCGTTTCCGTAAAGCTGGATACGGATGGCAGAAGCCTGATTTTTGGCGATGTGGTTGTCCGCGTAAGCGACAGCTACGCGCTGGCGATGCATATTGATACCGACGAGTCCAATGCGGCTGGCTGCGGAAGAGAAGTATACGGCGAAATCGTGAAATAACATTTGAAGGAGAAGCAAATATTATGAAAATTTTAGTTATCAACTGCGGAAGCTCTTCTTTAAAATATCAGCTGATTGATATGGACAATGAGAGCGTACTGGCAAAGGGACTTTGCGAGAGAATCGGTATTGCCGGTTCCAAGCTGACCCACCAGGCAGCCGGTAAGGATAAATATGTGGTAGAGAAGGACATGCCTACCCACAAGACCGCCATCGAGCTGGTTATGGAAGCTCTGAAGGATTCGGAGCACGGCGTAATTAAGGATACCAGCGAGATTTCCGCAATTGGCCACCGGGTACTTCACGGAGGTACTGTATACAGTGATTCCATCGTTGTCAATGACGATGTAAAGAGAGTCATCCGCGAGTGCTTCGAGTTAGGACCTCTGCACAATCCTGCTAACCTGATGGGAATCGAGGCCTGCGAGGAAGCTATGCCCGGAACGCCTAATGTGGCGGTATTTGATACTGCTTTCGGTATGGCTATGCCGGAGAAGGCTTATACTTATGCCATTCCTCACGAGTATTATGAGAAATATGGCATCCGCCGTTACGGCTTCCATGGAACCAGCCACAAGTTTGTATCTGCCGAGGCTATTAAGTTCGGCGGCCTGGATCCGGAGAAGGCGAAGGTAATCGTATGCCATCTGGGCAACGGCGCCAGCGTTTCCGCTTCCATCGGCGGCAAGTGCGTGGATACCAGCATGGGCCTGACTCCACTTGAGGGTCTGATTATGGGTACCAGAAGCGGTGATGTGGATCCGGCTGTTCTGCAGTTCGTTATGAACAAAGAGGGTATGGACATCAATGAAATGCTCAACATTTTAAATAAAAAGTCCGGTATCTACGGAATGACCAACGGAATTTCCAGCGATTTCCGTGATATTGAGAAGGCCAAGGCAGAGGGCAACCATCTGGCAGAGGTGGCTCTGGACGCCTTCTACTATCGGGTAGCCAAGTACATTGGAGCTTACACCGCGGCTATGAACGGCGTGGACGCAATTGCCTTTACCGCAGGCGTGGGCGAGAACGACAAAGTAGCCAGAAAGACCATTTGTGAATATCTTGGATTTATGGGTGTGGCGATTGATGATGAGGCCAACAATATCCGCGGCGAGGAGCGCGTGATTTCCACTGCGGACTCCAAGGTGAAGGTTATGCTGATTCCTACCAATGAGGAGCTGGCTATCGCCAGAGAAACGAAGGCTCTGGTATAAAGGTTGTACCTACTTAGGACATCCAATGTGAAAACGAGGGCAAAAGCAAGCTTAACGCCTGTTTTTGCCTCTGTTTTCACGCCGTCCTGAACTATTGCAAAAAATCATTGACAAACCACTTGCGCCTATGTATAATAGTTGAGGTGCATATGGAGGATTCCTTATGCTGATTAATTTATCGGAGCTGTTTTCCGTTGAGGGAAAGGCAAAAACCTATCACTGCAATCTGGAGATGGATCAGTTTCACAGCCCTCAAGGCGATTATGAGATTGTAAAGAAGGATCCTGTGGTACTCGAGATTATCAATGAGGGAAACCGGGTATTCCACCTGAAGGGAAAAGGAGCGGTGACGCTTTCTATACCATGCAGCAGGTGCTTGGAGCCGGTGGAAGTTCCGATCTCTGTGGAAATCGATGATGAAATCGATATGAAACAGTCGGAAGAGGAACGTGCCAGAGAACTGAACGAACAGTTCTATGTAAGTGGTTATAATCTGGATGTAGACCGGCTTGTGGGTAATGAACTGACTTTAAACCTGCCTATGAAGGTTCTTTGCAGAGAAGACTGCAAAGGAATCTGCAATAGATGTGGCACAAATCTCAACTATGGGACTTGTGACTGCGATACCAGGTCACTGGACCCGAGAATGTCAGTTATCCAGGATATTTTTAAACAGTTGAAGGAGGTGTAAACCATGTCTATTTGTCCGAAGAACAGATCTTCTAAAGCCAGAAGAGACAGCCGCCGTGCAAATTGGAAGATGAGCGCGCCGAATCTGGTAAAGTGCTCTAAGTGCGGAGCTCTGACCATGCCTCATAGAGTCTGCAAGGCATGTGGTTCTTACAACAAGCGTCAGGTTGTAGAAGTAGCAGAATAAAAGATAAGTAAATCAAAGCCGTCAGGGGACTCCTGGCGGCTTTTTAAAATTGCGGCGGATTAGGAGGAAGGAAAATGGATGTGAGATGGATTACTCCAGCGGTAACGGCTATTGACCGGGAGGGTCATGTGGATCTGGAGGCAAATGAACGAATTTATGAAAATCTGATTGAAAAAGGAATGGATGGAATTCTGATTCTTGGAAGCATCGGCGAATTTTACGCTATTTGCAAGAAGGAAAAAATGCAGTTGATTGACCGCGCGGTTTCGGCTGCAGCCGGCCGGGTTCCGCTCTATGTGGGAACGGGCCATATGGAAATGGACGAATGCGTGGAGCTGTCCAATTACGCCCTTGACAAAGGAATCCGGGCGGTGGTAGTGATTTCACCCTATTATATGAATCTTCCGGATTCCGGGATTTTGAATTTTTATGGACAGGCAGCCCAAAAGATCAGGGGAAATATCATCCTGTACAACTTTCCGGCCCGCACCGGCTATGATTTGAGGCCGGAACTGGTCTATGAGCTGGTGAAGAGATATCCCAATATCATCGGTCTGAAAGATACGGTGGGGGATATGGGCCACACCAGGGCAATGATTCAAAAGGTGAAGAAGGATTTCCCGGAGTTCCGGATTTACTCCGGCTTTGACGAGTTTTTCGGACACAACGCCCTTTCCGGCGGAGACGGCTGCATTGCGGGATTGTCGAATTTTGCCCCGGAAGTCGCCGCAGGATATGCCCGGGCAGCACGGCAGGAGGATCTGAACGGCATGTGCGCCTGCCAGAGAAAAATTGACCAGCTGATGGCGATTTACGGGGTGGGCCAGCAGTTTATCCCTGTCATCAAAAAAGCTATGATTCTCCGGGGAATGGAGATGGAACCCTTCTGCGCCCAGCCGATGCTGGAGGCGGATGAGCGGGAAACAGAGGAAATCCGAAAGATTCTCAAGCAGGCAGAGCTTTTATGAAGATAGATTAGTGCATATTGGCAAAGCGCTCCACCGCTTTTGTAAAATTGGCGATAGTCTGGTCGGCATCTCCGTGTTCAATTCCATCCCGGACACAGTGTTTGATATGTCCCTCCAGTACGACTTGCCCAACGCGGTGGAGAGCGGATTTTGCCGCATTGATCTGAGCCAGAATATCTTCGCAGGGAACATCCTGGTCTACCATCCGGTCGATGGCCTGAACCTGGCCGATGATTTTTTTCAGACGGCGGTGGAGATTTTCAGAATCCATACATTGTTTCATCGATCAATTGACCTCCTGTAATCATAAAATATAAAGCAGAGAACGGTAATTTAATAAGGGATAGGGGTATATGTATCGCATCTATTATGAGGGATTTTTCAGATTTTGTCAATGAAGAGGAAAAGGAAGCGTATTTTAAAGCTGGTCAGCAGTTACAATTTTCTTATCAGACAGAAAAAGCACAAGAAAAAGGTCTGAAATAAAAAATAAATTGTGCAAAAATGTCTTGACAATAGTGCTATAATAGAGTCGTAACAAGAAAGAGATACTTAACCAGACCTATTTATTTGACAATTAAAAGGCCGCGCTAAGGAATCAGTTTGATGGAGGAAAAGATAAATGAATACTTTAAAAGCTGAGAAAAGAAGCATGGCAATCAAGGCGAAGAGACTGAGAAGAGAAGGATTTGTAACAGGCAATGTTTTCGGACGGGAAATGAAGGAATCACTGCCAATTCAAATTCCGAAACAGGATGTAGAGCGTCTTCTGAAGACCAATAAAAGAGGCAGCCAGGTAATGCTGGAGATCGATGGACAGAAGATGGATGTTTTGCTGAAGGAAATCGATTATGATGCGATGAAAAATCAGATTCAGGAGATTGATTTCCAAGCTCTGGTAAGCGGCGAAAAGGTTCATTCTGTAGCTGAGATTCAGCTGCTGAATCACGAAAAGGTCACCACTGGCGTTCTCCAGCAACTGCTGGAGGAGGTTTCTTATCGGGCCCTCCCTTCCGCTTTGGTAGAAAAGGTTGAGGTGGATGTCGGTGATCTGAAGGTGGGAGATTCTATTAAGGTGCGGGATTTGTCTATTGCGTCAGACAAAGATATTGATCTTATGACAGATTTGGATGCCGTTGTGGCGACTGTTTCGGCTGTACATAATAACGTACCGGAGTCTGAAACAGAGGAAGGCGTTTCGGCGGAGTAAAATATTGGAATGATGTGAAGAAGAGCAGAGAATACACTGGTTGTTATTCTCTGCTCTTTATATATTGTCCGGATTGACAATGAATATAAAACAGGATTAGTTGGGGTAAAAATTAAAAAACTGCAGAAGCTGTTTAAAGATATCGTTTAAAAACATATCCAAACAGACTCTGCAGTTTTTTATTATCGAAAGAAATTATTTTTCCTTATGTGTCTGATGGCAGGTGTCAAAGTAACGAATTAGACGATAAATAATCTCCTTTTCATCCTGGGTATAGCGGGCCAAAGGAATGGATTCGTCTTCGCTTAGCCCCAGGAGATAGTCTGCGGAAGTATGCAGCAGCTGACATAATTCCGTAATCTTCTCGGTAGACGGGATAGATATCGCCATCTCCCAGGCATTGACACTGGAACGGGTGATATAAAGTCGTTTTGCCAGTTCCGTCTGGGTCATATTGTTTTTTAGTCGCAATTCTTTGATGCGCTCGGCTGTGTTAATAATCATCTGCAGTTCTCCAATTATTAAAAGCAGGACAAAGATTGTTCTCCCAAAAAGTGCAGGGGGATATTTTTTACTATCGTCAATTATTATAATACTATTATGACAAAAAATAATTATCCATAGCGATTGTTTAAAAATGACGTTTTAAAGAAATATCTCCCTAAATAGTTTAATACAAATATGTCCAAAAAATATAAAAAAATTAAAGTAAAAAATGTAATAGGTCTAAAACAGCAAAAAACAATTTTTAATTATCATTAATGATAATTAAAAATTGACAAAGCCATAATAGAGGCATAACTTAAGAAAGATAAAAAGATGGATTATAAGAAAGTAATGTATGAGAAAAAAGAATGAAAGCAGCTGTTTCCAGAGTTTATGGATCAGGAGGCGAGTCCATTGCGGGCCTGCCTCCTTTTTTAGACTGAGATTTTTTAGCGCCTCGGAATACATAATCATCAAATGTCCGCATTTTCGGCAAAACTGGCATAGCTGGCAATATACCTCTTCAAACTTCGGCGATTGCTGAGAAGGGATTACGTTTTGCTTTTGCTATAGTGTGCTGGCTTTTCAGAAAAACGTTAAGCGGTATCATGAGATGTTACTGGAGAAGGTCCAGCACAAGCCGGGTGTCAAACTGCGCCTTACATGGTAAGGATATTCTCCGGAAAACTGCCGGTCTTTTGGGGGATGTGCTGGAATAATGACGATGGCATAGATTTTCGGAATCTTCTGATAGGAAAAGGCGTGGTTCGGTCTGCGGCACTGGGAGCGGACCATGGAATGCAGATCCGCCGCTCTTTGAATTATTTGTATAATTTTCAGTTAGCCAACATAAGACTGAAAATATCTTCTTAAAATGAGTTATTATTTAAATATTTTTTTGCTTGTACAGTTTTGTCTGTTAATCGAAGCTAGGACAGTTTAGGGGGAGCTGAGATTCAGGGGATATTCATCGATTATTTGAGACAGCTTTTTCTTTAAATGTAAAAAAATG
>URFM01000015.1 GCA_900547035.1 uncultured Clostridium sp. | reverse complement strand
CTGACCGGCGATTTCTTCAAAAAGATTATCATTACGAAAGATGCACCTGCACCGTATTACAATGATGATGGGGTGTTGGTTATGAGTGTCTATGATTTCCTTTTAAATGAGAGTAGTCTAGATAATTAATTGATGGGAAAAAATATGTATTATATTTCTCAATAGATAATTCAATTATTCTTGAGGGATAGAGAGATAATTTCGTATTGTGAATAATAGAGAGAAAATGTTTGGATTGACGAAAATAATAAGAGAATTAATATTCATCGAATATCTGCTCAAAAATCGCTTAATATGCCCAAATCTGTGAGTCCTACAGAACTAAGTACTGCTGAGGAACAGTTCATATATGGTACAACAAACGAAAATAAAGAGTGGCTTAAAGATTACGGGAAGAAAAATAACAGGTGGGGGAACAAGCCGGAAATACATATGTTGAATGACTTTAATGCTCTTATGGTATATTTAATGACGGAGAATTATGAAAAGAGCATTGAGTATACAATAAAAGAATTTTTTTGAAAAGTAATGAATCGCAGTAGTAAAACATCCTTGTTCCTACTACGTTTCATGTCCTCAACTTGCCCCGTTTTGCCGCATTTTGCTTATTCTGTGACAAATTTAACAATCTTAGAGCAAAAAATATAGTCGGCAAACTGCGGCAAATCGAGGCAGAATACGGCATTTTAGGAGGATTTTCGTTTATGATAAAAGTATTATTTATCTGCCACGGCAACATCTGCCGTTCCCCCATGGCCGAGTTCCTTTTCAAGGACATGGTTAAAAAGAGGGGGATCGCGGAACAGTTTTATATTGCTTCCGCAGCTACCAGTACAGAAGAGATTGGTAATCCGGTCCACCGCGGGACCAGAAATATATTAAACGGTCTGGGGATTTCCTGTCAGGGAAAGCAGGCAGTACAGATGACAAAGGCCGATTACATCAAATATGATTATCTCATCGGTATGGATCACTGGAACATTTCCAATATGACGCGCATCGCGGGAGGAGATCCTGAGGGCAAAATCATCCGTTTGCTGGATTTTACTGCTCGTCCCAGAGATGTGGCGGACCCCTGGTATACGGGGGATTTCAACACGACTTACCGGGATATTATAGAAGGTCTGGAAGCCTTTCTGAATCGGATTCATCCGGAAAAAGATAGAAAAAAGTAAGAAGGAGAAGGCGAAAGCTTCTTACCCTTTGACAAAGATTTTACGCGGATTCCCTTACAAATTTTACCGTTCGCTATTAAAATAGCCATCAAGAAACAAAAGATGAGATAGAAACGGGTAATCCAAACAGGAAAGGGGATTTAAAAATGATTAAGCTGGTTGCGGCGGATATGGATGGAACATTGTTAAAGTCGGACGGACATGTTTCACAGAAAAACGCAGAGGCGATTCGCAGACTGAAGGAAGCGGGAATTGAGTTTTTGGTCTGCACGGGGAGAAGCTACCAGGACGCTATGGCTCCACTGGCAGAGTGGAATTTGAGAACGCCTGCGGTATGCTTAAACGGAGCAGGTCTCTATGATGACCAGGGCCGGCTGATTGATAAAAATCCCTTATCTCTGGGGCAGGTGAAAGAGATTCTCAACGCTTGTAAAGATCAGAAGCTGTTTGTGGAATTTGTTGCAAGTCAGGGAAATTATACAATTATGAGCAAGGAGGAGCTTCGGAGCAGTCTTCAGGCTTATCCTCAGCTGCCGGCGGCGCGGATTCCATTTGAAATGCTTTGCAGCCGTTATCACTTTGTTACCTTAGGAGAGCTGTTTGAGGAAAATTTGGAGTTTTACAAAATTTCTCTAATTCATCCCTCAAAACAGGTTCTGGAGCTGATCAAAACAAGGCTGGCAAAGGCAGATGATCTCTCCATTGCTTCTTCCTCGCCCTACGATCTGGAACTGACCCATGGGATGGCCCAAAAGGGCAGGGCCTTGGCTGCCTATGCGGCTATGAAGGGAATCCGCTTGGATGAAGCCATGGCGATTGGGGACAGTGAAAATGATCACTCTATGCTGTCCATGAAGTTAAAATATACCCTGGCTATGGAAAACGCCATGGACAGCACCAAACGGACAGCACGCTGCCAGACCAGAAGCAATGACGAGGACGGTGTATCCTATGCCATTGAGACCCTGATTTTTTCGCCCCGGGCCCGAGCATGTTAAAGCAGCTGTCCGAAGCAAAGATGTGAAGAACCCTGGAATATGAGATGAGGATTTATCAGAAGAAACAGAGAAGAGATTGAGACTTCCTGCCTGCTGTGCTATACTATGATGAAAGTGTTGAAAGGCGTTTTGCGAGGCCTGAAAGTCATGACCGCCCGCAAAATGCAGTCTGAGTGATCTTTTGACGCTTGGATCATACGATCAGCAGGCAGTTGTTTTCCGTACGGAAAGTAAACGTTCAGAACAGGAACGGACTAAGACCGCATGGTATTCCTGACTGCTCCGGACGTCTGCTGCTGGAAAAGGAGAAACAAAAAACGGAAGGAAGCCTCAGAACCGATGCAGATACTGAACCAGGACATAAAAGACCGCAGCTTTAAACCGGCATATCTTCTCTATGGAGAGGAAGAATTCCTCAAAAACAGTTACAAGAACCGCCTTAGGGAGGCAGTTACCGGTGGCGATACCATGAATTACAACTATTTTGAAGGGAAAAGCATTGACGTGCAGGAGGTGATCGGCCTGTCGGATACCATGCCTTTCTTTGCGGAGAAGCGATTGATTCTTATAGAAGACAGCGGCATGTTCAAAGGAGGAAGCAATGGAGAGGTCATGGCCGCCTATTTGCCTCAGGTGCCGGATACCACCTGCCTTCTGTTTGTGGAGTCAGAGGTTGACAAGCGCAGCAAGCTCTACAAAGCGGTAAAAAAATACGGCTATCCAGCGGAACTGGGACGTCAGGATTTTAACCAGCTGGCTCGATGGGCGGCGGGAATCCTGGCGAAAGACGGAAAAAAAATTACAGGCCGCACCATGGAACTGTTTTTGGCGAAGACCGGAGATGATATGGAAAACATTCTCTCAGAGCTGGATAAACTGGTCAGCTATACCCTGGGAAGGGATGTGATTACGGATCGGGATGTGGAAGATATCTGCACAACTCAGGTTACCAGTAAGATTTTTGATATGATTGCCGCTATTTCTGGCCGACAGACCAGAAAGGCCATGGAGTTATATGAAGATTTGCTGACGTTAAAAGAGCCGCCCATGCGGATTCTCTTTCTCATTGCCCGCCAGTTTAATCAGATTCTCCAGGTAAAGGAATTGGTGGGGAGGGGGATGGACAAGAGTGCCATTGCTTCCCGGATGAAGCTGGCTCCCTTTGTGGCGGGCAAGATCATGATTCAGGCCAAAACCTTTACAAAGGAGCAGATTCTGGAGTATGTGACCCTCTGCGTGGATACGGAAGAAGCGGTAAAAACCGGGCGCCTTCAGGATCGACTGGCGGTAGAACTTTTGATTACAAAACAGTACTAGAACTCATAGGGGAGAAGGGAGAGAAATATATGGAGATGATTAAGGATCAGAATCCGGACGAGGAATTTTTGGAGCAGGTGCGCCGGCAGACACAGAAGGTTATGGAGGAATTTTTGGCTGCGGCAAAGATGAAGCCGGGGCAGGTGTTGGTGGTCGGTTGTTCCAGCAGTGAGATTGGAAGTTTCCGCATCGGCTCCCATTCCAGCAGCCAGATTGGAAAGACTGTTTTTGATACGATCTGGGAAATTTCCCGGGAAAATGGGCTGGCGCTGGCGGCCCAATGCTGTGAGCATTTAAATCGGGCGCTGATCCTGGAGGAAGAAACGGCGGTTCGATATGGGTGGGAGATTGTAAATGTGGTGCCGCAGCTGAAGGCAGGAGGTTCTTTTGCCACTGCCGCTTACGGAAGTTTCACTCATCCGGCAGCGGTGGAGCATATTAAGGCTCACGGAGGCATTGACATCGGAGATACGTTAATCGGCATGCATTTGAAAGATGTGGCTATTCCTCTCCGAATTTCTCAGAAGGAGATTGGGGCCGCCCATGTGGTCTGCGCCAGAACCAGGCCCAGGCTGATTGGAGGGGAGAGGGCTCACTATGACCCGAATTTAGGGTGAGGCAGGTAATTGCCTAAAGAATATGTCTAAAGATTTATGGAGCGTAAGCACCCAAAAGACAGGCGTTTGAGTGTTCGCGGCAATACAAAGGCCTTCCGTCCAACACACCAATGGACGGAAGGCCTTAAAATTCGGTTGTTCTATATTCGATCTCTAGTAATTAAGCGATGGAATTAACAGCCTTGGACAAACGGGATACTTTGCGGGAAGCATTGTTCTTGTGGTAAACGCCCTTGGAAGTAGCCTTGTCGATCTCAGAAGTAGCATCCAGCAGAGCAGCCTGGGCAGCAGCCTTATCCCCGGCGGCAACAGCAGCATCCACCTTCTTGATCATCGTTCTGACCTTGGAACGAATCGCTTTGTTTCTAGCAGCTTTTGTCTCGTTTACTAAAATTCTCTTTTTTGCAGATTTAATGTTAGCCAATGAAATACACCTCCGTTTCTTGTGGTAAATTCTTGTAGTGTTTTCCATTAAAGCCTGGACACGGACAGTTCAATGTAAACATACTCTAACATTCTATCGAATCCTTTTGGGAATGTCAATAGAAAAATACATATTTTTCCCACATATTTAACAAAATAAGTAACAGTTTAGGATGATCAGTAAAAGGCCAGATCGTTGAATGAAAAAGGAGGAAGAAAGGAGAACAGCAATGGGGATTAAGAATAGAAAAGAGGGAGTGAAAGCCGGATTTGAAGTCAGAACAGATCTGGCGCTGGAGGAAAAGGAGAGTTTTAAAGGAGACGACGGCGGGTTGGCCGGGGTGGCCCTAAAGGAGTGGAATCATCCGGAAGAAGGAGTGAAAATCACACAGGTTCGTATTCTTAATAAAAAAGGAGCCTGCGCTATGGGAAAGCCTGTGGGAACCTATCTGACTATGGAGGCAATGGCATTAAACCGGACAGATGAGAAGGGGCACAGTGAGATTTCTGACCTGCTGGCAGAACAGATCAAGGAACTGACAGAAGCCATGATCAAAGGAAAGGCGGTACCATCGGTTTTGGTGGTGGGATTAGGAAATGCCTCCGTTACTCCGGATGCTTTAGGACCGGAGGTATTGGGAAACCTCCAGGTTACACGACATTTAACAGGTCAGTATGGGAAGGATTTCTTGAAGGACAGGAACCTCTCTGCGGTCAGCGGTATTGTTCCGGGGGTGATGGCTCAGACAGGAATGGAGACGGCGGAGATTTTAAGGGGCATTATTGAGGAAACAAAGCCGGATTTAGTGATCGCGATTGACGCCCTGGCAGCCCGCAGCGTCCGAAGACTGGGAACCACGATTCAGCTGACAGATACGGGAATCCATCCGGGGTCCGGAGTAGGAAACCATCGGCACAGCCTGACAAAGGAAAGCCTGGGTGTACCGGTGATGGCCATTGGAGTACCGACAGTGGTAGGAGCAGCGGCCATCGTCCATGATACGGTTTCTGCCTTGATTCGGACACTGGCCCGGAGCGAATCCACCAAACAGACCGGAAAATGGATGGAAGAAATGGATCCGGAGGAACAGTACGAGCTGATCCGTGAGCTGCTGGAACCGGAGTTTGGACCTATGTATGTAACTCCCCCGGACATAGACCGTCGGATTAAGGAGCTGGGATTCGTCATATCCGAAGGAATTCATCGGGCGCTGCTGTAAAAGACATTTTCCATACTGTCAATCCGGGCCTGTCCTGTGCATATCCTATTATAACAGTCCGGGACGTCCTGGACAGAAGAAAAGCCGGTTGGGACAGGATGGTGATAGGTCATATGCAAAGAAGGACGCTGGCATGGAAAATACGAAAAGGGATGACGGCCGCAGGGGTGGTTTTAGGCTTGGCGCTTGGAGGAAAAGGAATTCTTGCCGTTACAGGACCTATAAGCAGGCAGGAGGCAAAGACGCTGGCAAATGTCCTGGGACAGCATGCGATTCAGGGCATATGGAACCTGTCCCACCCCCTGGAAGCAATCCAAGAGTCTTTGGGAGATGAAAAAGGACAATGGCCGGATCCGGACCCATCTTACCGTCAGTACCAAAAACTTCGGTCATTTTACGAGTCACACCCCTATCTGGCCCGGCATGATTCAGATGAAAGCGGAGGAGGACAGGGAAAACAGGACAGCCCGGCAGATCAGACCGGGAATGAGGGGGAATCCGCTTTGGCTGCAATTGATCAGAAAAGTACGAGAAGCTTTTCCACTTCTCTGCCGGCCCTGACCGGAACCACCTCCCGGCCCATTACCGGAAAAACTTATGTGATTGAACAGCTGGCGGATTATGATTTTTTAATGAAAAATTTCTACAATGTCCATACTTCCACCACTGCCGGCAGAGACTTGATGAACGCGGAAAAACTGCTGGAAAAAGACCTTACAATAAATAAAGATGGGGAAGGACCTCAGATTTTGATTTACCACACCCATTCTCAGGAAGGATTCGCGGACTCCGGCGCGGGTGAGACGGTGGTAGCAGTGGGAGAACGTCTGACAGAACTTCTGGAGGCGCGGGGATATGAGGTATACCACGATGAATCGGTCTATGACCTGGTAAATGGAAAGCTGGACCGAAGCAAAGCTTATACATATGCCGGGGAGGGAATTGAAACAATTCTGGAGCAGCACCCTTCCATTCAGGTGATCTTGGATATCCACCGGGACGGAGTGGCAGATAACCTTCATCTGGCCGCAAAGGTGGACGGGAAGAGTACTGCCCAGATTATGTTTTTTAACGGTCTCAGCCAGACTCCGGACGGTCCGGTAGAGTATCTGGAGAATCCTTACCGGGAGGACAATCTGGCGTTCAGTCTTCAGATGCAGTTGAATGCCCAGGCCTATTTTCCCGGATTCACCAGAAAAATCTACTTGAAGGGTCTCCGCTATAATCTCCATCTGCGCCCAAGGTCTGCCCTGATTGAAGTAGGGGCTCAGACCAATACCTTTGAAGAAGCTTTAAACGCGATGGAGCCCCTGGCAGAACTTTTGGATATGGTGTTGCAAGGCGGTTGAAAAAATGATATGATGGAAAAAGTTTGGAGCGGCCAAGGCAGCCGTTTCCAAGGAAAGAGCAATCAGGAGAGAGGAAGAAACATGCCATCAGTTGACCAGAGCAAAATCCGTAACTTTTGTATTATCGCCCATATTGACCACGGCAAATCCACCCTGGCGGACCGGATTATCGAGAAGACCGGTTTGCTTACCAGCCGGGAGATGCAGGACCAGGTCCTGGATAATATGGATTTGGAGCGGGAACGGGGAATCACTATTAAATCCCAGGCAGTCCGGACGGTATATCAGGCCAAGGACGGCAGCGAGTATATTTTCAATTTGATTGACACTCCCGGACATGTTGACTTTAACTACGAAGTGTCCAGAAGCCTGGCAGCCTGCGACGGCGCGGTTCTGGTTGTGGATGCTTCCCAGGGAATCGAGGCCCAGACCCTGGCAAACGTTTATCTGGCCCTGGACCATGATTTGGACGTATTTCCGGTAATCAACAAGGTCGATCTGCCCAGCGCGGATCCGGACCGGGTAGCGGCGGAGATTGAGGATGTAATCGGTCTGGACGCCAGCGACGCCCCCAGAATCAGCGCCAAGACCGGGGAAAACGTGGACGCGGTGCTGGAGGCCATTGTGGAGAAGATTCCCGCTCCCAAGGGAAATCCGGAATCCCCCTTAAAGGCCCTGATTTTTGACTCCGTGTACGATTCCTATAAAGGAGTTATCATTTTTATCCGGGTGATGGAGGGAACCGTGAAGAAAGGAACCACCATCCGCATGATGGCCACCGGAGCCCAGGAAGATGCGGTGGAGGTAGGATATTTCGGCGCGGGCCAGTTTATCCCCTGCGATGAGCTGTCCGCGGGTATGGTGGGCTATGTGACCGCCAGCATCAAGAACGTGCGGGATACCCGGGTCGGCGATACGGTGACCGACGCTGACAATCCATGCGATGCGCCCCTGCCCGGCTACAAGAAGGTAACGCCTATGGTATACTGCGGCCTTTACCCGGCGGATGGAGCCAAATATAACGACCTGAGAGAAGCGCTGGAAAAGCTTCAGCTCAACGACGCCTCCCTGTTCTACGAGCCGGAGACATCCGTAGCCCTGGGTTTTGGATTTCGCTGCGGATTTTTAGGACTGCTTCATCTGGAAATCATCCAGGAACGGCTGGAGCGGGAGTATAATCTGGATTTGGTGACCACCGCCCCCGGAGTTGTGTACCGGGTTCACAAGAAAAACGGGGAGATGATGGAGTTGACCAATCCCTCCAATCTGCCGGACCCCACGGAGATTGATTATATGGAAGAACCTATTGTCAGCGCAGAGATTATGGTGACTACGGAATTCGTAGGCCCTATTATGACCTTGTGCCAGGAACGCCGGGGAAATTATTTGGGGATGGAATATATTGAGACTACCAGGGCTTTATTGAAATATGAGCTGCCCCTAAATGAAATTATATATGATTTTTTTGACGCCTTAAAGTCCCGTTCCAGAGGCTATGCATCCTTTGACTATGAGTTAAAAGGATATGAGCGCTCGGAGCTGGTGAAACTGGATATTTTGGTGAACAGGGAAGAAGTGGACGCCCTTTCCTTTATTGTTCATGCCGACTCTGCCTATGAGAGAGGCAGAAAAATGTGTGGGAAGCTGAAGGAGGAAATCCCCAGACATTTGTTCGAGATCCCGATTCAGGCAGCGATCGGCGGAAAGATTATCGCCAGAGAGACGGTAAAGGCAGTGCGTAAAGATGTGCTGGCCAAGTGCTACGGCGGTGATATTTCCAGAAAGAGAAAGCTTCTTGAAAAACAGAAGGAAGGAAAGAAGCGGATGCGCCAGATTGGAAATGTGGAGATTCCGCAGAAAGCATTTATGAGTGTGTTGAAGCTGGACGACCAGTAAAACAGTAGGAGAGCTATGGCAAAACAACGAAAGATTCCACTGGAACTATATATTCACATTCCATTCTGCGCCAGAAAGTGCTTTTACTGTGATTTTCTCTCATTCCGTACCCTGGCAAAGACTCATGAGGCCTATATTAGGCAGCTGCTCCGGGAAATCCGCGCCCTGGCGCCCAGCTGCCGGGACTATCAGGCGGTGACTATTTTTGTGGGCGGAGGCACGCCCTCGGTGCTGGAACCGGAGTTAATCTGCCAGGTGATGGAGGCGGTCTGCCGAAACTTTGATGTGGCGCCGGAAGCGGAGATTTCCATTGAAGTAAATCCCGGCACCCTTCTTCACAATAAGCTGGCCCTGTACCGCCAGGCGGGCTTTAACCGGGTCAGCATCGGCCTCCAGTCCGCGGACAACGAGGAACTGCGGAACCTGGGGAGGATTCATTCCTTTGAAGAATTTTTAAAAAGCTTTCAGAGCGCCCGCATGGCAGGATTTCAGAACATCAACGTGGATTTGATGAGCGGGATTCCAGGTCAGACCATGGAGTCCTGGAAGAACACTCTGAAAAAGGTGACCATGTTGAAGCCGGAGCATATTTCTTCCTACAGTTTGATTATTGAGGAAGGAACTCCCTATTGGGACCGGTACGGAAACGGCGGGAACCGGAATAAAGAAAAGGAAAAACGGGAGAGAACTCAGATTCCGGAAAAAGAAGATCTGGGCCTGATTGCCGAGCCTGCGGAACTTGGAAAACGCAGTCTTCCGCCTTTGCCAGATGAGGATACGGAAAATAAAATGTATCATTTGACCAGACAGTTTTTAAAAGAACAGGGATTTGTGCGCTATGAGGTATCCAACTATGCCAGGCCGGGCTTTGAATGCCGGCACAATGTAGGATATTGGACCGGGACAGAATACTTGGGTTTGGGTCTGGGTTCCTCCTCCTATATGGCGGGCTACCGTTTCTGCAATGAGAGGGGGTTGGAACGGTATTTAAATCTGGACTTTGAAGGCGCGGACTGGCAGGAATGTCTTCATCCGCAGATCCAGCGGCTGACGCGGCAGGATAAGATGGAAGAGTTTATGTTTCTGGGCCTGCGCATGACAAAGGGAATTTCGGAGATCGATTTTGTTTCCGCCTTTGGAGTAAAGCTGGAATCCGTCTACGGAAAGGTGATCAGCCAGCTGATTGCCAACGGCCTTTTAAAGCGGGAGGGGACCAGACTGGCCCTGACAGAGTGGGGGATGGATGTAAGCAACTTTGTGCTGAGTGAATTTCTGCTGGGAGATTAGCCATGGAAAATAAACTTGCGGAGATACATAAGAAGATCGAAGAGCTGTCAGAGGACAGGTATCGGGAATTTAACAAAAAGCTGCTGCCGGGTATTGAAGATGTGGCCGGAGTTCGGCTTCCGGCTTTGAGAAAGCTGGCCAGGCAGCTGGCAAAGGAAGGCTGGCAGAAATGGGCGGAGCAGATGAAGGAAGGCTGGAAGAGGGGAGAACTCTGCCACGAGGAGAGAATTCTCTGGGGGCTTATTTTTGCTACCGGCGCCCGTACCTGGAGCGAGGCCCTGCCATTCATCCGGGACTATCTTCCGGCTATGGACAGCTGGGCGATTTGCGACACTGTCTGCGGAACTCTGAAGGCGGCCCGGAATACCAGAGAGGAATCCTGGCCTTTTGCGGCCTCCTGCCTGGAATCTGATCAGGAGTATGTATGCCGGACTGGTTCGGTGCTGCTTTTGAGCCATTTTCTGGAGAAGGAATATTGTGAGAAGGCTTTTTCTGTCATAGAGGAACGGAAAAGCAAAGCCTACTATTCTAATATGGCCGCTGCATGGGCTCTGTCCCTTTACTATTTGAAATTTCCGGAAGAGACCCTATCTTATTTAAAAGTAAGCCGGCTGGATGACTGGACTTATAACAAGACCCTCCAGAAAATCTGCGAATCCCTCAGGCCTTCTCCCGAAATCAGGAAAATGATTCGGTCCATGAAACGGTAAAAAGGGTGAGTTTCTATCTCCCTTCCAGTACCGTTACGGACATGCGGTTGGGAAGGCAGACGATGGTTTCGCCTGACATGCTTTTCTTTCCTTGCTGCACGCACAGATGGTCGGGGCAGGTTGCCTGGCTGCACCAGATTTGTCCGCTTTCTATAATCAGATGATTGCTTCCTCCGTTTATGCCTGCGATGTCAAATTCTCCGTCCTGGTTCAGAGGAAGGGTTTCAACGACCTGTCCATCTACGGATACCTGGGCGATCAGACCGGGGGTGGACTGGAAACGGCTGAAAATCATCCAGCCGGCGGCCAGGATCAGGATAAACAGGAAAAGGAGAAAATCGTTTCGGCGAATTTTGCCTTTTCCTTTTTTGGTGGGCTGCTGTGTGTTTGCTTCTGACATAAAACCTCCTGGGATATGTAAAACTGGCACGGGACGCAGGCCGGCCTGGTCGGGTGCTTTCTATATGTTACTATACACTGCAAAATGAGGTATTGTCCAGTGAATGATTTGTCTGGGAAAAAAACTCCGGGGAAACAATCCCCCGGAACCCGGGTGGCCTTTTACGGCCTCCTCATTGGGTTGGCTTTCGTGATGAGCTATATTGAGAGCCTGCTGCCTGTTCCTGTTCCGGTTCCGGGTGTGAAACTGGGACTGGCCAACATGGTTTCCATGGCGGCCCTTTATCTGATTGGAGTTAAGGGCGCCTTTACCGTCAGCCTGGTCCGCATTCTCCTGGCCGGACTTGCTTTTACCGGCCCCTCCATGATGATTTACAGCATGTGCGGAGGAGTTTTGAGCATGCTGGTAATGGCAGCTTTGAAAAAGACCGGCTGGTTCTCCATTGTGGGAGTCAGCGTGGCAGGAGGAGCGGCACACAATATCGGACAGTTGATGGCGGCAGCCTGGATTACAAGAACGGCAGGCGTATTTTCCTACCTGCCGGTTCTGCTGGCTGCGGGAAGCGCGGCGGGCGTAGCGGTGGGAGCCGCGGCGGGAATGGTGATTCACAGAATCTCACGCTGGGTTCCATAAGAAGCGAGAACTTACCGCATAATATGGGGAAGCCTTCCTCTGAAAAAGCGCTTCCTTAATTCCTTCCAGCGGAAGGGAATCAGCGGATAGATATAGCTTTTTCCGGCGATGGTCCGGTTGAAGATAATAGCGCAGATGGTCAGAACCATCCCTGCTGCGTAGCCCCAGATTCCAAATAGGGCGGTCAGAATCAGAATCAGGATTCGCATGAATTTCATGGCGTAGCCCAGCTCAAAGCTGGCCTGGGAGTAGTTGGCAACGGTGACGAAGGCCATATAGAGCATGGTTTCGCTGTTGAACCAGCCGGACTTTACTGCGTACTCCCCCAGCACGATTCCGGCGATGACGCTTAGAGGGGTTGTCAGCATGTTGGGGGTATTTACTGCGGCCAGCCGAAGGCCGTCGATTGCAAACTCTAAAATTAACAGCTGCCAGATGAGCGGCACATTCAGGGGATCTGACAGCTGAATGAACTCCAGCCATGAGGGGATCATGGAGGGATACTCCATCAAAAGAAGCCAGGTTGGAGTTACCAGCAGGGAGAGGGTGGAAATAATCATCCTGGTCAGCCGCAGATAGGTGCCCGTAATAGGCGGAAAATAATAATCGTCCGCTTCCTCAATGATGTCAAATACCGAGGAGGGCAGAATCATGGCGGAGGGAGAGGTATCTACCAGAACTACAATATTTCCCTCCAGGATGGAGGCTGCCGCCGTATCCGGTCGCTCGGAAAACTTAAATTTGGGAAAGGGATTAAACCATTTATAGGGGAAAATACATTCCGCCAGACTTTCCTGATTCATGGTCAGCGCATCTACTTTTAAACGGGAGATGCGCTCTTTGATTTTTTTTAAAAGTTCCTGGTCTACCCGGCTGCTCATGTAGCAGAGGGCAATGTCGGTGTGAGAGCTTTCTCCTGCGCTTAAAATTTCCATAGTGAGCTTAGGGTCCCGGATTCTCCGGCGGATCAGGGCAGTGTTAAATATAAGAGTTTCCACAAAGCCGTCCCGGGAACCACGCATCACTTTGTCTTTGTCCGGCTCGCTGACGCTTCGGGCGGGGTAGGTACGGCAGTCGATGGTGAGACAGGTGTCATAGCCGTCGATAAAAAGACAGGAAATTCCGGATAGGAGGGAAACAATCATCTGGTTCTGGTCCGCAGCCAGGCCGATTTCCCCGTAGGGCAGATACTGTTTGGAAAAACCGTGGGCGTCCGCAGGTAAATCCTCCTCTTTAATAGAGGAAAAGGTCTGAAGCAGCTTTAAGAGGGTATCGTCCTTGGCGAAGCCGTCTATAAAATAAAGGCATGCCTCCCTGCCGCCGATTCGAAGGACCCGGTAAACGATATCGAAATTGGCCCGGATGTTCAGCAGGGCGTCAAGCTGAGTCATATTGTCCTGTAAGTTTCTGGAGAAATTCATGGATTTCATCCTCCTGTGGCGTAATCATTCTGTTTTGTTTGTATATTTTCCAGTATGGGCCGGAAAAGAAGGATTTATTCTAAAAATCCGGAAAGGAGAGGTTGTGAAAAATGCGGATGATTTTGAAGGGAGAGGTGAAAAGATAAAGTGCAGATTTTCCATAAATGGAAGAAAAAACCCATATAATATCAATATTATGCACAAAAGATGTTGACAAAATTAGTGGCCGGTGGTACACTAATTAACACGGTTTCCAAAAGAAACCGGAGAATTTTGTTTGGTATGGGGATGCCAGATAAACAAATAGTGTAACGGTTTTGATCGTGACTGGAAGCTGCTTTCTGTGGGGGAAAGGCAGCTTCCTTTGCTGTATGATTATGGTATCTGCTCAGGCCACCTGTTTTCCTGCGGTTCTGAACCGTTACTTATTATTGACATATTTCCTATAGAAATAGTATGATAATAATGCGGATTGCGATTTACAGTACAGGGCAATCCGACATTAAGAGTGTTAGGAAAACGTGAGATAAAAATTCAGATAAGGATGTGAAAAAAGATGTTGGTTTCCACAAAAGGGCGCTATGCCCTGCGGACTATGATGGACCTGGCGGTTCACAGTCAGAATGGACCGGTTAAAATTAAGGATATTGCCAGCCGTCAGGAAATTTCCAGTAAATATTTGGAGCAGATTATATCCATACTAGCAAGAGAAGGTCTGGTGCGCAGTCTGAGAGGCAATCAGGGCGGTTATTATCTGTCAAAGGAACCTTACGCTTATACGGTGGGGGAGATTTTGCGGGCGGCGGAAGGGAGTCTGGCTCCGGTGGACTGCCTGAGAACGCCGGAAAACCAGTGCAGCAGAAAAGATGACTGTGCCGCTCTGAAACTTTGGGAAGAACTGGATAAGGCCATCGGCGGCGTAGTGGACCATTATACGCTGGAAGATCTGCTGAAGCGGCAGGACGAGGAATCCGACAGATAAACGGGGAAAGGGAGGCGTCAGTATGAAGATGGGGACGACGTTTGGAGACAGACTGAGAGGTCTTGGGGAGGATTACCGGTTTCGGTTCCTGCTTACATCGGGCGCAGTTCTTTTATCGGCCTTGGTTCAATGCTTTGCCCTGCAGGCCCTGATCAGGCCTGCGGGGATTATTTCTGGCGGATTTACAGGAATTGCTATGTTGATGGAGGCTTTAGGAAATCGGCTGGGAGTTCCTGTTTCCATGCAGGCTGTGATGCTGATTCTGAATGTTCCTGTAGCTTTGTTCTGCGCCCGGGGAATCAGCCTGAGGTTTACAGCTTTTTCGCTGGCTCAGGTGGCCCTGAGCAGTTTTTTTCTTCAGGTCTGTCACTTTAGCCCTCTGTTTGGGGACCAGATCTTAAATGTAATTTTCGGAGGAGTTCTGCTGGGGGCCTCCGTTGTCATTGCCCTCAAGGGAAATGCGTCCACTGGCGGAACAGATTTTATATCGCTTTATGTAACAAACCGAACGGGAAAATCCATCTGGACCTGGGTTTTTATGGGCAACGCTCTTTTGTACTGTCTTTATGGAGCATTGTTCGGCTGGATGGCCGCCGGCTATTCCATTATTGTTCAGTATATTTCCACCCGGATTATTTCCGCCTTCCATCATCGGTATGATCTGGTTACTGTGCAGATTACAACTAAGCTGGGACCGGAGATGGCAGATGCCTATGTCAGCCATTTTCGTCACGGAATCTCCTGCGTGGAGGCTGAAGGAGGATACAGTAAGAAAAAAATGTATTTGCTGAATACGGTAGTATCCTCCTATGAAACCTCAGATGTGATACGCCTGCTGCGACAGGTGGACAGCCGCGTTATTATTAACATAATGAAGACGGAGCGGTTTGTAGGCTCCTTCTACCGGAAGCCTATGGAGTGACCATTTCCCAAACCTTTTAGCGGGAGATGTCCGCTTCAAGTCCGCAGAGCCTGCGAATTACGTAGCCAGCCATTAAAAGTCCGGCTGCTGGGGGCACAAAGGAAAGGCTTCCGGGGGTGGCGCGCATTTTGGTCTTATCGCCTTCGGCCGCCGCCGAAGGCCGGATGGGCTGTTCGGGGGACCAGCAGACGGTCAGTCTGTCCAGGTTTCTGGACTTCAGCTCCCGGCGCATAACCCGGCATAGAGGGCAAACCCTTGTCTGGCTGATATCCGAAATCCGGAACAATTCCGGGTACAGCTTATTTCCGGTTCCCATGGCGGAAATGATGGGGATGGAATGCTCCTTGGCGTAAGCTGCCAAAGCCAGTTTGGAGGAAACCGTGTCGATGGCGTCCAGGATAAAATCCACGGGTCCTGCCTGGCTCATCACCTCCGCAAGATTTTCCGGAAGCACAAAAGTTTCGCAGAGGGTCACCTCTGTTTCCGGACAGATATCACGAATCCGCTCTTTCATCACCTGGGCTTTGCCGCAGCCCACAGTGCTGTGAAGGGCGATTATTTGACGGTTCAGATTGGTCAGGGAGACGGTATCATGGTCGGCAAGGAAAAGCTTTCCCACGCCGCCCCGGGCCAGGGCTTCCGCAGCGTGGGAGCCCACTCCGCCAAGGCCGAAAACGGCCACCTGGCTCCGGGCCAGAACTTCCATTCCGTCTGTGCCTATCAGCATTTCTTCTCTTGAAAATTCATTCATTTTTTTCTATCCTTTCCGCGCGGTATCCTTTCCCGCGATGCCGGGGACCGGCGCTCATTTCTGAAAATTCCGTTTACACCCATTTATCCTAACGGCTTCTATGCCGGTCTGTCAAGAAGGCAGGCTGCGCTGTTTCAGAAAAAATACCTTTGTTTTTCTTTTGAACAATGGTACAATGGGAACAGCATTATACCTAACGGAGGTTATTCACGTATGCATATGAAAGACGGATTGATTCGGGCTGCGGCGGCCACTCCTAAGATCCGGGTGGCGGATCCTCAGTTTAACGGAGAACGGGTCATAGAGCTGATGGAGGAGGGATATAAGCAGGGCGCGAAGCTGATGGTATTTCCTGAGCTTTGCCTGACGGCTTATACCTGCGGGGATTTATTCTTGCAGCGCCCCCTTCTGGAAAAGGCGAGAGAGGTTTTAAAACAGGTGGCCGATGCCACCAGGGATAAGGACATGCTGGTGTTTGTAGGTCTTCCCTGGGACAGGGACGGAAAGCTTTATAACGTGGCGGCTGCCTTAAAGGACGGCCGGCTTCTGGGACTGGTTCCCAAGAAGAACCTTCCCAATTATTCGGAGTTCTATGAGGCCAGACATTTCAGCCCCGGAAATGAGAAGCCGGTGATGGAGGCATGGGAGGGAGAACAGGTCCCTATGGGCACTAATCTGCTGTTTTGCTGTGAAAATGTGCCGGAGCTGAAGGTGGCGGCTGAAATCTGCGAGGACGTGTGGGTACCCTGTCCGCCCAGCATCCGCCACTGTATGGCGGGGGCTACGGTAATTGTCAATTGCTCTGCCAGCGATGAAACTACGGGAAAAGACATTTATCGCAGGGAATTGATCTGCGGACAGTCCGCCCGTCTGGTCTGCGGCTATGTTTACGCTAATGCCGGAGATGGGGAATCTACCCAGGATCTGGTGTTTGGAGGTCAAAACATTATCAGTGAAAACGGAACCTGTCTGGCAGAATCCAGGCGCTTTGCTAATGAGACGATTTACGGAGATATCGACCTGCAGCGGCTGGACTGCGAACGGCGCAGGATGAACACTTATCCTGAAGGAGGGGAACTGCCCACGGAGGGAGGATATATTCGTATTCTCTTCTCCTTCTCTGAGGAGGGAAGAGCGGTTCAGGGGAGGATGCGCCGTTTGATTGATCCGGCTCCCTTTGTGCCGAAGGATCCGGCGCAGAGAAGCCGCCGCTGCGAGGAAATTCTTTCCATCCAGGCAATGGGCCTGAAGAAACGTCTGGAACATACGGGCTGCCGGAACGCGGTGCTGGGCCTTTCGGGAGGATTGGATTCAACCCTGGCTCTTCTGGTAACCGTCAGGGCTTTTGATATGCTGGAAATTCCCAGAGAGAGGATCTGCTGCGTGACGATGCCCTGTTTCGGAACTACGGACCGCACCTATACCAACGCCTGTGCCATGGCAAGGCAGGTGGGCGCTTCCCTGCGGGAGGTGAATATCCGCCGTTCTGTTTCCTGCCACTTTGAGGATATCGGGCAGGACCCGGAGGTTCATGATGTGACCTATGAAAACGGGCAGGCCAGAGAGCGGACTCAGGTTCTGATGGATATTGCCAATCAGGTGGGCGGCCTGGTGGTTGGAACAGGAGATATGTCGGAGCTTGCTTTGGGCTGGGCCACTTACAATGGGGATCATATGTCCATGTATGGAGTCAACGCTTCCGTCCCTAAGACCCTGGTGCGCCATCTGGTCCGCTATTATGCGGATACCTGCGGCGACGGGGCCTTGTCCGGAGTGCTTTATGATGTGCTGGATACCCCTGTAAGTCCGGAGCTTCTGCCGCCTAAAGACGGGGAGATTGCCCAGAAGACGGAAGATTTGGTGGGCCCCTATGAACTTCATGATTTCTTCCTTTATCATATACTGCGTTTTGGCTACGCGCCCTCCAAAATTTACCGGATGGCCCTGCAGGCTTTTGAGGAGCAGTATGATGGAAAAACCATTCTTCATTGGCTGAAAACCTTTTACCGGCGCTTCTTTTCCCAACAGTTTAAGCGTTCCTGCCTTCCGGACGGTCCCAAGGTGGGCTCAGCTGCTCTCTCCCCCAGAGGAGATTTGAGAATGCCCAGCGATGCGGTAAACCGTCTCTGGATGGAGGATTTGGAAGAATTGGAGAAGGAGGAGGCTCGATGATTGCCAGCACCGCCAATAAACAGGTCAAGTATGTGGTGAATTTAAGGGACAAGGCCAGAGTACGCAGGGAGGAAGGCCTGTTTATCGCCGAGGGACTCCGGATGTGCCGGGAACTGGACCCGGCGCAAACGCGGCAGGTCTATGTGACGGAAAGTTTTGCGAAAGAGGAGGAAAACCGCCGCTGGTTAAGGGAATTCTCCTGGGAGATGGTATCCGACGGCGTCATGGCGCATATGGCCGGGACCAGAACGCCTCAGGGTGTACTGGCCCTGGTCCGTCAGAGAACCTGTACGTTAGAATCTCTTTTAAAGGAAGATCCTTCAGGCCCTAAAACATGCCTGATGATTTTGGAAACCATTCAGGATCCGGGCAATCTGGGAACTATTTTGCGGGCGGGAGAGGGGGCCGGCATTACAGGGCTGATCATGAGCCCGGATACGGCGGATATCTATAACCCCAAAGTGATCCGTTCTACGATGGGTTCCTGCCTCAGAGTGCCGTTTGTTTACGCTCAGGATTTTGCCGGAGCCCTGGCAAAGATTAAGGAGGAGAAAATCCGCCTGTTTGCAGCTCATTTGCAGGGAAGCGTTCCCTATGATGAAGAGGATTACAGAGGAAGAGTTGCCTTTCTCATTGGAAATGAGGCCAATGGTCTGACGGAGGAGACGGCAAAAACAGCGCACTGCCGCATCCGTATCCCCATGGCGGGCCGGGTGGAGTCGCTGAATGCGGCTGTGGCTGCTTCTGTGCTGATGTTCGAGGCTGCCCGACAGAGGAGAAGAGGATAGAAGAGGCGAAGCGGGATGGGGGAGAAAACGAAAATCCTGGATCCAAACCGGCAGTATGGCCTTGTGCTGGAGGGAGGCGGCGCAAGAGGAGCTTACCAGATCGGCGCCTGGATGGCCCTGAGGCAGGCAGGAATCCGTATTAAGGGGATTGCGGGAGCTTCCGTCGGCGCTTTAAACGGGGCGCTGATCTGCATGGATGATATAGAAAAGGCCAGAAACATATGGGAGAATATCCGGTATTCCCAGATCATGAATGTGGAGGATCAGGTGATGGAGCGGCTTTATCCATTTCACCTTAAACATCTTCCGGGACTGTTAAGAGAGGGTAAGCGTATTCTGAAGTCCGGAGGATTGGATGTAGAACCTCTGAAACGGCTGATTGAGGAGAATATCGATGAGGCGAAGATCCGGGCTTCCGGCTGTCAGCTTTTTATGACCGCCTGTTCTCTGACGGACCGAAAGCCGGTAGCTGTGGAGGTTTCGCAGATCCCTGAGGGAGAGCTGGCGGATATGCTTATGGCCAGCTCCTATCTTATAGGCTTCCGCCAGGAAAAGCTTGGGGGAAAATACTATCTGGACGGAGCTTACTGCAACAATGTTCCGGTGGATATATTGATTGGGGAAGGATATAAAGATATTATCGTTATTCGGATTTATGGGTTTGGAGTGGATACGGAAAAACGTCTGAAAGTGCCGGAGGATGTGCGTCTGTATCATATTTGTCCAAAAGAGGATCTGGGAAAAATTTTGGAGTTTGACGCCTCCAGGGCCAGAAAAAATATTGCTATTGGCTACCGGGATGGCTGCAGGCTGACCGGCATAAGGGAAAAATGACAGATTGGGAGGCAGAAGCCGGGAAAGAAAATGGATTTCATATTTGACATGGAAACCGGAAAGGATTAAAATGGGGTATCTGCCAATGCAATGGCATATCCATGAGATACAGCAAAATGAGGAGGACAAACGGGATGAATTTAAAGGGAAGACATTTTTTGACGTTGAAAGATTTTACTCAGGAGGAGATTGTCTGGCTGCTGGATTTGGCTGCGGATTTCAAGGAGAAAAAGAAGAATGGTGTTCCGGTAGACTGCCTGAGAGGGAAAAACGTGGCGCTGATTTTTGAAAAAAACAGCACCAGAACCCGGTGCGCCTTTGAAGTGGCGGCTCATGACCTTGGAATGGGCAGCACCTATCTGGATCCCGTCAGTTCCCAGATCGGCAAAAAGGAAAGCATCGCTGATACGGCCAGGGTGCTTGGGCGCATGTATGAAGGAATCGAATACAGAGGATTTGGCCAGGAAATTGTGGAGGAGCTGGCAAAGTACGCGGGAGTTCCGGTCTGGAATGGCCTGACCAATGAGGATCATCCTACGCAGATGCTGGCGGATCTGCTGACGATTCGGGAGCATTTGGGACGTTTGAAGGGCCTGAAGCTGGTATATATGGGAGACGCCCGGTACAATATGGGAAATTCTTTGATGATTGCCTGCGCGAAGATGGGGATGCATTTTGTAGCCTGCGCTCCTGAAAAGTATTTCCCGGATCCTGAACTGGTAGAGGAATGCCGTGTGTTTGCGGCGGAAAGCGGAGGCTCCGTCACGCTGACAGAGGATGTGGCTGAAGCGGTAAAAGGAGCTGATGTCATTGATACCGATGTATGGGTGTCCATGGGCGAGCCTGATGAGGTATGGGAGGAACGGATTCGTGATCTGACTCCTTACAAGGTAACGATGGATGTTATGGAGGCAGCCGGGCCTCAGGCCATATTCCTCCACTGTCTGCCTTCCTTCCATGATCTGAAGACAAAGATTGGAAAAGAGATGGGAGAGCGGTTTGGAATCCGGGATATGGAAGTGACCGACGAGGTGTTCGAATCTTCCAGATCGGTTGTATTTGATGAGGCGGAAAACCGCATGCATACGATTAAAGCGGTCATGTATGCCACATTAACGGAAGGAAATCAGTAATGCGCGGACAATCCAGAAGGGGAGAGCGTCACATGGGAGTATTTCTGGACGTTCTCCATCTTGTGACAGGAATCATTATAGTGATAATGGGGATGCTCGCATTTGTCAATCCGGCAGAGAACAGCGGGCTGTTTCCTCTGGTTTTTTTCCTGGCGGCCATATTAAGCGGCGTCAGCGGTATATTCGAGCTGAAGGTTCATACCAGAACAAACAAAAAGAAGGCGGCGGGTATCTTTCATCTTGGAATCTGCGCCGTTCTGGCGGCAGTAGGAATTCTCAGCGCGGCCAGCATCTGGGGGTAAAGCTTCATGGAAGAAATGAAAGTGATGAAATTAGATAAAGAGAAACTGGAACATGAGCTGAAAACAGAGTGGGCCGCCCGAAATCTCTGCTGTTTTGATGCCGTTGATTCTACCAATCTGGAGCTTATCCGTCTGGCAAAAGAAGACGCTCCTCATGGAACACTGGTGATCGCGGACAGCCAGATGGCAGGCAAAGGGAGAATGGGAAGAAAGTGGATTTCTCCTCCGGGCAGCGGAATCTGGATGAGCCTGCTGCTGCGGCCGGAGATTTCCCCTCAGTCCGCTTCTATGCTGACGCTGGTGGCAGCTTTGGCGGTGGTGGAAGGGATTCGTGGGGAAACAGGGCTGAATCCTCAGATCAAATGGCCCAATGATGTGGTGCTGGAGGGACGCAAGATCTGCGGAATCCTGACGGAGATGAGTACGGAGGCGGGAGCTATCCGATATGTGATTCCGGGCATTGGAATTAACGTGAATATGACTGAGTTCCCTTCCGAACTGACAGAGACAGCCGCTTCTCTGCGTATGGTTCTGGGCCGCCCTTTAAAGAGAGAACCGCTGATCGCCCGGGTCATGGAAGCTTTCGAAAAATACTACGCACGTTTTCTGGAGACGGAGGATCTTTCTGGATTGATGGAGGAATACAACCGCTGTTCGGTCAATCTGGGACGCCAGGTTCGTGTTTTGGACGGAGCTTCTCCTTATCAGGGGGAGGCTATGGGGATTGACAGCCAGGGAAGCCTGGTGGTAAAAATGGCGGACGGACGTCTTCGCCGGGTGATTTCCGGAGAGGTATCGGTTCGCGGTATTTATGGGTATGCTTTATGACAGGACATTTCTATGATCAGCTGCAGACTCTGGAGGAGACGTCTCTTTCTGATGAAGAACGGATCAGCGCCGCTGTCCGTCCTTTGCTTTTCTGGTATGAAAAAAACGCCAGAGACCTGCCCTGGCGGAACAGCCCGACTCCTTACCGGGTCTGGATATCGGAGATTATGCTCCAGCAGACCAGGGTGGAAGCGGTAAAACCTTATTTTGCCCGTTTTATGGAAGCTCTGCCAAAGGTGAAGGACTTGGCAGAGGTGGATGAAGAACGCCTGATGAAGCTGTGGGAGGGGCTGGGCTATTACTCCAGAGCAAGAAATCTGAAAAAAGCTGCACTGCAGATCATGGAAGAATATGGCGGCTGCCTCCCGGCCAGTGCGGAAAAGTTGATGAAGCTTCCGGGAATCGGAAGCTATACGGCCGGGGCGATCGCCTCGATTGCCTTTGGAATCCCGGCCCCTGCGGTGGACGGCAACGTGCTCCGTGTGCTTTCCAGACTGCTGGCCAGCCGTCAGGATATTCGCAAGGGAACGGTGAAGACCTGGATGGAGCGGCTTCTGAGGGGGGTGATACCGGCTCGGAATCCGGGGGATTTTAATCAGGCATTGATTGAAATTGGCGCGATCGTTTGCCTGCCTTCCGGCGAACCCAAATGCGGGGAATGTCCTCTGGAGTCTTTGTGCCTTGCCCGGAGACGGGGACTGTTAAAAGAAATTCCGGTGCGCTCGCCTTTGAAGAGTCGCAGGAGGGAGGAACTGACCGTTTTTCTGATCCGCAGAGGAGATCAGGTGGCTATTCGCAGAAGACCGGATCAGGGGCTTTTGGCTTCTCTGTATGAGCTTCCCAATCTCTCCGGATGGCAGGAGGCGGACCGGGCGCTGGAGGCCTATCGTATTCCGGAAAGCCAGGTGGAAGCTGTGGAGCCGCTGCCGGAAGCAAAGCATATTTTTTCTCATGTGGAATGGCATATGAAGGGATTTCTTATCCGGCTGAAACCGGATGGAGAAAAGAGCGAGGAACTGGCAGAGGGCTGCTTTTTTGTAGAGAAACAGCAGATTCGCACATCCTACGCCCTGCCTGGAGCTTTTGTTGCCTACTCTGCTTTGATTTGAGGATGGATAAGCCTGCAAAAAGGGGATATACTGGAAAAGAGGGATGATCAATGAAGGAAATGATGTTTGTGTTTAATCCCTGTTCAGGCCGGGAGCAGATCCGGGGAAAGCTGATGGGGATTCTGGACATTTTTACAAAAGCCGGATATGATATTCACGTCCATGTGACTCAGCGGCAGGGGGACTGCCGGGAATGGGTGAAAAGCCACGGTGCTCATATGGATTTGATCGTGTGCAGCGGCGGAGACGGCACGCTAAACGAAGCCATATCCGGAATGCTCAGCTTGGAACAATCCCCGCTGCTGGGCTATATCCCCTCCGGCTCTACCAATGATTTCGCTTCCAGTTTGAAGATTCCAAGAGATATGTATAAAGCGGCCAGAGACATTATCGGAGGATATCCCTTCGCGGTGGACATTGGACGTTTCTGCGAAAACCGGTATTTTGCGTATATTGCGGGATTTGGAGCGTTTACAGAGGTATCTTATCTGACTCCTCAGGATAAAAAGAACTGGCTGGGGCGCAACGCCTATATGCTGGAGGGGGTAAAGAGTCTTGCAGGCTTAAAACCCCGCCATATGAAGGTGGTTTGGGATGAAAAGTGCATTGAAGACGATTTCGTGTTCGGAATGGTCACAAACAGCGTCAGTGTCGGCGGTTTTAAAGGGCTGGTCAACCAGTCTGTGGCCCTAAACGATGGAGAGTTCGAGGTTCTGCTGATCCGTATGCCCCGTACCCCGGTGGATTTGACGAACATTATCAATTATATGTTCCTGAAAGAGGAGCCAAACGAGTATGTTCACAAGTTTAAGGCCTCCCGGATTTGCATGACCTCTCAAGAACCGGTAGACTGGGTGCTGGACGGGGAATTCGGAGGTTCCAGGACCGAGGTAAAGATCGAAAATTTGAAGGGCCGGATCAGGATTATGCGTAAAAAAATGTTGAAAAATTGAAATTAATGGTATATAATGATAATTTGAAGTACCGGGCATAAGTCCGGCAGTTTTACTTACTTTCAAGCGAAAGGACGTTCATCAGTGGAGAAAAACGATTTTTTGAAAAAGCTGGAAAAGTTGGTCGAGCTGGCAAAGACCAAGCACAATACTCTGGATGCCGGTGAGATCAACGACTTTTTTGCCGGAGACAGTCTGTCGCCGGAGCAGATGGATCACATTTACAGTTACCTGGAGAACCGCAATATTGATGTGGTTCCCGTACTGGACGAAGCGATGTTAAAAGAAGGATCCACGCTCCTGGATGATATTGACCTGGATTTGGACGATGACAGCTTTATGAAGGATGCGGAGGACGAGGAGATCGATCTGGATGCGGTGGATCTTCTGGAGGGTATCGGCACCGAGGACCCGGTCCGGATGTATCTGAAGGAAATTGGTACGGTTCCCCTTTTGACGGCAGATGAGGAACTGAAGCTTGCGCAGCGTAAGGCTGAGGGCGACGAGGCGGCCAAGGAGCGATTGATTGAGGCTAACCTTCGTCTGGTGGTCAGCATTGCCAAGCGCTATACCGGACGCGGGATGAGTTTCCTGGATCTGGTCCAGGAAGGAAATCTTGGACTGATTAAGGGAGTGGAGAAGTTCGATTATACAAAAGGCTATAAGCTAAGTACATATGCAACCTGGTGGATTCGTCAGTCGGTTACAAGAGCCCTGGCAGATCAGGCCCGCACCATTCGGGTTCCGGTGCATATGGTAGAAACTATCAACAAGATGTCCAAGATGCAGAGAAAGCTGACGTTGGAGCTGGGATATGAGCCTTCGGTTACGGAGCTGGCGGAGGCGCTGGAGATGAGCGAAGATAAGGTGATGGAGATTATGCAGATTGCCAGAGAGCCGGCTTCGCTGGAAACGCCGATCGGAGAGGAGGACGACTCCAATCTGGGAGATTTTGTAGCCGACAGCAATGTAGTAACTCCCGAGGGCAATGTGGAGTCTGTTATGCTGAGAGAGCATATCGATGCTCTTCTCGGGGATTTGAAAGAGCGGGAGCGGCAGGTGATTGTACTGCGCTTTGGTCTGGAGGACGGGCATCCCAGGACTCTGGAGGAGGTAGGCAAGGAATTTAACGTTACCAGAGAGCGTATCCGTCAGATTGAGGCCAAGGCTTTGAGAAAACTGCGCAATCCGGTGAGAAGCAAACGGATTCGGGATTTCCTGTAGAATCTGTGTTTTGCGGCTGAAATCCAGGGACAGAAGGAATCTGAAAGTTATGCAGAAACGAAATTACCAAAAAGAACTGGACCGGATTCTGGAGAATTTGGAAGCAGGCGGGAGACGACCCCGCCTGCTTCTTCACAGTTGCTGCGGCCCCTGCAGCAGCTATGTGCTGGAATATCTGTCCGGGTATTTTGATATTGTGTTGTTTTATTTTAATCCCAATATCGATCCGCCGGAGGAGTACGAACAGAGGGCGGGTGAGCAGAAACGTCTGATTGAGGATATGAGGGAAAAGGGGGATCTGAAGGGACCAGTACAATTTGTCCGGGGGACCTATCTGCCTGCGCGGTTTTATGAGGCGGTAAAAGGACATGAGATGGATCGGGAGGGCGGAGAGCGGTGCTGGATCTGCTTCCGGCTGAGGTTGCAAGAAGCGGCTTTGGCGGCCAAGGAATATCGCTGCGACTATTTTACCACCACATTATCCATTTCCCCTTTGAAAAACGCGGAAAAATTGAATGAAATCGGTACGCGGATTGGAAAAGAAAATGGGGTGGAGTATCTGTTGTCTGATTTTAAAAAACGAAACGGATATAAGCGCTCTACAGAGCTGTCTGCCAAATATGATCTGTATCGCCAGGATTACTGCGGCTGTGTATTTTCCAAAAGAGAGCGCATGAAACAACAGAAAAATCTTGTTTCTGAATCGGCCGATTAACTTGACATCCCCTGCTATCTGTACTAAAATTGAGATAACGGTTTAGAGGGCCAGGGAAGAGGGCTTTTTTGAACAGTTACGAATTTTTCTGAAATAAGGAGAAGCGACATGATCAGTAAAACATTAACCGTTGTAAATCCTTCTGGATTACATTTAAGACCGGCTGGGGTTCTTTCTCAGACTGCTATGAAGTTTAAGTGCGATGTAATTATCGAGTGCGGAGAAAAGCGCATCATTGCCAAGAGCGTTCTGAACGTAATGGCAGCAGGAATCAAGTGCGGTACCGAGATCAATCTGATCTGCGATGGCGAGGACGAAGAAGCGGCGATGAAGACCCTGACCGAGGCTATTGAAGGCGGACTGGGCGAGATGTAAGAGATCCGAAGCCTTCTGAGATTGAGGATGGATTACGTTTAAATTACAAGAGGTATAAGAAAGAAAGGCAGCGAGGCCAAAATGAGGATCGCTGCCTTTTTGTTTGATATGAGCACTTTGCGCCTGCTCCTTAGATATTAAGTGCGATCAGTACAAAGTACCTAACAAGATGTTTTTGATCCGATATTTTGTATATTTAGACTCATACCGGCTGAAAAGTCTGTATTATTTTTTACAAATCATAAATTATCTAATAATCTGACAATTTAAAATAAAAAAAGCTTTACAAACCGGAAGGGATGTAGTATCATCATAAAAAATCTGAAGCGGACTTTCAACTGGCAGAGACCGGAGAAGTCCGCATCAGAAATCAAACAGGAAAGGAAGCAGATGAATGGACAGGAAGGAAAAATATCCGGGATTGTATGACCCCAGATTCGAACACGATAACTGTGGAATCGGAGCGGTAGCCAATATTAAGGGACTCAAGACCCATGAAACAGTGGACCAGGCCCTCCACATCGTGGAGAACCTGGAGCACCGGGCCGGAAAGGACGCAGAAGGGAAAACCGGAGACGGCGTAGGAATCATGCTTCAGATTTCCCACCGCTTCTTCCGAAAGGCCGCCAAAGCCGCGGGAATCAGCCTGGGAGGCGAGCGGGAGTACGGCATAGGAATGTTCTTCTTCCCACAGGACGAGCTGGCCAGAAATCAGGCCATGAAGATGTTCGAGATTATTGTGAAGAAGGAGGGACTGAATTTCCTCGGCTGGCGCGTGGTCCCCACCGCTCCGGAAAACCTGGGGAAGAAGGCCCTGGATGTGATGCCCTATATCGCCCAGGGTTTTGTGGAGAAGCCGGAGAATGTGGAGAAGGGGCTGGACTTTGACCGCCGCCTTTACGTAATTCGCCGGGTATTCGAGCAGAGCAACGAAGATACCTATGTAGTGTCTTTAAGCAGCCGTACCATCGTGTACAAGGGTATGTTCCTGGTGGGCCAGCTGCGCCGGTTCTTCCCGGATTTGCAGGATAAGGATTACCAGTCCGCCATTGCCATTGTCCATTCACGTTTCAGCACCAACACGAATCCCAGCTGGATGCGGGCTCACCCCTACCGTTTCATCGTCCACAACGGAGAGATTAATACCATCCGGGGAAATGTGGACAAGATGATCGCCCGGGAAGAGAATATGGAGTCCGACTACTTCAAGTATGAGATGCACAAGGTTCTTCCCATTATCAACGAGGAGGGCTCCGACTCCGCCATGCTGGACAACGCCCTGGAGTTTATGGTCATGAGCGGTATGGACCTGCCCCTGGCGGTGATGGTCACCATCCCGGCCCCCTGGGAGCACGACAAGTACATGGATGGGGAGATTAAGGATTTCTACCGATACTACGCCACTATGATGGAGCCCTGGGACGGCCCCGCCTCCATCCTCTTTACCGACGGCGACATGGTGGGAGCAGTTTTGGACCGCAATGGCCTGCGCCCCTCCCGGTACTATATTACCGAGGACGGCTACATGATTCTGGCCTCCGAGGTGGGAGCCATCCGGGTGGACCAGACCAAGGTGGTGAAGAAGGACCGGCTCCGTCCCGGAAAGATGCTTCTGGTGGACACCAAAAAAGGCAGGCTCATTGAGGACGAGGAGCTGAAACATTATTACGCCAGCCGCCGGCCCTACGGCGAGTGGCTGGATTCCAACCTCATCGAGTTAAAGGACCTGCCGGTGCCCAACATCGGCACCCCCGCCATGGAGGAGGGACAGCGCCTGAGACTCCAGAAGACCTACGGATACACCTACGAGCAGTACCGGACCATGATTCTTCCCATGGCGAAGACGGGAGCCGAAGCGGTGAGCGCCATGGGCGTGGACAGTCCCCTGGCCGTGCTTTCAGGGAAGCATCAGCCCCTGTTCAACTACTTTAAACAGCTCTTTGCTCAGGTAACCAATCCGCCCATTGACGCCATCCGGGAGGAGATTGTCACCTCCACCACCGTCTATGTGGGAGAGGAGGGCAATATCCTGGAGGAAAACGCGGAGAACTGCAAGATTCTGCGGGTGGAGAATCCCATCCTGACGGAGACGGATCTGTTAAAAATCAAAAATATGAAGAAGCCCGGCTTCAAGGTGGAGGTCATCCCCATCACCTACTACAAGAATACCTCCCTGGAAAAGGCCATCGACCGGCTGTTTTTGGAGGTGGACCGGGCGCACAAGGACGGAGCCAACATCATCATCCTGTCTGACCGGGATATTGACGAAAACCATGTACCCATTCCTTCCCTGCTGGCGGTATCCGCCCTGCAGCAGTATCTGGTCCGGACCAAGAAGCGTACCAGCGTGGCATTGATTCTGGAGAGCGGAGAGCCCAGAGAGGTACACCATTTCGCCACCCTTTTGGGATACGGCGCCTGCGCGGTGAACCCCTACCTGGCCCACGAGTCCATCCGGGCGCTGATTGACAGCGGGATGCTGGACAAGGACTACTACGCGGCGGTCCACGACTACGACAGCGCGGTGCTTCACGGAATTGTAAAAATTGCCTCCAAGATGGGTATTTCCACCATCCAGTCCTACCAGGGCGCCCAGATTTTCGAGGCCATCGGAATCTCCAAGGAAGTGGTGGACAAATACTTTACCGACACTGTCAGCCGGGTAGGCGGAGTTACCCTGGAGGACATCGCCAAAGATGTGGACGCCCTCCACTCCGCGGCCTTTGACCCCCTGGGACTGGACGTGGATTTGACCCTGGACAGCGTGGGAAGCCACAAGTCCAGAGCGGGCCAGGAGGACCATCTGTACAATCCCCTGACCATCCATCTGCTCCAGGAGTCCACCAAACGGGGAAGCTACGAGCTCTTTAAGGAATATTCCAGTGAGGTGGACAAGGAGAACCGGGCATGTCATCTCCGCTCCCTGATGGAGATTCAGTTCCCCGAGGACGGGGGCATCCCCATCGAACAGGTGGAGAGCGTGGAATCCATCGTGCGCAGGTTTAAGACCGGAGCCATGTCCTACGGCTCCATTTCCCAGGAGGCCCATGAGACTCTGGCCATCGCCATGAACCGGATTCACGGAAAATCCAATACCGGTGAAGGCGGCGAGAGCATCGACCGGCTGACTCCGGGACCGGACGGTATGAACCGGTGTTCCGCCATCAAGCAGGTGGCCTCCGGACGCTTCGGCGTTACCAGCCGCTATCTGGTCAGCGCTCAGGAGATTCAAATTAAGATGGCTCAGGGCGCGAAGCCCGGCGAGGGCGGCCAGCTGCCTGGCAACAAGGTTTATCCCTGGGTAGCCAAGACCAGACATTCCACCACCGGCGTGAGCCTGATTTCCCCGCCGCCTCACCATGATATCTACTCCATCGAGGATTTGGCTCAGCTGATTTACGACCTGAAAAACGCCAACACCAGAGCCAGAATCTCCGTGAAGCTGGTGGCGGAGGCCGGCGTGGGAACCGTAGCCGCCGGCGTTGCCAAGGCGGGAGCCCAGGTTATCCTGATTTCCGGATACGATGGAGGAACGGGAGCCGCTCCCAGAAACTCCATTTACAACGCGGGACTTCCCTGGGAGCTGGGCGTGGCGGAGGCCCACCAGGCCCTGATTATGAATGGGCTGCGGGATAAGGTGATTCTGGAAACCGACGGAAAGCTGATGACCGGACGGGACGTAGCCATCGCCTGTATGCTGGGAGCCGAGGAGTTCGGCTTTGCCACCGCTCCCCTGGTAACATTAGGCTGCGTGATGATGAGGGTCTGCAACCTGGATACCTGCCCCATGGGCATCGCCACCCAGAACCCGGAGCTGCGTAAGCGCTTCGCGGGCAAACCGGAGTATGTGGTGAACTTCATGTACTTCATCGCCCAGGAACTGAGGGAGATTATGGCCCGTCTAGGCATCGCCACCGTGGACGAGCTGGTGGGACGGACGGACCTTCTGAAAAAGAAAGAGCACCTTCCTTTCAAGCGTGCCGAGGAGGTGGATTTGAGCCAGATTCTGGACAATCCCTACAGCGGGATTCAGGTGGCCGGATACACTCACAAGCAGGTATATGATTTCCATTTGGAAAATACGGCGGACGAGCAGGTGATTTTAAAGAAAATGAAGTCCGCTTTGGGAAGCGGCCAGAAGCGGAGCATCCAGATGGATGTTTCCAATGTAAACCGTACCCTGGGAACCATCTTCGGCTCTGAGATTACCAGGAAATACCCGGAGGGACTGCCGGAGGACACCTACACCATCTGCTGCAGCGGCAGCGGCGGTCAGAGCTTCGGCGCGTTTATTCCCAAGGGCCTGACCCTGGAGCTGATAGGCGATTCCAACGACTACTTTGGAAAAGGTCTTTCCGGCGGCAAGCTGATTGTCTATCCGCCTACGGGAGTTCCCTTTAAGGCGGAGGAGAATATCATCATCGGAAATGTGGCCCTCTACGGAGCCACCAGCGGAAAAGCCTTTATAAGCGGCATCGCCGGCGAGCGGTTCTGTGTGCGCAACTCCGGAGCCACCGCGGTGGTAGAGGGAGTAGGAGACCACGGCTGCGAGTATATGACCGGCGGCTGTGTGGTGGTGCTGGGACCTACGGGAAAGAATTTCGCGGCCGGCATGAGCGGCGGCATCGCTTATGTGCTGGACGAGAACCGGGACCTTTACAAGCGGCTGAACAAGGAGCTGGTTTCCTTTGAGGAGGTTACGGGAAAATACGACGTTTTGGGCCTGAAGGACCTGATTCGGGAGCATGTGTCCTACACCAACTCCGAGAAGGGCAAGCGGATTCTGGAACATTTCAGCGAGTACCTGCCTAAGTTTAAAAAGATTGTTCCCCACGACTACCGCCGCATGATGAACGCTATCGTGCAGATGGAGGAGAAGGGGCTGAACAGCGAGCAGGCTCAGATTGAGGCGTTTTACGCCAATATTAAAGGTTAAAGGAGGCGGAGAGTCATGGGAAAAATTACTGGATTTATGGATTACGACCGGAAAACCAGCAGAGAAACTCCTCCTCTGGACCGGATTAAGAACTACAGGGAGTTTCACATCCCCTTAAGCGAGGAGGAGCAGCGGAAACAGGGAGCCAGATGCATGGACTGCGGCGTTCCCTTCTGTCAGTCGGGAATGATGATGAACGGTATGGTCAGCGGCTGTCCCTTAAACAACCTGATTCCCGAGTGGAACGATTTGATTTATACCGGAAACTGGTCTCAGGCCTACAACCGGCTGAAGCGGACCAACAGCTTCCCGGAGTTTACCTCCCGGGTCTGCCCGGCTCCCTGCGAGGCGGCCTGCACCTGCGGTCTCCACGGGGACCCGGTTTCCATCAAGGAAAATGAGCGGGCCATCATCGAGCGGGCTTATGACAAAGGCTTAGCCCAGGCGAAGCCCCCGGCCATCCGCACCGGGAAGAAGGTAGCGGTCATCGGCTCCGGCCCTGCAGGACTGGCGGCGGCGGACCAGTTAAATAAGCGGGGCCATTCGGTCACCGTGTTCGAGCGGAGCGACCGGCCTGGCGGGCTTCTGATGTACGGAATCCCCAATATGAAGCTGGAAAAATGGGTCATTGAGCGGAAGATAAAAATCATGGAGGAGGGGGGCGTGAAATTCGTCACCGGGGCGGACGTAGGCGCCGGAGTCAAGGCCTCCAAAATCCTGAAGGAGTATGACCGGGTCATCCTGGCCTGCGGGGCTTCCAACCCAAGAGATATCGGAGTGGAGGGCAGGGACGCCAAAGGCATCTATTTCGCGGTAGATTACCTGAAGGCCACCACCAAGAGCCTGCTGGATTCCGGGCTGGAGGACGGAAACTACATCAGCGCCAAGGGAAAGAACGTCCTGGTCATCGGCGGCGGCGATACGGGAAATGACTGTGTGGGAACGGCCATCCGCCAGGGCTGCGCCTCTGTGGTCCAGCTGGAGATGATGCCTAAGCCCCCCGTTCACCGGACGGAGAACAATACCTGGCCGGAGTGGCCCAGAGTCCTGAAGGTGGACTACGGCCAGCAGGAGGCGGAAGCGGTATTCGGCCAGGACCCGAGAGTTTACCAGACCACGGTCCAGTCCTTCTTAAAGGACAAGGAAGGAAATCTGGTCGGAGCGGTCATCGTTTCCCTGGAGCCCAAGGCGGACCCAGCCACCGGAAGGACCCAGATGGTTCCCGTGGAGGGGAGCGCCAGGGAGATTCCGGCGGATTTGGTACTGATTGCGGCCGGATTCCTGGGAGCCCAGAGCTATGTGGCCGAGGCCTTCGGCGTGGAATTAAATCCCAGGACCAACGTGGCCACAGAGCCCGGCTCCTACCGCACCAGCGCGGAGCGGGTGTTTACCGCAGGCGATATGCGCCGGGGCCAGTCCCTGGTGGTGTGGGCCATCCGGGAAGGCCGGGAGGCCGCCAAGGCGGTGGACGCCAGTCTGATGGGATATACCAATCTGGTTTAGGGTATCCTGCTTAATCACAGGCCGTACTTGAAACAGGATAACTGACAGCCGAGAGGGGATTTTCCAGCTATGGGAAATCCCCTTTTTGCGCCCGAAGAGAACGATGCCGCCAGGCAACTGCTGGTTGACATATAGTTGGTAGCCTGCAACCGGGCTTTATGCTATAATACGGATACAGTAAAGATGCAGGAAGGTACTTGATATGGCTTTAGGCGAAAATATTAAAAGCAGACGCAAGGAGTTGAAACTGTCACAGGAATATATAGCGGAACAGCTTGGAGTAAGCAGACAGGCCGTATCAAAATGGGAAACAGGCCAGTCTGAGCCGACAGCAGGTAATCTTATTCAGCTGGCAGAAGTATTGGAACTCAACCTGTCTGAATTGGTTGACCCGCAGATGAATAATAAGGAATCCTCGACTTCTGAAAACGAGCAGCATAAAAAAGAACCTAACCTTATTCTTCGTGCTAACTTAACAAAAATTGCAATTATAGCGCACGCAGCAGCTCTGTTCAACTGCACATCGGTCTTTTGCCAGCTTCGTCATCCGGATGCTGATTACCCGGACCAAGAGTTTTATATGGGGGCGCTTATCTTTTCGCTTATCCTGTTGGCCCTTAGTTCAATATGGATGGCAGCGAACCACCGCTTTGAAACAGATAAAAACCAGCGCCGGAAAAATGCAAATATTGAGTTGGGTTATTGCTGCGTTCAACTTTTAGCAGGCTTATTAGCGATACAATTTGGTCTGGGCTTTGTGGGTGCGGTTATGATTATCGCAGTTGCTGCTGTTTATATCCTGTACGTCAATCCCAAGTTTATGTCCCGTAAGCTGACAAAGTGAAATGCTATTATACTTTTTTAAAAGCAACTGAATCTATCAACCGAGAGCAGCTTTTTCAATCTGAAAACGGCTGCTTTTTATTTTGCCTGCGGGCAGGAGCGGCCGGCCATGACGAAACCGGGGGAGGCCCGCGCGAGCAATCTCATGCGAAACATGGTATAATTTTTTTGAAAAAGTTTTGGATTTGATGTAGTATTCGCCGCTAAAACCGTAGTATATAGGTGAAGCCGGAAAGGAGGCGGTGAGATGATAGATGATGAAAAAATCATAGACCTATTTTTTAATCGTGACCAGCAAGGCATACGGGAGCTGGACATTAAATACGGAAAAATCTGCCACAATCTCTCGTATAACATCGTGAACAGCAGGCAGGACGCGGAGGAATGCGTCAATGACGCTTACTTAGGAGCATGGAACGCCATTCCACCGGTACGGCCTAACCCGCTGTTGTCCTACATTGCGAAAATCGTTCGGAACATTTCGCTCAAAATCTATTGGAGAAAGGAAGCAGCTAAGCGGAGCGGGCACTATACGATTGCCTTAGAGGAAATCGAGGGCTGTATCGTAGACCGGAAAACTGTTGAAAATGAAATTGAAGCCAGAGAATTAGCCCGTATCATTGGAGAATTTTTGGACACGCTGACCCTCGAAAACCGCGTTATCTTCATGCGCCGCTATTGAAATGCTTACGGGTTTACTATGGAAGGAAGCGATGTTCTCTATCTTCCGATTTCTTTTTCTCAACGAAAGACTTTCGGACTTATAGACGAAAATGCAGCAGGATTGACCGATGAAAACACATATCAGATTACCGATGATGATTTAGGCGGCGTTATGGGGATTGTCGGAGACAGCCAAGACGAAAGCATAATTGGAGAAACTGTTTACCATTTTATAAAGTTCCCGTCAGATGACGCTATTTGCATTGTAAAGGTAAATGGAATATATCAATTTTATGTGAAAGAGGATGTGGCAGGAATTGAGGGAACTAACAATCCCGATATAAACATTGACGCGCCTGTTGATGAAAACACCTACCATGAGGCAGAGCCTAATCCCCCGACTTCTCCGGCAGCAGAAACATCCAATGAAGTTATCACATTAGAATATATCACCGAATTACAGGCTAAAGTCAGCGCAGCTATGAGCAATGGGGATTTACCATTTGTTTCTTCTTCTGCTGTTTATGAAAACCCATACCGGCTCCATGTTGTTGTAACATCAAATGCAGAAAATGATTTATCAAAGTTAAAAGCCTTTGACACGATTGGCGGAGCCTTAGAAATTGAGTATAACGCAACAGGATATATCGTAACAGAATAAGGACCGTTTTTTAAAAGAACAGTTCAGTCGAATGCAAAAGAACTGTTTGCAACATCAATATGGATTGCTGCCGTGCCGTTTCCGCTGGAGTGGCTGTAACTTGGGCTGAGCATGTCGCAGGCGGGCCAACTGTCCGGAACCGAAACTGCGGAAGCAGAAATCTTTGCGGTGACCGTGAAATCTGTGACGCCGTTCAGGGACAGCGAACAGGAACTTGCGTTTCCCGTATAGTTTATGGTCTTATCATAGTCCGGAGGAAGGCTGACTGCTACGGAACTTGCGCTGCCGGTCACATTCATATTCGCGTTGACCGCCGGCAGGACGAGGGAACTTCCTTCCGATATACCGGTGATAAGCCGATAGCTTTGATTGGGAATGAAGATGACGACACTGCTTGATTCTCCTGTATCTGCTCCTGATGTGATTTCAGCCACCTTTATTTCAAAGACCGGACCATTTTCGGCGGTCGTGACGGTGTATTTGTCCTTGTCATATTCATAGCGGTACTGTCCGGTATCGGACAGCCGGACTTCGACTGGGGCGCCTTCGGCGGTGATTTTTAACTCGCTTACGTCCTGCTCTGGCTGTCTTGTTTCGATTTGACTCCCGGTTTGAGTGAAGGGTTTGGCGCTGCCGGAACAGCCGGTTACAAGGACAGCGCCCAGCATAAGACAGGATGCAAGTGAAATAATCAGCTTCATAATTTCCTCCTTAATAATAAATTGCGTTCATCAGTATTCTGCGCTAAAATAAATCATAAACCCTTGTGCAACACAAAAGTCAACAGGAGAAACGGAACATGACGGATTATCTTTCCATTGGGGAGGCCGCAAAAGCGGTCCACACTACCAGCGAAACCCTGCGCCACTACGACCGCATCGGCCTGGTGAAGCCAAGCAAAAAGGACGAATGGACGAATTACCGCTATTACACCCAGCAGGACCTGGTCCGGTTAAACACGGTCCGGGCCCTGCAGCTGATGGATTTGCCCCTTCAGGAAATCAAAAATGTTCTGGAATACGATGACCTTGAAAAAATCGTGGAATTTTTAGCGCAGGCCGAAAGGAAGGCGGACGAAAAAATAGCGGCCCTTCAGTACAGCAAATCAAAAATCCAGCTGGCAAAAGCGGACTATGAAAAGAAATTGAAAGGGCGGCAGAAGCTCAATCAAGTGAGTCTTAAAGATTACCCGGAGCGGGTGATTCTGCTTTCGGATACGCTTAAAGAGCCGGCTCTTGAGAACCTGTGGAATTATCTCGGTCATTTTTACGACAAGCTTCCTTTGGACTTAAAAGAAAAATTTTCCTTTGAGGATTTGGCCGGTATATACACGGAAAATGGAAGGGCGAGGCTGTTTGCCGTCTGCACCCGTTATGAGGATACAGCCGGACTTAAAAAGCTGCCAAAAGGAAAATACCTCTGCGCCAGCTGCACCGAGGAAAACCGGACCCGGACGCTGGAGGAGCTGACGGGCATCGCCCGGACCAAATACGGCGCGGAGCCGGACTTTACCGTGCAGCTGATTGTAGTGTCCGGTATCCTTCAGTGGACTTATGAAGTGCAGGTGTATGTGGGGGGATGAATACGCTTTTGAGTCAGAGAAATTATAATGTTTTATGTTTTAAGACCGCAATCCCGCCCAGGGCCAGACCGGCGCTCAGCACCAGACAGATTCCAATGTGGAGAGGCGCGCTGCCGTTCAGCATGATGAGGCGGAAAAAACCGGCCAAAATCCCACGTAAGGGTGCAATGGGCGTAAATACGCAAATCACAGCGGTCAGCAGAATGTCGGTCAGCCATCCATACCAATGGGCCTGCATGGATAACAGTACATGGAGAAAAATCATTGCCAGCAGCAAAAAGCACATCTGCTGGAATCCGGCAGCCAATACTCCGTTTTCCGTCCAGCCGCATACATCCATCAGATTGATGACGGTCCGGGCTGGGACTATAGGGTCCAGGAACTGATGGATGAGTGTGTTGAGAACAGAGATGCAGAGGGCCAGGAATCCGTAGCCGGCCAGGCAACCGATGAAGTAGTCTTTTTTGCTGGCACCCAAATGCATGAATTTTGTAAAATCGTAACATACAAAAAAGAAGGGGGTCAGGACCGCAAGGAGCCATGTATAATTTCCGTTGCTTAAAACAACGTCTCCGGAAGAGGTGGCGCAGACCGCCACGAGAGCCGTCAGGATGAAACTGATTTTATTGCTGGCAAGCAAACGCTTCACAATCGCAAAAACAGGACTCATTTTGCCGCACCTCCTTTATGACCTACCGTTTGGATGAAGAAATCCTGTAAAGACATCGGATGAATCGATTCCAGGGTATCAAAGAAGCGGATGCTCCCCTTGTCGATGATGATCAGCTTTTGAATGGTCCTGGCGATTTCTTCGATAATATGGGTGGATACAATGATGATCCGCGGGTGTTTCTGAACGCTTTCCTTCAGCAGCTCGTAAAACTCCACCCGCATAATGGCGTCAAAGCCGAGAACCGGCACGTCCAGCAGGATAACCTTCCGGCTGCTTGCCAGGCAGATGATGGTGGAGACCATGGTTTTCATGCCAAGAGAGAGCTGGCGGAATTTCTTTTTGCCGTCCAGTTCAAAACGTTCCATCATTTTCAGGGCGAAGTCGTGATCAAAGTCGGGATTTACCTGAGATGCGGCCTGCAGAAGCCTGTGCACCGGGAGATTAAAATGCTTCGCGAAGTTTTCAATGTAGCTGACGCCCGTATCCAGAGCAGATGTGGAGATGGTCCTGCCGTCAATCTTGATAACGCCTTTTGTGATGTTTTGATATCCGGCGATGGACTTGAGCAGGGTGGTTTTGCCTGTTCCGTTTCTGCCCAGCAGACAGTAGATCCCCGGTTCATCGATGGACAGCGTGATGCTGCTTAGCACCGTCGTCTGCCGGTACTGCTTTGTTACTTGTTTTAGTTCGATCATGAAATTGTTTCCTCCTAAAAAACGTTCCATATGAATTGGAGTGCGCAGGATCCTGCGCCGAGATGAATCATAAACATTTGTGTAACACAAATGTCAAGAGGGGAAAATCAAAATATGATCTGCATCTGGTTTACACGAAAATCATTTGACGGACATAGTCAAAAAAAGTATAATGGTACTGTTGATTCTAATATCGGAGTGATAAGCAGCGATGGTGGCGATTAAAATAGAGGATGTGAAGAATTTCACCAGCCAGCTCTTTATAAAAGAAAGCTTTGACGGATTTTTGCTGAAGGAGGCGGAGATTGTCACCTTTGGCACGGTTTCCGTTGACGGCCGGCTTCACAGGGGGTATTTTCTGCCCCAGGAGCTGGAAGAGCTGGGGGAGGGGACCTATGCGCCCTGGAAACTTTGGCGTCCCCATTTTTTTGATTTGATCAAAGGAAAAAGACTGCCGGAGCGATTTGGGATTGTACTGCAGGCTTCCGGCAGGCAGACAGAGGAATTCTGTTCCAGATTGGGTTTGGAGCAGGAAAATCTGCCGGCATTGTACCTGAATATTCGGTACGAGGACAGTACACTCTATTGCGTAACAGGTCTTTCGCTGAAAATTTTTACTCTGGATAAAACCATCGAGCAGGAGTGGGACCGGCAGGGAGAGCTTTTGCTCAAAAAGATGGGAATTGCATGTACGGGACAGCAAGGGTTTTAACTTCTCCCAGGAGGAGGCAGTCTCTCCTTTAACAGGAGGGGAAAGGACGGAAGGATCATGGAGAAAAAGGTGTTGAAGGAGCGTGTGGAAAAGCTTTGCCAGGCAGCTGCGGCCAAGGGAAATATCCTGGAGCCGACGGAGGTGCTGGACCAGCTTGGAGATTTGAAGGTGACGCCTGAGGAACTGGAGCAGGTTTACAGCGCCCTGGAGTATAAGGGAGTCCGGGTGGAAACGCCGGAGGACGGACCAGAGGATGTACTCCTGGAGGACGATGATTTTGACGAGAATTATGCCGGGGACGAACAGGAAGAAGGTTCCATGGAGGACCCGGACCGCTTAAACCGGATCCTGGAAGGTGTAGGCGTAGGGGACCCTATACGGGAGTATCTGAAAGAGATCGGCTCCATCCCTCTGCTCTCGGCTGAGGAAGAGTATGAGCTGGCCAAGAAAAAAGCGGCCGGGGACATGGATGCCCAGAAAAAGCTGGTGGAGGCCAACCTGCGTCTGGTGGTCAGCATCGCAAAGCATTACACCGGCCGGGGCATGAGCTTTCTGGACCTGGTCCAGGAGGGAAACATCGGGCTGATGCGGGCGGTGGAAAAGTTTGACTACACCAAAGGATACCGGCTGAGCACCTATGCCACCTGGTGGGTCAAGCAGGCCATTACCAGGGCGCTGGCAGACCAGTCCAGGACCATCCGGCTGCCTGTTCATATGGTGGAGACGGTAAACCGGATTCGCAGGGCTCAGAGGAACTTATCCGTAAGCCTGGGAAGGGAGCCGTCCGTAGATGAGCTGGCGGAGAACCTGGGCATGCCCCGCAAAAGGGTGACGGAGCTTCTTCAGGCTTCCGGGGATACGGTGTCCCTGGAGACGCCGGTAGGAGATGAGGACGGTTCCAGCCTGGGAGATTTTGTGGCGGATGACAGCAATGAGTCCACGGAGGACAAGGCGGAGAGCTTCCTGCTGCGGGAGGAGATCGACGAGATGCTGGCAGGACTGAGCCCAAGAGAGCGGGAGGTGATCATTCTCCGGTTTGGCCTGGAGACAGGAAAGCCTATGACGTTGGAGGAAGTGGGCAAGCGCTTTAAGGTAACCAGGGAACGGATCCGCCAGATTGAAACGGCTGCCCTGCGCAAGCTGAGAAATCCGTCCAAGAGCAAAAAGGTGCGGGATTTTCTCCCCTGATGAAGGAGGCGTGATAAAGTTGATGAATCAGGAAGCGGTCCACACTCTGCCGGTGTCCATGATCCCTCTGGGGGAAATCAATGGTTTCCCCGTCCGGCCAGGCCTCTACGATATCAATGGGGCGACCTTGCTTCAAAACGGGGTGAATTTTACAGTCCACACCAATTATGGAACGGGCTGTTCCCTTCTTTTATTTCACCGGGAGGAGGAGGAACCTTATGCGGTCCTTCCGTTTCCCGAGGAGTATAAAATCGGCAAGGTTTACTCAATGATCGTATTCGGCCTGAACATAGAGGAGTTTGAATACGCTTACTGCGTAGACGGTCCCTGGGATCCGGCTAGGGGCCTGATTTTCGATAAGAAAAAAATTCTCCTGGACCCATACGCCAAAGCGGTGACAGGGATGCGGCTCTGGGGAGAGGACCGGACGAAAAACTATCATGCCCGGGTGGTGAAAAATAATTTCGACTGGGGAGATATGCCCCAGTCCTCCCGGGAAATGAGCGAGCTGGTAATCTATGAGCTTCATGTCCGGGGCTTTACCCGTCACTCCTCTTCGGGAGTGGAGTATCCGGGAACCTTCGAGGGGCTGGAGGAAAAGATTCCTTATCTGAAGCAGCTTGGCATCAACGCGGTGGAACTGATGCCTGTATTCGAGTTTGATGAAACTATGAATATCCGGGAGGTGGACGGAAGAAAGCTTTTAGATTACTGGGGCTACAATACCGTCAGTTTTTTTGCGCCCAATACCAGCTATACGGCGGCTCTGGAATACAACCAGGAGGGCCGGGCTCTGAAACGGCTGATTAAAAGCCTTCATGACAACGGGATTGAGGTTATTCTGGATGTGGTGTTCAACCACACGGCGGAAGGTAATGAAAAGGGCCCGGTATTCTCCTTTAAAGGCTTTGACAACAGCGTGTATTATATGCTGACGCCGGACGGCTATTACTATAATTTCAGCGGCTGCGGCAATACCTTAAACTGCAATCACCCCATTGTCCAGCAGATGATTGTGGAATGTCTGCGGTACTGGACGGTGAACTACCGGGTAGACGGCTTCCGTTTTGACCTGGCCAGCATTCTGGGACGGAATGAAGACGGTTCTCCCATGAATAATCCGCCTCTTTTGAAGCGGCTGGCCTTTGACCCCATTCTGGGAAATGTCAAATTAATTGCCGAAGCCTGGGATGCAGGCGGCCTTTACCAGGTGGGACGATTTCCGGCATGGAAGCGCTGGGCGGAGTGGAACGGCAAATACCGGGATACTCTGAGGGATTTTTTGAAATGCGGTCCTTGGGCGGCCAGGGAAGCGGCTATGCGGATTACCGGTTCCCTGGATTTGTACCAGGGCGGATACGCGGGATATAATTCTTCGGTGAACTTCCTTACCTGCCATGACGGCTTTACCCTCTATGACCTTTATTCCTATAACCGCAAGCACAACGAGGCCAACGGATGGAACAACACGGACGGAAGCGACGACAACCGCAGCTGGAACTGCGGATTTGAGGGGGAAACGGATGACGCGGAAGTCCTCAGGCTCCGCCTGCGGATGATCCGCAATGCCTGCGCGGTTTTAATGTGCAGCAGAGGTACGCCCATGTTTCTTGCGGGAGATGAATTTTGCAATACGCAATTTGGAAATAATAATCCCTATTGTCAGGACAATGAGATTTCCTGGCTGGACTGGTCAAATCTGGAAAAGCATCTGGATATGTTCGAGTTTTTCCGCTTTATGATCGCTTTTCGGATGGAGCATCCGGCTATCCGCCGCAGTCTGCCGGGGGCGGTCTGCGGCCTGAGAGCGGTTCGGATCTGCGGAACCAGCGGCGAGGCCCAGGAAATGAACGACCAGAGTACCTTTATGGGAATTCTTTATGCCGGATACGACAGGGAAAAGGGCCAGGACGATGTGGTTTATCTGGCTGTCAACACCCATTGGGAGGAGGTTTCCATCACTCTCCCCAAAATTCCCCGGTATATGCGCTGGCTGTTGAATGCGGATACCTATGGGGATGGCGTCAAAGCTAGATGCTGCTTGGGAGAAGGCCGTCCTGCCTGCGGGGAAAACTGCTGTCTGAAGGGCAGAACAGTAGCAGTATTTACAGCAGAGAAACAATGATTGCTAGCACTCATTTCAAATGAGTGCTAATTTTTTGTTGACTTTTTTTTAGGAAGGTACTAGAATGTAGGATATGAATATATGAAGAAAGAGGCGGATTTATTATGGCAAAAAAAGGCAGTTTGTCTATTACAAGCGAAAACATATTTCCGGTTATTAAGAAGTGGCTGTATTCTGACCACGATATTTTTTACCGGGAGCTGGTCAGCAATGGCAGCGATGCCATTACCAAGTTGAAAAAACTGGAGCTGATGGGCGAGTATGAGAAACCGGAGGATGTGGAGTATCAGATTCAGGTTGCGGTAAATCCAAATGATAAGACCATCAAAATCTCCGATAACGGCCTGGGTATGACCGAGGAGGAGGTTGACAAATATATCAACCAGATTGCATTTTCCGGCGTTCAGGATTTCATGGAAAAATATAAGGATAAGGCCAATGAAGACCAGATTATCGGACACTTTGGACTGGGCTTCTATTCGGCTTTTATGGTTGCGGACAAGGTGGCCATAGACACCCTTTCCTATCAGAAGGATGCAAAACCTGTTCATTGGGAGTCTGAGGGCGGAATCGATTTTGAGATGACGGACGGAGACAGGACTCAGGTAGGAACCACGATTACCCTGTATCTGAACGAGGACAGCAATGAGTTCTGCAATGAGTATCGTGCCAGAGAGGTACTGGAAAAATACTGCTCCTTTATGCCAGTGCCGATCTACCTGACCAACGAGACGGCGGAGCCCCAGTATGAGACCATTGAGAAGGACGAGCTGACGGACAAAGATACGGTAGTGGAAACGGTGATGGAGCCAGCCAAGACCGAGGAGAAGGAGAAAGAGGACGGCACCAAGGAGACGGTAGAGGTGGAGCCGGCCAGAGAACGTTACAAAATTTTGAAGCGTCCCGTACCTTTAAATGACGTAAGCCCTCTGTGGAACAGGCATCCCAACGAGTGTACCGACGAGGAGTATAAGGCGTTTTACCGCAAGACCTTTATGGACTACAAAGAGCCTTTATTCTGGATTCATCTGAATATGGACTACCCCTTTAACCTGAAGGGAATCCTTTACTTCCCGAAGATTAATATGGAGTATGACAGCCTGGAGGGAACCATCAAGCTGTACAATAACCAGGTGTTTATCGCGGATAATATTAAGGAAGTCATTCCGGAGTTTTTGATGCTTTTAAAGGGTGTTATCGACTGCCCGGACCTGCCCTTAAACGTTTCCAGAAGCGCCCTTCAGAACGACGGTTTTGTAAAGAAGATTTCCGACTACATTACCAAGAAGGTGGCGGACAAGCTTTCCGGCATGTGCAAGACCGACCGGGAGAATTACGAGAAATACTGGGATGACATTGCCCCCTTCATCAAGTTTGGCTACATTAAGGACGAGAAATTTGCGGAGAAGATGGGAGATTACATCCTCTTTAAGAATCTGGAAGGCAAATATCTGACCTTTAAGGACTGCCTGGAGGAGAACAAGGAGAAGCATGAGAACACCATCTTCTATGTGACCGACGAGAAGGAGCAGAGTCAGTATATCAACCTCTTTAAGAGCGAGGGCATCGACGCGGTTCTCCTTCCCCACAATATTGACAGCCCCTTTATCAGCAAGGTGGAGCAGAAGCACGAGGGAGTCAAGTTCCTGCGTATTGATACGGATTTGAACGCGGCCTTCAAGGAAGAGGTGAAGGAGGATGATGAGGAGTTTAAGAATACCTCCAAGGAACTGACCGAGATTTTCAAGAAAAATCTGAACAATGACAAGCTGGAAATCAAGGTGGAGAAGATGAAGAATGAGAAGGTAGCCTCCATGATTACCGTCTCTGAGGAAACCCGCCGGATGCAGGATATGATGAAGATGTACAGCATGGGCGGTATGGATCCCTCCATATTCGGCGGTACCGGAGAAACCCTGGTATTAAATGCCAACCATCCTCTGGTACAGTATGTGCTGAGCCACAAAGACGGGGAGAATACGGATAAGATTTGCCAGCAGCTTTATGATTTGGCAAGCTTGAGTCACGGCCCCTTAAGTCCGGAGCGGATGACCGCCTTTGTGGACCGCAGCAACGAGATTATGCTGCTGCTGTCCGGTGAAACAAAAGAATAAATGCAGCAGTTCAGGACGGGCAAAATCAGGTGTCTTTGGGCATGTGTCCTCCTGAATGAAAGGCAACAGGTCTGGGAGCGAGAGGCTTTCGGACCTGTTGAGTCTCTGGCTTCCACTATTTCCGGTATTTTCCCATACTTTTTCCAGTGCTCCGGATTGACATACAGAGCTGTCATGATATAATAAGTAGTAATGAATACTACATAATGCGATTGCAAGTGGAGGAGTTTCTATGACCTACAAAATTATCGGCGACAGCTGCCTGGATTTGACAAGTGAGATGAAGCGAGATTCTCGGTTTGGTACAGTTCCGCTGACCCTTCAGGTAGGGGACCAGGTCATGGCGGATGACGAGCATTTTGACCAGGCTAAGTTTCTTTCCATGGTGGAGGCCTGCCCCCAGTGCCCCCAGACGGCCTGCCCCTCGCCGGAACTGTTTTTGGAGAAATACCGTCAGGCCGGTACAGATGTAGTTTTTGTGATTACCATGTCCTGCCATCTCAGCGGTTCCTACAATTCGGCTGTGGTAGCCAGACAGCTGTACCAGGAAGAATTGCAGGAAAAGGGCGGGGCAGGTTCCAGGGTGGAAGTGATCGATTCATTGTCGGCTTCCTCAGGGCAGATGGCTATGGCTCTCTATATTCAGGGCCTATGTGAGGCGGGACTTACAGCGGATGAGGTTCTTTTACAGGCGCTGGATTACCGGGATCGGATGAATACTTATTTTGTGCTGGAGACACTGGAAACCTTGCGGAAAAACGGCCGCCTTAGCGGGCTTCAGGCATTTTTTGCCACAGCTTTGAACATTAAGCCGGTAATGGGGGCGGACCGCGGAGTAATTATAAAGCTGGACCAGGCCCGGGGAATCAACAAAGCGCTGCAGCGCATGTGCGCCATCGCAGTTTCCAAGGGAGGAGATACCCTGAAAAAGACCGCGGTAATCGCTCACTGCAATAATCGTCAGCGGGCGGAGTTTGTAAAGGAGCAGCTGTGCGCCCTTGCCAATTTCGGAAGAATCGTGATTACGGAAACGGCGGGAGTTGCTACTCTTTACGCCGGGGACGGGGGCATTGTTCTGGCCTTTTAGCGGAATAATGACAGCTATGGAAAGGATGGACTAGAATTATGAAGGGAAAAGGCATAGTGGCCGCCGCGGCTGCCCTGCTGGGAATCCTTTTAATCGCGGCCCTAGGAGTTTTGGCCGGAAGAGGCGCCTGCAACTCCTATGAAAAGGTGGAAACCCTGGCTGCCGCAGAAAAAGAAACGGAAAACGCAGCTTCCAAGGCCGGGGAAGAAGAAAACGCCAAGTTGGAGGAGGCGCCTTCTGAGCAGGAGACGTCTGTCCCTGCCACGCAGCCAGCAGATGAGACAGCCGGGGAACCGCAGCCGGAAGAACCCATCACCCTTCTCTTTGCCGGCGACGTGCTGTTGTCCGACCATGTGTTGAATGCCTATAACACAGGAGGAGGACTCGGCGGCGTATTGGATGGAAATCTTCTGGGAGAAATCCGGAAAGCCGATTTGTTTATGGTCAATGAGGAGTTTCCCTTCAGTTCCAGGGGAGAGGCGGCGCCGGATAAACAGTATACCTTCCGTCTGCCTCCGGAGAAAGTGTCTATTTTTCAGGAAATGGGGATAGATCTGGTAACCTTGGCAAACAATCATGCTTTGGATTTTGGGACTGACGCCTTGGTGGATACTCTGGACACCCTGGACGGAGCGGGAATTCTCCATGTGGGAGCCGGACGGAATCTGGAGGAGGCGAAGGCGCCGGTGACAGTAAAGATCCAGGGAAAGACCATCGGCTTTTTGGGCGCTTCACGGGTGATACCGGAGACTTCCTGGAACGCTACCTCCACAAAGCCCGGGATGCTGGTGACCTACGACCCAGCCCTTACCATTCAGGAGATCGAGAAACTGAACGAGATCTGCGACTATGTGGTTGTCTACGTTCACTGGGGAATTGAACGGGCGGAGCACCCGGAAGAATATCAGAGAACTATGGGTAAGCAGTATATTGACGCGGGAGCGGATCTTGTGGTGGGGAGCCACCCACATGTGCTGCAGGGAATCGAGTATTATCAGGGAAAGCCTATTATATACAGTCTGGGAAATTTCGTGTTTGGAAGCAGCATTCCCAGAACTGCTCTTTTAAAGGTGGAACTGGAAGAGGCGGATTCTGTAAAGCTGTCCCTGATTCCCGCTACCTCCGGGGCCGGATATACCCGGGCTTTGACGGAGGCAGGGGAGCAGGAGGAATTTTACAGTTACATGACAGGCATTTCTTATGAAGTGAACGTTGATGGGGAAGGCAGGGTATGGCCGGCTGCCGGGGATCAGAAGGATGGTTCTGAATAAAGTTTTCCCTGCCAAGTGTTGCGCTCCTTAAAGCGTTTGTACAGGCTTCCCAGAACCCGACGCTTGTTTCGGCTCCACAGAGGAGCGATGAGAAGGTCTTTGGGTCCGTCGCCGGTGAGCCGGTGAATGACCATCCGGGGCGGAAGAACTTCCACGCAGTCGATAACCAGGTCCAGGTAATCTTCCATTGTATAGAGAGGGAACGGATTTTGCAGATAAAGCTGCCCCAGATCCGTTCCTTTTAGTATGTGGAGGAGCTGGAGCTTGACGCCGTCCCCAAGATTGTGATCTGACAGGTAGGAGACGGTTTCCAGACTGCGGGCCGCATTTTCTCCGGGAAGTCCTAAAATTACATGGATAATGGTTTCCAGCCCTGCTTCCCTGAGGCGGCGGCAGGCATCCTCAAAAACCGGAAGCGGATAACCGCGGCGGATAAAGGCGGCAGTATCCTCATGGATAGTTTGAAGTCCCAACTCTACCCACACAGGCTTGATTTGATTAACCCTTGAAAGAAGGGCGATAACCGGGTCCGGCAGACAATCCGGCCGGGTGGCAACGGAGACCACTGCCACATCCGGATGGGCAGCGGCCGTGAAAAACAGTTTTTCCAGATAATCTAAAGGAGCGTAGGTGTTAGTGTAAGACTGGAAATAGGCGATGTAGGAAGGGGGGGACGGTATTTTTGCTTTTCCCGAGGTCTGAGCCCTGGCCCTTTGAATCTGAAGATTCAAATCCTGTTCATAAGGAGCCGCAAAATCGCCGGAACCGCCTGCGCTGCAGAAAATGCAGCCGCCCCTTCCAAGGGTCCCGTCCCGGTTGGGGCAAGTCATGCCGCCGTCCAAGGACAGCTTGTAAAGCTTTTTTCCAAATCGCTGCTTCAGATCCCAGCTGAGAGAGTGGAAGGGAAGGCCGCCCCACTGGAGTTTGGCGGGAGAAGACTTATCCGATCTCATGGTGGTAAGTATCCAGAAGCTGTTTCTTCATATGCCATAGTTCGTTGGATAAGTCCACATGAACCGTATGGGGATTGACCAGACGTTTGGACTCATCCCAGAGAGTATCCAGTTCCTTCCGGCAATAGGCCTGAATCTCCATTACTTTTGGAGAATGGTAAACGCAAGTTCCGCCCTGGAACACAGGAACCAGCAGCTCGCGGAGTGTGTAGGTGCCTGGGGCCAGGAAGGTTTTTTTCCAGGTCTGAATAGGGTCGAAGAGAAGCATGGAGTTTTCCGGGCTGAATTTTTCATCCGCCAGGCAAATCAGGTCAGCGATAATCTTTCCGGTCTCTTTATTATAGATCCGCTGAATGGTTTTATTGCCGGGATTAGTGATTTTCTCCGCGTTTTCCGACAGCTTAATTTTGGGAATAAAGCCGTTGCCGTTTTTCTCTTTTACCGCGGCCAGCTTGTAAACGCCGCCGAAGGAGGGGCAGTCCTTGGAGGTAATCAAATTGGTTCCCACCCCCCAGGAATTGATGGCTGCTCCCTGAGCCTTCAGGCTGCTGATTAAATCCTCATCCAAATCGTTGGAGGCGGAAATAACGGCATCGCTGAACCCGGCCTCGTCCAGCATCTTTTTAGCTTTCTTGGACAGGTAAGCCAGGTCTCCGCTGTCCAGACGGATTCCGTAGAAAGTTAAGGGGATTCCGGCTTCCCGCATTTCCTTAAATACCTGGATGGCGTTGGGAACGCCGGAATTTAAGGTGTCATAGGTGTCAACCAGAAGAATACAGGCAGATGGATAGAGCTTGGCGTAGGTGCGGAAGGCGGTCAGCTCGTCGGGAAAACTCATAATCCAGCTGTGAGCGTGAGTGCCCTTGACGGGAACATCAAACATCTTTCCTGCCAGCACGTTGGAGGTACCGATACAGCCCGCGATCATGGCGGCTCTTGCGCCGTAGATGCCGGCATCCGGCCCCTGAGCTCTCCGGAGTCCGAACTCCATCACGCCGTCGCCCTTTGCCGCATGGATGACCCGGGCTGCCTTGGTGGCGATTAAGCTCTGGTGGTTAATCAGGGTAAGAAGAGCGGTTTCAATTAACTGGGCCTGCATAATCGGAGCAACCACTTTAACCAGAGGCTCTCTCGGAAATACCACCGTTCCCTCCGGAATGGCGTAGATATCCCCTGTGAAGCGGAAGTCGTGAAGGTATTCCAGAAAATCCTCGTCGAAAAGCTTCAGGCTTCGCAGATAGTCGATGTCGTCATTGGAAAAACGCAGATTTTCAATGTACTCAATCACCTGCTCCAGTCCTGCGCAGATGGCGAACCCGTTTCCATGAGGGTTATTGCGGTAAAACATGTCAAAGACTACCGTTTCATTTGCGTCTTTTTCTTTAAAATATCCCTGCATCATAGTCAGTTCATACAGGTCTGTCAACAAGGTAAGGTTCTTATGCTCCATATTTTCCATTTCGGTTTCCTCCGTCTGTATTTTACCTGAATTGTGTAGTAGTATAACATAAATTTTACAAAAAACAATATATTTGATAAAAAAATAACAATCTTTGAATTCCATTGACAGCCGGGCCCGGATATGCTAAATTGTAACTGTTCAGGACATATGATACGAAAACGGGAACAAAAGCAAGCTTATAAGCAAGCTTAATGTCTGCTTTTGTCCCTGTTTTACTGCCGTTCTGAACTATTATGATAAAATGCGGTGAAGGGAAGTAGTAAGCCAAAGTTCGTCCTTCAGAGATCCGGCGGGTGGTGCGAGCCGGAGGAGCGGGCTGGCCCAACTGGTCCCGGAGCAGCCTGCCGAACGAAAAGCCTTGGACAGCCGCAATTTTAGTAGGACAGGACGGAGACCCGCCGTTAAAGGGATTTGAGTGCGCGTCTGTAAATTAGAGTTTAAAGGACGTGAAACAGAGTGGTACCGCGCGGGATTCATCCTGCGTCTCTTGTAATCCAGGAGACGCAGGATTTTTTTTACGAGCACTTGGCGAGGTCTTGTCGAGCCTAGTACCCGGGGGTGTTACGAGTACAATGCCTGTGCGGCCGCAGGAAATTTGGAGGAAAGAAGAAAATGGCAACGCAGTACAACCACAGCGCCATTGAGGAAAAATGGCGCGAGAACTGGGAGAAGCATCCCATCAACGTCAATGACGGGAAAAAGGAAAAATACTATTGTCTGGATATGTTTCCCTACCCCTCAGGCAGCGGACTTCATGTAGGACACTGGAGAGGATACGTGATTTCTGATGTCTGGAGCCGTTATCAGCTGTTAAAGGGCAAATACGTCATCCACCCCATGGGTTGGGACGCCTTTGGACTTCCGGCGGAGAACTACGCCATCAAGATGGGCGTTCATCCGGCCAAGTCCACAGCGGAGAACATCAAAAATATCAAGCGGCAGATTCAGCAGATTGCGGCAATCTACGACTGGGATATGGAGGTCAATACCACGGACCCCGCGTTCTATAAGTGGACCCAGTGGATTTTCGTCCAGATGTTCAAGCACGGTCTGGCCTACGAGAAGGAGTTCCCCATTAACTGGTGTCCTTCCTGCAAGACAGGCCTGGCAAACGAAGAAGTAGTCAATGGCTGCTGCGAGCGCTGCGGCACTCCGGTAACCAAAAAGAACCTCCGCCAGTGGATGTTAAAGATTACCGCCTACGCGGAGCGCCTGTTAAATGACCTGGATAAGCTGGACTGGCCGGAGAAGGTTAAGAAGATGCAGACCGACTGGATTGGAAAATCCTACGGTGCTGAGGTGGACTTCCCCATCGATGGCAGAGAGGAGAAGATTACGGTCTACACCACAAGACCCGATACCCTCTACGGCGCTACCTTCATGGTACTGGCTCCGGAGCATCCCCTGGCGAAGAGCCTGGCTACCGACGAGACCAGAGAGGCGGTAGAGAAATACATTTTCGACTCCTCCATGCGCTCCAATGTGGATCGGATGCAGGCCAAGGAAAAGACCGGCGTATTTACCGGAAGCTATGCAATCAACCCGTTAAACGGGGCCAAGACACCCATCTGGCTGTCCGACTACGTACTGGCGGACTACGGTACCGGCGCGATCATGTGCGTACCCGCCCATGACGACCGCGACTTCGAATTTGCCAAGAAGTTCGGCCTTCCTATTGTCCAGGTAATCGCCAAGGACGGCAAGGAAATCGAAAATATGACCGAAGCCTACACCGATGCCAACGGAATTGTAATTAATTCCGGCGAGTGGAACGGCATGGAATCTGCCGTGCTGAAACAGGAAGCTCCCCATATGATTGAGGAAAAGGGCTTCGGACGCAAGACCGTAAACTATAAGTTAAGAGACTGGGTATTCTCCCGTCAGCGCTACTGGGGAGAACCTATCCCGATTATTCATTGCCCCAAGTGCGGCTGCGTTCCCGTACCGGAGGAGGAGCTGCCCTTAAAGCTTCCGGAGGTGGAGAGTTATCAGCCTACCGGCACCGGAGAATCTCCTCTGGCGGCCATCGACGAGTGGGTCAACTGCACCTGCCCGGTTTGCGGCGCTCCCTCCAAGCGGGAAACCAATACCATGCCCCAGTGGGCCGGTTCTTCCTGGTACTTCCTGCGCTATGTAGACAGTCACAACGACAAGGAACTGGTATCCCGGGAGAAGGCGGACAAGTACCTGCCGGTGGATATGTATATCGGTGGTGTAGAGCATGCGGTTCTTCACCTGCTCTATTCCAGATTCTATACCAAGTTCCTCTGCGATATCGGCGTCATCGACTTCGACGAGCCCTTTACCAAGCTGTTTAATCAGGGTATGATTACCGGAAAGAACGGCATTAAGATGAGTAAGTCCAAGGGCAATGTGGTCTCTCCCGATGACCTGGTGAGAGATTACGGCTGTGACTCTCTGCGGCTTTACGAGCTCTTTGTAGGACCGCCGGAGTTGGATGCGGAGTGGGACGATCGGGGCATTGAAGGCGTTTCACGTTTCCTGAATCGTTTCTGGAACCTGGTGATGGACAGCAAGGACAAGGACATCAAGCCTACCAAGGAGATGCTCAAAATCCGTCATAAGCTGGTTTACGATATTGAGCAGAGATTTAACCAGTTCAGCCTGAACACCGTCATTTCCGGTTTCATGGAGTACAACAATAAGCTGATCGAGCTGGCCAAGAAGGAAGGCGGTATTGATAAGGAGACGCTGAGAACCTTTGTAATTCTTTTAGCGCCCTTCGCCCCCCATATGGGAGAAGAGCTGTGGCAGCAGCTGGGCGGAACCGACAGCGTGTTCCATGCTTCCTGGCCGGAGTTTGACGAGGAGGCCATGAAGGATGATGAGGTGGAAATCGCCGTACAGGTCAACGGAAAGACCAGAGCGGTGATCAGTCTGCCGGCAGACGTGGCAAAAGAAGAGGCCATCTCAGCAGGAAAAGAAGCGGTGGCGGACCGTTTAAACGGAACTATAGTAAAAGAAATCTATGTGCCTGGCAGGATTATTAATCTGGTGGTGAAAGGCTAGGCCCTTTGGCAGACAGAGATTTCCGGAATTTCTCCGGGAGTCTCTGTTTTGTTATGGCGGAAAGGTAACAAAATTGTAAGAATATTTCCATATATTTTTCCACTTGTTTCCCGTATAATTGGAATCAGAAAAAACGGCTTGAGAGAAAGCCGGAACAAACGAGGAAGATGAAAATGAAAAGAAGATACAGAGCGGCGGTTCTCCTGGGGCTTTTGGCGGCAGTGTCCACTACCACATGCAGCTTCGGAGCAGGCCAGGTGAAACAAGAGGATACGATGACGGGGCCGGGCGTTTCCATGACAGAGGAAGAAATGCCAGGAGTTCCGGTAAAGGACGGGCAGATTATCCCGGAGAACCTGGAGGCCGCCCGGGAAGCGGATCAGATGATCGTGGTGGTGGGAACCGGCGGCTGCAATGCGGACGTATTTTACTACCAGAAGAACGAACAGGAAAACTGGGGACTGGCCTGGCAGGAGGCCGGAATCGTAGGCAGGAATGGAATTACAGCGGATAAGGCGGAAGGGGACGGAAAGACGCCTTCCGGAACCTACTCCTTTACCCTGGCGTTCGGACTGCTGGAAAATCCCGGGGCCATTCTCCCCTACCATCTGATTCGGGAGGGGGACCGCTGGGTGGACGATCCTGCAAGCGCCTATTACAATCAGCTGGTGAATACGGCTCAAACTCCGGCGGACTGGAATTCCGCGGAAAATCTGCCGGCCTGCTCACCATACTATAATTATGCCCTGGCTTTAAATTATAATGAAGAATGTGTTCCGGGGAAAGGTTCAGCCATTTTCCTGCACTGTTATACCGCCAGCCCGGACAATGGCTCCGCAGGCTGCATCCGTCTTCCCCAGGAGCGGATGGAGCAGCTGCTTCGGACGGTAACAGAGAATACCAGAATCGTAATCGCTCCGAATCTGGAAAGCCTGAAGTAAAAACGGCTGTTCAGAGCGGTTAAAAATCATAAATGGAGGACAGAGATGAGAAGAGGAAGAAATGTATTGGCTTTGGTCCTGGCAGGGATGATGGCCCTGTCCCTGGGCGGCTGCTCCAGAAAGACACCGGAGGAGATTTACCAGGAAGCGGCGGAAAAATCCGCTCAGATGGACAGCATGGCGGCGGTGTCGGATATTCAGATTACTGCCAGCTATGGGGAGGAATCCATCGATTTATCTATCAATATGGATATCAAGGCTTCCGGATTGACGAGCGGCCAGTTGCTTTATGAGGCGGACGGTTCTATCGATGTGGCGGGACAGACCATGAACATGAGCTATTTTTACGCCGACGGCTACTATTACATGGATATGGTGGGAGCTAAGCTGAAATATCCCATGGACCTGGAGGACATGATGAATCAGGCAAAACAGCTGACAGGCGGAACATCCTATGATTTGGAGTATATTCAGAACCTGGAGGCCTCTGAGGACGGGGATAACACAATCCTGACTTACAACATGGACGGAGAACAGATGAAACAGCTGGTTCAGGAACTGCTGGGCGGCATGAACATAGCCGGAGCGACGGAGGCTCTGGAGGGACTGGACTATACCTTTAATTCCATTGACTGCCAGATGACCATTAATCCGGATGGGTACAACACGGCCAGCCGGATTGCCATGGATATGACCATGTCCATGGATGGAGAAGAAATCGGATTTGTAATGGATATGACCACACAGATAGAAAATCCCGGTGAAACGGTCCAGGTGACGATTCCGGATACGTCAGAGTATCAGGAAGTGATTGGGGGAGCAGCCGGAACGATTTCGGAAGAGGCGGCAGAGCAGCAGTAAGAAGAGGAACGGTACACCGGAAAGCAGCATAAGCAGCAGCACCGGCTGGCAGGAAAGCGCGTATCAGCGCCGTCCTGCCAGCTTTTTTGACAGAAGCCGGAGAGTTTCCACCTTTTTTTTGTCGCCTGGCCCCATAGAGGAGGTGAGGACAGAGACGATCAGGCTGGTTTCTTGGTCGTCAAAGCGCAGGCCCTGGGAGGCGGCTCTCTGATTTAAAGAGAGAATTGCGTTTAAGAGGTTGTTTTTTTCGGTTTTTGCGATTTGTCCGGCGAATTCTTCCAGCAGCTGGATTTTTCTTGGGTCCATAGACTGAAGTCTGGGGTCGGATTTCCAATCATAGGTCATCAAGGGGCAGCTCCTTTCAACATTGATCTAAATACCGGTCAGGCGGATCCCATGGTCTGAAGAGTCTGCATCAACAGCTGAATGGTTTCCAGACGGGACTGCTGCTCAGGGCTCAAAAGCCGCATCAGCTGTTCCATCGGCGTCTGACCGTCCATCAAATTCTGGGCAATGTCAATAAACTCCCGTTCTCTGGGATTTCCGTAGGGACGAATAGCTTTTAACATTTCTCTGGGAGAGACGGTTTTCGGGGGAGCATCCAGAGAGCAGACGCCCAGAGATGCAGTTTCCTCGTCGGAAAACAGACGATAGGTGCGCCGCAGCTCCTGAAATTTCACTGCAAGGGACAGGGCTCTCTGCTGAGGAAGACTGAGAAAAGGCAGAGCAGCCTTCATCATCTGCAGCCGGTGGTCCCCGATTAAGTAATCCAGGTCTGTCAGTTTATAGGAATCGGTTTGGCTCATCCTTGTACCGGCCTTTCAAAATCCTTTGATGAATGTATATGAAAAGGTCAGGGAAAACATGACGGTTTTCGGAAAAGAGGAGGGCCTCCGGGGGAGAAAATGCATATGATATATGGTAGCTGCGAAATGATGAAAGGAATCGTTATTCATGTGGTGCAGATTAATTATAGAAGGAAACAGCGTTTATGAAATTGATGAGGAATGTGTATCAGGAAGAAAGGCCGGACAAAGGGCAGCTGTTTCGGACAAAGGGAGAACGGGCAAACCTGCGGGAAAACCCGAGAACGGAGATGTGTCCGCACTGACGGGCAAATAAAAAAGGCAGGTGAGAAAATCACCTGCCCCTTTCAGATGAGCCCTAAATCAGCAGCAGAAGAAGCCGCCGCCGTTGTTTGCGCCTCCGCAGCAGCAGAGAATGAGAATGAGCCAGATTAAATCGCATCCACAGTTGTTATGTTCGAAGCATCCTCCGTTCCCGCCTCCGCAGCAGCAGCACAGAATCAGAATTAACCAAATCAGGTTGCATCCGTTCCCTCCTGCACCGCATCCGCATCCACAATCGCAACCACAGTTGGTAGCCGCTACATCACTCATGTTCAAGTTCCTCCATCATAATGATTGATTACAATGTATCATATGAACACCGGCTTGGCAGAGTTTCGGGAAATTTAAAAAAATAAAAGTTTTTCTTGGTAGGAATAGGAAAGTGTAGTATAATCGCCATAAAACAACAACCAGACTTTAAGGAAAAGAGGAAAGCGCAATGGACCGAACACGTCTTTATTATCAGCTGCCATATGTTAAGACATTTATGGGAGTGGTGGAAACCTGTGAGCCCTCGGACAAGGGAGACTGGGTGGTTACCCTGAACCGGACTGGCTTCTATCCGGAAGGAGGCGGGCAGCCCTCAGATACAGGAACTTTGGGACAGGTACCAGTGCTTTATGTATGGGAAAAAGGGGATCAGGTATACCATCGTGTGGCCGGACCTCTTCAAACAGGGCAGTTGGTAGAGGGCGTGATTGACTGGCAGCGTCGTTACGATCATATGCAGCATCACACGGGGGAGCATATTCTCTCCGGACTGATCCATGGGAAGTACGGTTATGATAACGTAGGATTCCACATGGGGGAGCAGGCGGTTACCATTGATTTTAATGGAGTGCTGACCTGGGATCAGCTGGAGGAGCTGGAGGATGAGGCCAACCGGATTGTGTGGGCTAATGTGCCGGTACAGGAGGCCTTTCCAAGCCCTGAGAAACGAAACGAGATGGATTACCGCAGCAAAAAAGAACTGACCGGGGATGTGCGGATCATCACCATTCCCGGAGCCGATGTGTGCGCCTGCTGCGGCACCCATGTTGAAAATACGGGTGAAGTGGGTATGATTAAGGTGACGGGGATGATTCACTACAAGGGAGGAGTGCGCATCTCCATCCTCTGCGGCAGAAAGGCCGTGCTGGATTACCGCAGAAGAGTCCACCAGGACGGAAAGATTTCCAGTCTGCTGTCCGCAAAAGAAAATCAGCTTTCAGAGGCGGTGGAACGTCTTAAGGAAGAAAACGCCGGATTGCAGGGGCGTCTGGCCCAGTTGCGCAGAGAGTATTTTCAGATGAAAACGGAAAGCCTGCCGAAGAAAAGCGGACCTTTGGCTCTGGCTCAGGATGGACTGGACCCGGCGGCGCTGCGTCAGTTGGCTACCATGCTGTTTCGTCAGGGACGGGGGGATACGGTTCTGGTGATTTCCGAGAACGGACAGACCGGAAGCTTTTTCTATGTAATCGGAAGCGAAAAGCAGGATGTCCGCCCTCTGGGGAAGGAGCTGAACCGGCTGTTAAATGGCCGGGGAGGAGGAAGCGCTCAGATGGTTCAGGGTACCTTTGGAAAAAGCAAGGAAGAAATTATAGAAGGATTTTTGCAGGAGGCGGAGAAAATGCGTCCGGAATAAGACGGACCGGCCTTCGGAAAGGAAAACTTAGATGGACTTAAATCGTGATACAATCAGAAAGCTTCAGGGGCTGATTTTGTTTACGGTAGTAGTGGTGGTGGCAGGAGTGAATTACCATCGGATTTTGGGGCTGCTGGGACGGCTGCTGCATATCGGAAGCCCCTTTATTGCGGGGGGAGTGATCGCGTTCATTCTCAATGTACCTATGCGCAGGATTGAGGCCTACCTTCCGGTATCGGAAAAGCATCAGAAGATCCGCCGGCCGATCAGCTTATGCCTTTCTATTTTACTGGTAGCGGGGATATTGTTCCTGGTGTTTTTCGTAGTGGCGCCGGAACTGTTTGGTACCCTTTGGACTCTTCAGAAGAGTATTCCGGTGTTCTTTGCCAGCCTTCAAAATGGGGCAGAGCGGCTGTTTGCCAGCTACCCGGAAATTTTAGATTATGTTTCGGGAATTTCTGTCAACTGGGATCAGGTATTAACGGATGTAGGAGAATTCTTAAAGAGCGGAGCAGGAACTATGCTGAATACCACGTTCTCTGCTGCCCGTTCGATCGCCTCGGGGGTGACAAACTTTTCGATTTCCTTTATTTTCTCTATCTACATTCTTTTGCAGAAGGAGACGTTAAAACGTCAGATGGAAATGCTTTTAAAGGCATTTTTGCCTGAGGGGCAGGTGGGGCGGATTCTCTACATCGCAAGACTTTCAGAAAAAATATTTTCCAGCTTCCTCACCGGGCAATGTCTGGAGGCAGTGATTTTGGGAACTATGTTTTTTATCGCGCTGTCCCTGTTAAGGCTGCCTTATGCGCTGCTAATTGGCGTACTGATTGCCTTTACGGCACTGATCCCTATATTCGGAGCCTTTATCGGTTTGGGAGTAGGCGCCTTTCTGATGCTGATGGTAAGTCCAACCAGCGCGGTAATTTTTATTATTACCTTTTTCGTCCTCCAGCAGATCGAAGGAAATTTGATCTATCCCCATGTGGTTGGAAGCTCTGTGGGGCTTCCATCCATTTGGGTTCTGGCAGCAGTAACGATCGGAGGAAGTTTGATGGGCGTAGCGGGAATGCTGGTTTTCATTCCGCTCTGCTCCGTGCTGTACGCGCTGCTGCGGGAAGCGGTTCATGAGAGGCTGAAGGATAAGCGTTAAGCGCTCATAACAATGAATGAAAAGGGAGCGGCACAAAATCGTTCGAATGCGATTTTACGCCGCTCCCTTTAGAAATGTGCCGCAGGAGAATTACTCACCCTGATACATGTACTTGATCAGACGCTCGATATCTTCCTTGTCATGAGCAACTAAATCCAGCTCCTTAATATATCCGTTGGAAAACAGCGTAGCCATGGACAGGTACTGGGTCAGCTTGGATTTCAGGTTAATGCGGTCTCCCTCGGGGGATACCAGTTCTACGGTGCCCTTGCACTGGTCGATTACATTAAAAAACTTCTCCACATTATCAATATTTTGGATTTTCATGGTAAACTCCTCCTGATTTTATTTCTGATTTAAATGGAACAGTTCAGAATGGCCGAAACCATTGCCTACCTTTATAATAGCAAAGGCATGTTCCGGACACAATCCGAATTTTGCTGAAAAACAGAGGAAAAATAGGCTGTCTTTTAAGCTTTTCTGCGCAGAATGTCGATATTTTCCAGCAAAGATTCATCGATTTGCAAATTACCCCTCCCTACGCCGATGGCGATTTTGGGTTTGTTGGAACCATGAAAATCGGAACCGCCGGTGGGGAGGAGGCTTAACTGTCTGGCCAGATCGGATAGCTTGCGGATGTCGAGGCTGTTATGAGAGGAATGATAAACCTCGATCCCTTCCATGCCCCAGGATTTCATGGCGGATACCAGCTGATACAGTTTGGAATCCCCCAGCTTGTACTGCATGGGGTGGGCCAGGGAGACAAAGGCGCCGTTGTCTTTCAGGGTGCGTACAATGGTTTCTGGTGCCGGCGCGTTTTTGGGCGGACAGTATTTGCCGCCATACTGAAGATATTTCTGAAATGCCTGATCCATGGAGGGACTGTATCCGAGACTGACAAGGGCTCGTGCCACATGGGCTCTGGTGATGACGGTATCCGGATTGGAACCGGTCAGTATTTCCGGAGGCAGGTGGATGCCGGCAGCCTCAAAGCGGTTTAGCATTTCTCTGTTCCGTTCCTGGCGGATGGCGGAAAAGCGTTCCAGTGCTGCCAGAAATTCTTTGTCGTCAGATCGGACAAAAAGTCCTAAAATGTGAATTTCCGTTCCCTCGTAGTTGCTGGAGAGTTCGATGCCCGGGATTACCCGGACTCTGTGCGCCTGTCCGGCCTTCGATGCTTCCCCTACGCCCCTGACAGTGTCGTGGTCCGTCAGAGCGATGGCTGTCAGGCCGGCCTTTTTTGCAAGCTCCACCACCTGTGAAGGAGAATAAGTACCGTCGGAGGCGGTGGAGTGAACATGTAAATCGATCATAGCCATAAAAAAGTCACCTTTCGAAACAGTTTTGTAATATTTATAACAGGAATTTGATTTAATAGTAACACGTTTTTCATAATAAGTAAATTTACGGGAAAAAAAATAAAAAACCAGTTCCATTTCTTTTAAAGTATGCTATACTACAATCTGTGAACCTGGAGGAAGAGTTAATCTTTCTTTAGCGTTGAAACAGAATGAGCAGAAAAATGAATATGGGTGATTAAAGAATGAATCAGTTGGAAAGAGACAGCAGAAGAAAAACCTCTTTCGGCAGAAGCCAGAGCAGAGGAAGCGATAGAAGCACATCTTACCGAAAATCTGAGGGAGGAAGCCGAAACCGCCGGTCCTCCCAGAGCAGCCGTTCCGGCAGCTCCTACGGCTATCGGAGCGGAAGCCACCGAAGGAAACAAGGGCCGGATTACCGGCTGATTGCCATTGTGGGAGTGATTTTAATCGTTCTCATTGCGTGTATCGTATTTGTGGTACAGGCGACCAAAAGTGGGGGAGCAGCAGACGCCAGCCAAGAGAGCGTGACGGAGACCGCTATGGAGAATCCGGTTACGGTGGACGGAGTGGTGATAACCGGTATGTCCAGAACGGAAGCGGAAGCTGCCATCCTGGAAAAATATCCTTGGTCCATGACCATTACCTATGGGGAGGATGCCTATCAGGTGACAGATCTGATGGCGGAAAAAGTGGACAGCCTGCTGGATGAAATATACACAGGAGATCCGCAGGAGAGCTACAGCCTGGATACTACCGGACTGGAAGAGGCTATTGCCTCTGAAGCGGCTGCGGCTGCGGCAAAATGGGATAAGTCGCCAAAGAACGGTTCGATCCAGAGCTTTGATAAAGAAAGTGGTAAGTTCGTTTTCGCTGGCGAGGAGGCAGGCTTTGCCATCGACCAGGAGAAGCTGGCCCAGGATATTCAGGCCGCCCTTGACGAGCGCCGGTTCGACGCGGAAATCGAGGCTACGGGAAGCGAGGTACAGCCGGAGATTACGGAGGCCAGCGCAAAGGACCTTTATAAAACCATCAGCACATTTACCACAACCACTACGGCCAACTCCAACCGCAATACCAACGTCCGTCTGGCGGCGGAGGCCATCAACGGCACCGTGATTCCGCCGGGAGGCGAATTTTCCTTCAATGAAACCGTAGGACAGCGGACGGAGGCAAAGGGATACAAGTCGGCGGCGGCTTACAGCGGCGGAGAGGTGGTCCAGGAAACGGGAGGCGGCGTATGCCAGGTTTCCAGTACTCTGTACAACGCGGTGGTGCGGGCTGGAATGGAAATCAGCTACCGCAGGTCCCACACTTTCGAACCTTCCTATGTGACACCGGGACAGGATGCTACGGTCAGCTGGGAGCTGCCTGACTTTAAGTTTATCAATACCTCAAAGGCGGCGATCGGACTGAGAGCCAGCTACAGCAATCAGAAGATGACCGTTTCCGTCTATGGAATCCCGGTTCTGGAGGATGGAATGACTATCGATCTGGAGTCTGTGCAGACGGAGACCCTGGATCCGCCGGCCCCCACCTATGAGGAAGATCAGACACTCCAGATTGGCGAAGAGAAGGTTAAGAGCGCCGGAAGCAACGGAAGCCGCTGGGTAACCTACAAAATTACCTACAAGGACGGCGTGGAGGTGAGCCGTGAGACGGACCATACCACTACTTATAAGGGACATGCGCCTGTAATTCTGCGGAATACTTCGGGAGTGGTACTGACGCCTGACGAAACCACCACCGGAACAGAGACGGCAGTTTCTACTGTAGATGGAATGCCTGAGGGCTATGTTCCCGGCGAGACCACGTCAGCTGGCCCCGGAGAAAGCGGAGAAGTAGGACCCGGAATAACGACTCAGGCCCCTTCTGTCGGTGAGACGACGTCTGCTGCGCCTCAGACTTCTGCGGCAGGCACAGTGGAGGCAGGGCCAGGAGTTTCCCAGGCTGCGCCGACATCGCAAGTAATTGAACCAATCGCTCCGAATCCAGGGGCGTAAGCAAATTAAAAAGGTTCCGGAAAAAATTCCGGGGCCTTTTGGCATCTATTGTGGACTTTTTTGTATACAATCATATTTTTGTTTGCATTTTGACAATAAATTGATATAATAATACGTAGGTTAGTCCCTCGACTGGGGGGCTTACATATACCACTATCTATTTACTATTTGTAGGAGGAAAGTAACATGGCAAGAAAAATGAAAACCATGGATGGAAACCATGCTGCGGCCCATGCGTCATACGCATTTACGGACGTAGCTGCGATCTATCCCATTACGCCATCCTCACCCATGGCGGAAGCTTCCGATGAGTGGGCGACAGACGGAAGGACCAATATCTTCGGTCACACCGTTCAGATCACCGAGATGCAGTCCGAGGCCGGCGCAGCAGGCGCTGTACACGGTTCTCTGGCAGCAGGTGCTCTGACCACTACCTATACCGCTTCTCAGGGTCTGCTTCTGATGATCCCCAACCTGTACAAGATCGCCGGTGAGCAGCTTCCGGGCGTATTCAACGTATCCGCTCGTGCTCTGGCCAGCCACGCGCTGTCCATTTTTGGAGATCACTCCGATGTTTATGCCTGTCGTCAGACTGGATGCGCGATGCTGTGCGAGTCCAGTGTACAGGAGGTTATGGACTTAACTCCCGTAGCTCATATGGCTGCCATCGAGGGCAAGGTTCCGTTCATCAACTTCTTCGACGGATTCCGTACCTCCCATGAGATCCAGAAGATCGAGACCTGGGATTACGAGGATCTGAAAGAGATGGTGAACATGGAG
>URFM01000014.1 GCA_900547035.1 uncultured Clostridium sp. | reverse complement strand
TCCCGGCCATAGGCATAATATCCGCCGATGCTGTTGATTTCTTCCCTGGCATACTCCGCCATCTCGCGGACCTTGCGGAAGGATTCCCGCCCCCTAAGGGCCAGGTTCCGCCTGGAAATATCCAAACTGGACAGCAGCAGATAGGAGGCGCTGGTGGTCTGGGTGAGATTGATGATCTGGCTTACATATTCCCAGCTGACGTTCTTGCTGGTCAGAAGGAGGGAACTCTGGGTCAGGCTTCCGCCGGATTTGTGCATGGACACGGAGGCCATATCCGCTCCCGCGTCCATGGCACAGACGGGAAGGTCCTCCCCAAAGTAAAGGTGAGTTCCATGGGCCTCATCCACCAAAGCCAGCATCCCGTGGTCGTGGGCCAGCTTCACGATGGAGCGCAGGTCCGAACAAATGCCGTAGTAGGTGGGATTGTTTACCAGAATGCAGGTGGCGTCCGGATTCTCCTTCACCGCCCGCTCCACCTCGGGCAGTTCCATTCCCAGGGAAATCCCCAGCTTTTTGTCCACCTCCGGATTCACGTAAACCGGGGTGGCGCCGCAGAGCACCAGGGCGTTGATGACGCTCTTGTGTACGTTTCTGGGCAGGATAATCTTGTCCCCGGCCTTGCAGGCGGACAGCACCATGCTCTGCACCGAGGAGGTGGTCCCCCCTACCATGAAGAAGGCATGGTCCGCCCGGAATGCCTCTGCCGCCAGCTCCTCCGCCTCCTTGATGACGGACACGGGATGGCACAGATTGTCCAGGGGCTTCATGGAATTTACGTCCAGGCTGACGCACCGTTCCCCCAGAAGCTCCCGAAGCTCCGGATTTCCTCTCCCTCTTTTGTGTCCCGGAACGTCAAAAGGGACAATCCTTTTGCGCCGGAATGCTTCCAGGGCCTCGTAAATGGGCGCCCTCTTCTGTGCATTCAAATCCATAACTTTTTCTCCTGCTCTCTAAAAAATGATGATAAGACCTCGCCAAGTACTCTGCATGTATCGCACGTAAGCGCCTAAAGATAAGGCGCTAAGTGCTCGTAACAAAAAAATAGACAGGCGCATACTACCACCTGTCTATTGCAATCATAGTGTTTGTGGGCCCCTTCGCCCTTCGCAGGCTGATAAAGCCTGTGCGCAAAAACTATTTTCCAGAGTCCATAGCAAATACTGTTACTACTCTTTATTGACCGTTTCACAAGTGATAGGTACCAGCTTGGTACTGATTATAAAGTAATCAACTTATAAAATTTGAGCTTTTAACTCAATCAATAACGTGGCATGTGACCACAATCGGCAGCCGCCCCGCCTGTCCGTATGGGCTTAACCATCCGCAATCGATGGTGGGCGAATATTTGCATGAAAACAGTTTTTGCATTCATGTACTGCAAGTATAGCACGAGGCCCCGGGGATTACAAGTAAAATTTTCTCAAAATGTGGGGGCTCATTCTCATATATCGATTCCCGATTGCATTATCCCCCTGCCTGTGCTATAGTAAACTTACATCAACCTATCTGTTTTCTATATTATTTTCTTTTAGAACGGCATAGTTCTGCCAGACCTTGGCCTCTTCGGCCGGAATCTCAGATAACGTTGAAAAATCAAAGACAATTACGTATAATGAAAAGGAGGAATGCAGATGAAAAAAGTCCTGCAGTGACATCCGGCTTTTCAGGCGGTTCTGCAGATTGAGTTTTCCGGGGAGGCACAGTATTTGCAGTTTTTTAAGGAATACAACCTTACCGACAGTCCTCTGCGCATCGATACACTGGTCATCAAAAAGGACCAGGGGGTACAAATCCGGAAGAAAATCGGCCGCATATTCCGCAGATATAATATTGTGGAGTACAAGGGGCCGGATGACAGTCTTTCCGTCAACACATTTTTTAAAGCCAACGGATATGCCGCAATTCTCCAGTCCGGCACCAAGCGGGAACAGGAAATCCCTCCGGATGAAATTACAATCACCTTAGTGGGGAACCATTATCCCAGAAAGCTGGTGGCATTTTTAAAGAGCCGGTACCAAGTCCGGATTACAAATGCGGATTCCGGAATCTACTACATAGAAGGACTGCTGTTCCCCCTTCAGATTCTGGTGCAGAAGGAACTGGATTCCCAGGATAATCTGTGGCTCAGCCGCCTAAGGCAGGTTTTAAACCGGGAACATGATGTGGAAGTTTTGTCCAGGGCCTATATGGGAAAAGAAGACAATCCCCTCTACAGCGCGGCGATGGACTTAATTGTACGAGCCAACTGGAACGTGTATAAGGAGGAAAATCAAATGTGCGACGCATTAAGAGAACTCTTTGATGAATTGTATGGAGAAAAAATTGAAAAGCAGATTCAACTAGAAAAAGATAACGCCAAAGTGGAAGGCCAGGCCCTGAGCGTCCTGGACCTGCTGGAAGATATCGGCCCGGTTCCCTCCGCCCTCAGAACAACCATTATGACCCAGAAGGATAGGGAAACCCTGTCCCGGTGGCTGAAAGCTGCCGCCAAGGCCAGTAGCCTGGAGCAGTTTCAGCGGGAGATGACCCTGCAGCGCTGAAAACAGCCGATACAGAATTTTATAACATAAAGCCCTAAACAAAACGCTGCCCATGACATGCAATCGTCGCACTCATCCGGCAGCGCTTCTTTTTTACTTCTCTGTCGCTTCTTCCCCCTGATTCCACTCCTCAAACCAGGTCATGCAGCTTTCATGCCATTCCTCCCAGGCCAGGTCCGCTTCCTGCTTTCGCCTCCGGTACTCCTCCTGTCTCTCAGGAACCTCCCCCTCCCACAGACCGGTATCCGGATTCCAGCTTTCTTCCTCCCGGGCGGTCTTTTCCCGGTCCAGCTCCTCCAGGACCTTCTCCAGAGCCATTTTCTTGCGCTCCATCTCCTCAGATGCCAAACGCAGCCTCCACTCCAGGCAGGCCTCCTCCTGGGGAATCTCCCGCAGTCGGTGGCGCTCCGCCCTGGGGACACTTCTCAGGGAGGAAATCAGCGCCTGGTCCCTGGCGGACACCTGGGCCGCCAGGGTCTCCCCCTCTCCCAGCCCCTTTCTGCGCTCCAGATAATGCTCATAGGAAAATGGGTAGTACATGGCTTTCCCGTCTTCAAAAATCAGGATGCTGTCCGCCACCTGGCGAATCAGGTAGCGGTCGTGGGATATAAAGAGAATGGTCCCCGTGTAAGCCTGAAAAGCCGCCTCCAGGGCCTCCTTAGCCGGAATGTCCATATGGTTGGTGGGTTCGTCCAGAATCAGGAAATTCGGACGGCTGACCAGAAGTTCCGCCAGCACCAGGCGGGCCTTTTCTCCTCCCGACAGGGAGGAAATTTTCTTCGCCCCATCGGCTCCGGTAAACAGATACATCCCCAGGGTTTTTCTGGCCTCCTTCTCCGTCATGGACGGGAAAAGGCCGGTAAAATGCTCCAGCACCGTCTGGTCCGTTTGGAGCCTGGCCGTATTCTGGTCAAAGTACCCGATGGTGATATTGGAGCCCAGGGAAAATTCTCCTCCCAGCGGGCGGATTAATCCGACGATTGTCTTTAAAAAGGTGGTTTTTCCCGCCCCATTTGGCCCCAAAAGGCCGATTTTCTGGCCTCTGCGGATGCGAAAGGACAGCTCCAGCAGGGTCTTGTCATATCCCAGCCGCAGCCGTTCCCCCTCGAAGACCCATTTTCCGCCTCGAACCAACGGCTCGATGGCGCCGGTTGCCAGATGCGGGCCTTCATCCAGGGGCTTTTCCACCCTTTTGAGCCGTTCCATCTGCTTTTTCTTCGCTCTGGCAAAAGCCGCCTTGTTGGGCTTATGCTTAAAGCGCTCGATTAAAGCGGTCAGACGCTCCTCCTCCTGAACCTGGCGTTCATAGGCTTTTTTCCGGATGCGCAGCCGCTTCTCCTTCTCCGCCCTGTAGGCCGTGTAGTTTCCCGGATAACGGGTCAGGCGCCCGTTCTCCAGTTCGTAAGTAACCTGGGCGGTGCGGTCCAGAAAAAAGCGGTCGTGGGACACCAGCACCACCGCCTTTTCATATTCCCGAACCTGCTCCTCCAGCCATTCCACCGCCTCCAAATCCAGATGGTTGGTAGGCTCGTCCAAAAGGAGGATATCCGGTTTCTGCAAAAACAGGCGAATCAGGCCCAGCCGGGTCTGCTGCCCTCCGGAAAACCGGGACAGTTTTTTCCCCTTACAGTCCTTGGAGAATCCCAGGGCGGTAAGGAACCGGTCATACTGCTGCTCATATTCAAACCGCTCCCTGGAAAATTTCTCCCCCGCCGGGCAGGAGGCCAGCATCTCCTCCTCCAGAGTCCGCTCCAGGTCGGAAAACACCTGCTGGCTGAGGCTTCCCACCATCAGCTGCCGGTCCCGGCGGATTCCCGGCCCCTGGCGCTTGTCGTCCCGGTCCAGAGTCAGTTCCCCCGCAATCAGCCGCAGGAGAGTGGTCTTGCCCGCGCCGTTTTTCCCCACCAGGGCAATTTTCTCATTGCCCCGGATTTCAAAATTGATATGCCGCAGAATAGTGCTGCCGCCCTGAGAAAGGGTGCCGTCGATAATCTGATACAGCATGGATTTTCTCTCACTCGCTTTCCAGCAGATAGGGCGTTACCTGGTACACATAGTAATTCAGCCAGTTGGTATACAGGGTGTTTGCCGTATTCCGCCACATCAATGGCGGCACGGAAAATGGGTCGTTGTTCTCATAATAATTGACCGGAAGCTCCGGATTCAATCCCTTGCTCAAATCCCGGTGATACTCATTGTTTAACGTCATACGGTCGTATTCCGGGTGTCCCTGGACAAAAATCTGCCGCCCGTCCCGGCTCATCACCAGAAATACCCCAGCCTCGTCGGACTCGGCCAGAATCTCCAGCTCCGGATGCGCTAAAATGTCCTTCCTCCGCACCTCCGTATATCGGGAATGGGGAGCCAGAAAATAGTCGTTCAGGCTCCGCACCAGAGGGCATTTCCGGTTCAGGACCTTGTGATTGTAGATGCCGGACAGTTTCTTTTCCCGCTGATATTTGGGAATGCCGTAGTGGTAGTAAAGCCCGGCCTGGGCGCCCCAGCAGATGTGGAGGGTGGAGGTAACATGGGTCTTGCTCCACTCCATAATGGCGGACAGTTCCGGCCAGTAATTGACCTCTTCGTATTCCAGCAGCTCCACGGGGGCACCGGTAATAATCATTCCGTCGTACTTTTTCCGTTTCACATCCGCAAATTCCACATAGAACTTGTTCAGGTGACTGGCCGACGTATTCTTGGACACATGGCTGCTCATCATAAGAAAGGTACAGTCCACTTGAAGAGGAGTATTGGACAGGGCCCGCAGAAGCTGGGTTTCCGTTTCCTCCTTTAAAGGCATGAGATTCAAAATTAAAATTTCCAGAGGACGAATATCCTGGCTCAGCGCCCGGTCCTCATCCATAATAAATATATTTTCCTCCTCCAGCACCGCTCGTGCCGGAAGGTCCTTTTGTACTTTAATCGGCATCTTTTGCTGTTCTCCCTTCCTCTTGATTTCCTTCAAGAAGCCGCAAAAAATCTTCCTCGGAAAGAATAGGAATTCCCAGTTCTCTGGCCTTTTTGTTTTTGGAGGACGAAGACGTCACATCGTTGTTGATCAGATAACTGGTCTTGGCGCTGACGGAACCGGCCGCCTTTCCGCCCTTTGACTCAATCAGCTCCTGAAGCTCCTTCCGGTTGGAAAAATGGCTCAGGGAACCGGTGATCACAAAGGTCTTTCCCTTAAAAATCTGCTCTTCCTCCGGCTCCGCCTGCTCCTTCTCAATGGTCAGTTCCGCCAGCAGACGGTCCACCATCTGATTCCGCTTTGGCGAGGCGAAATACTCCGTCCAGGCCTTTGCCAGTACCCCTCCGATACCGTCAGCCTGAGCCAGCTCCTCTTCGGAGGCGCTTCGCATCCGGTTAAAATCATAGCCGAAATGGCGGCAGAGCACCTTGGCGTTTGCCAGTCCGATTCCCGCGATTCCCAGGCCGTAAATCACTCTGGGCAGGGTGGTGTGGGAAGCGGTCTTCGCCGCCGCCAGCAGATTGTCGTAGGATTTCTGACCAAAGCCATCCATCTCCACAATCTGTTCCTGGTGGCGGTCCAGATGGAACAAATCCGCATATTCGTGGATAAAACCGGCGCCAATGAATTTTTCCAGAGTGGCCTCGGAAAGTCCGTCAATGTTCAGGGCGTCCCTGCTGGCCATCAGGGTGAAGCTTTTAATCTTCTTGGCCTGGCAATCCGGATTCATGCAGTAAAGGCTCTTAACGTCGTTCATCTGCTGAATCTTCGTCTCTCCCCCGCAGACCGGGCATTTCTCCGGAATATGCTTTACCCCGCTGCGGGTCAGGTTGTCGGCAATCTGAGGGATAATCATGTTGGCCTTGTAGACCATAATCCGGTCCCCTTCCCCCAACTCCAGGCTTTCCAGGATACTGATATTGTGAACGCTAGCCCGGCTCACCGTGGTTCCCTCCAGTTCCACCGGCTCAAACACCGCCACCGGATTGATTAACCCGGTCCGGGACGGGCTCCATTCGATATATTTTAAAGTGGTCTCCCTGGTTTCATCCTCCCACTTAAAGGCGATGGAATTGCGGGGAAATTTGGCGGTCCGCCCCAGGGAATCCCCGTAGGCAATGTCATCGTACAAAAGCACCAGGCCATCGGAAGGAATATCGTTTTTCTCCACCGCCCGGGCAAATTCCCGGACCGCCTCCTCCAGATTGGAGGCGTCCACCATCCGGTATTCCACCACCTCAAAGCCCTGGGTTTTCAGCCACTTAAACTGAGCCTCCCTGGAATTGTGAAAATCCACTCCGTCGGCCTTTACCAGGGAAAACGCCTCAAAATGCACGTTCCGCTCCGCCGTAATCTGGCTGTTTAACTGGCGCACGGAACCGCTGCATAAGTTTCTGGGATTCTTATACCGTGCGTCCGCATCTCCGATTTCCTCATTAATCCGTTCAAAATCCGAATACAGGATTACCGCCTCTCCCCGGAGAATCAGCTGTCCCTTGTAGGCGATATTCAGGGGGATATTGGCGAAAACCCGGGCGTTGGGCGTAATCACCTCGCCGATTTCCCCATTTCCCCTGGTAACGGCCTTTGCCAGGCTGCCGTTCTCGTAGGTGAGCACAATGGTGAGGCCGTCCATCTTCCAGGACAGAAGTCCCTTCTGCGTTCCCAGCCACTCCTTCAGCTCTTCCACGCTTTTGGTCTTGTCCAGAGAGAGCATGGGAGACTCGTGGGCCTCCTTGGGCAGCTCGCTTAACACCTCATAGCCCACTTTCTGAGTGGGGCTTCCGGAAAGAATGACTCCCGTCTCCTGTTCCAGGGCGGACAGCTCGTCGTAAAGCCGGTCATACTCAAAATTGCTCATAATCTCCCGGCTTTCCTGATAGTAGGCTTTCCCCGCTTTGGAAAGAAGGGCGGTCAATTCCTTCATTCTCTGAATTTTGTCTTCCATCTTTTCTCTCCCATCCTCTGCTGTTTGTAGGTCAGATTGGTAGAATGCTCCAGGAGCTTTAAAAATTCCTTCCGCTCTTCCCCTTCAATCCGGCGGTATTCTCCTTTTTTCAGGCCGTCCAGCCGGATGTTCATCACCCTCGTCCGCACCAGACGGCGCACCTGATAGCCGCAGGCAGCGCACATCCGGCGAATCTGGCGGTTCAGTCCCTGAACCAGAATCACACGGATTTCCCGTTCTCCCACCTTTGCCGCCTGGCAGGGAAGGGTGGTCCGGTCCAAGTCCTTTAAATAGATGCCCCTTCTCATCCGGTTTAAAAAGTCTTCTGTCACCGGCTTGTCCACCGTCACCCGGTACTCCTTTTCATGAGCATTTCCGCTGCGCATGACTTTATTCACCAAATCCCCCTCGTTGCTCATCAAAACCAGGCCCTCCGAATCTTTATCCAGACGGCCTACATAGTAAACCCGGACCGGGTAATGAATCATATCCACAATATTGGGGGCCCGATCCTTATCCGTGGTGGTGCAGACCACGCCCCTGGGCTTGTGAACAGCCAAAAGGACCGGCTCCGGGCGGCGCATCTTCTCCGCCTTTTCTCCGCCGTCTGCCATCTGCGTTCCCCACACCAGCCGGCCTTCGCAGACCACCTGCTGTCCCTCTGAGACCTTCTGTCCCATCCGGGCCCGCTGTCCGTCCACCAGGACCTTTCCCTCTTCAATCAGCCGGTCCGCTTCCCGCCTGGAACAGATTCCCAGGCCGCTGAGCAGCTTATTCAAACGCTCCTCCATGGGACCTCCTTAGAGAATCAGCATGGCGTCCCCAAAGGAAAAGAAGCGGTAGCGCTCCTTTATGGCCTCCTCATAGGCCGCAAGCACATGCTCTCTCCCCGCCAGGGCGCTGACCAGCATCACCAGGGTGGATTCCGGCAGATGGAAGTTGGTAATGAGGGCGTCCAGGATTTTAAACTCATAGCCCGGATAGATGAAAATATCCGTCCAGCCGCTGCCGGATTTCAGGCGTCCGTTCTCATCGGCGGCTGATTCCACGGTACGGCAGCTGGTGGTTCCAACACAGATTACCCGGCCTCCGGCCTCCTTTGTGTCGTTTACCTTCTTCGCCTCGGACTCCTCCACCATGTAAAATTCCGAGTGCATATGGTGGTCCTGGACATTTTCCACCTTTACCGGGCGGAAGGTCCCCAGCCCCACATGGAGGGTCACATGGGCGATTTTCACTCCCATATCCTCAACCTGCTTTAAAAGTTCTTTGGTAAAATGAAGTCCCGCCGTGGGAGCCGCCGCAGAGCCGTCATGCTTGGCGTAGACCGTCTGATAGCGGTTCTTGTCCTTCAGCTGGTGGGTAATGTAGGGCGGCAGGGGCATCTGGCCCAGCTGGTCTAAAATCTCCTCGAAAATCCCCTCATAGGAGAACTGAATCAGACGGTTTCCGTCGTCCACCGTCTCCAGCACCGTTCCGGTCAGAAGTCCTTCTCCGAACACAATCCTGGTTCCCGGCTTCGCCTTCTTTCCAGGTTTTACCAGTGTCTCCCAGATATCATGTTCCCGGCGTTTTAAGAGAAGTACCTCAATCTTGGCACCCGTGTCCTCCTTCACGCCGAACAGTCTGGCGGGGATTACCTTAGTGTCGTTGATGACCAGGCAGTCTCCCGGTCTCAGATACTCCAGGATGTCCCGGAATCCCCGGTGGGTCACCTCACCCGTTTTCTTATCCAGCACCAGAAGCCTGGAAGAAGCCCGGTCCTCCAGAGGGTCCTGGGCAATCAGCTCCTGGGGCAAATCAAAATAAAAATCCTTTACGTTCATGGTTGTTCATTCCTTCCGAAATCTGTGCATGTATCGTATTTTGCATGTATCGCACATAAGCGCATAAAGATCAGGCGCTAAGTGCTCTGCGTAACAATACAAAATACTAGGCTCGACAAGACCTCGCCAAGTATTTTGCATGTATCGCACGTAAGCGCCTAAAAGACAGGCGCTAAGTGCTCGTAACAATACCCGCGTAACAAGGCCGGCGGCTGACTTGGGTCTGGGCCGCCGGCCGTTTGGCCTGTATGTTTCTATCCAATCCGAACCTCGGATGCCGAACCGCTTTCCGTCTCCGCCGCTGTGGTCTCCTCTCCGGCTGCTTCCGGGGCGTTCTCCCCGCTGCCGTCCGAACTGTCTGCGGTTTCCGCTGTCGTTTCCTGGCCTTCCTCCGCCAAAGAGCTATCTTCTGCTCCGGCTGTCTCCCCGTCGGATTCTCCGGATTGGGATTCGCTCTCCCCTTCCGCCGGTTCCGTTACCAGGGTTACGGTGCTGTCGTGGGGTTCGGACTCGTAGACAATGGCTCCGTTGCGCATCTCCTGATAGTAGCTGGCAAGAATGGTATCCGATTCCAATGCCTCCCTCAGCTGCTGGTTAATCTGAGAAGACAGAAGCTTCACATCCTCAGTCTGGTTCATCCTGGCTACATAGTCGGCCTCATCGCCCAGAACATTTTCCCGGATGATATAGCCGCTGTCGCCGTTTTTCACCACATAGCACCAGAGAAGTCCCGGCGCAAGGGTGTCCGTCCTCTTGTACTTCACCTTAAAGGTTACATAAACCACATAGGAATCCTCGGTCATCCCCGGCTTGGTGTAGCAGGTAATGTCCTCGTAGTCCTGGATAAATCTGGCCTCATATTCCAGCTCCTGCCTGCGCTCCTCCACATCGCTCATATCCGTCTTTCCAAACACCCGGTAAAGGGCCTCCGGGTCCTGGTCCACCTTCGCCTGGAAGTAATCTCCCAGCAGCTGGTTAATCTCCGGATAAGCATTCTCCTGAAGCTCGTACTGGGAGAAATCCGTATTGTACTGGCTGTTGTCCGCCAGAGCATCCTCCTGGCCGGTTTCGGACTGGCTGTCTGTAACCTGAACCGTCCCCTCAGTGCCAGTCGGCTCCTCTCCTGAATTCGCTGTGCCTCTCACCAGCAAAAAGACAATGAGAAGAACCACCGCCGCGATTCCGACGCCGATTCCAATGCGCATGCGCTTTACCTGTTCTTCTCTGGACTGATTGGTCTTGGTCCGTCTTCTTCTATTTTGATCGCTCATGCTATGCCTCCTGAAACTGGTCTTATTTAAGTCAAACGCTCTGTTAAACGTACTTTAGTTTACCATTAATTTGGAGGATTGTACAGAGCGTTTTTCCGGGCGAAGAAAATTTGTCTATGGAAATGTGCCATTGTAACCATTTTCTTTTCCATGTATAATATCTGTGACTGAACGGTTGCAGCATAGCTAAATCGGTATTCAAATCCAAAAAGGAGGAATTTTCATATGACCCGCCAAAGAAAAAGGGAGGAATTGGAAGAATCCTGTGTCCGTTATCCGGATTTTTCCCCTTTTGTCCTTCTAAAACTCAGTATGGTCCGCTACGGCGCCCAGCTTACGGATGCTGCCCTGAACCAGCTTCAAAGCCCTCAGTACAGCTTTGGTTCTCTGGAACCTTTTGGCATTGACTTTGAAGGGCGGCCTGCGAACCTTGCAATGCCCGGGGCGATTTTGCTGCGGGATGCTACCAATGTCTATATTAACTACGGGGAAACCTACGAGGATCCTTACATCGTAGATTGGGATGCGGAACGGAAAGCCTTCGTATTAAAAGAGGATGATGTTCTGATCGATGTGGTGGATTTTGTTCCACGCCCTGCATTTTTCGGCAAAAAAACCAGCAAAGGCACCCCCATGGAGGCAGTAGCAGATGTACGGGCCCAGAAACTGATTCTGACCGCTTTTCAGCGCTGCCGTCTCTGGGAAGGGGGAAATCAATGCGCCTTCTGCGCCTTTTTTACCGGGGGACACAGTCTGGGAGAGGTAGACTGTCAGGATATCTGTGAAACAGTGGAAGAAGCGCTCAAAGAACCGGGACGTTTTTCAGAAATCTATCTTTCCGGGGGAACGGATTTCAGCGGGGAACCGCCCTTTTCCAATGAAATCGACCGCTACATCCGGATTTTCTCTGCCATCAGCCGCGGATTTTCCCGCCGCTTCTCCAGTCAGCTGATGGCCCCTGCTTATAAAAAGGAAGATCTGAAACGGATTTACCGAGAAACTCTCATTGATTCCTACTGTCCCAATATCGAAGTGTGGGACAAAGGGCTGTTTCAGACACTCTGTCCTGGAAAAGAAAAATGGATTGGCCATGACGAGTGGGTGAAGCGAACCGTAGAGGCGGTGGAGGTTTTCGGAACAGGCAAGGTCTTTACTCAGGTAGTCGCCGGAGCGGAACTGGCCTCCCCCCATGGCTTTTCTTCCATTGAGGAGGCGCTGGAATCCAATTTTGAGGCCTGCGAATTTTACGCCAAAAACGGCGTCATTTTCCTCAGCACCATCTGGCGGCCTCACCGGGCGGCAAAGCTGGGATATCAGCCCATGCCTCCTCTGGATTATTATATCCGGCTGGCAAAAGGCCTCCACGAAATTCGCCGTCAATACGGCCTGTTCACTACAAACGATAACTATAAGCACTGCGGAAATCACCCGGACAGTGATTTGGAAAGGTTGGATGTATGATGATGAAGCTTCCCGCAATTCGCCTTTTAGACTCTAAAATCACAGATTATTTTGCTTCTGCGGATCAGAACCTGAGTATTCCCCTGATTCAAGTCCCCACAGAGGAAGGTCTCTCTCTTCCTTACCTCTGCCCTTCCCTAACCAGTCCGGACGGAATATTTTTGGTTCTGGGCGTCCATCAGGAACGTACCATCTTGGGACGGGGTCTGGTGCGCGGCCTGTGGTTTGGCCGTGAAGGGAGAATCTGGCTTCCCTCCCCCGGCCCTGGACAGTCCTCCCTGGCTTTAACGGTTCTGCCTTACCGCTGCCTGATCGCTGGCCCTGTTTTTACTCAGCTTTTAAAACAGGCCCGCAGCCGGGATCCGCTGGAGGATTTCGCCTCCGTCTGGGAACTGGCAGTTCAAAATGTGGAGGAACGGGATGATTTTCCCCAGGGAGTCCCGGAAGAAAGCCCGGATGGGGAGCCGGAGTATCATTTGGACCATCCTTCGCTGAGGGTTTGAGTTCAACATTCCGCTTTTATAAAAATTATTCCGGGAAAATGTGATTTCTCACACTTTCCCGGAGTCAAAATCCTTCAGAGCTAAAAAACTATATTTCCAAACTGCAGATAAAAGGCGTTCCGTTCACGGTAAATGACAGCCCATAAGTCTGATCCGTCTTAGGCAGGCGAATGGCAAAATATCCGTCCAGAGCCATTCCGTTCTTAAACTCAAAAAAGTGAGATTGACAGCGAAATCTGCTCTTATCATCTGCCTCTGCCGCAATGTAGCCGTCTTCACTTTTTACTACCAGCGAGGTGGTAATTTCGGGTTCATTCGTATCTCCGGCAGCGGCAGCCCCCTCCCTATAATCCGGCGGGAGAATGAACTGAACATAAGCGTACTGGTAATCATCTACCTCTTCCTCATCAGGAAATACCGTTCTGTCCCCCAGATAGCAGAGCATTTCTTTCCCCGGCTCCCCGGTGCGGATGTCCAAAATCTCCATATAACCGCGGATATCCTCATATTCGTCCTTCAATCCCAGACGAACGTTCAGCGTAATCTCTCCCACATTTCCAATTCCCATGACGCCCTCTGGCGGCGTATCCGCCAAACGGTCGAGGGCGCCGCTGACGCTGAAACCTGTCCGCGCGTCGTAATCGCTTAAAAATCTCTCTGCCGGCATATCGTGAAGGCTCATATCCACCTCTTCCTCCATCCAGTTGGAGCGGTTCCCAGGATTGGAAAGAACCCCTTCCGACACCATAATAATCGCCACGCAGACAAAGAGGAGCGCGATTCCGGTCACCGCCAGCTTGACCTTCGTTCCGAACGACAGCTCTTTCTGCAGCCAAGGCTGTTTTCCAAGAGCTTTGATTGGGTTTTCATCTACATCCCAGTCAATTAACTTTTTCATAGCTTCATATCCTCCAGTCTTTTATTGGGGTATCTCCGGATTGATTACCGTCTGACTTACCCAGCCGGTCTGATTTCCGGTCTCATCCAGATAGATTTCATACCACACGGAACCGCCTTCTGTCGTCTGGGAATTCCCTGTCAGGGCGAAACTGATTCCCTGAGGCGCTACGGTAACCACATCCCAGTCGGTCCCTGCTCCGGAGCGAACATTTGCCGCGCTGGCCGTTATGACAGCGCTTCCATAATCTTGAACCGCATCCGCTTCCTGTTCCTCCTCTTCCTCACTGGCTTCCTCTGCTTCCCTGCGCTCTCTGGCTTCCCTGGCCTCTCTCCTGTTCCTGGCCAACTCCTGGGTAATCCGGTACTGGCGGTAGAATCTTTGTCCGATAATTCCAACTCCGCATCCGATTCCTCCCAGCAGCAGGATATTCATCACCGCCGCAATCAAAAAGCCGGTTACCGCCGTTCCCTTAGCCTCACGAAGCTTCTTCGCAAACTTCTTCTTGCGTTCCCGAACGATGGATTGATTGGTTCTCTTGATACCCAGCCAGTCAATCTCCTTGCGCATCTGGGTTCCTGTTCTCCAGAAACCCTGGACGACCAAAATGACCGGAATGATTCCCGCTAATACAAGGGCAAGCGCCAGCACAACTGTCCCGGAAATACTTTGAGCTGCCGTATCGCCAAACATATACCTCAAGGCGTTCCACGCATTGGACAGCAGGCCTGAGCCGTATCCTTCCGCCGTATCATAGCCTCCCACTACGGCCGTAACAAGGGGAAGCCACAGCGCCATAATCGGTATCGCCGCCAGAATGGTCACATAGCGCACCTTCCACACCAGGAACCGGACAAGCTCAAATACACCGACTGTCAAATAGAAGGGCAGATTCGCCAAAATGAAAAGCAGGTTGGCGAAGAAGGAAAGCTTCTCCTCCTGCTCCTGGGCCTGAGTCTCCTGGCCTTCCTGATAATCCCATCTGGCCTCCTGGCGTTTTTCTCTCTTAGCGCTCTTCTGCGCGTCTTTAATCAGCTTCTTGATCTTATCGTCCTGAATACCGAAGTTTTGGTAGACGGGGACAAAATACTTTGCCATAAAATCCTCAAAACTTCTAAAACCATAGGATGAGTCGGCAAGCTCGAAGAGTCCTCTTAACGTCTTCTCCGTAGGCGCTACAAGCTCGTACATATAAGGCGAAAACTTATTGTACCGAACCAGAAGGACAAACTCCCCGAAGTTGTCATTCACATCCTTATGTCCCAGAAGTCCGGATAGGGTATTGAACAGATCCACCAGACAGTCCAGCTCTCTCTGTCCCTCCTGAACCCGATTATAGACAGAGGTTCTCTGCTCTTCCACATAACTTTTAAACTGGCTCAGCGAAGGGGTTGGGGTCAGCTGGAGAAAAACATCCATGGGCCCTTTGACATCCGGAAATGCGGCGCATACCTTTTCGCTTTTTCTGGCTTCTTCCTGCTTGTTAAAACAATACTGAAGATCATAAAGGGTCTGAGCAGAAAAGAGGGACACGATAATCCGGCTCTGTTTCGCCTTCTTTTTCTTCTGGTCGCCTTCTTCCTCCTCTTTCTCCAAATGCTTGGAATCCTGCTTTTTCAAGCAAAATTCCTGTTCCAGCATCTCCAGAATCGCTTTCCGGTTTTTAATCTGTCCCTGGTAATACCGAAAGAAAAACTCTACGTCCTTGGAGTCTGCCGAACCGCCCTGAACAGTCAGTTGGAAATATTGCCTTGCAAATTCCACATAATAATCAGCGTCCTTCTCCTTGCCCCTGACAGCAAACAGGGCTTTTAGCAGAGTCTGATTTCGCAGCACCGCCTCATAGCTGTCCACATGTTCCAGACGTTCTTTCGCTGCCCTGGCCTTGTCCTCCCGATATCGGTTGCGGGCGGTTTTCTCCCAGCTCTTCCGTTTTTTATCCAGCAGCTCTTCCAACTCCTCCCCGGATAGATCTGGAGAGCCGATTTTGTATTCGCTGATCAGATCGATTGAATCGATATCGAATCCGTATTCGTTCAGAATTTCTTCTCTAATGTCCGTCATTGTCTTTCCTACTGCCTTCCTGTGACCGTTTCAATATGCTTCCCAAAAGTGCTCCGTGAGCTGCCATGCAGGTATTCGCTATCCCATCCAACAGTCCCCACAGAACCATCAGAATTCCGGAAACCAGTGAGATGATCCCAACCAGAATCTCCCCCACAAAACCAAACATTGCTGCCAAAATCCCAATGACGACTAATATGAGAATGATGAGGGCAGCCGCCGTACTCAAAGCTGATAAGAAGCCCTCCTCCATACCATAAATAATAAACTCCGCGAACACCCCAACCAGAAACGCCGCAAATAAATCAATCACAATATATACCGCTGATTTTAACATTTCCTGCAGCAGGATGGCCAACCCCTTCGAAACAATCCCCAGCAGAAAGAAGGGAATCGCCAGCACGCTGCAGATCAGATCCAGTATCAGTCCCATACTCTCCTCCTACTCTATATTCACCTTTTTAAGACGGCTGGCAGCCGCCCCCATCTCTCCATCCGACATCTGACCCGAAAGGGCGAAGGTCGTATCCAGCTTAGAATGGGCGTACAGCTCCTCCGCCGACACGTGAAGGATTCCGGAGCTGTCAATCGTGAAGGTCACTACAATCTCCGTTCCCTTGGGAACCGACCTCAGGAAGCTCATATTAACCTTCGCAACGGGTGTCTGTCCCGTATAGGGGATCCGATCTTCCATACTCCTGGTTTCACAGATTTCCAACATCACTCCGGACTGGTTATCCTCTCTCGTAGCAACGCTTTTTGTCCCTTTCGCAGGCAGCGGTTCATTGCACTTGAGAAGATTCAAGATCACAAAATTTTCACTTTCCGGGGATTCATAAATCGTTACTCCATACGTCCTGGACAGCACGTTCTTAATCGCCAGCCTTCCGGTCCCCTGCTTACCTGCGGAAAGCTTTGCGAATTTCTTTTCCAGGCCGCCGCCTCTTCTCAAATCCTCCTCTGTAAAGGACTTGATGGACATCCTGGCTTTTTTCGCTTCTCCCTCTACAAAATCCCGGAATTCCCTCTCCTGGGATGCGAAAATCGCCGCTCCCTTGGCCACCGCTTCATCCGGGTCCTGAAGCATGGGAGTTTTGTGATAGTCCTTTTTAATCATTTCCGCCACCTGGGGCATGCGGGAAGAACCGCCTACCAGCAAAAACTTATCGATCTTCTCCGGCGGAAAACCCTTCCTGGCTGCGGTTTTCAACGTTTCATCCACCAGGTTCTTAGTCCGGTACAAAAGGCTGCGGGTAATATCCTCATACTGCTCCCTGGTCAAATCTTCCCGCATACGCCCTGCAGGACCATTCACTACAATCTTGACGCTTTCCCTGGCCGTAAGGGCTTTCTTCCAGTTTTCCACATCCACGTACAGCGTGGACATCGTCTCCTCATCCTCCAGAATGTCCGCCCCATATTCCTCCTGGTACCGCTCCGCCACATAATCCATCAGGGCCTCATCCCAGTTTTTTCCTCCCAGCTGGTCGTCGCCTCCGGTACAGATCACCGTAATTTCATTTTTATGTACATTCATTACCGTAATGTCAAAGGTTCCTCCGCCCAAGTCGTAGATTAGGACCGTCTCATCCTTGCCCTTGCTCAGGGCGCCGTAGCTGATCGCTGCGGCAGTGGGCTCGTTGATGATGTTCAACACATTCAGCCCTGCCAATTCCCCGGCCGTCTTGGTCGCCTGGCGCTCGTTCATGCCAAAGTAGGCCGGGCAGGTAATCACCACATCTCGAACTTCTTCCCCTTCTTTCAGAACGCCGTTTTGGTGCAGTTCCTCATTGGCATCCTGCACCAGCTTCTTTAAAATATAGGCGGAAATCTCCGAAGCGGAATACGGCCGTCCGTTGACCGTCACTTTGTCGTCCTCCCGGCCCATTTTCCGTTTGATAAACTGTATTACCTGGTCGGGTTCAATTTCTACGGAGCGCTTGGCCTCCTCTCCCACCACAACATCATGGTCAGAGCGGATCATCACCACAGAGGGCGTAGTACGGTTCCCCTCGCTGTTTTTCAGGACTTCCGGCCTGCCGTACTCATCCATATAGGCGACGCAGGAATAAGTGGTTCCCAAGTCGATTCCAAATACGTATCCCATATTGCTTCTCCTTTTTACTCCACGGAAACCCCTTTCAGGCGGGTCATGGCCTTTCTCTTTTCTTCCTCTGACATCTGGTCGGTCAGCCGGAATTCAGCGTCCAGCTTGGAATGGCCATACATCTCCTCCGCCGACACATGAAGCAGACCGCTTCCGTCCAGCGTTAGGGCAATTACCACCGGAGTTCCCTTCGGTACGTCCGTATTAAAGGTCATCCTGGCCTCCGCCACAGGCTCGTGTCCCTCGGCAAGATAGCTGTCCTCCATGCTTCTGGATTCGCAGATCCGCACATCCACACATTTCTGATTGTCCATATAGGTACCAAACGTTTTCGTTCCTTTAGCCGGAAGAGACATATTGCATTTTAAAAGGTTGAACACTGCCTCCTGGTCGTTATCGTCCAGCGCTATCACCCCGTAAGAGCGGGAGAGCACGTTGCGGATCGCCAATTTACCCGCCCCCGATGTTCCCGCGGAAAGCTTCGCGAATTTTTCTTCCAGCTGGCCGCCGTCAGCCAGATTCTCCTCCGTCAGTTCCTCCACTGTCTTACCCACTTTCTGGGCCTCGGAAAGAACAAAGTCTTTAAAAGCCTTCTCATTGGCTGCAAAGATAGCCGCGCCCTTGGCCACCGCCTCGTCCGGATCCTGAAGCATGGGGGTTACATGGTAGTCCTCCTCGATCATCTTCGCCACCTGGGGCATACGGGAGGAACCGCCTACTAACAGAACCTTATCAATCTTTTCCAATGGATATCCCGCCTCAGCAGAGATGCGCAGCACATCGTCCAGCAGATTCTTGGTGCGGTTTAACAGATTTTTTGTAATGTCATCAAACTGCTCCCTGGTCAAAGTCTCCTTATGACGCCCCGCGCTTCCATTAACCGCCACATTCACTGTTTTCCTGGCGGTCAGCGCCTTTTTCCACACCTCTACCTGGCCGTAAAGGGCCGCGAGCGTGTCCTCCTCTTCGGTGGGGTCTTCGTCCTCCCCGTATTCCTCCTGATATTTCTGTACCAGGTAATCAATCAGGGCCTCATCCCAGTTTTTCCCTCCCAGCGTATCATCTCCGCCGGTGCAAATCACGGATATCTCATTTCCCTTAATGTTCATAACCGTGATATCAAAGGTTCCGCCGCCCAGGTCGTAGACAAGAACTGTCTCATCTTTCCCTTCTCCGGTTGCCCCGTAGCTGATAGCTGCGGCTGTGGGTTCGTTGATAATATTTAATACATTCAATCCCGCCATCTCGCCTGCCAGCTTGGTAGCCTCCCGCTCCCGTATTCCAAAATAAGCGGGACAGGTAATCACCACATCTTTTACTTCCTCTCCCTCTTTGAGCACACCGGTCTGGCGCAGATCCTCATTGGCATCCTGTACCAATTTCTTAAGGATCAAAGAAGAAAGTTCCGGAGCAGAATATTCCCGTTCATCAATCAGAAACTTATCATCATCCTTTCCCATCTTCCGTTTAACAAACTGGATGGTTCTTTCAGCGTCAATCTCCAGGGAGCGCTTGGCTTCCGCCCCTACAATCACGGTGTCCCCGGATTCGATCATCACCACAGAAGGGGTTGTCAGCTCCCCGTCGCTGTTCTTCAATACTTCCGGCTTTCCATAAGCGTCAATATAGGCAATACAAGAGTAGGTAGTTCCCAAATCAATTCCAAATACAAGGCTCATTTGTCTGTTTCTCCTTCCTTTTATCATCCCCGGGCAGCGCCTGCGGGTTTATTTTCTTTACGGTAGACAACCACCGGTTCATGAATCAACACCCGGTCCCCCTTGATGTATCCCGGGGTCTTGCTTTTCTGAATTCTGCGGTCCAGGTTCTCATCCTCTGTGAAAACTATGCTCGACACACTGTGCTTCGACGGGTCAAACGATTCTCCCGGCAGACTGGTAAAGGGCTCAATGTCCTGCCTCTGCAAAAGGTCCGTAATATCTTCTTCCAGATATTCGATCACCTGGCGAAGTTTTCGCTCATCCATCTTTTCCCAGCCCTCTGACTCTATCACCTTTAAGAGATCGTTCCGCAGCTTGATCACCTCTTTCATGGCCTGATTGATCAGACGGTCGGCCTGATCTTTCTTATAATATTCCAGTTCGCCATGAAGCCGATCAATCAGCTCATCTTTCTTTTCAATCTGCTTTCGAAGCACCTGATCCATGATCTGACACTGTTCCTGGGTGTTCAGCAGAATTTCATTGATCGCGTCTACCTGCTCCGGGTTTACGTTCCCCAGAGCTTCCTCTGTAATCTGTTCCATCTTCGCAATGTCCTCCTCTCCAGTTGAATTCTCTGCTGCTGTACATTCCGATTTTATCTCTTTCCTCAGGCAATCACACAGCGCGACTGATAGTAATTTCTGGCCATATGTACCACCAAAACCGGGCAAAACATGATGATCATCTGTACCACTCCCATCAGCATTGCTCCGATTCCCACTCTCGATCTTCTCCAGCTTTCTTGCATACTTACTCATTGTAAATCCTCCTTGTTTATTATACTCGTATATTCGTACATATTCAATCTGTTTTATTCAAAGTTTCTTGCAGCATCTGTTCAGGCAATCATCACCCCGCTCCTGTCTTCGTAGTAATTTCTGGCCAGGTGCAGAAGCAGAGGCGGGCAGAACAGAACGATCACTTCCACCACTACCATCAGCATTAAGCCGATTGCCAGCTCAAACATGAAAAACATCCAGGCAAATACGATCACCGGGGTAAATCTCCAGGGCAGTAAAAAGGCTTCCTTCGACAGGTGTAAGATATATCCCCAAACCCCGGTAATGGTGTAGATTGCCAGCGTCAAAAACAGGTAAACCATAAAGATCACTGCCGACAGCGCTTCCTTGACGCTTTCCAGCGCCGACAGCCCCAAAGCGTTTCCTAAAGCTCCCAGCAGCTGCTCAAGGACGATTCCCAAAATCAATATCCCCATTACAACCAGACTCTTACGAAACCAATTTCCTCTCTCCATCTTCTCCAGCTTTCTCTCGTACCTACTCATCATAAAATCCTCCTGTTCATTTGATTTTTTATTGCTTTCTGAGTATAAGACGACGGAGGGATTTGATCGGTTTTATTTTTTTGAAAAATTTTTAAAAAATTTTTGAACATCAAAAAAGAACCGCATCTGAAAACTCTGATCCGGTTCTTTCTCAAAGTCCATATTTAGTTTCTAACCATTTCCTCTCCCCTGCACCAAACCCGTTTCACCTCATATTCCGCTCCCATCAGCACCAAATCGGCGTCGCAGCCCGCCATAATCCGCCCCTTTTGCCTTTCAATTCCAAGAAGCCGGGCCGGATTTATGGTACAGGCGTTTAATGCGCATTCGAACGGAACCATAGCCTCTTCCACCAAAAGCTTCAGCCCCTGGTTCATAGACAGCGTACTCCCCGCAATGGTCTGGCTGTCCTTTAATCGGGCCAGCCCGTCTTCTCCCATCACCACCGGCTGACCGCCCAGCCGTCCCTCCGTTCCAACCGGACATCCCTTCACGGACAGAGAGTCGGTAACCATAATGCCGAAATTCTTCCCTTTTGCCGCAAAAAATGCGTTCAGGGCCGACGGATGGCAGTGCAGGCCATCGCAAATTATTTCCCCGTAAAGGTCCGGAATTCTTAAAGCCGCCCCTGTAAGCCCCGGTCTGCGGTGGTGAAATCCTGTCATGGCGTTAAACACATGGGTCATGGAGGAAGCGCCGTTGGCTGTCGCCAGAAGAGCTGTCTCATAATCTGCCGCCGAATGCCCCATACTCACCACCACCCCTGATTCCGAGCAGTACCTGGTCAGAGCAAAATCTCCATCCTCCTCCGGCGCCAGGGTCAGACAGCGAATTCTTCCGCCTGCCGCCTTCTGGTATTCCTGAAACTGCTCTATGGAAGGGAGCGCAATACTGTTCCCGGCCTGAGCCCCGGCATAGTCCCTCGACAAAAAAGGGCCTTCCATGTGAACTCCCAGAATCTGAGCCCCCGGCCAGGCCGGACTTCTTTTCTCCTTCTCTTGTGCCCGAATACCTGCAGACACATTTTCCAGAGCAGTTTTTAAAACGGCCGGGGTCTGGGCTGCTGTGGTTGGCAGAAAAGCGGTCACTCCCTCCAGCGGCAGTTTCCCCGCCCACTGTCTCAGCCCGTCTCTTAACCCATCGTCCGTATCAAAGCCAAAAGCGCCGTGAGTGTGAATGTCTATCAATCCAGGTATCAAGCAGTCCCTGCCACAGTCTATAAGACCTTCTTTCTTAGCCCACTGTTCCCCATCTTCGTACCTACCCACCTTTAAAATTCTTCCGTTCTCAATCTTAAGGCTTGCTTTCACAAACTGACCACCAAGCCATACCCGTTCGCCCCGTATCACCATCTCTGCTCCCGCCTTTCCGAACTATTACTCTGATTATAGCACGACTTTATGATATTTTTTTGATGCTATCGATCATTTAAGAAATTTGTGTCATACCATACATAAAAGTAAGGACGTATAGTCGTAAGTATGAGGTGATATAATGATAAAATGGGATTTTTTGTTACTCAGCCGCCTCCAGCATATTTTCAATCAAAATCCCATATCCCCGCTTGGCGTCCTGGAGAAATACGTGGGTCACAGCCCCGGCCAGCTTTCCGTCCTGTATAATCGGAGAACCACTCATCCCCTGAACAATCCCGCCGGTGAGCTGAATCAGCTCCGGATCCGTAATCTCAATCACCATACTTTTATTTTTATGGCTGGAGTTGTAGTCCACCTTCTGAATCTCAATGTCATAATCCTTAATCTCTCCCGATACGCTGCTGCGCAGCTTGGCAGGTCCCGGCTTTACCTCCTGTCTGGCGGCAATGGGAATGGCTTCCTCCATCCCATATTCTTTTAGGAAGGCGTCATTTACCGTACCGAAAATGCCGTCCTCCGTGTTTTTAGTAATTTCCCCCATATCATAAGAAGGTCCGTAATAAATCACCCCGGATAAAAGTCCCGGCTTTCCCAGACTTCCCTTCTCAATTCCCAGAATTTCCGTGGAGTAAAGGGAACCGCTCTGGGACTGGACCAGCTCCCCGGTATCACTGTCGCTGATGCCGTGGCCCAGGGCCCCAAAACCGCCGTTCAAATCCACATAGGTAACCGTACCGATGCCCTGGGTGTCATCCCGCACCCAGGCTCCCAGCTTGTAACTGCCGTCCTGGGTTTTTACCGGATCCAAACTAACGTCCACCATCTGACCTTCCCTTCGCACCGACAAAGTAACTGCTTCCCCATGACTGTCGTCCACCGCCTGAATCAATTCTTCTTTGGTATCCAGCGGCTTTCCGTTAAAGGCCTCGATGTAATCTCCTGATTTTAATATCCCCTTGGCCGGTTCGATCTCCTCCCCGTCCTCGCCGGTTAATTTTCCTGTGCCTACCACCAGAATCCCATCGGATTCCAGGTAAATTCCTATGGGAGCGCCGCAAGGAACCGCATACCGGGTTTGAACCACATTCACCTGAATCTCCTTGAACTTAATCAGTCCAAATAGTTTCAATCCCACCTCATAAGAGCCTTCATTACCGGCATACATGGAAAAAGGCTGATTCCCGCTGATGGTAATCTGGTCCGCCGGGATATTGCTCTCATTCCCCAGGGCCACCTCCTGGCTGTCGCTGGATAGCGTGGTGAAAAAAGGAAGGGGAAATGAAAAATCTTCCTTCTCCTCCTCCACAATGCTCACCCGGTCCGGTATCATCCGGTCCACATAGTACCATCCCGCAAGCAGCCCTCCTACCGCTCCGACCCAGAAGATCCGTCCCAACCACCGATAAGAACCCCATCGTCCCTTCATTCTCCTGCCTCCTTATCTCCTTATCCCATGCTCCTTTCTTCGTAAGCACCTGAAGATGAGGCGCTAAGTGCTCTGCATATTTCGCACGTAAGCGCCTAAAAGACAGGCGCTAAGTGCTCGTAACAATGCTCCGCGCTAAGCTCGAAAAGACCTCGCTAAGCGCTCTGCATGTATCGCACGTAAGCGCCTAAAAGACAGGCGCTAAGTGCTCGTAACAAAAAAGAAAGAAGCATGTTCGCCTCTTTCTTAGTATGGTCCTATCTTTTGTTTTCAATCTGTTTTATTTTGTCCGGTCTGCCAATTCCTTCATTTCTACCGCATTCTGTCTCACCGCATCGGTAATTTTAGCCCCTCCCAAAAGTCGGGCCAGCTCCTCTACTTCCTCTGACCGGTCCAGGCTTCGGATCGCTGTGGCCGTTCTTCCTTCCCAGGCCCTCTTTTCAATCAGAAAATGAACGTCAGCCATAGCTGCGATCTGAGGAAGATGGGTAATGCAGATTACCTGATGGGTTCTGGCTATGTAAGCCAGCTTCTCAGAAACCTTCTGGGCCGTTCTGCCGCTGATGCCGGTATCGATCTCATCGAAAATCAGGGTAGGAATATCATCCGTATCTGCCAGAACCGTTTTAATCGCAAGCATAATTCTGGAAAGTTCACCTCCGGACGCCACCTGTCCCAAAGGCTTCGCCGGCTCTCCGGGATTGGTGGAAATCAAAAAACGGGCCTCGTCATAACCGGCAGGCGTAAAATGATCCAGCCGCTCAATCTCCATCTCGAACACCACGTCCAGAAAATTCAAATCTTCCAGGGCTTTTTTGATCTGAAAGGCCATCTCCCCGGAAGCCTTTCTGCGCACCTGTGATAATTCTGCGCAGGTTTCGTCTAACTTATTCTGAACTTCCTTCAAATTTTCTTCCGCCTTCAGGCGAATCTGCTCGAAATGCTCCAGTTCATCCAGACGTATCCTTTTTTCTTCCAGTTTTTTCAGCACCTCTTTTACGGAGCCGCCGTATTTTGCCTCCAGCCCGCGGATCAAATCCAGCCGCTCCTCCGCAGCGGCCAGCTTCTCCTCGTCCAAATCCATGTGATCCATCCGGCTAAGGATCTCCCTGTCCGCATCCTGCAGGATAGACTCCCCGTCATAGAGCTGATTCTTCAGCTCACTGAAGTCTTCATCGTATCCGCAGACTTCCTCCATACTGACAATCGCTTCGGAAAGACTGCTCTCCTCCAGCATGCGATGAATCCTGGAAAGGTTTTGAAGGATTCTCTGACTGTGGCTGAGCCTCCGGTATTGCTCCGTAAGCTCCTCCTCCTCCCCTTCCCTAAGGCTGGCTTCCTCAATCTCCCCGATTTCAAAACGAAGAAAATCCTTCTCCCGAAGCCGCTGTTCTTCATCCATGTTCAGCTCAGAAAGCCTTTTCTGAGCCTCCTGCCATTGTCCCCAAAATCGGCGGACCCGGTCTTTTAAAGGTTGGGTTTTGGACCTGATATAGGCGTCCAGAATCTCCAGATGCTTAGATTCATACAAAAGGGATTGATGCTCGTGCTGCCCGTGAATATCCAAAAGCAGCTCCGTAATCGTCCGAAGTCTGGCCGCGGTGACGGTTTCATCTCCCACCCGCCCAATACTTCTGGATGGCATAATCTTTCTGGAAACGATCAGCAGTCCGTTCTCATCAGGAAATACCTCCAACTCCTTCAGGCTTTCCAGCTTTTTCTGAGAGTCTACCGAGAAAACCAGTTCCACATAAGCATAGGGAGCACCCTGGCGGATGCAGTCCTTTGGCGCTTTTGCCCCAAGAGCCAAAGCCACGGAACCAATAATAATAGATTTTCCGGCTCCCGTTTCTCCGGTCAGAATATTTAATCCTTCGCCAAATTCCACGTCCGCCTTTTCAATCAACGCCAGGTTTCTTACATGAAGTTCCAACAGCATCTTGTTTCCTCCTTAGGACTCCTCCACCATCTTTTTGATTTTTTCCATTACAATAATGGTATCGTCCACGCTGCGAATCGCACACATAATGGTATCATCCCCGGCGATACAACCTACCACTTCGCTGAAGTGAATCGCATCCAGGGCAGCCGCCACTGCCATAGCCATACCGGAAACCGTCTTAATCACCAAAATATTCTGAGCCATATCCATGGAAGTAAAGCCGTCTCTCAAAATACGAATGTACTTCTCCGCCGAGGTCCCCTTAGGTCCCTCCAGTACCACGTAATGCTGTCTGCCATTCTCTCCCTGAATCTTGGTCAGCTTCAGTTCCCGTATGTCCCTGGAAACCGTAGCCTGGGTCACATTGAAGCCCGCCTTGTTCAGCTTCTCTGCCAGCTCCTCCTGGGTTTCAATCTGATATTTTCCAATTAGCTCCACAATCTTGCTGTGACGCTCAATCTTCATCTCCTGCCTCCTCCTTATCCCTGGCATCATCATATCCTCCCGGACATATGGTTGCTCAAATTTTGCATAAAGGAAATCTCTCTCAAGCGGATCATAGGCGTAACCACGCTGGATCTGCGGATCACCAGCCGGTCCCCCTCCTCCAGCTCTACAAAGGTGTCTCCGTCAAAAGACGCCACCTGTCCGTCCCCAAACACTTCAATCTGAATCTGATCCTTCGGTTCCAGAACGATGCTCCTGGCATTTAATTCATGAGAGCAGATCGGCGTCATAATCATCATCCTGGCCCCGGGCGCTACCAAAGGACCTCCTGCGGACATGTTGTAAGCTGTGGAACCGGTGGGGGTGGATACGATAATGCCGTCCGCCGAATATCTGCTCAGATACTGCCCATTGACATAAACCAAAAAACGCAGGGCGTTCAAAACGGATTTGCGGATCAGGGCAATCTCATTCAGGGCAATATCCTTCATAGCCAGAGAATCTCCCTTCCATGCCTCGCCGCAGAGCATCATCCGCTCCTCTATCTGAAAACGGTCCTCCAGCAGCTGATCCAGTGCCGGTTCCAGGTCATCATCCCGGTTCACCTGGTTTAAATATCCCAAATGCCCCCGATTCACTCCCAGAATAGGAATATTCAGTCCCGCCAGATTTCTGGCCGCCCGGATTAAGGTACCGTCTCCGCCAATGGAAATCAGACACTGAGTTTTTTCCGGAATATCCTCTTTCCTGGTACGGCCGTCTCCGGAACAGTCCTCCCGCAGGACATTGGACCAGCACACAGCTCCCCGTTCCTGCAAATAAGTACGGATTTGTTTTTCCGTTTCCTTGGCATATTCCTTATTGTAATTTGCAATAATATAAAAGTACTTCATCCTTCAATCCAATTCCCCGTGCGCTGCCTTGACCACTGATTCCAAATCTGTTCCCAGAAGGTCTTCTCCTTCCATTCCGGCTCCTGCCCCATTTTTCCGTAAATGAAGAAGATATTCAATATTTCCCTCAGGCCCCTTAATAGGAGAAAACTCCAGATTCAGAAGGTCAAATCCGGACACTCTGGCAAAATCCGCAACCATTCGTATTACTTCCAGATGAACCTGCGGATCCCGGACCACGCCCTTTTTCCCAACCTTCTCCCGGCCAGCCTCAAACTGGGGCTTAATCAGGCACACCACCTGTCCGTCCTCCTTCAAAATCTCCCTCACCGGTCCCAGCACCTTGGTCAGGGAGATAAAAGACACATCAATGCTGGCAAAATCCACCGCCTCGCCGATCTGTTCCGGAGTCACATAGCGGATATTGGTCCGCTCCATGCACACAACCCTGGGGTCATTGCGCAGCTTCCAGTCCAGCTGGCCGTGTCCCACATCCACGGAAAACACCTTCACCGCTCCATTCTGAAGCATACAGTCCGTAAATCCTCCGGTGGAGGCCCCCACATCCATGCAGACCTTTCCTGTCAAATCCAGTCCGAATCGGGTCATAGCCTTCTCCAGCTTCAATCCTCCCCGACTCACATAGGGAAGGGTGCTGCCCCGCACCTCGATCACTGCCGTATCCTCAAATGAAGTGCCGGCCTTGTCTTCCTTCTGACCGTTGACATAGACAATGCCAGCCATAATCAGCGCCTTGGCCTTCTCCCTGGACTGAGCCAGATTTTTCTGAACCATCAACACGTCCAAACGTTCCTTCATGTTTTATCCTCCAAAAAACCTTCCGCCTCCAGTCTGCGAATGATGGAATCACTGTCTATTCCCAATTCCGCCCGAAGCACCGACACATTGCCGTGTTCCACATAGGCGTCGGGCAGCGCCACATTCATCACACGGATCTGTGGATAACGCCGGTGAATATAGGCCGTCACTGCCAGCCCATAGCCCCCCTGAAGCACGTTTTCCTCCAACGTTACAATGCGGGTATGTCCATAGGCCAGGCGGTCCACCAGGCGGGCATCGAAGGGCTTGACAAAACGGCCGTTTGCCAGACTGCACTGAAACCCTCTTGCCTTCAGCTTATCCCGGATATGCTCCGCTGTGCTTACCATGCTGCCCACCGCCAAAAGAGCAATATCCTGCTCCTCAAAAAGCATTTCTCCCTGTCCGTAGACAATGGGATTCATAAATTCCTTCAATCCCCGGTAAGCCTGTCCCCTGGGATAGCGGATAGCAATCGGGCCATTGTAATCCACCGCAAATTCCAGCATAGCCCTCAGTTCCCACAAGTTTTTCGGTGCCATCACGCTCATATTGGGGATTGAAGTCAGATAAGAATAATCAAAAATCCCCTGATGTGTCTCTCCGTCGCTTCCCACCAGACCGGCCCGGTCCACCGCCAGGATTACAGGCAGATTCTGAATACAGACATCGTGAAGAATTTGGTCATAAGCCCGCTGAAGGAAGGAGGAATACACCGCCACCACCGGTTTCAGTCCTGCCGCGGCCATACCTGCTGCAGAGGTAACTGCGTGAGCCTCCGCAATTCCCACATCAAAGAAGCGGTCAGGAAATTCTTTCGCAAAAGCAGACAGGCCGGTCCCATCCGGCATCGCAGCAGTTACCGCTACCAATTCCTTATGCTCTCTGGCCAGCTGACAGATCTTGCGTGAAAACACCTGGGTATAGCTTGGGTACTGCTTCTCCTTCAAAGGCTTGCCTGTGGCAATATCGAAGGGATCCACTCCATGAAACCGGGAGGGATATTTCTCTGCCGGCCCATATCCTTTTCCCTTCCTGGTCAATACGTGAACCAGAACGCTGTGATCCAGCTTTTGGGCCTCCTTTAAAACCTTGCAAAGGGCCTGAACATTGTGGCCGTCTACCGGGCCCAAATACGTAATCCCCATATTTTCAAACAGCATTCCGGGGATAAACAGCTGCTTAATACTGTTTTTCGTCCGTTTAATCTTGTCGATGATCGGAGCTCCCAGCACCGGAAGCCGTTCCAGGGCGTCCGCTACATTTTTCTTTAAATCATTGTAACCGCTTCCTGTCCGCAGGCCGTTTAAATATTTGGACATGCCTCCTACATTCTCTGAAATGGACATCTTATTGTCATTGAGAATGATGATGAAATTTTTCTTCATCCTGGCTGCGTTATTCAGCGCCTCGTAGGCCATGCCGCCGGTCAGGGCCCCATCTCCGATGATGGCCGCCACCTTATAATCCTTCCCTAAAATATCCCGGGCCTGGGCAATACCCAGACCGGCAGAAATAGAAGTGGAGCTGTGTCCTGTATCAAAAGAGTCATAAGGACTCTCCTTGCGCTTAGGAAAACCGCTTAGGCCTCCAAACTGACGCAGTTCGTCAAACTCTTCCATCCGGCCGCTCAAAATCTTGTGAGTATAGGACTGATGACCCACATCCCAGATGATCTTATCTTCCGGAAGATGAAAGGAGAGAAAAATGGCAATGGTCAGCTCCACTACCCCTAAATTGGAGGCCAGATGCCCTCCGGTATGACTGATTTTTTCAATCAAAAAACTACGGACTTCCTGGGCCAGTATGCCGATTTCATCGGGGGACAGCTCTTTTAAGTCCTCCGCTCCTTTAATTCGCTCCAATATCATGGTACCATTCCTTAAGCCCCCAGGGCTTCCCTTCTCCTGATGTGCCTATTTTCTCCGGCTGACCAAGGCCCGGATCAGCTGCTCCAAAAACTCATTGGTGCCCGGAAGTTCTCCCAAATCTTCAATCGCCTTCTGAGACAAAGCCTTCACATCTTCCTTCGCCTTGTCGATTCCCTCCAGGGTCACATAGGTAGTCTTGGAGTTTTTCCCATCGCTTCCCACCGGTTTTCCGGTTTCCGCCTCATCACCGGCCACATCCAAAATATCATCCTGGATCTGGAAAGCCAGGCCCAAATTCAGCGCCAGACGCTCCACAATTTTGCAGTCTTCATCCGCCGCTCCGCCTAAAACAGCGCCGATCAGCATAGAAGCCTGAAGCAAGGCGCCGGTCTTTAAACGATAGATAAAGTCCAGCTTATCCTTGGGGATCGCGCTTCCGGCCAATTCCACATCTACGGTTTGTCCGCCGATCATTCCATAAATTCCCGTTTTGCCTGCCAGGATTCCTATGGCTTTTCCAATCCGCCGCAGATCGTCTTCATCCCCGGCAGTCTCAAAAGCCTTGGCCGCCGTTTCTACGCTATAGATTAAAAGAGCGTCCCCAGCCAAAACCGCAATGTCCTCGCCATACTCCGCCCATGTGCTCAGCTTTCCCCGCCTTAAACGGTCGTCGTCCATACAGGGCAGATCATCATGTACCAAAGAAGAAGTATGAATCATCTCAATGGCAGCCATAAAAGGAACTACGGAAGGAAGGACTTCACCCGCAAACAGGCGGCATGTCTCCTGCATAAGGAGCGGACGCAGCCGCTTTCCTCCCGCTTTCATACTATAGTTCATGGCTTCTAAAACCGTCCTCTGGCTTCCTTTCTCCTCCGGCAGATAGGACCGTACCAGATCTTCCACTTCCTTTGTCCGAGCAGACAGTTCTTCCTTAAATTCCATATCATTCATTTCCTTCACCCTCACTCAATATTACAATTTGTTTTTCTACTTTTTCAATCTGGCCGTTAAGCTTTTTCACCAGCTTCATTCCCTCCTCGAAACTGGCGAAAGCCTCCTCCAGACTTCCGCTTCCGTCCTCCAGTTTCTTAATGGTTCCTTCCAAAGCCTCAAAGGTTTCTTCAATTCCCATCTGTTCCGGTTCCCCGACGGATTTTTCCTGAACCTCTGTCATGTGGATTTCACTCCTTCCCGATGGCTGATCTGCTCCGCTTTTGCCACAATGGTACCATCCCGCAGCTCAATGCGCAGCTGATCTCCCTTTGCGGCCTGTTTCACAGAATCCAGCCTTTTTCCATCCCTGCCCGTAACAAAGGAATATCCCCTGCCCAGCTGAGCCAGAGGGGACAATGCCTGAAGCCTCTCCGAATCCAGGGCCAGGCGGTGGCGGTAAGCCTCCAGACGCTTAGACATCACTCTCGTCAGACGGCTCTCCAAATCCGCCAGCCTTTGTCTTTTTTCATTAATCACCCGGCTGGGATGATATAGCTCTAATTTTAACCGGCATTGATTCAACCGATAGCGAACCCGTTCCAGCCGGTTTTTCATCGTCCGCTCCAAAGTTCTCTGATACAGCTGGCATTTAGCCTCAAACTGGCTGTAATCGAAAACTGCCAGTTCCGCAGCCGCTGACGGCGTAGGCGCTCTCAAATCCGCCACATAATCCGCTATGGTCACATCCGTCTCATGCCCCACCGCGGAAATAATCGGCGTGGAACAGTTAAAAATCGCCCGGGCCACCATTTCCTCATTAAAAGCCCACAGATCCTCGATGGATCCTCCTCCCCGTCCCACAATAATCACATCCAGTCCCATTGCGTCCAGAGTTTCGATCCCCCGGACAATACTGTACTTCGCCTCTGTTCCCTGAACCAGCGCCGGGTAAAGCACCAGCTGGACATATGGATTCCGTCTGGCAGAAATATTCATAATATCCCGGATCGCCGCACCGGTAGAGGCGGTCACAATTCCCACCCGCCTGGCGTATTTGGGAATGGGCTGCTTATAACTGCCATCAAACATCCCCATCTCTTCCAATTCCTGCTTCAGCTGCTCAAATCTTAAATAAAGATCCCCCGTTCCTTCCCGGGTGATCTGTCTGGCATACAGCTGATAACGGCCGTCTCTCTCGTAGACGTCGATGGTTCCCTGTACCACCACCTGCTGCCCCTCTTCCAGACGAAACTTCAGATTCAGTCTCTGTGAGGAAAACATAACGGCCCCAATCTGGGAGCCGCCGTCCTTCAGGGTAAAATATATATGGCCCGATGGGTGGTACTTACAATTCGATATCTCTCCTTTAACCGATATCTTATTCAGCGCAAAATCCTGGGCAAACATGCTCTTAATATAGGAATTCACCTGGGATACTGTATAAATATTCCCCATAATTCCGCCGCCTTATGCTTCCGGAGTCCCGGAAGCTTTGCTTTCGTCTTCTTTGCCGGCATTGTCCTTTCCGGCGCCCTCTTCCTTTAAGGGAACCGCAAAACGAGCCAAAATTCCATTAACAAAGGCCGGTGAATCCTTTCCTCCAAACTTCTTTGCCAACTCCACCGCCTCGTTAATGGCCACCTTATCCGGAATAGAATCGTCCCAATTCATTTCGTAGAGCGCCAGCCGCAAAATAGTAAGCTCTACTTTTCCCATACGACGGGTTTTCCAGCCGGCGGCTACCCGGTCAATCTGGCTGTCAATCTCCGGTATCCGGTCCATTATAGCCGATACGCGTTTCTCCAGGCTTTCTGCATCCTCAGTGCTTAAATCTGCTTTATGAAGGACGGTCAGGTGTCCCTCCTCATCAGTCTCGTCCTCTTCAGGACCGTCCGCATATTGCGCAAGCTGCTCCTTTGCTTCTTCTCGATCCGGGTAGAAGTCTGCAGAGAACAGCATCTTAAAACAATGTTCACGCGCTTCTCTTCTGGTCATGTTATCTGTTTTTCCTTTCCTTTATCCTCAGCGCTCCTAGGCGCTGTCAGACCTTGTTCTTTGGTATTATACCAAACCTCATGTATAAAAACAATGAATTTTCTATAAACAGTTATATCGGATCTGACAAAAATAGCCGCAGGCAGCAACCCTGCCTGCAGCCTCCGCCATCCGTCCTTTTTATGAAGATCAGCCGGCTTCTTCCATACTGACGCCGGCAATCCGCACATTTACGTCCAGAACGGTCAGTCCGGTCATACTCTCGATGGCGTTCCGGACCTTTTCCTGAACAGTCTCGCTTACCTGGGGAATATTATATCCGAAACGGATGTTCAGGGAAATGTCGACAGATACATGATCTTCCGTCACATCCACCTTAACTCCCTTACTCAAATTCTTCATGCCCAGCCGGCCCACCAGCTCATTGGTAATATTTCCCGCCATGGAAGCTACTCCTTCCACTTCCGTAGCCGCCAGCCCAGCAATAATCGCCACTACCTCATCTGCAATCTGCACTTCCCCGATCTTTTTTTCCTCATATGCTTCATGGACGCTGCGGTTTTCTGCTTCTGCCATCACAAATCCCTCCCGTCTTATTTCTGAAATGAAAAGCTTTGCTGTTTCATTATAACAAATTTTCAGTCTTTTGCCTAGGCCATACCCAAAAATTCAGGTAAACGCAGCATAAAAAACGGCTTTCAAAAGAGCTTCTCACTCTCCTGAAAGCCGGATTTTTCTATTCGCCGATCATAATTTTAATGATCTCTTCATTGGTCTCACGCATACCCTCTTTTCCAAGGCGGCCGACGTTTTCAATCGTTCGCTCCACGCCCTTGGTGACAATACCGTCTCCTCCCAGGAACTGCTGTCCCCGGATATACATGTTGTAGCCCAAAATTCCTGCATCAACTGCGGAAGCGATTTTCGCCGCACAGGAAGCTTTGGCTCCGTCACAGACGATTCCAGATACCACCGCCAGCGCGTTCACTACCGTATGAATCACTTCCTTATAACCTCCGCCGCAAAGATAAGCGATTCCTGCTCCTGCTCCCGCTCCGGCATTCACCGCGCCGCAGTAAGCGGACAAACGGCCGATTCCCGTCTTCTGATGAATCGCAGTTAGATTGGAAAGAACCAGAGCCCGAAGCAGCTTTTCCTCCGATACTCTCAACTCCCGTCCGTAAACAATGACCGGCACAGAGGCGGTAATTCCCTGGTTGCCGCTGCCGGAGTTGATAATCACCGGAAGCTCGCAGCCGTTCATTCTCGCGTCGGATCCTGCGGCTGCCATAGCCTTGGCCCTGGTACGGATATCATCCCCCCAGGTATCCTTTAAAACCTTGCCAATGTTCGCGCCATAGTCATTTTTCATGCCCTCTTCGGCAATAGCCATATTATATTTCATCTGCCGTTCCAGGGTTTCCCGCACATCCTCCACATCAACTGTGTTCGCAAAATCCCATATTCCTTCCATGGTGAGAAGGCTGCGGTCCGTCAGGCCCTCCTCACTGTCCTCCTTTACCGGAATGTCCAAAAGCACCTGCCCGTTCTTCTCTTTGCGGACAATGTTCGTGTGGAAATTGGCAATGCGGACTTTTGCTTCATCCTGTCCCTTATAAACTGTCACCACAATATCGAAAGTAGGTCCATTGTCGATGTGCTCCACCGCAATAGGAACCTGATCCAAAAATTCACGGATTTTTTCCACCTGCTCCGGGGAAACGCTGGCGATCACTTCCAATTCCCTGGAAGCATCCCCTGCCACGATCCCGGCGGCGGCGGCGGCGGGAATTCCCTTTAAATGGCCCGTATTCGGCACAATCACGGATTTTACGTTCTTAATGATGCTTCCGCTGGCACCTATTGTTACCCTCTCCGGCACAGTTCCCAGAATGTCTCTGGCTACCGCCGCGCCGTAGGCTAAGGCGATCGGCTCTGTACATCCCATCGCCGGAATCAGCTCCTCCTTTAAGATCTGCACATAAGCGCCATAGCGCTGGTCTTCTTTCGTCATGTGAAATGGCTCCTTCCCATTGATTTTTCTCTGTATCTAGTGTAGCATAGAGGTGAATCAATGTAAAATTTAACGTTTTTAAGATATAGTTAAATTTTTTTTATAGGAGAATCCCATGGAATTTCGTGAAATCAACACCTTTTTGGAAATCGCCAAGCAGGGAAGCTTTTCCAAAGCAGCATCGGTTTTGGGCTATACCCAGGCGGCAGTTACCATTCAAATCCGTCAGCTGGAGAAGGAGCTGGGGGTACGCCTCTTCGACCGCATCGGAAAGAAAGTCACCCTGACTCATCAGGGAGTAGTTTTCAGCCGTTACGCAAGTCGTCTGATGACCGACTTATCCCAGGTCAAATACGCCCTAAAGGAATCCGATGTGCTTACAGGCAAGCTGCGCATCGGTGCCATCGAATCTGTCTGCGCTTCCATCCTTCCGGGACTGATCGGACAGTATCACCGTCTCCACCCTCAGGTTTCCATCTCCATCCGCACTGACAGCCCGGATCTTCTGCTGGAGTGGATGAACCGCAACGAACTGGATTTGGTATTTCTTCTGGACAAGCGCCTCTTCCATCCGCATTGGATTAAAGCCCTGGACGAGCCGGACCGGGTCATATTCGTCACCTCCGCAGACAGCCCTCTGACTGGGCAAACCCTGGCGCTCTGGGAGTTAATCCGCCATCCTCTGATCCTCACTGAAAAAAATGCCAGCTACCGCTCCATTCTGGAGCAGCATCTGGCATCTCTTGGTCTGGAAGCTCAGCCTTTTTTGGAAATCGGGAACACGGAATTCATTATCCAGCTCTTAAAAACCGGAGCCGGAATATCCTTTCTGCCGGAATTCACGGTCCGTGAGGACCTTGCAAAAGGTACTCTCTCCCAGATTCAAGTTCCCGGATTTACGCCGGATATCTGGAAACAGATCGTCTATCACAAGGACAAATGGGTCAGCCGGGAAATGGAGGCCTTCATCCGTCTGGCTCTCCGGATGGAGTCCGGTTCTCAGGAATCCTCTTCCCGGCACATCTGCCCTACTGACCGTTGATGTAGTTGATCAGCCCTCCGGCGGAGATAATCTTCTGCATGAATTCAGGGAAGGACTGTCCATGATAAATCTCACCCTTGGTCTTATTGGTAATAACTCCGGTATCAAAATCCACCTCTACCTCATCTCCGGCCTCAATGGATTTTGCTGCTTCCGGACACTCAATGATTGGAAGGCCGATATTGATGGAATTGCGGTAAAAAATCCTTGCAAAAGTTTCTGCGATAACACAGCTGACCCCAGCGCACTTGATGGCCAAAGGAGCGTGTTCCCTGGAGGAGCCGCAGCCAAAATTTTTATTAGCTACAATCAGATCCCCTTTCTTTACCTTGTGGATGAACTCCTTATCAATGTCCTCCATACAGTGCTTTGCCAGTTCCTCGCCCTGGGTAGCGTTCAAATACCTGGCGGGGATAATCACATCTGTGTCTACATTGTCTCCATATTTAAATACATGTCCGCATGCTTTCATAATTCCCTATCCTCCTTATTGTTCATCCAGCTGGCAGGGACAAACAATTTTTCCCGCCACCGCGCTGGCCGCCGCTACCGCCGGACTTGCCAGATAGATCTCCGAATCCACATGGCCCATACGGCCTACAAAATTTCGGTTGGTTGTGGAGATACACCGCTCTCCCGCCGCCAGAATTCCCATATATCCGCCCAGACAGGGGCCGCAGGTTGGGGTGCTGACCACCGCTCCCGCTTCAATAAAAATTTCCAGCAGTCCTTCCTTCATAGCCTGCAGATAAATGGCCTGTGTCGCAGGAATTACAATGCAGCGCACGTTCTTCGCTACTTTCCTTCCCTTTAATACCTCCGCCGCAATCCGCATATCATCAATTCGTCCATTGGTGCAGGATCCGATTACCGCCTGGTCGATCTTCACCTCTCCCACCTGGTCAATGGTCCTGGTGTTGGAAGGAAGATGGGGGAAGGAAACCGTCGGCTTCAATTCCGAAAGGTCAATCACATAGGTAGCCTCATACTCCGCATCCGGATCTGCCTCATAGGTCTTAAAAGGACGGATCGAATGATCCTTCATATACCGGATGGTCTGCTCATCCACAGGAAAGATTCCGTTCTTTCCGCCAGCCTCAATGGACATATTGCAGATGGTGAAGCGGTCATCCATTGTCAGGCTCTTTACTCCCTCTCCGGTAAACTCCATCGATTTGTAAAGAGCTCCGTCCACTCCGATCATTCCGATAATATGTAAGATCACATCCTTGCCGCTGACCCACTTCGATGGCTTTCCAACCAGCTCAAATTTGAGAGCGGAGGGTACCTTAAACCATGCTTTGCCCGTCACCATGCCGGCAGCCATATCCGTACTTCCCACACCGGTGGAGAAAGCCCCCAAAGCTCCGTAAGTACAGGTATGAGAATCTGCGCCAACCACCAAATCGCCGGCTACTACCAATCCTTTCTCCGGAAGCAGAGCGTGCTCAATGCCCATCTGACCTACATCAAAATAGTTGGTTATCTCATGCTTACATGCAAAATCCCGGCAGCACTTGCAGTTTTCCGCTGATTTAATGTCTTTATTGGGGATAAAATGGTCCATTACCAAAGCAATTTTATCCTTATCAAATACCTCCTGGCGGTTCATCTTATCCATCTCGTGGATTGCCACCGGCGATGTAATATCATTTCCCAGAACCAGGTCCAGCTCAGCCTCAATTAACTGTCCTGCCTTTACCTGATCCAGTCCTGCATGGGCCGCCAAAATCTTCTGGCTCATCGTCATTCCCATTCTTTTTTCCTCCTTGATTATATAAAAATACGGGGGCGAAGGTTCTTCTCCCCTATGATACCGGATGGTCCCTCACTTCATGCTCCAGGTACCATATAAAAAATGATCTGTGCTTTACATTTTAGCATAAGTATTGTTATAATAAAAATACATAATATGAATGGTATCCATGAAGGCAGGTTATGTGCTGTAATAACCCGGACATATCATATACAGATGGAAATACAATCCTGTTGACAAGCAAGTTTAAGGTCCTGTTTTTCCCATCTGCCCGCCGTCCGAACGGTTGTTACGGCTTCCCCCAGGAAGGAGTTTTAGAGTATGGAGCAGAACCTTTCACAGTATAAGATCTTTTACGAGGTGGCTAAGGCCGGCAATATTTCCCGGGCCGCCAAAGAGCTCTACATCAGCCAGCCGGCTATTTCAAAGGCTATCGGAAAACTGGAGGATTCCCTTGGGCTCTCCCTTTTTACCAGAAGTTCCAGAGGCGTGCAGCTGACGGCGGAAGGTGAAATTCTCTATCAACACACTCGGGACGCCTTTGAGGCTTTGGAACGGGGGGAACAGGAGCTGCGCCGTATCCAGGAGTTCGATATCGGCCATCTGCGGATCGGCGTCAGCACCACGCTGTGCAAATATGTCCTTCTTCCATATTTAAAAACCTTTATTGACCAATACCCACACATGAAAGTAACGATAGAGAGCCAGTCTACCGGCCAGACGCTGGACCGCCTGGAGCAGCAAAAGCTGGATTTGGGACTGGTAGCGGAGCCGGCGTCCCGCAAAGACCTGGCCTTTATACCGGTTATGGATATTCAGGATGTTTTTGTCTCCACAAAGAATTATCTGGAGAATCTTTATCTTCGGGAAGGAAAAGACACGGATGTTTTCAACACCGGCAATATTATGCTGTTGGATGAAAGCAACATGACCAGACGTCATGTAAACGAGTACTTGTCCGAAAGCGGCATTTATCCCCGACAGATTCTGGAAGTCAGCACGATGGACCTGCTGATTGAATTTGCCAAAATCGGCCTTGGAATCGGCTGTGTGATCCGGGAGCTGGTTCAAAAGGAACTGGACTCCGGTCTTCTGGTGGAGCTGCCTTTAAAGCCTCCCATCCCCCGCCGTACCATTGGTTTCGCCTATCATCCGGCCAATCAGGCTATGGCACTGAAAACTTTTCTGGAGTTTTTGTATTAAGCATCTGCCGTTTCATGTGCAGTGTTTCCATAATTAAAATGGGCTGTCGACCGACAGCCCATCCATTACATTCATTCTAAATATTATGACACGGCCATTCCGTGTTCGCGGCCGTACTCCCCAATCAGCGTATTCATATTGCGGATCACAAGATAAGTTCCGTATAATGAACCAATTCCGCAAAGAAGTATACCGAAAAGGCACCACATCAGGTAGGTTGTACCCGTTTCATGAAATTCTCTTCCATATCCCCTGGAGGCATCCAGCATACGGTTTCCCTGCTGGTAAAGCCAGAAATAGTAAAAAATACCGCAGGTTACAATGGACAGCAGCAGCACCAGGATGTAATTCATACTGGGCTTATCGTTCGGCACCTTTTCCGCGCAAATCTGGTTAAGATTTTCTGTGAAGACATACCAGAAATAAATCCCATAGATTCCGCAGGTAACGATGTTTAGCAAAAGATAGACCACAAAGCTTCTCTGTTTCATATTCTTACCCTCCGTTTATGGAACCCTAGTTCCTTAATGTAATCCGAAAAGAACGTCTCCGATCGTTCTCAAGATCTGAAAATGCAAACTTTGATCGACAGAAATCTCCATGTACGGATCCCCTGATGCCAGCCTCCAGATATATACCAGCAAAAAAGCAGCACCCAGACAGATCAATAATAGCCTGGCAGCTTTTTCCCCCTTCCGCCCTCTCCACAAAGCAGCAAAAACCAGAAGCGGCACTGCCCAAAAAAGGGGATGAAAGGCAAAAGCCCCCTTCAGATTTCCGCTTAAAAGTGCAAGGTAAGCCCGTGAAAGACCGCAGCCCGGACATGGAATCCCTGTCAGCCAGCGTATAGGACATCCATGCCCCAGCGCCGCCAGCAGCAAATAGAATAGTCCCACCGCAATCCATGCCTTTAAATCCTGAGCATTCTGTTTTATGGAATGTCTGATCATTGGTCGCCTTCTCTTCATTGGTTTTAGTCTACTTCATTCCCTATATGTTGTCAACACTTTTTGAAAATTTGTCTAATTTTGTCAATTTTGACAGATTATTTCTTTTTTCGGAATTTCTCGCTATTTCAAGAAATCTATGTTAGAATGAGAGGGCAGACACTCAGAAAGGAGTTCCATTCATGTCCCATATGATCTTAATCGCAGAGGACGATCCCGACATTCGCGCTCTGCTGGAGCTGTACTTAAAAAGCAGCGGCTACCAGGTACAAACTGCCGCCAACGGAATCCAGGCACTTGAGATTCTCCGCCGGCAAAAGATAGACCTTGCGCTGTTGGATATCATGATGCCGGAAATGGATGGCTATACCCTTACACGGGAAATTCGTTCCTTTAGCTCCATCCCCATCCTCTTCCTTACCGCCAAAGACCAGGACTGTGAAAAAATCCTGGGACTGGATCTGGGAGCAGACGGATATTTGACCAAACCATTTAATCCTCTGGAGGTAGTGGCTCATGTCCGCTCCGCCCTGCGCCGCTTTTATCAGCTGGGAGGCGCGGCTTCTTCAGCCCATTCCGCAAAAGTTCTCTGTCTTGGCCCGCTCCGCCTGGATCTTGGCCGTATGACTCTTGAAAAAGACGGAACTCCCATCGATTTAACTGCTACGGAATTTAAGATCCTAGCGCAGATGATGGAGCATCCGGGCCGGGTTTTCACCAAATCCCAGCTTTACGAAAGTATTGGCTCCGGATACTGCGAGAGCGATGATAAAACTATGATGGTCCATATTTCCAATCTGAGAGAAAAGATTGAGGGGGATTCAAAAAGTCCCCGCTATATTCAGACAGTCAGGGGGCTTGGATATAAAATTGAGTACATCCCGTAAATTTCCCGAGGCCAAAAGCTTCTTCCAGCTCTTGGCCTTTAATTATCTGATGTTTATAGGGGCAGTTCTGTTCATTTTTCTGGGAATCTATCTGATTTACTGCTCCTATGCCCGCCATGCGGCTCCTATACCGGATCCGGAGTCCTTAAAGCTCAAAGCCCAAACCTTGGAAGACAGACAATTAGACAGCCTGAGCACTTCCTATTACCTGGGTCCCGGCTCCGGCTTCATCATCGCGGATTCCACCGGAAACCTGCTGTACTCTTCCGGTGAAAATCTTCCGGCGCAGTTTACTCCAGGAGAGTTGGCGTGTATTCCCCGCTATGATTCGGACACATCCCTGGCAATTGCCAATCTTCCGGAATCTTCTCCCAACGGTCAGTACCTGATCACTCAGCTGAAGTTCGGGCAACAGGGCGAAACCGTCATTGACGGTTATCTTTTTCTGGATCAGGAACTGAATGTGCTCTCCGGTACCATCGCCACCGGCCGAAGTTCCTTCACTCCTCAGGAATTTCAGTATCTAAAAGGGCAGGACGAATCCGGACGCCTGATTTTCCGTACCAGATACCAAAACCCGGAAGGCGAAATCCGTCAGATGGTTTTCTTTTTCCGTAATACGCGAATCGAGGGCTACCAGCGCGTTTACCATTTTTGGAACCGAATCTGGCTTTTGGCCATTCCCGCCTGTCTATTGGCTGCAGCTTTCTGCATAAGGAAGCTGACGGAAAAGACGAAATCTCTTCTGGAGCCCCTGAATCAGGCCATTCTCAGCCTCTCCCAGGGAAAAGACAGTCATCTGGACGCCTATCACGGGCCTGCGGAATTTGCCGGTATTGCCCGTAATTTTCTGCAAATGGAGGAGCGTCTTCGTGAAAGCGAATATCAGAGGCAGCAGCTGGACGAAAGCCGCCGGCAGCTGATGGCGGACATTTCCCACGACTTAAAAACCCCGGCCGCCGTTATCAGCGGCTATGCCTGCGCCTTGAGAGACGGAATGCTGTCCGGACAGGAGCAGCAGCGTTGTCTGGATACTCTGGTTCAAAAATCCCGGCAAATCAGCAGTCTGCTCTCCCAGCTTCACGAATACAGCCGGCTGGATCATCCTGCCATGCCCATCCACTTAAGCCGGGTGGATTTGTGCGGTCTGGTCCGGGAATATTTTGCGGGACGCTATCAGGAACTGGAACTGGCCGGCTACCCGCTGGAAGCAGATATTCCCGATTCCACCATGTATGTAATGGCGGACCGTCAGCTTCTGATCCGCTGCATGGAAAATTTAGTACAGAATACGCTGTCCTACAATCCTCCGGGAACCACTTTGTGGGTATCGGTCCGTGTCTTGGACGGCTATCTCCAGCTGCTTTTGGGGGACAACGGAAGCGGTATCCCCCAGAATATCCGTCAGTCCCTCTTTGACCCCTTCGTTACCGGAAACCAGGCCCGCTCTGGAAATCACGGCTCTGGTCTGGGACTGTCCATCGTCAAAAAAATCGTGGAGCTCCATGGAGGAAAAATTGCTCTTCTGGACTGTTCCTGTTGGTCTACCTGCTTTTGCATTACTCTTCCACCGGCGGATTTTTCCGAAACCTAAAGGAATCTTTAGGTTCTCTGAAGGCTATTTAAAGCCCGGACTGCTATGATCAAAATGATTGGAATCATAAGCAAAGGAGAAATTGAATCATGAAACTTTACTGGATCATAGCAACGATTTGTACTACAGCGGCCCTTTCCGGCTGTTCCCTGGCAGGCTCTTCCGTTTCCAAGATGACCGCGGTTAAAACGACGGAGGCCTCTTCCACGGCAGCATCCTCATCGGCTTCTGAAACAGAGGCTGAAACAGACGCCAACGGACCTCAGACCGCTCAGGCTCCGACCTCCGTTTCCTCTGAAGAAGACGAAGAGGATTTAAACGAAGCGCTCTTCCGCTCCGCCGCCTCCACCGCTCAGATGGAGATTACTACCGGACTGACCACCGAATATCTGGATATGATCTGCAGCTACCCGGTCACTGTATTTCAGGGAGATAAAACCACGGTACTGGAGGATCTGGACGATCTGGATGCCATAGGTCTGAAAACCCTGTACACCGATGAGCTTCTGAAGGCTGTCGGTGAAGCCGACCCGGACAAAATTGTCATTGTCGATGACACCGCCCTTTTTGGCGACCCAGAAGGCGCCTATATCGTTTTAGGCAAAGATGTCTATGACGTAATTGGAATTACGGAATTTCATTATCCCCAGTAAAGATTGCAGGCGCTGAGTGCTCGTAACAATGCTTCGTACTAGGCTCGAAAAGACCTCGCCAAGTACTCTGCATGTATCCCACGTAAGCGCCTAAAATACAGGCGCTAAGTGCTCGTAACAAAAACATCCGGTTTGGAGAAGCTCCATGAAACCGGATGTTTTGTTATGTTCGGAAATCGTTTTAGTTGTACCGTCCTGAACCGTTATCTTTAGTTGTTAATCAGCTTGTCACTGTCGTTCCAGCTATAGAGTTTGCGCAGATTCTTTCCAATCTGTTCCAGAGGCTGCTCAGCCTCTCTCTTTCTCATAGCGTTAAAGTGGGGGCAGCCCGCCTGATTCTCCAGCAGCCACTCCTTGGCAAAGGAACCGTCCTGAATATCTGCCAAAATTTTCTTCATAGCCTTCTTGGTCTCATCTGTAACGATCTTGGGACCGGTGATATAGTCGCCATACTCAGCGGTATTGGAGATGGAGTATCTCATGCCGGCAAATCCGCTCTCATAGATCAGATCTACGATCAGCTTCATCTCATGGATACATTCAAAATATGCGTTTTCAGGAGCATAACCAGCCTCGGTCAAAGTTTCAAATCCAGCCTTCATCAGCGCGCATACACCGCCGCACAGAACCGCCTGCTCACCAAACAGGTCGGTCTCAGTCTCTACCCGGAAAGTGGTCTCCAGCAACCCTGCTCTTGCGCCTCCAATAGCCAGTCCATAAGCCATTGCCAGGTCTTTTGCCTTGCCGGTAGCGTCCTGATGCACTGCGATCAGGCAGGGAGTTCCTCTTCCTCTCATATATTCGCTTCTTACAGTATGTCCGGGAGCCTTGGGAGCGATCATGGTAACATCCACATCCTTAGGCGGAACGATCTGTCCAAAATGGATAGCAAAGCCGTGGGCGAACATCAGCATCATGCCAGGGCGCAGATTGGGTTCAATAGACTCCTTGTACATCGCGGCCTGCTTCTCATCATTAATTAAAATCATGATAATATCCGCTTTCTTTGCGGCTTCAGCGGCGGTATACACCGTAAATCCCTGCTCCTCAGCCTTCTTCCAGGAACGGCTTCCCTCGTAAAGTCCTACGATTACGTTACATCCGGATTCCTTCAGGTTCAGGGCATGCGCGTGTCCCTGGCTTCCGTAGCCGATGATAGCAATGGTCTTGCCTTCCAGCAGTGACAAATTACAATCTTCCTGATAGTAAATCTTTGTAGACATTCTTTTTTCCTCCTACACCTTTTTCTGTATATCACCGCAGGTCCTTATAGGACCGCGGCGCGTTAAGGTGACAGAACCGACGACTCTCTGTCCGCCTTTGGCCACGCCCCTTAGCTTTCCAAATCAATGGCCCGTCTTCTCCGGGCTTTCCGCTTCTGCCGGCTTCCCGCCGGAAATCTTTTTTTAAGGAAGGATGCGGATATCCTCAGCGCCCCGCTCCAGACCAGTCAATCCAGTTCTGGCCAGCTCCAGAATCTCATAATCCTCCAGCAGATTAATCAACGCATCCAGCTTGGACTGATCTCCGGTAAGCATCACCGTCAGCGAATCCTTGCCCACATCTACGATGGTGGCCCGGAAAATGTTGGAAATCGCACTGATAGCCGGACGGTCATTGGCATTGGCCTTCACCTTTACCATCATCAGTTCACGGTACACGGAAGCCCCCGGCTTCAGCTCCTTAATATCCCTTACATCTTCCAGCTTGTTCAGCTGATTCTTAATCTGCTCCAAAACCGTCTGGTCTCCCAGAGAAACTACTGTCATTCTGGAATAACGGGGATCGGCAGTGACTCCCACCGTCAGGCTTTCAATATTGTAGCCCCGGCGGCTGAACAGCCCCGCCACCCGGGCAAGTACGCCCGCCGTATTGTCCACTAAAAGAGATAAAACGATTCTGTCATCCATACTTACACCTCTCCTCTCCCGCTATCCTAAACGGTTATATTTAATGATAGCAACGGCCCTTCCGTTTGTCAATTACTTAATAGGAATGGCTATTATAAATTCAAGTTATGATTTCGAAAAAATATCTATGAAATACGCCGTTTTTGTTATGGATTTGCTACATTCCCAACAGCAGATTTTTCAAATCTTCCACTGTTTTCACAATGGCAAAAGCATTGCTCTCTTCCATTTCCTCCTGGCTTCCATAGCCGTAGAGAACGCCCGCGCAGTCAATCCCCAACTGAGCCGCTCCCAGTACATCGTGTTTGCGGTCCCCTATCATCAGAATACGATTTCGCTCCTCTTTTCTCTCCCAGGGAATTCCTTCCTTCTCCAGCAGATAGCGGATGACATCTGCCTTCCGGCAGCGCTTCTCCCCCAGATCCGCGCCTCCTACGCCGTCAAAGTATTGTTCCAAATCAAAATGTTTTAAAATCCGCAGGGCAAATACCTCCGGCTTTGAGGTTGCCACATAAAGATGCTTGCCTGCCGCCCTCAGCTCCTCCAGCATGGAAGGGATTCCGGGAAATACCCGGTTTTCCCGCCATCCCCGCTCACTAAAATACTCCCGGTACACCTGGACGCCCTCTCTTGCCTGCTCCGGTGAAAAACCGTAAAACTCCTGAAAGCTGTCCATCAGGGGCGGCCCGATAAAAGGTATCAGCCGTTCTAAGTCTTCCACCTGGATTCCGTAATGGTTTAAGGCATACTGAACCGACTTTGTAATTCCCTCTTTGGGATCCGTCAGCGTCCCGTCCAAATCAAACAACAAATAGTCTCTCATTTTATGTACGTTTTTCCTCTCTATGGATTTATGTGCCGATTTTTCCGGCTTTAAAAGCGGCCATCATCTCGTGGCCTACGCTGAGACAAGGTTCATAGGCAATCACCTGCTCCCTGGTATACCATCCTGCTTCTGACAGTTCCTCCTCCTGAAGGCGAATGGTATCGTCCCCGTCCAGTTCAGCGGTAAAGCCAATCATCACCGTATCGGAAAAGGCCCAGGGCTGACTTTTATAATAACGGATATTTTTCACCTTCAGCCCTACCTCCTCCATCACCTCCCTGCGGACGCAGTCCTCAAATGTCTCCCCAATCTCCACATATCCGGCAATCAGGGCAAAACGGCGGTAGGTTCCGTGGGCGTACCTGGACATTAAAAGCTTGTCTTTGTTAGTAATAGCCACAATCACTGCCGGACTGATTTTCGGATACTCCGTATGGCCGCAGGAAGTGCATACCATAGAGCGTTCTGTTTTTCCCGGCGCCATAGGACTGCCGCAGCAGCCGCAGTATCTGCGGCTTTGACGCCACCGGTAAATCTGGCTTCCCGTGATTCCCGCAAAAGCCTGATACATGGGTTCAAAATTCTGAAAAATCTGAAGGCCCTCCATAACCAAATCCGTAAAATCCGGGCACTCCATCTCCCAGACCCCAAAATAAGCTCTGTCATCAATGGAAAAAAGGTATTCCACTTTGTCCTCCAGGCGGAATACTTCTTTTTTTACATCGCCAAACCGGGGAATGGAAAATCCATCCCCCTCTTTTTTCAGCATAACTTTATTGTACTTGTAGTGCAGCAGATAGTCCTCATCCGCAGGCCTCCTGCCGCAGAAGGAAGGGTCAAAGCTGCGCGGCTTTATATCTTGTATCATTTGTACATTTTCCTCGTTTCAATCATGTCTGCCTATACCGGTTCTTATTTTCCCGGCCTGTCATGAACTGTTACGCTCAGCTTTTTGTGAATTCCCAGACTGAGGACCCCAAGCAAAGACTTTCCGTCTACTACACAGCTTCCCAGGGCCACATCCACGTCCGCAGGCCAGCGCTCGGCCTGATTCACAAAAGACTGGACCTCCTCTACTGAGTGAAAAATCACTTCTTCCGTCGTCATAGGTTACCTCCTGGCTAAACTTCGTTCTGTCAGGAGTATTCCCTGATTTTAGCCTTCTATACCTTTATCTGGCCAATTTAAAATAAAGTTTACGGATACGGCGCATGGCATCCCACCGTTTTAATGGGCTGAAGAAATAGTAGTAAAGCACAAAAGCGATGGATGTCAGGCTCCAGGTAAGGGGATAGCTGACTCCGGCCGTTATAATATCCGGCCTGAGAGGGAGGACAAACAGAATCCACAGTACACGGACCAGACAGATTCCCACGCCGGTGATAATCAGAGGCTTTAAGGTATCCCCCACTCCCCGCAGCGTACCGGAAAGAACCTCAATGGCGATATATGTAATATAGGTAGGTACCAGAGTACGGACCAGCCTTAAACTGATCTGGCGAACCGTGGCGTCCGTCGTAAACAGGTCAATCAGGAGATGTCCTCCTCCGCAGATGACTGCGCTGACGGTTACCGACAGGAACACGCCGATTCCCATGCAGACTCCCGTTCCCCGGCGAACCCGGTCAAGCCTTCCGGCTCCGTAATTCTGTCCCACAAAAGTGGTTACGGCGATTCCCAGGGCGTTGATAATCATCCAGAACAGGCCGTCCACCTTTCCGTAAGTAGCCCAGGCCGTCACGGGATCTGTTCCCAGGGCATTTACCCCGGTCTGTATAATCACATTGGAGATATTATACATCACCGACTGCATACCCGCCGGAAGGCCGATGCGGATAATCCGCTGGAGCATCCTCCGGTCAATCCGAACCATTTTCCACTCCAGACGGTAAAGATCCGTTGTCTTCATCAGGCATCCCATCACCAGAACAGCGCTTAACAGCTGGGAAGCGATGGTGGCAATGGCGGCTCCGGCCACTCCCATATGAAATACCGCTACCAACAGCAGATCCAGGAAAATGTTGGTAAAGCAGCTGGCAATCAGAAAATACAGCGGGCGTTTGGAATCGCCGACAGCCCTTAAAATTCCCGCTCCCATATTATAAAGAAGGTTTGGAATGGTTCCCACAAAATAAATACACAGGTAGACCATGGCATGGTTCATCACATCATCCGGGGTTTTCATGGCCATCAAAGCGGGCCTTGCTCCAATAATTCCCAGAATCGTCATCCCAATGCCCGCAATGATCGAAAAGGCCACGGAGGTGTGAACCGCCCAGTGAACCTTATCCTTTTTCTGCGCCCCGTAATATTGGGAAATCACTACCGTTGCGCCGCTGGATAGGCCCACGAAGAAGCCTACCAGCAGATTAATCAACGTACTGGTGCTTCCTCCGACCGCGGCCAGGGCTTCCTTACCCACAAAACGGCCCACCACCATGGCGTCCGCTGTGTTATATAGCTGCTGGAAAAAGGTTCCCAGCAGAATTGGGAAGAAAAACAGAAGCAGATGCGCTAAAATATTGCCGCTTACAATCTGATTTTCTCTCCGCTCCTCTTTGCTTACCGTATTCTCATTCATACTGTTATCCTGCAACCTTCATCTATTTTTACTCTTCTGTTTTCTCCTCAGTCCCGATTTCCGTCACTGACTTCACCAGTCCGGCGATTCCCTGGATTTCTGAGGGAATAATAATCTTAGTAGCCCTTCCGTCCGCAGCTTTTGCAAACGCCTCCAGACTCTTGATTTGGAGTACCGCCTGGTCGGCCCCCGCTTCTTTAATATAGCGGATTCCGTCGGCCTGAGCCATCTGTACGGTACGGATGGCCTCCGCCTGTCCCTGAGCCTCCTTAATTTTCTTTTCCTTTTCCGCCTCGGCCCGAAGAATTGCCGCCTCCTTCTCAGCCTCGGCATTCAAAACGGCAGACTCCTTATGGCCCTCCGCCACCAGAATCATGGACTTTTTCTCGCCCTCGGCCCGCAGAATCGCCTCCCTGCGCTCCCGCTCTGCTTTCATCTGCTTCTCCATGGCCTCCTGAATCGCCGCGGGAGGAATGATATTTTTCAGCTCCACCCGGGTTACCTTAATTCCCCATGGATCGGTAGCGATATCCAAAGATTCCTGCATCCGAGCATTAATGGTTTCCCGGGAGGTCAGGGTTTCGTCCAGTTCCATATCACCGATAATATTTCTCAAAGTAGTGGCCGTCAGGTTTTCAATCGCCAGAATAGGGCGCTCCACGCCATAGGCAAACAGTTTAGGATCCGTAATATAGTAGAACACCACCGTGTCGATCTGCATAGTCACATTATCTTTTGTAATTACCGGCTGAGGGGGAAAGTCCTCCACCTGCTCCCGCAGATCTACTTTCCGCGCCACCCGGTCGATCAATGGAATCAGGAAATGGATTCCCACGCCGTAAGTTCCCTGATATGCTCCCAGCCGCTCCACCACCAGAGCTCTGGCCTGGGGTACAATTTTTATGCAGGAAGACAGCACCAGCAAAATAATCAGCAAAATCGCAATCACTGCTAAGAACGTTCCAAATGCCTGAAACATAAGCTTTTTCTCCTCTCCTTGTCCTTTTAAATTCCTGCGGGCGCCTTAACCATCAGCTTGGCTCCCTCCAGTGCCTCGATTTCCACCACCGTTCCTTTGTCGTAGGTTTTTCCTTCTTCACTGGTTCTGGCCAGCCAGATCTGGCCGTCTACCGCCACAGTTCCGGTCCCCGCCGCATTATCAATCTTTTCCTGTACCGTCACCTTCCTGCCCACAAGTCTTTCGGTGCCGGTCCGGGTTCTATGCCCCTTTAAAGCCTGTCCTGCCAAAGGCCGGACCATTAAAAGCAGAAGAAAGGATACCGCTACGAAAGCTCCCAGCTGCAGCCGGACGCTTCCACCCAGGGCCGACACAATCAATCCTGCAAAAGCTCCGCCCGCAAACCAAATGCTGGTCAGGGATACCGTCGCAAATTCAATTCCAATCATCACCACAAACACAATCAGCCAGTAGTAAACAGCCATCCGGATTCCTCCTCTCTCCTATTTTGCCCCTTTGATCTCATTCTATCATGAATCGATATAAAATCAATCGGCAGTTTTATTTTTTACCAGGGTCATTGCGCTTTTCTTTTTCCCCCGATATAATGAACATAGCAGTTCAGACCGGCAGGAAGACAGCGCCGTCCTGAGCATTCAAATGATCAAAGGAGTTTTACAGTTTATGAAACGGATTCTATTAATCGGAACCGGCGGCACCATTGCCTGCAAACGCAGTGCAGATGGTCTTCGTCCGGTCATTACCTCTGATGAGCTTTTGTCTTTCGTCCCCTCCTGTCGGGAATATTGCCAGGTAGATACCCGGCAGATTTTCAACATTGACAGTACCAACATCCAGCCCCGACACTGGCTGGATATCGCATCTGCCATTGAAGAAAACTATGAGGACTACGACGGCTTTGTTATCTGCCACGGGACGGATACTATGGCTTATACTGCCGCCGCCTTATCCTATCTGATTCAGGATTCCTTAAAACCCATTGTAATCACTGGGGCCCAGAAGCCCATCGATATGGAAAATACGGATGCCAGAATCAATCTGGGGGACAGCCTGCGTTTCGCCTCCTGCGAAAGAGCCTATGGAGTCAGCATCGTATTTGACGGCAAGGTAATTGCCGGTACCAGAGGTAAAAAAGAGCGGACCAAAAGCTACAATGCTTTTTCCAGCATCAATTTTCCCTACATCGCCGTAATTCAGGAAGAACATATTCTGTTTTATCTGGATGACAAGCCGGCGGCGGCTCAAGTCCGTTTTTACCATTCTCTGAATCCCAAAGTAGTGCTTTTAAAGTTGATTCCGTCCATGGATGCCTCCATTCTGACGTACATGGCGGAACACTACGATGCAGTTATCATCGAATCCTTCGGTGTCGGAGGACTGCCCTCCTATGAGTCCGGCGACTATTACCGGGCGGTAAAGCGTCTGACCGATCTGGGAAAAACGGTCGTCATGACCACCCAGGTAACCAACGAGGGCAGCAATATGTCGGTATACGAGGTTGGAAAAAATATCAAAAAGGAATTTGGCCTCCTGGAGTCCTACGATATGACTCTGGAGGCCACGGTTACAAAGATCATGTGGATTTTAAGCCAGACTCGGGAACCTGATAAAATCCGTCGGCTGTTTTATAAAACCATTAACCGGGACATTCTTTGGAATGCTTCCAAATTTTGAGTCCATTTTCCGGAACCATTTCCCTTGGGTGCCATACTCTATGAATAGAAACCCTATTCCCATTCTATCCCAAGGTGAACAACATGAACCATGATTCCCATTTTTGTTTAAACGATCTGCTTCCCGGCCAGAAGGCACGGGTTTTAAATATCTCCTCCTGCGGCACCATTCGAAGAAGGCTTTTAGACCTTGGTCTGGTAAAGGATACTGAGGTGGAATGTCTGGGAGCCAGTCCATGGGGCGACCCCAAGGCCTACCTGATCCGCGGGGCTGTCATTGCTATCCGCTCTCAGGACTGCCGCCACGTTCATGTTATTTCCCAGCAGGGGGAAGGACAAGGGCTTAAACCGGAGAAAACTCCGATCATTGCAGTAGCCGGAAATCCCAATGTCGGCAAAAGCACTCTGTTCAACAATCTGACCGGCGGGAAACAGCATACAGGAAACTGGACCGGAAAAACCGTTGACAGCGCCCAGCGTTTTTTTCTCTGGCATGGAAAACGTCTGATCCTGGCGGATATTCCCGGAACCTACTCTCTGATGGCCCATTCTGCCGAAGAGGAGGTTGCCCGGAATTTTCTCTGCTTCGGCGGCGCCGACGGCGTTTTGGTCGTCTGCGACGCTACCTGCCTGGAGCGGAATCTGAATCTGGTCCTTCAGACGCTGGAAATCTCTTCCAACGTTCTGGTTTGTGTGAATCTTCTGGATGAGGCACGTAAAAAGGGGATTGATGTGGACCTGAACTCTCTTTCGGAGTCTCTGGGCGTACCCGTTGTGGGAACAATTGCGCGCAGCAAGCAAAGCCTGGGCAGCCTCAAGGATGCCCTGGCAGACCTGAAGCCCTCGCCGTTCCCCATGCAGGTTTCCTACGGCGAGGAGATCAGCCGGGCTGTGGCTATCCTTTCTCCCGCGCTGAAATTTCATACGGATTCCCGCCTTCCCGTCTCCTGGCTGGCCCTGAGGATGCTGGAGGGGGACCCCTCCCTTCTCAGGGAAATCGATGCTTTTTTAGGATTTTCTCTGGAGGAGAAGCCGGAGGTAAAGGAAGGAATGGCCCGGGCCTGGGAGTATCTGTCCGGCCAAGGCATTGGTCCGGAAGAATTAAAGGACCGGATTGTCTCTGCTCTGGTAGAAAACGCTGCTTTGGTCTGCCGTAAAGCTGTTCATATCAAACGTCCGGATTACAATGACCGGGACCGGAAACTGGACCGGCTCCTGACCAGCCGGCTCACCGGCTACCCTCTGATGGCTCTTCTGATGGTTTTTATTTTCTGGCTGACCATCACCGGAGCCAACTATCCCTCGGCTGTCCTGTCTTCCCTTTTTGAAAGAGGACAGATTCTGCTGGAAAACGGCCTCATATTTCTTGGAGCTCCATCTGTACTGATTCAGATGTGTGTATACGGCGTTTACCGGACCTTATCCTGGGTGATAGCCGTTATGCTCCCTCCGATGGCCATCTTTTTTCCCCTTTTCACCTTGCTGGAGGACTCCGGATATCTGCCCCGGGTTGCCTACAATCTGGACCGTCCGTTTCAGCTGTGCAGTGCCTGCGGGAAGCAGGCACTGACCATGATGATGGGGTTTGGCTGCAATGCTGCCGGGGTCACCGGCTGCCGCATCGTCGACTCCCCCAGGGAGCGGCTGATTGCGGTGCTGACTAATAGTTTCGTACCCTGCAACGGAAAATTTCCCGCCCTGATCGCCATAATTACTATGTTTCTCATCAGCCAGCCAGCCGGTCTTCTCGCCTCCATTGCCTCCACCCTGGTCCTGACCCTCTTAATTCTGTGGGGCATCCTTATGACCTTCCTGATCTCCTGGTTTTTGTCCAAAACTGTGTTGAAAGGGCTTCCTTCCTCCTTTACCCTGGAACTTCCTCCTTACCGAAGGCCCCAGGTGGGATCCGTTATTCTCCGCTCTGTTTTCGACCGGACCCTTTTCGTTCTGGGCCGGGCGGCAGCGGTAGCTGCTCCGGCGGGACTGATCATCTGGATTCTGGCAAACACAAATATCGGGGCTGCAAGTCTCCTCGCTCACCTTTCCTCTTTCCTGGACCCCTTTGCACGGGTTTTCGGACTGGACGGCGTTATTCTCATGGCTTTTCTTCTGGGATTTCCTGCCAATGAAATCGTCATTCCCATCGCCGTCATGGCCTATATGGCTCAGGGACATCTGGAAAACTTCGAGAATCTGGCTGCCCTCCGAGATCTTCTGACCGCCAATGGGTGGACCTGGGTCACAGCTCTCTGCACCATGACCTTTTCTCTGATGCACTGGCCTTGTTCCACTACCCTTCTCACCATCCGAAAAGAAACGGGAAGCTGGAAATGGACGGCTGCGGCCTGTCTGGTTCCCACCATTTGCGGTCTGACCTTCTGCTTTCTCATCGCCTCCTGCGCCCGCCTCTTCGGTGTTCTTTAAAATAGCTCATAGCCTAGGCGCTCACAGAAAAAGAGGAGTCCATCTGCCGGACTCCCCTTTTTAATCCCTGTTCTTGTCCATTTTCAATTCTGTAAAGATTCTCCCAGTGCGTACAGCTTCTCCTGTATATAAGCCGGAACCTGTTCCGGCAAAATCTCCAGAGCCGCTGCCAGCTCCTCGTGAAGCAGCTTTTGGGCGGTACGCATCCCTTCCTGATCCCTCACTGCCAGTCTGGCACCTTTCTCCATCCGCTTTTTCTGAAGGGTGCGGAGCCCTTTAATCATAGCCGCCCACTCCCTCCGGTCTCCGGAAAACAGCATCTGCTTGTACATCTGGAATCGTTCTTTGTCATTCTCCGCCTGAATTCCCTCGATCTGAGGCAGTTCGCTGATAAATTCTTCCGCCTCTTCCTTTGACATCACCGGACGCATCTTCACCTTCTCATTATCTACCGGCACATAAATGACCGTGTCCTTCTGAAAAACCGGACAGATGGAATAGTAAAGCCTGTCTTGTTTCAGGAAATCCAGGGTGGATACATTCTTGACCTGGCATACTCCCACAGTTTCGTAGAGTACCCGGTCTCCCTGTTTCAACAATTTCATCACCCTGTTCTATCATTCATCCGCTTTATTAGTTCCACGTAACCGTTCGGAGCGGCGCTTCCTAATCCCCTTATTTTCCTGCCGTCCTGAACTGTTGCTTATATTATACCCCATTTTCGGCCAATGTATAATTGTGGGATTTCGACAAAATTTCTCCGGTTGTTTATGGTAGATTTACATAAAACAGGGCTGTCTTTCATTTTCTATCGCAGCTGTCCAACTGCGGGCTTCAGACGCTGGGCCATCACTGCAGCCAGAACGGAAAGCACCAGATCTCCCGCCGCCGTCAGGAAAAAACAGTTAACCGCAACCATCCACCAGGTCACAGGCATGGAAATCAGATAGTTGCTGACCACATAAAAATAGACCATTCCGGACAGATAATAGGACATCATTCCAATCACAGAGGCGGCAATGCTCCATCTGAGGGGGTGGCTTCTCCCCATCCGGCTGATTTTTCCGGCCAGCCAGGATGCCGGCACAAATCCGGCTAGAAATCCGAAGGTAGGACGGATCAGATATGCCGGCCCGCCACCTGCCGCGAATACGGGAACTCCCATCAGCCCCACCGCCAGGTAAATTCCCACGCTGACGGCTCCTGGTCTTGGTCCCAGAAGAAGTCCTGCCAGCAGGGAAAAGAAAATCTGAAGAGTAAAATGCATGGGAAATGGCTGTACCGGAAGGTCGATCCGGATAAACGCCCCGGCGGCAATCAGAGCGGCAAAGAGTCCGCAGAGCGCGGTTTCACGAACCGACAGCGTTCTGGTTCTTGTCATGGTTTTCATTCCGCCTCTCTCCTCCTAACCGCAGTTCTTCATAGTCTTTCCCTGACCGCATAATCCCTCGAAGTCTCTCCGGAACACCGATACCGCCATATCCACCGCGTCGTTTTTCAGAAGGCTTTCCATCACATCGGCAGAAACTGTAGCAGCCCCGATTCCATAAAGGCAAAGTTCCTGCACCTGCTGACTGTTCTTGAAGCTGGCTGCCAGAACCTGAGTCTTCAGGCCGTTGTTCTGAAAAAGCATGTGAATATCCTTTGTGGTCCGAATCCCATCCGCTCCCAAATTGTCGATGCGGTTTACATAGGGGGCTACATAGTCCGCTCCGGCCTCTGCTGCCAGGTAGGCCTGCATACGGGTGTATACCGCCGTCCCCGTTACCAGGGCTCCTTCCTTTTTCATCAGACGGATCGCTGCCAGACCTTCCCGGTTTACCGGAACCTTGATGAATGTATCTTCTCCCAACTCCTTCCGAATGCGCCTGCTTTCCTCAAGCATCTCCTCCCGGGTTCCCCCTGTCACCTGAACATGGAGCTGTGCCTCTTTTCCAATCAACGCCCGGATCTCCTTTAACGACTCATAGGGAGGGCGGCCCGCCTTTGCCAGAATACTTGGATTTGTAGTTACTCCCCCTGCTGGGAATACATCATACAGACGGCGGATCACCTGGATCTGCCCTTCATCAATGATTAGCTTCATGCTCCTCTTCCTTTCGTCCTGAACTGTTACCTAAGTTGTAGTATAACGCATCCGAAAGCCGGGGGCAAGATGATTTTATTCTCAGGTCAGTCCCTTAACCAGTCCCTGATAGTTTTCATATGCCTGGAGCAGCTTCATGGAAGCCTGTCCCCATGCAGCTCTGGCTTCCAGGGCTGCTGCCTGCCCCTCCAGCCACTGAATCCTGCTTAAAAGCCCCAGCTGCTGCTGCCTTTTTATGCTCTCCCACGCCATCCGGCTCCCTTCGTAAACTGCTTTCGCTCCATCGTAACCGGTTCTGGCCGTCATCAAGGTTTCATAAGCAGCCGCAAAATCCGCCTGGGCATTTCCTTCCGCTTCCGCCGCCTGTCTGGCCCTCTGCTTTTTCTGAGAAGTTCCGGGAGCCCGTTCATGGCGGGCGTTCAGCACTTCCGGATCATTCCCGATGGCGTGTTTTAAATCTTCCTGGAAATTAATTGCGTCAATCGCTTGAAGATCCGGATTAGGAATTTCTCCGATCACAACCGCCTGTTCTCTGTCCGCCAGGCCCAGCATATTCAAAAGGTCCCGCTTCAGCTGTTCCGCCTGATCCCTGACCTTGGCCGCCTGGTTTTGAGCCTGTCTCATCTCATCCTCCGCCTGATCTGCCTCTCCCTGTGAAACCATTCCCAAAGAAAACTGGCGGCTGGCTCCCTCAAACGCGGCCTCTGCCGCTTGGGCCCGCATTTGGCTGGCCTCTGCCTGAAGCTGAAGCTGATAATAAGAACTCATCAAGCTCTTGGCCGCCAGAGTTTTTGCGGCAGCCGCTTTCTCCGTAGAACGAAGCGCCCGCTTATCGGTCATTCCCTCCATGATCCTGGTCACCGCACGGGCAGAAAGCTTCAAAGATTGGGCGTTGCTCTCATAAAGTTCTGCTCCCGGAATCTTCTCGTCCTTCCGTTCCCGGGCTTCCTGCTCCATAGTCAGCTGTTCCCATTTTAAAATGTCCCACATTTCCTGGTAATCCGCCAGACTATCCTCCTGGGAGCGGATCATCTGGCTGATTTCTGGGTTTCCCTGACGAACCAGCCCTTCCAGATCCTGATATTCAATTGCCTGCGTCTCCTCCGCCCATACCTCTCTCACCGGATGATTCCACGCCAATGTCAGAAAAAGTCCAAGAAAAGCAGCCCTTTTCCAGCCGCGCTTCATTTCCTTCATTGCTCTTCCTCCCCTATGTAACGGAGGCCAGGCCGTCTACCGTCCACTGATACTGAATCTGTGCCTTTAAAAGTGCCAGCCCGGCGCTCTGCTTCTCAAAATTCGCTTTCTCCCAGCTCTGTTTTTCCGTCTCCAGCTCTCTGGCTGCCAGCAGCCCGGCCTGAGCCTTCCTTTGGGCGGACCCATACGCATTCTCAGCGGTACTCATGGACCGGATGGCCGATTCATAATTAGTCTTTGCCAGCAGCAGCTGGTCATAGGCTTCCCGGACGCTGCCCGCTGCCGCCTCCCTCTGATTTTTCAAGGTTTGCTCCTGGCTGGATCTTGCGGAAGAGGACCGCGCATTTTCCAGACGGCGTCCGGTAATTTTTAAATCATAGCTGGAATCCAAAGCCTTCGCCACATCTTCACTGAGATTGATTCTGCCGACAGCCTCCGGATCTGCCTCCGGTACCTGGCAGATTTCTACCTGCGCGCCGTAGGGCCAGCCTAGCATCAGGCAAAGCTGTTGTCTGGTAAGGTCAAGGGTACTCTGAGCCGTTTCGATTTCCGCCTTTGCCTCCTGCTCCTTTCCCTGAGCTGAAAGCAGGTTTTCTCTTGTTGAGAGGCCGGCCTGAACCTTGATTTCTTCTGATTTAAGGGCGGCCTTTGCCTCCTCCCAGGCAGTCCGGGTTTGCTGCAGCTGCCATGTCTGGGTCCAATAATCAATCATCCGCTCCTGAGCCTCCTTTACCAGCTTTGCCTCAGTCTGCAGATAACCGAGCCGTTTAATTTCCCCGTCTTCTATATTGTCATCTCCCTGCTTTCTCAAGTTCTCCGCCTGAATTCTGCTGTTTAAAGCAGCGCTCACCGCCCCTGCGTAGCCCGCCTCCTCCGGATCCGGATCTGTAATCCGGTTTTCGATTTCCTCTGCCGCATCGTAGTAATCCTGAGAAATTTTATCCTGATTCTCTCCTTTATATTCTCGGTAGGAAATTTGATCCTGTATCACCTGATTGTTGTATTCATGGATCAAATCCGCAATTTCCTTAAATTCCAGCCTGTCGTCCCTAAGCGTTTCCCACTCCCCGGCCGTTCTGGCAAACTCCGGGCTGGCAGCCAAGGCCGCCGGAATCCGGCCTAGCCCTATAACCGCCAAATTCAAGCCTATAATCATCGCTATGGGCGCTGCCTTTCTCATTCTTTTCATCCTCTTCTCCTCCTTCCGCCTCTAATCTTTTCTTCATAACTCTTCAGGTCAGCGCCTGATCTTCCCCCTGTTTTCCGCCAGCCTGAACCGTTACCTGCATTTTAGCACAGGCCCATTTTCTCCTTCAAGAAACATTCCCTTAAGGATTTCAAAGATTCCCTGAAAAAACCAAAGATTTTCTAAATGTGAGGATTCTGTTAAGTTTTTCCCCTCAAGGATTTCGCCGTCAAAAGATATGTGATACAATAAATATGGTTTTGAATATCAACGAAAGGATGAAACAGATATGCGTTTACTTATTGTTGATGATGATCTCCATCTGCGCAAGCTGGTGCGCACCTATGCCCAGCTGGAGCAGTTTCAGTGTGAAGAAGCGGTAAACGGACAGGAAGCCTTAAAGCTTCTGGCCGCCCATCCTTTTGACATGGTAGTTCTGGACGTAATGATGCCGGGGCTGAGCGGCTTTGAAACCTTATCCCAGATCCGTAAAACCAGCCAGGTTCCGGTGATCATGCTCACTGCCAGAAGCGAAGAATATGACAAGCTTCTGGGCTTTAAGCTGGGCGTGGACGACTATGTTTCCAAGCCCTTCAGCCCCAAAGAGCTGATGGCCCGCATCGGCGCCGTACTGAAACGATCAAACAGTCCGAATCCTAACCGGACCTTAGACTTCGGGGAGCTGTCAATTTCCCCGGAATCCCGGACCGTAATCCTTCGGGGGCAAAATATCGCCCTTCCCCCAAAGGAATTCGACCTGCTTTTAAAGCTGGCTCAAAATGAGCGTATTGTACTGAGCCGGGAGCAGCTTTTGGAAACCATTTGGGGCTACAGCTATTGTGGCGACAGCCGTACCGTAGATACCCATGTAAAGTCCCTGCGGGACCATCTGGGCGATTATCGAAATGTGATTCAAACTGTATGGGGAGTGGGGTACAAATTTGAATATGGCAAAAAATAGACACCTTCCGCGGATTTTCAATCGTATGGTGTTTCGACTTTGGATGATTATGATGTCCCTGGTCCTCTTAAGCGTGGCGTTTATCTGGGTGGTGCAGATCTTCCTTTTTGAGCGCAATTACGCTGATGCTGCCGCTGCCGAAACCCAGAACCGGCTAAAACCTATTATGGAAAGCTTGTATACAGAAGACGTGGCTTCCGATCCCCATTTTTTATCCAATATGAGCCGGATTGCCGGCGGAGAACTGATGCTGGTCAACGGGGCCGGAGAACTTCTGGCCTTTTACACCGACGGCCATTCCATCGATCTGAATTCTCTCCGGGAAGACGGACGGATCTGGTTTACTGTCCGCAAAAGCCATGAATACCAACAGATGCTGCAGGGAGAGCCTTATCAGAAATGGGAAAAGGCCGGGGGACGCATTTTTGCTTTCGAAATCGGAATTCCGGTCCGTTACAATGGCCAGCGCTGCTACGCCATTCTCCACAATACGCTCCGGCTGCACACTATACTGGAGCTGAACCGCAGGCAGTTAATTTTACTGACCATCATCCTGACTGCGGCCGCCTCCCTTCTTTCCGCCCTGCTGTCCCGCCAATTTACCAAGCCCCTCTACATTATTAAAAATACCATCGACCGGCTGGCGAAAAACGATTTCTCCGTAAAGGCCGGTCTGAACCGCCGGGATGAGCTGGGAGACCTGTCTCAGTCCGTAGACGAGCTGGGGCAGGCTCTGCAGAGGGTGGATGTACTGAGAGGGGAGGTCATTGCCAATGTCTCTCACGAGCTTCGTTCTCCCCTTGCCATCATCGCCGGGTACGCGGAAATGGTCCGGGACATCAACTGGAAAGATGATGAGCAGCGGGAGGAGGACCTGAATCTGATCATTGACGAGGCAAACCGCATGAGTGAAATGGTAAGCGATATTTTAGACTACTCTCTCCTCCAGTCCGGTTATATCCAGTTAAAGAAAGATGTATACAACTTATGTGAAATCGCGGAATCGGAGGTGGAACATTGCCAAAAAAGCGCAATCGAACACGGAATCCGTCTAAGCTTTTCCTCCTGTACCCAGGAGGTGCTGATCTGTGCCGACGCCCTGAAAATGAGCCAGGTATTCCGCAACCTTATTTATAACGCCATCAATCACACACCGGACGGCCAGTCCATCACCCTTTCCATTGAAGGAAATTTTCAGGAAGGATTTCGTATATCCGTCATCAATCCCGGGGAGCCCATTCCCGAGGAGGACCGGCAGATCATCTGGGAGCGCTACCAGCGCAGCCAGCATGAAAATGGCCGGCGCCACGGTACGGGCATCGGCCTTTCGATCGTCAGTACAATTTTAGAAGCCCACGGCATGACCTACGGCGTGGACTGTCACGACGGGCTTACGATTTTCTGGTTTCACTGTCCTCCCCGGACTCTGACTGAGGTTTAGGGCGCCGCGCGGCCATTTTCAGGCGCTCTCCGTCTTTCCTGTCAGAGCCTCCTTCAGCTGGTCCTCCAGCCTGGTCAGCTCCGCCTCCGCCTCTCTCCGCTTCTTCCTTCCCTCCTGCTGAATCCGGAGAGTTTCCCGGATGGTTTCAATCAAATCCTGATTGGTTTTCTTTAAGGTTTCCACATCCACCACGCCCCGCTGCGCTTCCCTGGCTGTTTCCACCGTATTGGTCTTCAACAGCTGGGCGTTGCGGGCCAGAAGCTCGTTTGTGGTCTCGGAAATTTCCTGATTCAGCTTCAATACCTTCTGCTGTTTTCCAAGCCCAAGGGCAATTACAATCTGGCTCTTCCAGATCGGAATAGTATTTAAAGTGGCGGTCTGAATTTTATCCACCAAAAGCTTGTCGTTGTTCTGAATCAGCTTAATCTGAGGAGCGGTCTGAATGGCAATGGTCCGGCTCAGTTTCAGATCATGAATTTTTTTCTCGAAGCGGCCTGCGTTTTCCTCAAAATCGTGGACCAGCTGGGCCGCCATGGGGTCCCCGGAATCCGCCGCCTCTTTCCTGAGCCTTGGCAGCTCTTCCCTCTGCAGTTCCTCTATTTTCTCCTCTCCGGCCGCGATATACAGATTCAGGTTCCGGAAATATTCCAGGTTTTTCTCATACATCATGTCAAACATTCCGATATCTTTAAGCATCTCCATCCTGGCCTGCTCCAGCTTTGCCTCAATCCGGTCTACCTGGACCTTCAGGACTTCATAGCGGCTGATAAGCTTCTCCGCTTTGTTTTTGGCGCTTTTCAAAAATGGAATTTTGGCCAGAAACCCTTCATCATTTCCCGGGTCTGTGACATCCACCTCTTTCAGCTCCGCCAGAAGCTCCCCTAAAAGCTCCCCTACGTAACCGCTGTCCTTTGCGCGCACCTGGGACAGGATCTGGTCCGTAAACTCTGCGATGCTGCGCTGAGCCGCGGTTCCGAACTGGAGACAGGCCTGAGAATCCATCAGGTCCAGATTCTCTTTAATGGACGCAGCCTTTTCCCGATCCTCCTGGGTAAACTGAAACTTTTCCATTGAAATTTCCTTCATCGTCTTTTCCTCCGCTACGATACTTTGCACATTATAATCCGTCGATAATCTGCCGCATGGTCTGATAATCCGGCATAGGCATCACCCTGGTAATCTCCGGCGCAAGACCCCGAACGCCGAACGCTTCCGCCGAGGAAGCCGCCAGATAAACATTGGTCCGGAATCCGTGCTTCTCCCAGGCCAACCGCTGGACCTCCTCGTCCAGCAGTCCGTCCACCGCCTTTCTGCCATTTTCCGTCAGGGCAATATACACATGGGTGGACCAGACGGTAGGGGAAGGGTAGAGCATCACGATATCTTCTTTTATCTGCGAAAAATCCTCCGGCTGCTCCACGGCAAACTCCAGCAGCTGGCTCTCGTAGCCCGCGATAATGGGTTTTGCCCCTACGCCCATTTTCAAAAACTGGCTGAACAAATCCGATGAGGAAGTCTCCATATAACCCAGTCTGGCAAAAATTTCCTTCAGCTGGGGCAGGACCGCTCCTACGGTACTCCGGTTCACGGTCTGCCCTCCATTTAAGGTATTGGCCAGAAGGCCCGCGAACATATTGCCGGAATTGGATTTGGAGGGGTCCGTGGTTTCAATGGTAACCGGCCCGTACAGCTGCGGCAGCCCCAGTTCTTCCCAGGAGGCGTCCTGGAGAATCAAATCCGTCAGCCCCTTCATGTCCACATAGCCCGTATCGCCCTCCCAGGTAATCAGCCCGGCATTCTCCAGGGCATCCGCCACCATGGAATGGGTGTAGAGGACAATGGGGGTGTTAAGGATAATCTCGCTTGCCAGGGGCTCTCCCCTCTCCTCCCGGTAGTATTCCAGGGCGGTCTGGCTGGAGGGGAACAGATAATCCCTTCCCGTCTGGTCCAGGGTCACCATTTCCAGAGAGCCTGCTCTGGAATAGTCCATCTCTACCTGATACCGATCCTTTAGAATCTCCCCTACCTGGGGGTCCTCAAAAAAGCCGATTTTCTCTCCTCCCAGATAGCCCTCCAGCTTCACCGTATTTCTCCGCTGGGACGCCGTCCGGTACGCAAAGACCGTTCCGGCAGCCACCACGATTAATATGAAAAATCCCAGCAGTCTGGGGTCAATGATTTTCTTCTTCATAGCCCTCCATTTCCATGGTCTGTTTCAGCAGACGGATTTCCGCTTCCATATCCATGAGCTCATTTCCCATTAATTTTTCAAACTGTCCTTCAAATGCCCGGTTCAGGGTCAGAAGGGCCTGGGTCGTCTGAACTTTCAGCCGTTCTGCCTCCCTGGAGCCCAGCCCCGTTTCCTGCAGCTTCACATATTTTTCCAGAAGGTTGGAAGCGGTGTCCTGGTAGTAATCGATAAACCGCCGGGCCTCCATGATTTTTCCCGGATGCTCCTCCAGGTATTTTAAAATGCTCCCCGCCTTTTTATGAAGCTCCCGGGAGCTTTCCCGCAGCCGGTCGTCCTGAATTGCCTCCATCGCCGCGCCGATTCGCCTGAAATCCTCTCTGGCCTCCATAAGCTTCTCCTCCAGCTGCTCCCCGCCCGGAATCTGCTCCACATCGATTCCTCCCAGACGGCGCCTGGGCTTTGTCAAAAGCAGCAGCCCGCCGTAAACCAGGGCTCCCAGGAAAAAGGACCAAATCCCCCCCAGATCCAGGACCCAGAAGGCGGCTCCGAAGAAAATCAATGCTCCTGCCAGGGAAATGACCATCCCTCTGAACTCATCTTTCAATCTGTCTGCGCCTCTTTTCTAGTTATATCCTTTTACGCTCCGGAAGGCTCCAATCAGGTCCTCCGTCCCGTCAAATACCCTGCCGTTGGTATAGCCCGCCAGCTCCTCGAGCTGCTCTTCACTGGAATCCCCGAACATGATGGAAAATACGGGAACGTCCATCCCGGCCTCATCATAGGCTTCTTTAAAGTCCTCAAAGGTCATCTCCCCGTTGGACTGGCCGTCCGTCATCAAAATAATCGCCGGCGTATATTGAGACAGGTCGTATCCCTTCAAGATATCCAGGGCCGCTGCCGCCGCCCGGTAAAGATCGGTCCCGCCTCCGGCCGTGTAGGCGGCAATCTCCTCATAAAGTTCTTCCATCTGGGCGTCTCCGGGCTCATTTAGAATCTTCGTCTCCAGAATGGTATCGTCAAAGAGGATGGCTCCGTTGATTTCCTGTTCGCTGGCTTGAAGGAGATACCGAGCCGCCTCCTCCTGAATTAGAATGGTTTTCATGGCCCGGACCAGCTGTTCCCTTCCTTCCCCCTCCATGCTCCCGGAGTAATCCAGGCAGTATATGGTCAGAGAGGGTTTCCGCAGTTCCGTCTGATACAGGTTCAGGGCTTCCATCAGGACCGGCGCCGCCGGCATGGAAATGGGGGAGAGAATACGGTCCGTATCGATTCCCCAGTCCTTGTTGAATACCGCCTCGTTTTCCGGACTTACCTTCCCGTACCCGGTCCTCCTTCCGGTGGCCTCGATTTCCTTCTGGACCGCCTCCGACAGCAGGTAGTCCTGTACCTTCTGAAAGGCTTCCTCTTTTTTTTCGTCTCCATGGTCCAGATACCCCAACGGCGAGTCCGCAATGGAAAGGCCGTCGTAAGGATACACCACATAGAGGGGTTCCCGTCCCTGGGCCTCCAGCTGGCGGTTGGCGCTAATCATCA
>URFM01000013.1 GCA_900547035.1 uncultured Clostridium sp. | reverse complement strand
CCTGGATTGATGGAAATATCTTAAAAACGAGATTTAATATGCTGATGCAGCAGGGGGATTACCAGAAGATAATGGAAGAGCCCTATCGAAGTGTATGGACTTCTATGCCTGAGGAAAAGAAGCGGATTATCTGGAGGCATTGCCGTCATCCTTTTCTTATGAAATGGTATAACCGACTGCTGCGGAAGGTATATGGCTGGTAGGGAATGTGAAATATGATAAGAAGGAGACACATAGAATGGGCTATGACCAAAAGGAAGGAATACGAAAAAGAGCGTTCAGCGGCTTTTTCTGGCGCCTGTTCGAACGGATTGCGGCTCAGGGTGTGCAACTCCTGGTATCAATTATTCTGGCGCGTCTTTTGACGCCAGAAGATTATGGAATTATCGCCCTGATTACAGTGTTTATTTCCATTTCGACTACCATTGTAGGAAGCGGGCTGGGGAATGCCCTGATTCAGAAAATCGATGCAGACCAGACGGATTTTTCATCTGTATTTTATGTGAATATGTTTCTGGGAGTTGCAATGTATGGACTGCTGTTTGCCGCGGCTCCGCTGATTGCGGAGTTTTACCATGAGGCGGCTCTTACCGGTGTACTTCGGGTGTTGGGGCTGACTCTGATTATTTCCGGCATCAATGGGGTACAGAGAGCGTATGTATCCAGGCATATGCAGTTTAAGCGTTTTTTCTATTCCACCATTATTGGAACCATGATTTCCGCCTTAATCGGAATCAGTATGGCATATGGAGGACTGGGGTACTGGGCCTTGGTTGCGCAGAATCTTTCAAACCACTGTATCGATACATTGATTTTGTGGTTTACGGTACGTTGGAGGCCAATCCGGGAGTTTTCCTTTAAACGGATGAAACGGTTGTACTCTTATGGGTGGAAGCTTCTGGCGTCAAGTCTTTTAAATACGATGTATAGTAATCTGTTCTCGCTGGTGGTTGGAAAGGTTTACTGCTCCAGCGATCTGGCATATTATAACCGCGGAAATCAGATTCCGGCTCTAATTACAACGAATATTGATACCTCGATTCAGAGTGTGTTGCTGCCGGTCATGTCCGGGGTCCAGAATGACCGAACCCGATTAAAAGCCATGGTCCGCCGCTCTATTACGGTAAGCGCCTTTGTTATGATGCCGGCAATGGCCGGTTTGGCTGCGGTGGCAGAACCTTTAACCCGTTTGCTTTTAACAGAGAAATGGCTTCCATGCGTGCCATATATGAGAATCTCCTGCTTTATGTACGCATTGTGGTCTATCCACACTTCCAATCTCCAGGCTATTAACGCCATGGGAAGGAGTGATATCTTTTTGAAACTGGAGATTCTTAAGTCGGTCCTGGGTATGGTGGTTCTGCTTTTGACCATTCCCGGAGGGCTGCGTATAATGCTTGCCGGTATGTGCTTGAACAGTATTCTGGCAACGGCAATCAACGCGGCGCCTAATCGTAAATTCCTGAATTACCGATATATGGAACAGATTCGGGATATTTTGCCGGCGGCCATACTCTCTGTCGCAATGGGAGCTGCAGTATGGATGTTTTCGCTGCTTGACTTGAATCTGTACGCAATGCTGTCGGTTCAGATTTTGTTTGGAGCGGCAATGTATACAGGGCTGGCGGCTTTATTCAAAATGGAAAGTTTCTGTTACCTGATTCAAACAGCAAAACAGTTTCGCTATAAGAGGAGTTTATGAAAAAAATCGTTTTAGGTCTGATTGCTGCAGCTATCGCGGCAGCAGGGGCGGGGATATTTTTGATGAGGGGGCAGAGGGAGGAGAGCTGGCGTTCGGTGGAATACTCCATTGATTTTCTGTCTTCTTCCGGCGAGACGATTCGGCCGCTTCATGGAATTAATAGCGGGCCGCTCTTTGGATATGAAAACGGAGAGTTCCGCTATCAGGCTTCCGGTTTCTTCAGACAGGCGGGTATCCCTTATGTGCGCCTGCATGACGTGGAATACCCTTACGGAAAAGACCTGTTTGTGGATATTCATTGTGTTTTTCCGAATTTTGAGGCAGACCCAGATAACCCGGCTTCCTATCATTTTGAGGAAACGGATCAATACATCCGCAATGCGATAGAAAATGGAAGCCAGATATTCTTCCGGTTGGGAGAATCCATTGATCATTCTGGAGATGCCCTATACATTAACCCGCCGTCGGATTATGGGCAGTGGGCGCGGATTTGCGAAGGGATTATCCGGCATTATAACGAAGGATTTGCCGATGGCTTTCATTATGGAATTGCATACTGGGAAATCTGGAATGAGCCGGATAAGGAACAAATGTGGACGGGAACACCGGATGAGTATTATGAGCTCTATAAAACAACAGCTTCCTACTTAAAGGACCGATTTCCAGAGCTTAAAATAGGGGGATGCGCATTATCCGGTGTCAGTACGGACTATTTAAATCAGTTTCTTGCCTATATCAGTAGTGGAGAATCTGCTCCTTTGGACTTCTGTAGCTGGCACATATATTCGGCAGACCCGATGGATTTATACCGGTCTGCCGAAAAGGTTCAGACATGCCTGGAAAAGTATGGTTATGAGACTGCGGAACTGATTATCAATGAATGGAATTATAACGAGGGATGGTCTGAGGAAGAACTGAAAAAAGGCTATCAGGTGATTCGGAGCACCAGGGGAAGCGCGTATATGGCAGCTAGCCTGATTGCTATGCAGGAAGCGGGGATTGATATGGCCATGTACTACGATGCGCAGTTTCTGGACTTGTTCTGTGGGCTTTATGAAGAGAGTTCACCCGGAAACCTGGAAGTCTTGCCCGGAACCTATGCATTTCAGTATTTCAACCGCCTTTATCAAATTGGCAAACGGATTCCTGTGTTTGGAGAGTCCGTATCCGATTTGTATATATGTGCGGCGGCAAATCAAATCGAGCAGGCGGTGCTGATTTCTACTTACTGCAGGGAGGAGGAGAAAAATTTTCGTGTCATCCTGGATTTCCCAGGAATGTATCATTCGGAGGCGGCGGTCAGTGTAATTGATCAGGACCAAATGGATATAACTACATGGGAAAAATTGGATGGACAGAAACTGACTCTAGATATAAAAGCAGACAGCATTGTTTTGGTTCGATTTATAGAATAAAGCAGAACAAAATTTTAACATTAATAAGGCAGGGTAGCTGCCGGCGAAAGGAGAATAAAAGTAATGGCGAAAACGGAGATGTTCCGGACGGTTTTAATTGGAGGTTTTAATAAGGCGGATGTTTTAAGCTACATAGAAAAATTGGAAAGTGAACTGAAAAATATGAACTCCGTTAAGGAGAAAGCGGCAGCTCTGGAGGAATCCATCACAAAATATCTGGAGGAACATGAGGGAACAGACCATGAAAAAGCGGCTGAGGTTCAGAAGGAGGAAACGACAGGTGCAGATGACCCTGCTGCGGAGGAGCAGCCCCAGGAGATGTATAAGTTTTCTTCGGATATGAATCCGGAAAAACTTCAGGAATTGACGGAGAAGGCGCAAAAATATGATGAAAGCTACGAAGCGATTAAAAAGCTGCTGCTGGATTCCAGAATTGAGGCGCAGGTAATTTTAACGGATGCCAGGCAGAAGGCGGAAAAGATATTAGAGGATGCCCGGGTAAACGGTATGACTCAGGTGAAAAAGGAACAGCAGAAGCTTCTGACCGATGCCAGAACAAAAGCGGAGGAAATTATCCAGGAAGCAGAGGAAGAGGCCAGGCAGAAGAAAGAGCTGGTATCTCAGGAAATTATCAAGCAGGTTCAGATTTCCGCAACCCAGGCGCAGGAAGAACTGAAAGGGATTCAGGCCAGCATGCAATACATTGTTGACTCTCTGCCTGCTAGATTGGAGCTGGGAATTCAGAAACGGCTGGAGTCGGGGACGACAGAAGAGAAGGCAGAGGAAATAGTTCATGATTGAAGAAATCAGGGAAGAATGGTTTCTGGAAATGAAACGCTGCAGACGAAGGCGGCGAATTGCTATTGGGATGATATGCGGGATTTTGCTGGCTGCCATATGCGGATATAACGTATTGATTAATCAGTCATTTGAGATTACACGATATACCTGTTATTCGGGCAGGATAAAGGAACCAGTCCAGATTGCTTTGCTGGCAGACCTTCACTGCCGGGAATTCGGAGAAGGAAACAGCCGGCTGATTAAGGCCATTGAAAATGAACGACCAGATTTGATTCTGATTGCCGGAGATATGATAACATACCCTAATCCGGATATTCACGTGGCAACAGACCTTTGCCGGGCGCTGGTTTCCATTGCCCCTGTCTATTATTGCTATGGTAATCATGAAGGAATGTGGATGCATAACGGAGTAGACGAAGAAACGATTCCCATTGATCAGTATATTGAGGAAACAGGGGCGATTTTTACTCCAGCGGCTGTAGTAGAACTTCAAATAAATGAAAATCGTATTTGTATTGGAGGGGTCCCTCAGGGACTGTCCGGATATGAACAGTGGGGAAAAAGAAGGGCAGAAAATCTGGAACGTTCAGAGGGATTCAGGATTCTGGTATCCCACCATCCGGATCTTTATTACGAAAAGCTGGCGGATGTACAGGCGGAACTGGCGGTAGCGGGTCATTTTCATGGCGGTCTGATTCGCGTTCCCGGCTTTGGCGGTCTTTTTCATCCGGATGGAGGACTGTTTCCAAAGTATGACGGCGGTCAATATAAGCTGGAGCACGGGGAACTGATTGTAAGCCGGGGACTGGGAAATCAGAAAATCATCCCCAGAATTTTCAATCAGCCGGAATTGATTATGATTTCGCTTAATAGCAGCAGATAATGAAAGAGGGAGGAAGAGATGGTTTCAATTATTCTGTATCTTTTAAGAAGAGGATTATCACTTGTTGCGCTTCTGCCGGTAGCGATGGTTGTGATATTTGTTTTGATGAACAAGGAAAAGAACCTGATGGTGACCATAAAGCGCAACAGCAAAAAGGCCAGACATTATGGGTTCTTAACGGCGATATTAACGATTTGCTACTGCGGTGTGGTGTTCGGAACAGAATGGCTTTGGGTCAGACAAGGTGACCAAGCGGTAATCAGCCTGAATTATCTAGAGGCATCCAGCGGCTTGAATCCGAACCACACGAAGTTTACGGTCAGCGAGTTGATCTCGGATGAAATCATGGAAGAGATTCTCCAAGAAAATGGTATAACGGAAGTCAGCCCGGAAGAACTGAAAACCTGCTTCTCTGTTGTTCCTTCAGCTGGTTCGGAGGAAGTCTCACTGGAACAGCCCTATATTTCTACGGAATACCAGCTGGTATTTCGAAATAACATGGAGGTCTCCGGTTTGAACCCCAAGAAGATACTGGATTCTTATACAGAAGCGGTGAAACGTCAGTTTTCCCAGAACTATTCTAGGAAGACAGATTTGCTTGAGCTGGATTTCTCCAATCTGGATACTGCAGATTATATGGATGTGGGAACCATTCTTTACGAAAAGGCAACGGATATCTGGAATTATATGAATGTGTGCAGCCGGGAAAACGGCAGCTTTATGGCAGAGTCAACAGGAGAAACTTTCCGGACCCTGAGAGAAAAAATCGGGACGTTCCGTGATGTAGAGCTGGAGAATTATAATGCCCTGGTTTTATCTGAGGGCTTATCCAAGAACAGGGGACAGTACATTGCGAAATTGAACTATGAAAACCGAATTCAGAATATGAATTATCAAAAAGCAATGGCTCAGTATGAGATTAATTTACAGGCTGTGAATATGTATGAGCGGGACATGGCCCGGATTGTTCTTGTGCCCACACGAGACCAGGATGGAGAATTTTATATGTCCCGTACAAAATTGGGTGTAGACCAGTTCTCTGATGCAGCGGCACAGGCCGCTTCCTCGGCTTCCTCAATCTCAAAGCTTATATCAGACAATAACTATAGAATTACACAGCTTCAGAATGGAAGCAGTTCTTCTCAGGAAGCAGATACCCTGATTGAACAGATGAAAACAGACCTGCAGAATCTGGCGGATTTGGCTTTGAAAACAGTCAGGGAGTATGATGCCAAAAATGCGGAAAATTATATTCTGGTGACTCGACAGGATGTATTTGAAAGTCTGAAAGACAGCGCGCTGAGAACGGCGAAACTGGGCGCGGTATTTATGGTGGCAGTGGCCGTAGCTTTTGCGCTGAAGCCTGAGGACAGGAAAAAGGGGGAGAGTTCATCTTATGAAACAGTTTGATTTATTGGGATATATCCGAAAATTTCAGATTCCGATTGTTATTGTCTCGATTTTGGCTGGTATTATTGGATTTTTGATTCTGGACCGTATGCAGACCTATACGGCGAGCGCGATTATTCGTTACTCCAACGCCTCAGCGGAGGAGGGGATTGCGCCGGACGGCACTCCAATTGACACAACGGAAATTTATTCATCCAAAGTGATTTCGCAGGTCTTTTCGCGTATGGGATTGGACTATGTCAACTATAATATTGACGATTTCCGCTCCAGAGTGGCGGTGACTCCGGTTATGACCGAAAAAGAACAGGCCATGGAAATGGCTGCCCTGAATAGTGGTACAGAGCTTGAGAGCGAACAGCCAACGGAGTATCAAGTAACCTTTACGGCTGTACGAGGAGATTCTGGGGATTTGGAGGTTTTTGCCAGACAGTTTTTGGATGAGATGCTGGATGTCTATATTGCCTCTTATGGGGAAAGCCATATTAATTATGATTCTCCGGCGATTAATGATGTGTCCAATTTAGGCAGCCAGAGCTATGATTATCTGGAGCAGGCGGAGATTTTAAGAAATTCCATCAGCAATGCCTGCGATGCTTTGGATGGTCGGATTAACGCTGATACGGAAGCCTTTCGGTCTACAACGACGGGGTATTCCTTTTCGGATTTGCGCAGAGAATTCGCTCTTTTAAGGGATGTAGAGATTTCCAATCTCTATGCCTGGATTCTGGGAAACCGTGTGACGGAGAACCACGATGTGCTTGTGGCAAAATACGAGAATCGTATTAAAGATTACGGTCTGGAGAATGACGAAAGCCAGGAGAATATTGCGGCGATTCAGGAAATCATCAATACCTATGTAACCATGATGCGCGAATCTGGCAACACTAATATTACATATGAGTATATTCTGGATGAACTTCACGATGATTTATTTACAACGGAGCCGGAGGGAGAAGGAGAGCCTCAGAAGGTTTTTGATCAGACGGTAGAGTATGATACGCTTTTAAGCGGCTTTATTTCAGAAAATACGGATTATGCCAGCGCTCTGGTGGATATTGCCTATTGCCAGTATATTCTGGATGTATATAATGGCCTGGTTCAAGATAATTCCAATGTAATGGTGCAGACACCAGAGGAAATCCAGATGGTGGAGACCACTGAGGGCGCACCAGCTGAGGAGACAGCGGCAGCAGTAGAATCCCAGGCGGCGGGAATAGAGGAGACAGAAGTTGTGGCAGCGGAAACCGTGACCGCGCCTCAGCCAATTATCTATGAAAGCAGCCCTGAGCTTCAGGCGGAGGCACAACAGAGAATTGATACGCTGACTGAAAAATTAAACGGTCTTTATGAGATTCTGAGGGAAACTAACAATGAATTCAACGAGTATATGGGAGCCGCCAACATCAATATAATAGCGGGAATCGCGGTAAGCCCGCTAATTAAGATTGGCAGATATGTAGCGTTGATTACGGTTTTCTTCGGCTTGGTGGCCTGCGTTGGTGCAGTAGTGGCCGGACGCTTGAAAGACATTTTTGATTACTATGTTTATGTGGACCGTAAGACCGGACTTCCCAACCGCATGGCCTGTGATTTGTATATTGCTCACTATAGTAAAAAACTTTTGAAGGGGGATTTTACCTGCATTACGATCAGGGCAGAAAAAATAGGAGAGAAAAACCGGGTGTACGGTAGAGATGTTACCGACCAGATGCTTCGGACTTTCGGACATATTCTCCAGGAAATATTCCAACATGAGGATGAAGTTTTTCTGGGAGTGAATGGAATCGGACAGTTTGTAATTTTTGCTCCTCATATGACCTATCTGAGAGCAAAGTCCTATTTGAAGCAATTGAAAAAGAGCATTGCGGAATATAATGCGGCAGAGAGCTGCTCCATCGAATATGCATTTGGAATCGCGGATTCTACGACAACAGGGATTTATCAGATTCGGGAGCTGCTGATTAAGGCTCTGAGCCAGGAAAAGGAAAATCTGAACGACTCCTTGCCGGAAGGAGAGCCGGATTTCCGCAGCTTGGAGCGGTCAAAAGTCATTACGCAGCTGGATGAACTGAAGAAGGCCCTTCATGGATAATAGCGGAGGCAGGTTTATGAGCGTACGGAAAACGCTGGTAACACTGATTTATATGGTGTGCTGCATCTTGATGTATTTTTTGCATGAAGGTGGCTTTACTATTGCGGGTATTAACTTTATGTATTACTACCTGCTGGCACTGGCAGGCGTAATATTTGCCTTTGGCTGCTTTCTGGTGAATCCGGATGTAGACCGGGTGCTGATGACCGGCCGGTATGTATTAATCCTGGCAGTCCCGTATCTGTTCTCGATATTTTACTCCATGATGATATGGACCCTGAACCTGACGTCTTTCCGCGTGATGCTGCGAGGCTTCTTCCAGCCCAGCTATCAGATTCTTGCTATATGCATGTCTGCCTCTGCTGTGTACCTGTTTGGCGAGAAAGGCGTTTACTATCAGCTTGCCGGACTGTTTGTGGCGTATCTGCTGATTTTTGCCCGGCTGATTGCCACTGGCGGCGGTCCGGGAAGCTTTATACAAGAATACATCAGACTGATTATAACTAGAGGACAGGAACTTGGGCCGATAATGGAACGTATTGAGGATATGGCCTATGCTCATGGAATGGGTTTTTTCATCTTGTTTTTGGTGTTTACATGGAAGGAAAATAAATACAATTTCCTGTTTCTGGTACTTGCATTGCTGTTCTTTATGTCTGGATATAAAAGAAGCGCTTTGGTAGGATGGCTTCTGGCAGTTCTGTTTTTCCTGTTTTGCCGTCTGGCTCCGAAAACGATTCGGAAGAACGTGGTTATACTGGGCGGAGCAATTCTTGCCGCAGGTGGAATTCTTTACATTTGGCTGCTGGCGGCAGATATGGTGAGCGTTATATTTGAGAAGCTGGGAGTGGATAGTATGGGCCGCAGCGAGATTTATGATGCCATGCGGCCTTATTATGAGTTTACACCCACCTATCCGGGAAAGGGACTGGGTTATGTGAACTACTCCATTGGGGCCGGTCTGATTAATGTGGGAAATCAGTCCAGGGGAGATATTCATAACGATCTGCTGCGTCAATATATTGAGATAGGAATGATTGGATATGTGATTTGGCTGGTGATGTTCTTTGTCTGGCGCCTGAAGGCTCTGATGAAGCGGACAGATGTACAGATGGGAATGTTTGCCCTGATGTCGTTTACTTATGCTTTCGGCTGTTACGCTACGGAAAATATGTATTACCGGTTTAATACAACGCTGGCGTTCGGGGCGGTTCTCCTTTCTTACGCGGCGCAGAGAGAGAAAAAATCAGAGGAGAAAAGCTGATATGGACAAGAAGAAAATGGGAGCGATGGACCCTAAACTGCCAGAAGCGCTTCAGCAGTTTTCGCCCTGTCCTCATACCTCTGCTGTTTTGGAGCGCTCCAGAGACTGGCCGGAGAAAAACGTGGCGGTTTCAGTGATTCTTCCGGTTTACCGTACAAAACCATACATTCGTCAATGCCTGCAGTCACTGTTAAACCAGGAAACAGAAACCGATTATGAGATTGTAGTGGTGGAGGACGGCTGTCCCGAACAAACACTTTTAGAGGTCCGGGAACTGCTGTCTGACTCTAGGATTCAGATGATTCGTCAGGAAAACAAAGGATTTTCTGGGGCCCGGAATACTGGAATCAGCCGGGCCAGAGGAGAATATCTGATTTTTGTGGACTCGGACGACTATGTAAGTCCATGGATGCTGGAAACGCTATTGAATCCTCTGAGGACAGGCAAGGCGGCTCTGTCCGCTGCCGGGTATACGGAGTTAAAAGAGAGCAGCGGAAGAACCCGCGACAAACTTCTTCTGGAGGGAGCGGCGCAGGGGCCTTATGGAATTACAGGTTTTCCTTGGGCGAAGGCATTTCGCAGAGAACTGTTTGACCGGGTAAAATTTCCGGAGGGATACTGGTTCGAAGACACGATTATGAAACATCTGATTGCTCCGCTGGCCGGTCAAATTTACTGCTGCGGCCGGCCTGTATATATATACCGCAATCGGAGGGGCAGCATCAGCAGGAGAGCCGGGCGCAATCCCAAATGCATCGATTCCACCTGGATTACCTGGCAGATGCTGAAAGACAGAAAAAAACTTGGGCTGGTTAACGATGGGGCTTATCTGGAATACTTTCTAAAACAGCTGATCTTAAACTTTAAGAGAGAATTAAAGGTTCCGGAAGAAATCAAAAAACAAATTTTCCAGTGGATGGTTCAGATTGTCAGAAGCGAGTTCCCGGAAACTGTTTTTCATAAAGACTACTGGAAAAGCTGCGGGAACCGGAGCGCAGAAAAGCTCTACCGTGCTCTGGCAGAGGAGAATTACCGGGGATACTGCTGGCTTTGCTATTTTGGACGTTAGGGGCTAGGAGAGATGAGAATCGTATTTGTAGTAACAAAAGTAGGCAGAGGCGGCGCCCAGAGGGTCTCCACGGTGCTGGCGGGCTATCTGAAAGAGTTGGGTCATGAAGTTTCCATTCTATGCTATGAGCCCAACGGCAGCTATCCGGTCAGAGATGGAATCCGGATTGAGCAGCTGCCAAACTCAAAGTATGTGCTGATTAAACATATTCGGAGAATCAGGGCTTTTTTTTCCTTTTGCAGAAACAATCAGATTGACTTAATAATCGCTCTGTTTCGCGGTTATGATTACACATGGCTGTACCGGCGTTCTGCCCGTGTAAAACTGATTTTGTCCCAGAGAAATGATCCGAAAGCGGAATATAATGGCCATCCGATTCCCTGGTTGGAAAGCCGACTATTTTTTTCAGGAGCGGACCGCGTGGTATTTCAGACAGAGGAAGAGATGGAGTATTTTGGCCCAAGGATTCGGGGAAAAGGAGAGGTGATTGCCAACCCGATTATGGAAGAGCTTCCCGAACCATGGGAAGGACCCAGAAAAAAAGAAATTGTGAATTTCTGCCGCCTTTCCCCCCAAAAAAATCTGAAGCTGCTGATTGACGCTTTTAAGGAAGTTTCCGCTCTGGAACCGGAATATTGTCTAAAAGTTTACGGAAATGGCGGACAAAAAGAGGAGCTGACAGAATATATCCGCATAAAGGGGTTGAAAGGGCGGGTGGAAATTCTTCCTTTTTCTGCGTCTATCCATCGGAAAATCCGGGAAGCGGCTATGTTTGTATCCTCATCTGATTTTGAGGGGATTTCCAATTCTATGCTGGAGGCGATGGCTCTGGGACTTCCCTGTATTTGCACGGACTGCCCGGCGGGAGGTGCCCGCATGATAATTCGAAACGGTGAAAATGGCATTCTGACCCCTGTAGGGCAGACAGAACCCCTGAAAGAGGCGATGCTTTCTCTGATTCGGAATCCAGATTTGGCAAACCGGCTGGGCATGGAGGCTCGAAAGGTCAGAGAGACATACTCATCGGGGCGGATTTGCCGACAGTGGTATGAGATGATTCAGAGGGTTGTAAAGGGAACATGAAAATCGCGATTATCGGACATAAAAGAATCCCCTCTAATGAGGGAGGAATTGAAAAAGGCGTGGAAATGCATGCAGTACGAATGGCGGCATTAGGACATTCCGTAACGGCCTATAACAGAGGGGGGCATAATGTATTCGGAAAAGAGCATGACGTAAAAAAAAGACGGTTTTATAAGGGAGTACGGATTGTAACCATTCCAACTACCAGCGGAAAAGGCTGTGTTCCTATCTATTCGTTTCTGGCCACGCTTCATTGTATCATTTCGCGGTATGATGTGATCAGCTATCGCGCTTCTGGCTCATGTGTGATGATTCCTCTGGCAAAGCTGTTCGGACTGCGCTGCATCGCATCTCTGCATGGAATTGACAGTCAAAGGGACAAATGGGGCAGATTTGCCCGGCGCTACCTACGGATAGGAGAAAAAATGGCGGCCACAAAAGCGGATGCCTGCCTTGTTTTAAGCCGGAATGCCAGGGAATACATCCGGCAGACATACGGAACCAGGGCGATTATTTTTGCAAACGGCATTACAAAGCCGCGTATTCTTGAGGCTTGCAAGATTCAGGAACTATTTGGTTTGGAAAAAGATGAATACTACCTTTCGCTGGGCAGAATTGTGCCGGAAAAAGGAATCCACTATTTGATTCAGGCCTTTCGCCAGTGTGCAACCAAAAGAAAGCTGGTGATTGCAGGAGGCAGTGAAGCAGACAGCGGGTATTATGAGGAATTAAAAGGGATGGCAGCCGGGGATGAACGGATACTCTTTACCGGATATGTAACGGGGGATATTATCGGCGAACTCTACAGTAATGCCTACGTCTTTCTTCTTCCCAGCAATCTGGAGGGAATGGCGAATGCTCTGTTGGAAGCGATGAGTTATGGAAACTGCTGTCTGGTCAGTGATATTCCAGAGAATGTGGAAGTGACAGGAGACTGCGCACTGATTTTTCGGAAAGGCGATGCAGAGGATTTGAAAGAAAAGCTTCAATATCTGGAAAATCATAGGGAGGCGGTAGAGGCGTATCGTCACCAATCCCAGCCACATGTTCTGAAATGCTATAACTGGGATATGGTGGTGGAACAGATGCTGGAAATTTATCAGGGGAACTATATTGATTACGGGGAAGTATTGGAAAGGCACAGAAAGCTGGAATGATGAAAATCGGGGAAAAAAAGGCGGGCGTGATCGGTGTTTATGGCAAAGGACCGGACTTTACAACCGGACAGGCGGTAAAATGCCTTGAGCTGATTTCCTGGCTCCAGGAGAAATACGGTCAAGAGCAGATTGTAGTAGTGAATACCTGGCGCTGGAAGCGGAATCCGCTCCGCTTGCTGTTTAGGTTGGTAAATACATTTTTGGGCTGTAAAAATGTCATTATGCTGCCGGCTTCCAATGGCATTCGGATATTTGCTCCTTTATGCTTTGTATTGAAGAAAATAACGGGTAGGCCGGTTCACTATGTAGTAATCGGCGGATGGCTGGCGGAGCTTTTGAAAAGGCGCCCTTTTATGAAACGATTTATAGCTTCTTATGACGGTGTATATGTAGAAACTAAGGACATGGTGAAGAAGCTGGAGAGACTGGGGTTAACTAATGGTGTTTATCTGCCGAATTTTCGCAAACTTTCAGATGAGGATCCGGTCTACAGGGATTTCTCAGCAAAGCTGCCCTTAAAGGTGTGTATTTACTCCCGTGTTGTCCGGGAGAAGGGAATTGAGGATGGAATCCAGATTGTCAGGCAGGCCAACCAGACGGAAGGAAAGATGGTTTTTCAGCTGGATATTTACGGAAAAATCCATAGGGAATATGAGCTGGAATTTCGGAGGCTAATGGAGGAAAACAGAGATATTGCGGAATATAAAGGAGTAAAAGAGGCGAATGAAGGAGAGGAGACCTTAAAACCTTACTTTGCGCTTTTGTTTCCTACATACTATTCCGGAGAGGGATTCGCCGGAACGGTATTGGATGCCTTTGCCGCTTCCATTCCGGTAGTGGCCAACGACTGGAAATACATACGGGAAATGGTTCAGGACGGGGAAAATGGCCTGATTTATCCCTTTCGGGATGTGATGTCCGCTGCAGCTGCGCTGTGTCGGCTGAAACATGATGAGAATTTATATCGGTATATACAGGAGGGCTGCCGAAAGAGCGCGATGATGTACCGGACGGAAAATGTACTCAGCCTATTGGAGCAGCGCATGCGCTAGAGATTTTAATAAAAAGTTCTCAGCGACAGAAAGGAGACAGGAAGATGGATGGACTTTTAAGGAAAGAAAGCCGGGTTTTGGTATCAGGCGGCGCTGGATTTATCGGGTTTCATCTGTGCAGGGAGCTGCTGAAACAGGGCGTACAGGTGGCGGCGCTGGATAATCTGAATGATTATTATGATGTGTCTCTGAAGGAATACCGATTAAAGCAGCTGGCTTCTTTCCGGCGGTTCCGGTTTTACCGATGTGATCTGGCGGACGAGCAGGCTTTGGAACAGGTATTTAAGGAGGTTCAGCCGGAACTTGTAGTCAACCTGGCCGCTCAGGCAGGTGTGCGTTATTCCATTGACCATCCTAGAGCTTATATCAACAGCAATATCATCGGTTTTTTTAATGTGTTGGAAGCCTGCCGGCAGAGCCTGAAAGAGGGGAACACTCCGGTGCGGCATCTGGTATTCGCGTCCTCGTCCTCCGTGTATGGAATTAATCGGAAAGTTCCGTATTCGGTGTCGGACCAAACTGACTGGCCGGTATCGCTATATGCGGCCACGAAAAAAAGCGATGAGCTGCTGGCATACTCCTATTCCAAGCTTTACGGAATAAGGACAACGGGACTTCGATTCTTCACGGTGTATGGCCCTATGGGAAGACCGGATATGGCCTACTTTAAGTTCACTGACCGGATGGTAAGAGGAGAAAAAATTCAGGTCTATAATTACGGAGACATGTATCGGGATTTTACATATATTGACGATATTGTAAAAGGCACTTTGAACGTTATGGATCGTGCGCCTTCAGAAGACGAACGGGGCGCCTGTTACCGAATTTACAATATCGGAAATCATAAGCCGGAAAGCCTGATGCGTTTTCTGGATGTGTTGGAGGAAAGCCTGTTAAAAGCCGGTGTGCTTCAGAAGAAGGGGGAACGGGAACTGCTTCCGATGCAGCCAGGGGATGTGTATCAGACGTTTGCGGATGTGGAAGACTTGAAGCGGGACTTCGGCTTTGCGCCGGAAACAGATTTGAGAGAAGGGCTGGAACGATTTGCCAGATGGTATAAAGAATATTATGGTTAGCGTGATTATCCCTGTCTACAATGGAGAGAAATACTTAAGAGAGTGTCTGGATTCCGTTCTGGCTCAAAGCTATAACGAACTGGAAATTATCGTGGTCAATGACGGTTCCACAGATGGTTCCTGGCGGGTAATTCAAGAGTATGCTGCGGTATACAACGGGATAAAGCCAGTCTGCCAGGAAAACCAGGGGATTTCCAGCGCAAGAAACAGGGGACTGGAACAGGCGAAGGGAGATTACGTTATGTTCCTGGACTGCGATGATATCCTGCGCCAGGAGGGAGTTGAACTGCTTCTCAGAAGAGCCGAGGAGGAGAATTCTGATCTGGTAATCGGGAATCTGATGTATTTTTATCATGAAAGCCGTCGTCTGGAGCGGCCAGGCCGTTTCCTCAAGGATGGAGTTTATGAGGGCCGGGACAAGCTGAAACTGGTACATCTGAATCCCTTTGTGGTCAATAAGCTCTGGAAACGGGAAGTGGTGCTGGCTCATCAGCTGTGGTTTGAACCTTTCGTAATTGGAGAGGACGCCAGCTTTTATCTTCGTTTTCTGACGTTTGCGGCAAGAATTTCCTTGCTGGAGGCGTGTGTATCCTATTATCGTCTTTCGGATTCCAGTGTGATTCACACATGGTCCATGCAGCAAACAGAGGCTCTGAACGTCTATGACCGAATGGAATTCTTTTACCGGGAACAGGGCGGAATGGAGGAATATATACGGGAGCTGGAGTATGATCGGCTGTTTTTCTGCTGCAATACCATCCGGCGCCTGCCCTCCTGTAAGGATGGAGCGCTCCGACGGCAACTGATGGATGTCCTTTTGGAAAAAGGTAGCGTTTCCTTTAGCGCTCTGCCGGAAGAACGGGAAGATATGCAGCGGTTAAAGCGCCGTCTACTGTGGTACAGGAAGCATAAGGGGGTTTATAGCTCCAATATATGTTCGGCCTGCTATGGTGTTGCCAGAAAGGTGAAGCGGTTTTGGGCAAGACGTAACGGAAACGTGGGGGAAAGGATATGAGAGGGAACTTTTGGGTGTACGATATAGTGGATGAAAACAGCGTGGAGGTGCTGGGGCGGGAGATTTGTGAAGAAAGTATAGCTGGTAAAGCTGTCCTGGAGGGAAAAGAGTTTCTCTTTTATGCGGATACAAGACAGAGGCGTGGAAGTTGTTTTGGAACCAGACAGGGAAAGCTCCTGCATATGCTGTTTCAGAGCGTGAACGAGCAGAACGGGAAATGCCCTATTATATACTTTTTTAACTGCTGCGGTGCGGATTTAAAGGAGAGGACCGCTGCTCTGGACAGCTACGCAAGGGTGTTTCGGGAATTTGAGGGTTGCCCTGAAGGGCAGTTGCAAATCGGGGTGGTTTGCGGAAATTGTGTGGGAGGAAGCGCCTATCTGGCCAGTATGTGCGATGTGATTCTTTTTTCGGAAAAAAGAGGAAATCTTTGCCTGACCGGCCCCAAAGTTGTCTATGAGTTCATGGGAGAGCATTGTTCAAAGGAAGAACTGGGCGGATATGCCGTACACAGCAGGAATGAAACGATTACGCAAGCGTACTGGGATGATTCTCAGTGCAGAAAACAGCTGGGAGTATTGCTGTCCGCCTTTTATCAGAGAAATCAGACCTACAGAGAACCAGAATGGCCGCTGTCAGACCAGATTCTCCCCATGCCCAATCAACCCTATGATATTCGTCGGATTATTGGTGGTTTGATGGACCGGAATAGTTTTGAGGAAACGGCAGTAGAATTCGCTCCCAATCTGATAACCGGCATTGGAAGAATCGGCGGCATTCATGTAGGGGTATTGGCTAATCAGCCCATGGCTTTGGCTGGCGCGATTGACTGTGACGCAACGGACAAGGGGACCAGATTTCTGCATCAGTGCAAAAAGCTGCGACTGCCGCTGCTGGTGATTTCTGATGTCCCTTCCTTTTTGCCGGGAACAGAACAGGAGAGAAGGGGAATTGAGATGAAGGGGGGGAGACTGCTAAAGGCAATGATTGGACTGAATACGCCAAAGGTGACGCTGATTCTGCACAAAAGTTTTGGTGGGGCTTATATTGCCATGAACAGCTTGGGACTGGGAGCGGATTTGGTATATGCATGGCCAGGAAGCACCATTGGGATTATGGGAGAGAGGATGTCTGCCTCTTTAAGCAAAAATCCGCAGCGGCAAACAGGGAATCTTTATTTAAGCGCCGAGGATAATTTAAAAGGTGGAAGCCTGTCTGGGATTATTAAGCCGCAGGAAACGAGGGAGACCCTTCTTCGGGCGTTTCGGGAACAACGAAAGCCAGGAAAGTGAATATAGGAGGAAACGGTATGGTATTAGGATTATTTGGAGCCGGGGGAGCCGGAAGAGGACTTTATGACGCGCTGAGCAGAGACCGGAGAATAGGAGAAGCTTACCGCCAGATTTTCTTTGTGGATGATGTGGTGGGGGTAAAGGAGATTGACGGAGTACAGGTATATACCTTTGCTGAGGCAGTACAGCACTATTCAGAGGAAGAACTGAAATTTCTCATTTGCCTGGGGACACCTTCTGCCAGAGAGAAAGTCTGTAAGAAAATTAGGGAAAGGAATTACGGCCTGGCCACATGGGTTCATCCAAGAGCAGAAGTTGCCGCGGGAGTCCAAATAGGGGAAGGAAGTATTATCTTTGACTGTTATCTGGATGTAGGGGTTATGGTTGGAGAGAATAACCTGATTTATAAAAATGCGGTGATTGGACACGATTCGGTTTTAATGGACCATTGTGTGGTTTCTGTAGGCAGCTTTATTGGCGGCCACTGTGTACTGGAGAAAAAGGTCTATTTTGGCCCTTGTGCCGCGGCAAGAGATCAGGTTCATATCGGGGAGTGCGCTACGGTGGGGATTAATGCGGCAGTGTTTAAGGATGTACCGGAAGGCAGCTCGGCTATTGGCAATCCGGCTAAAATCATGCCGAAATCCCAAAAGGGACTATTTGATAAATAGGAGTGATAACATGAAAATCGCAGTTGCAGGAGCAGGATATGTGGGACTTGCGAATGCTATTCTGCTGTCCATGAACCATCCGGTAGTGATTTATGATATTTCCAGAAAGCGTATAGAACAGATTAATCGGAGAGAGCCGCCTTTCAGGGACCGGGAGATTGAAACTTATTTTGCGGAAAAGAAACTGAATCTAAGGGCGGAAACAGAGCCAGATAAAGCTTTTACGGGGGCGGACTATGTGGTGCTCGCAACGCCCACTAACTATGATACGGTTCAGGACTGCTTTGATACCAGTTCTGTGGAGATGGTCATTGGACAGGTTCTTCAGTATGCGCCGAAAGCGGTGACAGTAATTAAATCCACTGTGCCGGTAGGCTATACCAGGCAGATGAAAGTCAAATTTGGGACAGACCGGATTTTGTTTTCGCCGGAATTTCTTCGGGAGGGGAAGGCACTTTATGACTGCTTATGGCCGTCCCGTATCATTATAGGCGAAAAGTCGGAGAGAGCCGCTGCCTTTGCGGAACTTTTGAAGGAGGGGGCACTAAAGAAAGAAATTCCAACAATTTTTACGAATTCCGATGAGGCGGAGGCCACCAAGCTGTTTGCCAACACATATCTGGCTATGCGGGTAGCGTTTTTTAATGAATTGGATACTTATGCCCGAATTAAAGGTTTAGACAGTAGTCAGATAATCGAAGGCGTATGTATGGATTCAAGAATTGGAGATTTTTACAACAATCCCTCATTCGGTTACGGGGGATATTGCCTGCCCAAGGATACGAAACAGCTACTGGCAAATTTTCGCCATATACCGAATCAGATGATTCGGGCGGTTGTGGAGGCAAACCATACCAGGAAAGATTTCATCGCTTCAGATATTATGGCGGAGAAACCAGAAAAAGTGGGTATTTACCGTTTGGCTATGAAATCTGGTTCAGACAATTTCCGTCAGTCATCGATTTTGGGAATTATAAATCGTTTAAGGGGGCAGGGGGCGGTTATGGTGATTTATGAGCCGGGTTTAAAAGGAGAGCAATTTGAAGGAATTCCGGTAGAACGAAACCTTGAGAAGTTTAAGGAGCAATCGCAGGTGATTGTGGCCAATCGGTGGACGGAAGAATTGAAAGATGTGGCAAACAAAGTGTATACAAGGGATTTGTATCGGAGAGATTAAAGCCAATCCCGGACAGTGGACTTCAGATTTTATACAAAGTCAGGGCAGCTGTCAGGGATTGTTTTTTGCGTTCTTTTATTTGGTCAGGATTTTTACGGCTGGCTGGAACGGCTCTCGGGCGGCATTTTTGATGTATCACCATATATGAGCAGCCCAATTGAGCCTTTTTGATTGACGATTCGGTTGGCTCCAACAACGGTACTGTAAGCCGGAACATCTTTGCTGACTACGGCATTGGCTCCAATGGCGACATGGTCTCCGATGGTTATCCCTCCAAATATTTTGGCTCCGGGTCCAATATAAATGTTGTCTCCGAAAACGGGCGCTCCATTGTTTAGACTATACTGGGGGCATCTGGAAAATGCTCCCACATTTACTCCCGCCTGGATACGGACGTTTGACCCGAATTTTGCTGCCTGATTGATGACAATAGTGCCGATATGAGGAAGGCACAGTCCGGGGCCGAAACAGTTTAAAGCAATGGAGTATCCGCATTTGGCACCATATCGGTACAGACGCAGGCGATACAGATTCCCCAGCAGTTTCTGCCGAAGCGGGTTCCCTGTATTTCGGTAATATTCGGTTTTCCTTAATAATATCTGATAATACCAGGGAGTTGGAATCAGAATCCCTTTTAAATATTCAGAGAAAGACAGAGATTTTCTTCCCTTTTGAAATCCGCAGGCTTTTAAATCGGAATCAATATAAAAGTTCAAATCGTTTTTGCTCTGTATCATAATTTCACCTTTCCAGATGGCTGAAATACGGCACTACCACCGTAAACACACTCCCATGCCCCTCCGTGCTTTCCGCCTGGACCCATCCGCCATGGACCTGGGCGATCCAGCGGACCATGGAAAGGCCCAGACCGGTGCCCTCGCTGCTTCTGGAGGAGTCGGCCCGGTAAAAACGATCCCAGATTTTCGGCAGTTTCTCCTTCGGAATGCCGATGCCGGTGTCGGATACCTGGATTACGGCGGCGGGGATGGCCCCATGCTGCTCTTGGTCCGCCTTTTGCTCCTGAGACATGCCGCCCTCCCGGCTTTCTCTGTTCGATACCTCTGTCATTTTCAGGGACACCTGAATCCGTCCTCCTGGCCGGTTGTAGCGGATGGCGTTGGTTAAAAGGTTGGTGATGAGCCGGCTCATCAGCGTTTCATCGCAGGAGAGGGAGACATCGGACTGAATCTCCGTTTCCACCGTAAGTTTTGCGCTTTCCGCAGCCGGCTCCAAATCCATAACGGTCATGGAAATCAGCCGGCTCAAGTCCACCTGGGTGAGATTGGGCTGAAAGGTGCCGTTTTCACCCCGACTTAAGAGAAGAAGCTGTGAGACCATATCGGTCATCCTTCTGGTGTGGCGAAGAATGGAGCCCAGGGCTTCTTCTCTTTGGGCGCAGTCCGACTCCGGGGACAGGGCGTATTCACATTGTGACCGGATGACGGACAAAGGCGTCCTCAGCTCGTGGGATACGTCCGAAGTAAAGCGTCTCTCCCGGTCAAAGGATTCCTGAAGTCTGGAGAGCATCTGGTTGATAGCCCGGGACAGGCGGCTTAGTTCATCCTTCCGCTGGCCTTCGGGAATCCGCCGGCTTAAATCCGTTCCGGTATTAATCTGCTCCGCTGCTTCCACAATCTGTACCACGGGAACAAAAGCTCTTCTGGTGACAGCAAAGCCTCCCAGGGCGGCAAGAAGAATAAAAAGAGGCATTCCCAAAAGCACCAGATATCGGATGCTTGCAAAGGCCAGGTCAGCCTCGGCCAGGGAGATGACTCCCCGGACCCAGAAGGGGGTGCCCGACTGAATGGAGTACAGGTCGTAAATCATCTGCTGGGTACCGCCTGTCCGCACCCTGCGGATGACCTGATCCTGAAGGACGGAATCCGCCTGTATCCCCAGATTAATCTGAGGAGCCAGCAGGTAACCGGAGGTGTCGTAGATGAAGATGGAAACGCCGTCCCGGTAGAAGTCCATATCCTCCGTATCCAGCTCCCCGTAGCGAAAATGAACGTCCCTTACGGCGTCGGTTACCACGTTGGAGAGAATTTCCCGGGCGTGCCGCTGGGAGATCCGGCTGGAGAGGAGGAGGAGGCAGAAAACAGCCACAGCCATAAAAATCAACATAAAAGTAGTGTACCAGAGGGTAACTCTGGCTTTGATGGAGAGATGTTTCATGGCCTTTACCCTACTCCTCCTTCAGCACGTATCCGGCGCCCCGGATGGTATGAATCAGCTTTTTTTCAAAGGGGTCGTCTACCTTCCGCCGCAGATAGCGGATATACACATCTACAATATTGCTGCTTCCCTCGAAGCCGAAATCCCATACCTGGTTTTCCAGCTGCGCTCTGGAAAGCACCTGCCCTTTGTGGCGGATCAGGGTTTCCAGCAGGCCGAACTCTTTGGCAGAGAGCAGAATTTCCTTTCCGCCCCGCATGACCCGCTTGGTGGACAGCTCTACGGACAAATCTCCCACTGTAAGCACATCGGATTTCTCCGTGGAATTCCTGCGGACCAGGGCGCGGATTCGGGCCATCAGTTCCTCAAAGGCGTAGGGCTTTGTAAGATAATCGTCCGCCCCGGCATCCAGCCCCTGGACCCGGTCCGAAACGGCATCCTTCGCGGTCAAAAGCAGAACAGGAACAGGATTTCCCCCGCTCCTCAGCTTCCGGAGTACGGAGAGCCCGTCCAGGCGGGGCATCATGATATCCAGGATTACCAGATTGTAATCCGCGGCATCCAGATACTCCAGGGCCTCCTGTCCATCCCGGCAGCCGTCAACGCCAAAGCCCTCGGTTTTCAGGCGTTTGACCGTCACCTCTCTCAAATCATCCTCATCCTCGGCAAGTAAAATTCTCATAATGGAATACCTCGAATCTTTTTTATATACTTATGAATATACCCGTTTTAAAGGGAGTCGTAAAGGGAAAGCTGTTTTTTTCATTAAGGTTTAATTGCGGGATAACCGCACCCGTGCTATAATGCCTATGTTACCGCCTCCAATCTGGTAACGGAAAGGAGGTGTTTCGCGTGGAATACGCTCTATCGTTTCTCATCGCTGTCGCGGTTGGTGTGGTTTGCCACCTCATCAACAAATGGTTGGACGGTGATAAGTAGTCGGTAACCAGCCTGTAGAAGCCTAACTACACAAAATAGGAAGAAGGCCCAGGAGTTCGCACCTCCTGGGCCTTCGTTGTTCCGCATGGAACACTCTATCGTTTTGCCTACTGGCATTATAGCATATGCAGATTTTTTTTGCAAGATACGTAAATTTGACTTTTTATCAGCCCGCTAAGGGCCTTTTTTAGATTGGAGGGATTTTATGACAGCACAAGACAGACGCAAAGTCGTAGCAGCTAAATATGCCACACTGATCGGCCGCAACATTTACAGCCAGACCTTACGGGATTACTGCTTTAGGCAGTACAAGGACGGCAATTACTACAGTGACTGCAGCAGCTCCATCTGCTACACCTATAAGGAGGCCGGGGAAGGCTTTGGCATCCTCAATACTGCCGGCATTTACCAGTACAGCAAGCTCACCACAGTAGATGTGCCCATTAATGCTGGAGTTCGCCGGAACGGACGCTTCCAGGCCCCTGAAAATCGGCCATGTCGAGATGTTTTACAGTATTGAGGGAGACAGCGTAATTATCTGCGGGCACGGCTCCGGACGTCCATCTTATAAGGATATGACGGCATACTGCAAACAGAGGTACAATTCCTGGGCTCCTGGAGGCTGGAGGAAGGAGCTGGTATGCGTCCGCAGATATATCCAGGATGATGCAGTTCCGGAGCCAGAGCCCAAACTTTCCGGCTGGTAGCAGGAGACTGATGGCTGGCGCTTTTACTTAGGGAATACCGGGGATTGCGTTAAAAATGCCTGGTATCAAGATGAGGACGGGAAGTGGTACTGGTTCCGGGGCGATGGCCTGATGGTACACGATACCTGGTATCAGTACGATGATGGCCACGGGCCACGCTGGTACTATCTTGGCAGCGATGGAGCAATGGTCAAGGGCCAACAGACCATTGACGGCAAATGGTACATCATGGACGAGGACGGCAAAATGCTCACCGAACCGGTAACATTAACCCCAGATAAGGACGGCGCCCTGCAGTACCCAGGCCTGGCAGAGTAGTAAGTAAAACGTGGGATTCCCTTCGGTTTCCCATGAGTATAAATTAGTCTATTGGCAACAAGAAAGTAACAAAATAACGTAAAAACGTTGTTTTTTGGCTATATTTTTTAATGTAATTTTAATTTTAATGGAGTAAGATAGAATCATAAATGATATCAGCATTTGATGAAATACATTTCACAAACCAAGGAGGAATACATTTTATGAAGCGTTTTATTTTAACAGGAGCAGCCGCGGCAGTTCTGCTTACTGCCTGCGGACAGGGACAGTCTACCGGTATGACCCAGCCGATTGCGGCCACCACCGCCCAGGTGCAGACTGTTCAGGAAACAGTTTCTTCCACCTCAGCTGGAGGAACGGAAAGCGGAGACAGGACGGGGGAGGAAACGGTGACGGCAGCAGAAACCACAGCGGGGACAGCAGCAGCCCCCTCGGAAACAGCCCAGACCTCATATCCCACTGCTTCCGGGGACCCGCAGCAGGATCAGGACACCTACTGCCGGGTTAAGGCGGAACAGGATGCCATTGAAATTGAAATCAGCAATCTGGAGGCTGCCTACCGGGTGGGCTCCATGGATGAACCGTCCTTTCAGAGCCAGAGAACGGCGCTGAGGGATCAGAAGCGGGAACTGGACCGTCAGGAGGAGATGCTGGAGGATATGGTGGAAATGTATTACTACCAGACCATGGAAATCCCCCAGGGAGATATTCAGAGCCTTCTGGACCAGCTATCCCAGGTTAATAGTCAAAAGAATGACCAGGAAAGTCAGGAAAGCCAGCTGAAGCTGCAGTACCGGAACGGAGAAATCAGCCGGGAGGATTTCATAACCGCCATGCAGGAGAATATCAGCCTGGAGGAGGAACTGGATGTAAAGGAGGAGCTGTTAGAGGACAGCCTGGAGCGTCTGGGCTGGGACGACTGAGCGGCTTTTGCAGAGCGCTCCGTCCCCTTAAAAGGATTCCAGCCAGGTTTTAACCAGCGGCAGCCAGCTTTGACAGGAGGGCTCGTAGTATCTTCCATCTCTGCCTTCCACCTCATGGGAAGCGGTGGACAGACCGTGGATGCCTCTTGGGTAGATGTGCATCTCCAGGCTGATGCCATGCTTTCTCAGGGCAGAAGCCAGAAGAAGACTGTTTTCTACCGGAACGGTCTGGTCGGTCCAGGTATGCCATAAAAATACCGGCGGTACCTGGGGCCCCACCTGGTTTTCCAGAGAAAAGAGTCGGACCATTTCCTCATTGTCCAGCTGCTGCGGGCCCAGCAGGGTTTCTACGGACCCGCGGTGGGCATACTCTCCGGAAGTGATGACCGGATAGCAGAGAATCAGTCCATTGGGCCGGATGTTTTCCGGCCCTTTTTCAATGGGGCCAAAGAGGAAGTCCTTGTCCCAGAACACGCCCAGACTGCAGGCCAGGTGTCCTCCGGCGGAAAAGCCGGACACCAAAATGCGGTTTGGATCAATCTGCCAGCTGCGGCTGTTTTTCCGGATCAGATCTACGGACAGGGCCAGTTCCATAAGAGCCCGGGGAAACCTGTCCGGCGCCACACTGTAGTGGAGTACAAATACCTGGCAGCCCATAGCCAGGTATTCCATCGCTACCGGCTGGTCCTCCCGCTGGGATACATGGTTGTAGCCTCCGCCGGGACAGATCACCACTGCCGGACGGAGCCGGTCCTTTGTTTCCTCCATAGGATCTAAAAGATACGCGGTCAGGTCTGCCTGAGGATGTTCGCAGACGTGGCCGCACTGTTTTTCTGTTACGGAAATGGGAAAATGTTGGATATTCATAGGAAGCCTCCTTGGTTCACTGCATTATTTCTGCCCCTAGTCTATCACATCCCGGGGATGGTTGCAATCGGCGGCTTTACAGCAAAGAAAGAAGCAAGTATAATAAGAGGGCAGGTATTGATTGCGCGATCGCCCTCATTGCAGGGACAGAAAGGAAAACGATAAATATGAAAAAATTAGAAGAATATGTAAGAAGCATACCGGATTTTCCGGAGCCGGGAATCATTTTCCGGGATGTGACTACGATTTTACAGGATGCGGACGGCCTGGCCCTGGCGGTGGACAGCCTGACGAATATGGTGAAGGATAAGGATTTTGACCTGGTGGTAGGGCCGGAATCCCGCGGATTTATTTTTGGCGTACCGGTGGCATATTTGTGCCATAAGGGTTTTGTGCCGGTGCGCAAAAAAGGGAAGCTGCCCTGCGAGACGATCACCGCTCAGTACGATCTGGAGTATGGTACGGCGGAGATTGAGATTCACAAGGATGCCATCCGACCGGGGCAGAAGGTAGTGATTGTAGACGATTTGATTGCTACCGGAGGAACTACGGAGGCGATTATCCGCCTGGTACAGGAGCTGGGAGGACAGGTGGTAAAAATCTGCTTTGTGATGGAGCTGGCCGGCCTGAAAGGACGGGAACGGCTTAAAGATTATGAGGTGGAGTCTGCCATTATTTATGAAGGCAAATAGTATGCCGGAACGGAGAAACTATGGATCAGGAAGTGAAAAGGTATCGGAATAAGAAGATTGTTCTGACCATTCTCCATGTATTGTTTGTGCTGATTGCGGCCGCGGGTTTCAGCGCCATGTATCTGAATTCTGATTTTGGAAAGGGGATTTCCTGGCTGCACAAGGAAGAATATGAGGATACGGAGCAGTTCCATCTCCTGCTGTCAGAGGATATTGATAAAATTTTCACCTATATTGGATACAAAGACGTATTTGAAACCAATGGGGAACTGGATCTGAACAAGGTTGTGGTGGGGGTCAGCGACGGCCCCGGTTACAGCGAAACTCTGACGCTGGATGATATTATCCGATATGCCAAGCGCAGGGGATACTATCTGGACGAAAATTTTACGGTTAAGGGCAGCCCGGTTTCCATGGACAATGACGACGATATGGAGCTGACGGTTGATTGGCAGACCTATAATCCCAATTTTCTGGATCCGGAATTTTATGGGGACCGGATGACCAAGGAGGAGCTGGCATTTGAAGTGCTGGGACGGCTGGGAGATTATTATTCCATTTCACATAATTACATTGAAAATCCGACGAACTTTCATTTCCGCATTGTATACCGCAGCGATGACGGAGAGGAAAAGACCTATACCAATGTACCGGATATGACATTGGAAGCCATGCGGGAGGAGGGAAAATATGTTTATATTCCCGGAGATTCCATCCGGATGGAGAGCAATTTGGAGGAGATCCCGGCCAATGCGGCCCCTTATCTGGAGATCTGGAATCCTTTTGGGAACAATCGCTATTATATGATGCTTTCCATCGATACCAGTTATCCATACGATGACCCTTATGCGCAGGAAGCGCAGGCATATTTGGACTCCAGAAGCCATTTCCTTCTGGGAAGCGTAGGCTTAGCGGCGGGCTGTCTGGGAGCGGTGACCACGATTCTGGGAATGGTGGTGATGTCCGGGCATGAGAAAGAGGGAAGCCGGAAGGTTCGTCTTTATCCTTTTGATGAAATTTACACGGAGCTGGCGGTTTTGGCCTGGGCGGTTTTAGTTCTGGTCTGTGTTTATATGGGAAGGTTTGTGGCCAGTCATCTGATTTCCATGGCCTTCACCCAGGAACAATGGGCTTATTGGATTAAGCTGGTGAAGCTTTTGGTTATTTACGGCTGTACGGTGCTTTGCCTTTTCGGCGCGGTGAGGCGCTACAAGGCGGGACAGCTATGGAGCAACAGCCTGATCCGCAGGGCGTATGAAGCTTTGAGAGAGTACCGGAATCGGTCCACCTTCGCGGTGGGAATGGCGATGGCATTTCTGGCGGTTCTGGCTGTGAATATTTTTCTGATTTGGGGTATGCTGGTAATTTGGACAGAACAGGAAAGAGGCCTGGACCAGGATATTACTTTTCTGATTATGGCGGCTCTTTTGGCAGGTACGGATATTCTGGTTTTCCATCGGATGTTCTCCAAGTCGGTACAGATGGATTTGCTGGACGATGCGATCCGCAATATTTCCCAGGGCAATACCAGCTACCAGATGGATTTGAGCCAGCTGAGAGGCAAGGAAAGGGCCATGGGAGAGCATATCAACAGTATTGGAACCGGCCTGGAAGCGGCGTTAAAGGAACAGGTGAAAAGTGAGAGGCTGAAAACGGATTTGATTACCAACGTATCTCACGATATTAAAACGCCATTGACCTCAATTATCAATTATGTGGATTTAATCAAGCGGGAAAATATCCAGGATCCCAAAATTCAAGGTTATCTGGAGGTTTTGGATCAGAAATCCCAGCGCCTGAAGAATCTGACAGAGGATTTGGTGGAAGCTTCTAAGGCCAGTTCCGGCAATCTGAAGCTGGATATTCAGGATATTGATGTGGTAGAGCTGGTTTGGCAGACCAACGGGGAGTTCGAGGAGAAATTCGCTACCCGTCACCTGGAACTGGTTTCCAGTCTGCCCAAAAATCCGGTTCTGATCCGGGCGGATGGCCGCAGGCTTTGGCGGATTCTGGAAAACCTCTACAACAATGCTTATAAGTATGCCATGCAGAACAGCAGAATTTATGTGGATGTGGCGCAGAGGGACGGAAAGGCGATTTTTACGATTAAAAACGTATCGGAGAATCCTTTAAATATCTCGGCAGATGAGCTGACGGAGAGATTTGTGCGGGGCGACGTGGCCAGAACCACGGAAGGAAGCGGTTTGGGCCTGTCTATTGCCCAGAGTCTGACTAAGCTTCAGAACGGCACATTTACTCTGTCCATTGACGGAGACCTGTTTAAGGCAGAGGTGGCCTTCCCGGTGAAATGGACGACCCTGGAAGAATATGAAGAGCAGGAGCAGAGGGAGGAAGAAACTGCCGCTGAGGCAGAATGAATGGAAGACATGCAGCAGTTCAGGATGGCGGGAAAACAGGGGCCAAAACAAACGTTGATATAAAAAAGACTGCGGATCGGGCAGGTTCAGCCGATTCCGCAGCCTTTTTATCATTTACTGATATGGGAACACATTGATCCACTTCTCCAGAAGTTCCTTCTCTTCGGGACGCTTCTTTACCAGCTGAGCTGCGGCCACGATGGGCAGCCATCCCTGAACATAGCGCTTGTCCGTGTCGGTTTTCTCACAGAACAGATCCATGTAGAGATCAGCCAGCTTACTGTCCTTTAAGCTTAACAGCAGATAAGTTCTGGCTACGTCGGCGCTGGCATTACCCTGAGCTGCGTGAACCCAGTCGATGACGTACATGGTTCCGTCTTCCTGAACAATGATGTTGGAAGGAGAGAAATCGCCGTGGCACAGCTTCGTGTGTTTGGGCATACCATCCAGTCTGGTCAGAAGCTCATAGCGGGTGCTTTCGTCCAGCTCCGGCTCCTCATTCAGGGCGCGGATGGTTTTCTCTTTCAATTTGTTTAACAGAGGGCAGGCTTTGGAGTGAATCTCCAGCTGCAGATCAACCATCTGCTCCATGTACTCCTGAGTTTTGTCCGGATTTTCTTCCATCAGCTGCTCTAAGGTCTTGCCTTCAATGTACTCCTTCATAATGGACCATTTGCCGTCCACTACGGAAACTCCCAGAATCTTGGGAACATGAAGTCCCGGAAGATCCTCTACACGGGCATTGCACAGGGCCTCATTTAAAACCTCGGCCTTGGGGAATCCTTCGCAGAATTCCTTGATTGCAACATTGCCGTCGCGGTATACGCTTTTTGTGCTGCTGCTTGAGATTAACTGCTTCGCCATAAAATTACGCTCCTTCCAAAACATTATACGATAACTGCTCCGGAGACTTTCCGGAACAGTTATATGCCATAGTCGTGATTACCATGCTGCATGGCCTTATTCTACTACATTTTGGGAAAAATGTACAGATGCTATTTGACAAAAATTTAACATACTTTCCCCTTTTCTTTTGTCAGAAACGGAAAATACCAGTGCCGTAAGGAGCCAGAGGATAGGCGATAGAATAGGGCTGTCCGTCGCATTCTCCCTTTGAAGCTTTGAAAACTGGCGCTTCTTTCAGCTTATATGCCCCATGGGTCTGATCCAGAAGCAGAGTATAATTGCCCCGTCTTGGCACGCCCACACGGTAGTCCGGCCGCGCAACAGGTGTGAAATTTATAACAAACAAAAGATTTTTCTTGGATGTTTCGTCTTTTCGTATGAAGCTGAAAATACTGCGGTCTCCATCGTTGGCATTGACCCACTGAAAACCGTTCCAGTCATTGTCCAGCCGGAAAAGTGCCGGATAGCGGCGGTACAGATGGAGAAGATCGCGGACATACATTTGAAGGTCCTGGTGGTCCTCCTCTTTGGTCAGATACCAGTCCAGAGCCACCTTTTCATCCCATTCGTGCCACTGGCCGAAATCCTGTCCCATAAACAGGAGCTTCTTTCCGGGATGTCCCAGCATAAAGGTATATCCGGCTTTTAAGTTGGAGAATTTGTCCTTTCCCAGGCCAGGCATTTTATTAATCATGGAACATTTCAGGTGGACTACCTCATCATGGGAAAGCACCAGAATATAGTTTTCGCTGGTAAAATATGTAAGACCAAAGGTCATGCGGTGATGATTATATTTGCGGAAATAGGGATCCAGCTTCATGTATTCCAGGAAGTCGTGCATCCAACCCATATTCCACTTGAAGGTAAAGCCCAGGCCGTCTTGCTGGGGATGTTTGGTCACGTTCGGCCAGGCGGTGGATTCCTCGGCGATCATCATGGCGCCGCTGTTGCGGCCTCTCAGAACCGTATTCAGATGCTTGAAAAATTCGATAGCTTCCAGGTTCTGATTTCCGCCGTAACGGTTGGGGACCCATTGACCATTCTGGCGTCCATAGTCCAGATAGAGCATGGAGGCTACGGCATCTACCCGCAGGCCGTCCACATGGAATTTTTCTACCCAGTAGACGGCATTGCTGATTAAGAAGTCTTTGACTTCATTTTTTCCATAGTCAAATACTTTGGTACCCCAGTCCGGGTGCTCGCCCTTGCGGGGATCGGCATACTCGTAGAGGGGTTCTCCGTCGAAATCCGCCAGTCCGTGGGCATCCTTTGGAAAATGAGCGGGAACCCAGTCCAGGATAACGCCAATGCCCTGGCGGTGGAGATAGTTGACCAGGTACATCAATTCCTTTGGGGTGCCATAACGGGAAGTGGGGGCAAAATATCCGGTTACCTGGTATCCCCAGGAGGCGTCCAGAGGATGCTCCGCAATTCCCATCAGTTCCACGTGGGTGTAGCCCATCTCCTTTACATAGGCGGACAGTTCATGGGCCGCCTCGGCATAGGTGTAAAACCCGTCCTTCTCAGGCCGGTTTTTCTTTTTCCAGGAACCCAGATGGACCTCATAAATGCTCATGGGATGATTGATGGGGTCTTCCCGGCCCCGTTTTTCCATCCAGGCACCATCGGTCCAGGAAAAGCCGGAGAGGTCGGTGGTGACGGAGGCGGTGCCTGGGCGGAATTCCGCCAGAAATGCGAAGGGGTCTGCCTTAAACAGTACCTGTCCGCCGGGAGTGGTGACGGCGAATTTGTACAGCTGTCCCTCCTTCATGCCTGGTACAAAGAGCTCCCAGATTCCGGAAGTAGACAGAGGATTCATGGGATGGGTTTCGGCGTTCCATCCGTTAAAATCTCCGGTCAGGTGGACTGCCTTGGCATGAGGAGCCCAGACGGCAAAGTAGTAGCCCTCAGTACCCTTCCATGTTTTTGGGTGGGCTCCCAGCTTTTCGAAGATTTCATAGTGTGTTCCTGCACCGAAAAGATACCGGTCCAGCTCTGTGATGAAGCCGGTTTCACGGGGAGCGGTTCCAGCAGCCCGGGATTTTTTTGGTTTTGCGTTTTTTTTGGCGTCAGCGTCGGCTGAACGGGATGTGTTCTTTGCCATAGCGATTTTCCCCTTTTTATATTTTAGATTGTAATGGTTCAGGACGGCAGGAAACTGCTGCTGTTCTGAATTTATAACAGTTTAAAAATATTTCCCCAGTTTCCGGGAAGGGTTATATTCAGGCGCCCGTTTTCTGCCGCAATGGGTACGGACGGAGTCGAAATTTTCCATTTTTCTCCAATCAGGGGCAGGGCCTGGGTAATTCCCTGAGGCAGGGGGATAGAGAACGAGGCGGGAGCGGGATCGTTATTGAGCGCCGTGACCACAAGGCTGTTCTCATTTTCCCTGGAGTAAGCGTACTGACGGTTGGTTAAGTATAATTCCCGGTAAACTCCTTTGCAGAAGGCATTTTCCTGGAGGTGAATTTCACCTAAGCGGGCGATCAGATCAGTGAGCGGACAGTGAAGCTGATCAAATTGTTCCGGGGAGATGGCAGGCCGCAGCTCCTGATCGCTGGTTCTGGTCCGCCGTCCCTGAACGGCCCATTCTCCCCCGTAGTAGACGGAAGGGACTCCGGGCAGGGTGTAAAGGCACATATAGACGGGAGCCAGATGATCCGGGTCGGTCAGCTTGCTGGCGATGCGGTCCTCGTCATGGTTGTCCACAAAGGTGTAGAGATCCCGCCCGATGGCCTCCAGACGGCGCACATTGTGGGCGATTTCAAAAAAATTGTGGTCGTTGAAGCCGGAATATATGCTTTTATGGAGTTCATAGTTGGTGACGGAGTGAAGAATTTGGGGTCCCATCCAGCGGGCGTAATCTCCGTGAATTACCTCTCCCATGAGCCAGAAATCCTCTTTCATCCGGCTGGTAACCTGGCGCAGCTCCTCCATAAAGCCAAAATCCAGCACATTGGCGCAGTCCAGGCGGATGCCGTCGATCTCAAATTCTTTAACCCAGAAATCCACGCACCGGAACAGATAATCCCGTACCTGGGGATTCCGAAGATTCAGGCAGGGCAGTTCAAAATGTCCTTGCCAGGCATCATAGCAGAACGGGTCGCCGAAAGGGCTTTGGCCGTCAAAACGGACTCCCCGGTACCAGTCTTTGCAGGGAGAGTCCCACTTGTTCCGGATGATATCCTGAAAGGCAAAAAACTCCCGTCCGGTATGGTTGAATACGCCGTCCACCACCACACGGATGCCCTGCCGGTGGCAGAGGGAGACGAAGCGGCGAAAGTCTTCGTTGGTTCCCAGACGGCTGTCCACCTTCCGGTAATCCCTGGTATCGTAACCGTGGGAAGTGGATTCAAACAGGGGACCTATGTAAATGGCGTTAAAATTTAAGCTGCGGATATGAGGAATCCATGCCTCCAGCTGGGAAAAGCGGCAGACATCCGGAGCGGAAGATGGGTGATTGTCCCTGGGAGCTCCGGTCATACCCAGGGGATACATATGGTAAAATACGCTTGTGTCGTACCAAACAGACATAAAGTAAACTCCTTTCCCGGGAAGCGTTACGCCTCCCGGCTCTTAAATTTCCGAAGAAGAAACTGATAGCGCAGCTGGGCAGCGTTCAGTTCATAGATATAGCAGTCAATCATGGTAGGGTCGATGACCTCCTCAAAATTGCTGCGGGCGGTGTCAATGGCGCAGCGGCTGCGCTCGATTTCCTTCCGAAGGGCGCCCAGATCCCAGGCGGATTCTACCCGGGTGGCCGCCTGATCTTTGCGGTCTTTAAAAAAATGAATCATATTTACATCATCTCCCAGATATAGAGCTGCCGCGGGCGGCCTGCGTCTGATCATGCCGTCCGAAGCGGTTACGGTTAAATTTAGTATATCTGGAAAATAAAATTGTATTCACGGCTTATGGATATAAAAACTCATTGAGCCGGTGGCCCAGCTCCATCAGCGTTTGATTGGACTGACGCAGGGTCAGATAGTAGTAGTTGGCAGTACCCTCCTGCCGGATGCCAACCAGGCCCGCTTCCTTTAAAATTTTTAAATGGTGGGAAATAGCGGGGCGGGAGAGACTGGTGCGGCAGGTGATTTCATTGACATTGAGGCCGTACTGCTCAAAGGGAATGGGACCTTCCCTGCCGTGTTGGAAGGCTTCCCTGGTGAGAACCTCGATAATGGAAAGACGCACCGGGTCGCCCAGGGCGATAAACAGGGGCATGCACCGTTCAAACTGCGCTTGAAGATATTGGGGAGTGGTCATAGATATCCTCCTTTGGTTTAAAAATTTAAACCAATCATAGTCTACCACGCAGTGGAACGGGAGTCAAGGAAATTCCGTTTGTATGTAGGGGAAATTGGTGCTATACTTCTACATAAGATGTTATGGGAGCCGCAAGGTTTTTGCGCCCGGTATCTTCCATAACAAAGGCAGTACAAATAGGAAAAGCTGGTGGGGGGTAAAATGCTGAACCGTGAGGAGCTGAAGTTGCAGATGGAGAAGCGCCTGAGGAGTCTGGGGACTTCCCAAATCTGTGCGCTTTTTTTTATTTCTGTTGAACAGGAAGGCAGACATGAAGCAGATGGAGGAGCGGCCATGAAGGCGGCAGCGGATCGGGCCTCTGCCCTTCTGGCCAGGTTCTTTAAGGAGGAAGACCTGGTGGGCTGTCTGGGAAACAGCTGTTTTGCCGCACTGATGTGCGGGAAGATCAAGAGAAGCCGGATATGGGAGAAAGCTTCAACGCTCAGCCGGGCGGTGAGCCTGACGGGAGAAAACGCCCGGGATGGGGGATGCCGCGGATATGTGGGAGTCTATCTTTTTCTGGCGGGAGAAGGGCCTTTAAGCTTTGTCCTTCAGCAGGGCGAATATGCCCTGAGAATGGCGAGGAAAAATGGAGATCATCATTTCTTTTTATACACGGCTCCGGAAATAGAGCCTAATTATTCTTCCGCAGAGGAGATCAAAAGCCAGCGGAAGGGATACCGGGAATGCTGGGAATGGCTGCGGTTCGTGACAATGCAGACGGATAAGCTTCTCTGGGAGGTGGACCTGGATACCCGGGTGTTCCGTCTTCTTTACACGAAAAGCAGGCCTAAGGACAGGCCGGCGATCTACCGCGATTTCCCGGAATCCCTGATAGAGTGCGGGAGAGTTCACAGGGACAGCAGGGAGGATTTTGTCAGATTTGGCCGGGGACTGCTGGCGGGCCGGGATCATGACGGAGGCAGGTTTGTGATTCAGTATGGTCAGACCGGATGTTACGGATGGTCCCATCTTTCCTACCAGATGCTCTACGATGAGGAGGGCCATCCGGAGAAAGCCATCGGAATGACGGAATACCTGTCCGGTTTTCCGGACCGCCAGATCTTCCGGCGCCAGATTCCGGCGGATCTTTACCCCCATCTGTACTGTTTTCTCCAGGTGAATCTCAGCCGGAATCTGGTAGAGCGCTGCATCATGGAAAACGGGGAACGAAGGGAGGACCTCGGGCGGTCCTATGAGAACCTGATCAGCCTGGAGATGAAGAACATGTTTTCCGCTTCGGATATCCGGAGGTTTCAGGATAAATTCAGCCGAAGTCAGCTGTTTGAATCCGCAGAAGGAGGAAGACACTGGCTCTTTGACCGGTTCAAACTGGTCGATTCGGAGGGAATGATCCGTGAAGTCTCCGCCGGAGTAAATCTGATTTACGATATGGAGACAAGGGACCTGATTATGTTCTCATACCTGAGCAGCCGCAGCCAGCAGCAGGAGTGGGAAAAGGAATTGAGCACCCGGGTTCATATTGAGCCGGAAACGGGTATATACGAGGCGGATACGGCGGAGGAGCTGGCCTGCCTCCGGATCCGGGAAGGGGGAGGACGCCGCTGCGCCGTGGCAGAGCTTCATATCGAAGGAGGCCATGAGCTCTTTGGGGAAGCAGAGCCACAGGCCGAAGAGCTGGATATTATGACGGCTTTTCATATCTTTTTGGATACGGACTGTATTGTGGGAAGAAAGGACGCTCACAGCCTGCGGGTGTTTTTCCCCAATGCGCCATCGAAAGCGGCCTTGAGGCGGAGACTGGAGAACGTCTTTTCCCTTACCAGAATTTCCATGGAGGAGGACGCGCGGCTGAGGTCTTTGAGGTTTGTGGCGGGGGTGGTATGCCAGGAAGGAGAGAGTGCCCAATACTATGAGATGGCCGGAATGGCCTCGTGGCTGTGCAGGCTTCACGGAAGCGAAATTGAGGACGGAGTATTTTTTTATGGAGATGCCAGAGAATACTGCTGGAGCGGTTATAACCCGGATATGAAGGAAGAAGAACTGGAGATGCAGTATCTTCCGAAGTTTGGGGAACTTACGGATCTGGAAAAGAATGTAATGCTGGAATGTATGGGGAAAATGCTTGAGGCAGATCAGGCTGAGGGGGCTATAAGAGGCGTAATGAAACTGCTGGGACAATATTACCAGGCGGACCGTATTTATATTTTGAATCTGACTCAGAACAATGAAATTGTGACAATGACGGATGAATGGTTTTCCAGAGGAAAGTTTTCTATTCAGGAATCTGTCTCTGGCAAGCGGACGGAACATTTTCCGGTTCTTTCCCGATATGTAAAGCATCCGGAGCCGATTTGCCTGTCTATGAAAGGGGAGCAGGGGACGCCGTCTTGGTATTTTTATTTATATCCCATGAGGTCCGGGGAAGACGGCCTGAGAGTCTTGTGTCTGGAAAACCCGGCAGAGCATCAGGAAAGCATGGCGCTGATCCGGGAACTGGTTCCTTATCTGGGCAGGGAGAAGGAGAGGTTTGCTTCCAGGGAAGAAGGAAAGAGTACCTTGGACCGTCTTTATGCCCTGCCAAATCTCCGCTCTTATATGGACGCGATTTATTCCCTGGATTCCGACCAGTGCAGTTCCCTTGGGGTTCTGACTGCGGATATTCCGGACCTTGGGGATATTAAACAGCAGAGGGGATACGAATTCGGCAGCCGGTTTCTGCTGCGCATGTCGGAGGTTTTAATGGACGTCTTCGGAAGCTCTATGCTTTTCCATGTCCAGGATGCGGAGTTTATCGTTCTGTGCCTCAATATTACCTATGAAGCATTTTTTAATCAGTGTCTGAAGGTCCGGCATCTGCTGGGAAAAAATTACACAGGCCTGTTTCGAACCGGATATACCTGGTCCGATCAGGTATTTAAAGGGAGAGATTTGGTGCGCAAGGCCAGATCCATGATGAAGTGTATCGGCTCGGGCCAGATGACGGTCATGGGAGGAGGAAATGAGTGGGACAGAATGATCAGCAGGGAGAGTATTCGGTCAAAATTTGCGCAGAATGGCCGTCTGACCATCTACTTCCAGCCCAAAATTGATATGCGCACCGGCAGCCTGACCGGCGCTGAGGCGTTGGTGCGGATTCAGGACGAAAAGGGCGATCTTCTGCCCCATGGACGAGTGATTGAATGGATGGAACAAAACGGCACGATCCAGGAACTGGATTATTTTGTGTTTAATGAAGCATTAAAGGCTATGAGCCGGTGGAAGCGGCAGGGGCGCCGGATGATACCCTTGTCCAGCAATTTTTCCAGAAACACCCTGCTGAACCCATCGGCGCTGGCCTCTGTTCTGGCAATTTCCAGCCGCTATCCGGAGGTGCCTCAGGACATGATCGAGATGGAGATTACAGAGACAGCGGGAGATGTTGAGAACTACACATTTTCGGAGATGATTGAAAAATTTGGGAGCTATGGATTCCGTTTCTCTCTGGATGATTTCGGATCCAGCTACTCTAATGTCGCTATGCTGACGAATCTGAAATTTCATTCTGTGAAGCTGGACCGCAGCATAATTAAGAATATTTCGGAAAATAAAGCGACCCGGATGCTGGTGAAGGATATTATAAAGCTGTGCGACGCCCAGGGTACCATCTGCATCGCGGAGGGCGTGGAAAACAAAAGCCAGGAGGAAACGCTTCTGGAAAACGGTTGCGTTTATGCCCAGGGTTTTTATTATGACCGTCCTATGCCGCTTTCAGATTTTGAGCAGAAATATCTGCCGGAATTGCCGCGGGTACAAAGAAAAGATAAGGAGGAGCCGTTATGACGCAGATACATCAGAATTTATCGGAACATCCGGATCAGATACAATCCGGGGAGCCTTTTGTCGTGGGAATCGGAGCTTCGGCCGGCGGGCTGGAGGCTTTGCAGCAGTTTTTCTGCTGTGTACCCTCCAACAGCGGCCTGAGCTTTGTAGTGATCCAGCACCTGGCGCCGGATTACAAAAGCCTGATGGCGGATATTTTGGGAAAATATACGGAGATGACGGTTATTCAGGCTCAGGACGGCGTCTTGGTGGAACCCAACAAGGTTTATCTGATTCCCCCCAAAAAGAATATTACTTTCCGGGGAGGAAGACTGCTTCTTAAAGATTACATACAGGGCCTTTTAAACCACCCGATCGACATTTTCTTCCACTCCCTGGCTGAGGAGAAGAAGGAACATTCCATCGCCGTGGTTCTCTCCGGAACCGGCTCCGACGGCACCAACGGGATTAAGGCCATAAAGGAAAAAGGGGGGCTGACCATTGTACAAAGTCCGGTCAGCGCCAAATTTGACGGGATGCCAAAGAGCGCCATCAGCACCGGCCTGGTGGATTACGTGCTGCCGCCTCAGGATATTGCGGGGGAAATCCTTCACTATTCCAAATATCGTACGATGATTGAGCCTCAGCAGGAGGAGCTGTTTACAGATGAGGAGAGCTTTGCTCATATTTATGAGGTGCTGAAAAAGGCCAGAGGGATTGATTTTACCCACTATAAGAGGACTACGGTACTGCGGAGGCTGGAGCGGCGCATGGTGGTGACCCACAGCCTGAATCTGGCGGAGTATGCTAAGCTTCTGGACCATAATCCGGAGGAAGTAAATGTACTGGTAAAGGAGATTTTAATCGGAGTGACCAACTTTTTCCGGGACCCGGCTTTCTTTGAAAAACTGAAGGAGAAGGCTTTGTATCCCATTGTCCAGAATGCCAATGAGGAGGATCCCATCCGTGTGTGGAGCGCGGGCTGCTCTACCGGGGAGGAAGCATATTCTTTGGCTATTCTGTTTCAGGAGATTCTGGAGGAGCTGCGTTTAAAGCGGGATATCAAAATTTTTGCCACGGATATCGACATCCAGGCGATTGAGCAGGCAGGAAAGGGAGTATTTTCCGAGAGTATTATTGACGATGTGTCCCCGGACCGGCTGTCCAAATATTTCATTAAACGGGGAGATCAGTATTGCGTCAACAAGGACATCCGGAGAATGATTATTTTCGCTCCCCACAATATGCTGTCAGACCCGCCTTTTGGGAAGCTGGACTTAATCAGCTGCCGGAATGTGATGATTTATTTCCAGCCCGTTCTTCAGCGTGGGCTCTTTGCCATCTTCCATTCCGCCCTGAAAAACGGGGGCTATCTTTTCCTGGGAAAGAGCGAGACAGCCAATGAATATTCAGATGTATTCAAGTCTGCCTGCAGTTCGGAAAAAATTTATATTCACAACAGCGCCGGCAAGGCGGAACGGCTCGCCCCTCCGGTGTTTAATATTCCTAATGTTCAGCCCATCACGCCCCGGGTGGTCAGCATGCAGGGATTTGAAAGCCAGCAGTATGAACTGGAAAATATTTACACTCAGTTCATGGAGAAGTATATGCCGGCTTCTCTTGTACTTAACGAGTCTAACGATGTAATTCACTTTTTTGGAAATTATATGGACTATGTGGCCATCGCTCCGGGAAAGGCTTCCTTTAACCTGTTTAATATTATTCACAAGGATTTGAGCTTGGCAGCTTCTACGGCTTTGAGCCGCTGCCGGAGCGAGCGCATTTCCGTAAGTTACTCGGATATTATGGTAGATACGGCTTCCGGGCGCAGAATGGTGAACCTCAGCGTTCATCCGATTCCTGTTTCCGGGAAGGAGAATAGTGGGCTGACTGCTATGATTTTCCAGGAAAACGCTCAGACAGACGGCAGTGAAGAGGGAATCCGGGAGAAATATGATATTGATACAACGGCCGCCCGCAGAATTACGGACCTGGAGCAGGAGCTTCAGGAATCCCAGAACGATCTGAAAAAGACCATAGGCGAGCTGGAAACGGTAAATGAGGAGCTTCAGGCAGCCAACGAGGAACTTTTGACAGCAAATGAGGAGTTGCAGAGTTCCAACGAAGAGCTTCAGTCGGTGAACGAGGAGCTGTATACGGTGAATACGGAATACCAGCAAAAGGTGGACGAGCTGACGATGATGACCAACGACTTGTCCAATTTTCTCTCTTCCACCATGATCGGAATCCTTTTTGTGGACAGCAACCTGAATATCCGGAAATTTACGGAGTACATCGGACGGGAATTCCAGCTGATGGAGCACGATATCGGCCGTTCCATCCAGATTTTCGCTCACAGCTTCCCCTACGAGAAGATTGTGGAAGATGCGCAGAATGTTTTGAAAAATCTGACGCCCATTGACCGGGAGGTGGTAGCTACCAACGGGCAGTTCTACACATTGAGAATTGCGCCCTACCGGACCACGGAAAACAGCATCAAAGGACTGGTGATTACCATTATCGACAGTCTGGGAACAGAATGCAAAAAGAGAGGAGATATCAAGTAAAGGAGGGATTCTATGTATGAGAGGGGGGCGGCCTCGATCTTCCTGGCCGCCGTATTTTGGTGGGATATGCGGAAACGTAAAATCCCAAATAGACTGCTGGCGGCCGGAGGAGCCGTCGGCGCGGCCTTCCTGGTCGCAGACAGCCTGGCTGTCCGGGACCAGGGGAGGGCCCTGGAGCTTCTGGCCGTCTCTTTGGGACTCGGGATTCTCATTTTGTTTATCGGTTTTTGGCTCTGGGCTGCCCGGATGATCGGGGCAGGAGATGTAAAGCTGGCGGCGGTGCTGATCGGCTGGCTGGGAATCGGGACGGGGGGAGCAGGAATCGTGCTGGGAATGATTCTGGGGGCGGTCTGGTCTTTGGGAAAATTGATTCGGCAGGGAAATTTCTTCGGCCCATTGATTCAGCTGTCCGCCTACACGGCGGAATGCCTCCGGGCGAAAAAGCTAAAGCCCTACGGGCGCTGGAAGCGGGATGGGGAAAGGGCGGTAATTCCCCTGGGGGCCTGTATTGCCTTGGGAACCGCTATTGTCGTATGGTTTCCGGCTCTTGAGAAGATTGTGTAGAAAATTTTACGGAAATTTTATGGAAAATGCGAAAACTACCCTTGACTTTTTGCGGTTTATAGGGCATAATAGAAAAACATTCAGTCGAATATTCTATTTTATCTAAATAGTCTGTTTTATTGTTCTGCGGCAATTTGACCGCACTGCCCGATTCGGGCAAAGCTCAATAATTTGTTTTTTATTTTTCTGAAGGCATTTTTATATCTGATTATCTTTATATCTGATTATCTTTTGCTGTCTTTTTTGACCCGATAACAAAGAAACCGAAAATCTGCAGATGGACCTGCGCCAGATGGAGAAGGGAGGAATAGTGTGTAGTATGGAACGGATTATGGCAATCTATGATGTGGATCAGAGCTACGCTTCCAGATTCGCCGACTTTGTGAATCAGAGGGAGAAGCTGCCTTTTACGGCGGTCAGCTTTACCAGCCTGGAAAAGCTGAAGGAGTACGCGAAAAGTCATTCGATCGAAATTCTTCTTGTCAGCGACGAGGTGAGAAGAGAGGTAGAGGACATTGAGGCCGGACAGGTGGTAGCTCTTTGCGACGGAGAGATTGTGGAGATGGAGGAAGACTGGCCGGCGGTCTATAAATACCAGTCCGGTGACAGCCTGGTCAGGGAGGTATTGGCCAGATACTGCGTTCAGCCTGCGGCTGCGGCCCTGAGCCTTTTGGGGAAAAAGGCCTTTACCATAGGAGTCTATTCTCCGGTGAACCGCTGCCTGAAAACTTCTCTGGCTTTGACTATGGGGCAGCTGATGGGGAGGACACAGAAAGTGCTGTATCTGAATCTGGAGGAGTATTCTGGCTTTTCCAGGCTGACAGGAGAGAATTATGAGCATGATTTGTCCGATGTCCTTTACCTTTACCGCCAGAATGCCTGCAGCTGGCTTCGACTAAAGGCGATGGTTTACTCCTGGGGAGATTTGGACTATATTCCCCCAGTCCGCTATGGGGAGGATTTAAGCCAGTTAGACCCGGAAGATATGGCGGATTTGATTGAACGCATCGCGGCGGACAGCGGTTATGAAAAGGTTTTGGTAGATGTGGGACAGATGGGAAAGGGCGCGCTGTCGATCCTGAAAGTCTGCGACGGAATTTACATGCCCATCAAGGAGGATACCATATCCCAGGCGAAAGTGGAGGAGTTTGAGGAATATCTGCAGGCGGCCGGACAGGAAAAGGTTCTGGACCGGATTCGAAAGCTGAAGCTCCCTTACCACAGTACCTTTGGGAAAAGAGAAAGCTATATGGAACAGCTTTTGTGGGGAGAACTGGGGGACTATGTGAGACAGCTGTTAAGAGGAAAAAGCGGAGGCGGATGGTAAAAGGAGGTAAAGCCCTTGGGAACAGAAGGAAAGGAAGGGGTCCGAAGCCAGCTTCGAAGCCGGATTATGGAGGAGCTGGACCAGAGGCGGCATATATCCGACCAGGAACTTTATGACCTGATCGACCGTACCATTCAGGAAACGGGCAGACAGATGTATCTGCCCCTTAAAGAACGATTGTGGCTTCGAAGCAGTCTCTATGACAGCTTTCGCCGTCTGGATATCCTTCAGGAGCTGATTGATGATCCGGAGGTGACGGAGATCATGGTTAACGGAGCCGGACGGATTTTCGTGGAAAAGCATGGACGGATGGAGCTGTGGGACCGCAGGTTTGAAGCGGTAGAACAGCTGGAAGATATTATTCAGCAGATTGTCAGCCGGGTCAACCGGGTGGTTAATGTTTCCAGTCCCATAGTGGACGCCAGGCTGGAGGACGGCTCCAGGGTCCATGTGGTGCTGCCTCCGGTGGCTTTGGACGGGCCGGCGGTTACAATCCGAAAATTTCCGGAGCCTATTACTATGGAAAAGCTTTTGAAATACGGGGCGCTGACCCAGGAGGCGGCAGAGTTTTTAAGACGGCTGGTAGAGGCCAGATACAATATTTTTATCAGCGGAGGTACCAGCTCCGGAAAAACCACATTTCTCAACGCGCTGTCTGCCTTCATTCCCAGAGGAGAGAGGGTAATTACCATTGAGGATTCGGCGGAGCTTCAGATCGTCCATGTGCCGAATCTGGTCCGGCTGGAGACGCGCAATGCCAATACGGAAGGGGAGGGAGAGGTGACGATGAGCCAGCTGATCCGGGCTGCCCTTCGTATGCGGCCTGACCGGATTATCGTTGGGGAAGTCAGAGGAAAGGAGACGCTGGATATGCTTCAGGCCATGAACACAGGCCATGATGGCTCACTTTCCACAGGCCATGGAAATAGCGCCAGGGATATGCTGAGCCGCTTGGAAACGATGGTGCTGATGGCGGCGGAGCTGCCTCTGGAAGCTATCCGGCAGCAGATTTCCTCGGCAGTAGATGTGATGGTTCATCTGGGCAGACTGCGGGACGGAAGCAGGAAGGTTCTTTCTATATCGGAGATTGGAGGGTGGGAGAATGGGAACATACAGCTGCGGGATCTGTTTTTCTACAGCAGAGAAAAGGGACGGCTTGAAAAGACCGGGGAAATCGAAAATCGGGAAAAGCTTGCAGCTGCAGGAAATACCCAGGGAAGGGGGGAGAAATAAGAAAAAGTTCCGCCTTCCAGAAAAAACTTCGTCTCACCGGAAGACAAAAGGAGGGAAGGATTACAGAAAATATCAGCTTTCGGTTATTCAGTGGCTGGGGTATGGGGGAGCGGGAATCGGTGTCTGCGGTTTGATTGCCTATATTTTTTACAGGAGTCCGATTGCTTTTGCAATTCTTCTGCCTTTGGGGCTTTTAAGCCCATTGCTGCAGAAAAAAAGGCTGAAAAAGAAACGCCTCAGACAGCTAAGCCTGGAATTTAAGGATGGGATTCAGCTGCTGGCCTCCTATTTATCGGCAGGTTATTCTTTGGAAAACGCGGTATCTATGAGCGCGGCAGAGCTTAAAGACCTTTACGGTAAAGAGGGTATGGCGTCCGCAGAGTTTGAGGAGATTGGACGCAGGGCTAAAATGAACCGGCCGGTAGAGGAAGGGCTGATGGATTTCGGGGAGAGAAGCGGCCTGGAGGATATCAGCAACTTCGCTCAAGTTGTATCCGCCGCCAAGCGGCGCGGCGGAGGAATGGTGGAGATGATTAACCAGACAGCCGGAATGATCCGGGATAAGATTCAGGTTCAGGAGGAAATCCATACGATGACGGCGGCGAAAGTCTTTGAGCAGCAGGTCATGAGTGCGGTTCCATTTTTAATCGTGCTGTATATTGATATCACATCTCCCGGATTTTTTGACATTATGTATGAAACACCAGGGGGGCGGTGGGTAATGACCCTGTGTCTGGGACTTTACGGGACGGCTCTGATTCTGGCGGGACAGATCCTGGACATTGAAATCTGACGAATTCTGATCAACCGGGGGAGAAAGGAAGGCAATGAAGGGTGAATTGTTTGTCGGGGCAAAAATGCTGCTGGGCCGAAAGCAGCTTTTATGTATCGGAGCCGGTCTGGTGTTTGGAGCGGCGGCTCAGGCCGGACAGGAAATAAACCGCAGCCCGGACCGTCTGGTGCGGCCGGATTATGGAGAAGAAGAAACACACCAGATTCTGGTGGAGGGGTTAATTGAGACGGAGGAGGTGTCTTTGGAGATTCCCTTAGGCGCCAGGGAATACCGGAAAGAAGAAGCCATTCATATTTACGAAGAGATTCTGGAGGAGCTTCCGGACCAGATTTTGGGGGAGAATGCCTCTCTGATGGAAGTGAGGGGGGATCTGGAACTGCCGGAGGAGGTACCGGAGTACGGCGTCAGCCTGAAATGGGAGTCGGAAAGGCCGGAGATTCTGGATTCCCATGGAAGGCTTCAGGAGGATGGAATGGGAGAGGAACAGGAGTTTCTGTGGCTTTACGTACAGATGACCGATGGGAAGAATCCTCAGGACTACCAGATTCGGGTCGGTGTGCTTCCGAAGACGGAAAGCCCGGAGGAAAAGCTGGCTGCCCGGTTTCAGGAACAGTTGTCCAAAGCGGACTATGAACAAAGGTACAGCCCCGTATTCCAGCTGCCGTCAGAATATGAGGGACATGCTCTCTCCTATCAAAAGGTCCGGGAACCAGTTTTTTTCTCCATTGCATTTCTGGGGGTTGCCGCAGCCCTTATGATGGTGGTAAAAGAACGTTCGGACCGGCAGAAGATGCAAAAACAGAGGAAGGATCAGCTGCTGTCCGATTATCCGGAGCTCTTAACAAAAATGATGATTTTTCTGGGCGCCGGTATGACGGTCCGGACAGCCTGGGAACAGATTTCCGAGGATTACAGAAGGCTGAGGGAATTAAAAAAGCGTGAGAAACGCTGGGTTTACGAGGAGATGTATGAAACGTGCTGTCAGCTGAAACGTGGTGTGCCGGAGGCGCAGGCATATATTGAATTTGGACGCAGGTGCGGTTTGCCCTGTTATACGAAATTTGCAGGATATCTGGAACAGAGCCGCAAAAACGGTTCCGGAAATTTAAGAGAAAGGCTGAAATTGGAGATGGAAGAGGCCTTTGAGCAGCGAAAGCACCAGGCACGTCGTCTGGGAGAGGAGGCAAGTACAAAACTTCTCCTGCCCCTGTTTCTGATGCTGGGAGTGGTGATGATTATGGTGGCAGTTCCGGCTATGCTGGAATTTATGTAACAATAAAAGAGGCTGCGAGAATTTACAGGAGGTGAAAGAATGGAAGGAAAGGAAATGATCCGTGGGATGCTGGAAGAGGAAGATGGAGTTGGTGTGATTGAGGTGGTTTTGATACTCGTGGTGTTAATTGGCCTTGTCATCATCTTCAAGGAGCAGATTACCAAGCTTTTGGAGAACATTTTCAAGGAAGTTAATTCTCAGTCGAAAGAGGTGTATTGATGAACAGGCGGGGGGAGATCACCATATTTCTGGGCTTGATTCTTCTGAGTGTGTGGGCGATTCTGTGCGGGCTGACGGAGTCGGCCCGCACGGTGGGAGCCAGATGCTATCTGCGCCATGGAATGAACGCTGCCATAGATTCTCTGATGAGTCAGTATCACCGCCAGCTTTGGGAGCAGTACCGCCTGTTTGGGCTGGAATACGGAACAGGCCAGGAGCTGGAACAGGAATTTTCAGAATTTTTGGAGCCGTATCTGGAGGCGGAAAACTGGTATCCTATGGATCTGAAAAAAGTGGAAAAGACAGAGCTGGTATCTCTAACGGACCGGAATGGACAGATTTTGGAAGATCAGATTCTGGACTATATGAGATACGGATTGCTGAATGTCCGGTGGGAGGAGATGTCCGAGGAAGAGGCCGGGGAACTGCTTCGTTCGGTTCGGGAGGCAGCGGCAGTAGAGGAGGTAGCAGAACAATATGAAGGGCATTCCGGAGAGGCTCTGAAGCTGGAAAAATGTCTGGAGTCGATTGACCGCTGTTTAAACCAGCAAAAACAGCAGTGGGAAGAGGGCGGAAAAATGCTGGAAGATCTGAATGGAGACGCCTTCATTCGCCGGGGACAACAGGTAATCCGCCAGCTGGAGAGGGTTCCTTCGCTGGTGGAGCGGTATGAAGAGGAGGCAGAGGCCCTGGGAGAAAAGCTGGCCGCGAGCAGGAATTTTTATAAGCAAAAGCGCTCAGATATCAGCGGACAAATAGCGTCTTGTCTTGAGGAGGAGATGGCCGTCTATGAGACCTATATCAGCAGGGATGGGGAACGCAGAAAGGAAGTGGAAGGATTAAAGGAAGCTTCTTCCAACAACTGTCAGTATGTCCAGAATACAATAGAGGAGGCCAGAGAGGTTCAGGAATTTATCGATCAGTGGGAGCCGGATGAGGACGGAGAAGAGGAACTGGATGAGGAAGAGCTTTGGGAGCCGGTAATCCGAAAATGGGATCAGTATCCACATCTGACCATTGGAGTTCGTTTCGGCGTGGAGGATCAGGAGAAAGGAGATCTGCTGGAGCAGGTAAAAACCATGCTGTCGGGAAAGCTTCTGCCCCTTGTGCTTCCGGAAGGCCGGCAGGCTTCCGGCAGAAGGCCGGATTTGTCCGGGGCTCCTTCGGTTCTTATTTCCCGGGATGAGAAGCAGTCTGCTGCTTCATTATTAGAACGTCTGATGATCGGAGAATATATTCTGCGTTTTTTTAACCGGTACGATGAAAAAAGAAAGGACCCGGGCAGCTGTGATTATGAAATGGAATATATTCTTTTTGGATATGGAGGGGATCAGGAAAATCTGGAAGAGATGGCTCTTCGTCTCCTGACTCTTCGCCAGGGAATGAACCTGATTCATATTTTTTCGGACAGTCAGAAACGGGAGGCAGCCAGAAATCTGGCTGCAGCTATTGTAGGAGGTATCGGAATCCTTCCGCTGGCGGGAGTAGTGGCCTTTTTGATTATGGGCGTATGGGCTCTGGGAGAGGCCTTCTGGGATGTGCGCGCCCTTTTTGACGGCGGAAAGATCCCTTTGGTAAAAACCAGGGACAGCTGGCAGCTGAGTTTGGAGAATCTTTTGGATCTTGGAAAAAAAGGAGCTTTGAGCCAGGAAGGAAAAGCGGAAAGCAGCGGGCTGGATTACAGAGGATATGGGAGAATTCTGCTGTTTCTAACTCACGGCAGCGGGACGGATTATCGGGTGATGGATTTGATTCAGAGCGACTTGAGGCAGAAGCAGGAGGAATTTCGAATGGACCGATGCGCGCATCAGGTGGATATGAAGGCAGGAATCTGTGGAAAACATGTATTCTTTTCTCTTGGATTGTGGAAATCCTTTTTTGGATCCGGCGATACGGGTTATGAACTGGATTTTGAAGTATCCGGCAGCTATCTTTAAATTTCAGGAGGGACCGGCAATGATGCTCTTTTTTTCAGCGAAACAATGGATGCAAACCCTGAAAATCAAATTTCGCACCTCTCCAGTACGAAACTCCATAACGCACATTTTTTCTTGGTGCAGAATGCTGAAAAAAAGGGTGTCCTTGCCGGCCTTTCCGGTACAGGAGGGGAAAAGAACCGGCAGCACCCGGTTAACCGGGATGTATGCCAGCTTATCGGTGGAAGCAGCCTTGGTTTTCACGTTATGCCTCTTTTCCTGTGCGCTGCTGATGACCCCTATGAAGCTGCTGGAAGAACAGAGAAAAATTCAGGCGGCTTTAGATCAGGCTTCCAGGGATTTAAGCCAATACGCTTATATTAAATATCAGCTTGATCAGGGAAAAGAAGGATTTATGGCGGAAACAGGAGCGGCTGCTCTTGTTGGAATCAGCTACGCGAGATCGAAGGTGATGGGGCAGGTGGACAGGGACCATATTCAGCAGATTTCCTTCGGGAAAAGCCGTATTCTACAGGAAGACGAGAAAATTCTTCTGGTTATGAACTACCGGATTCAGCTCCCTTTTTCCATATTTGGACTCAGCAGCATTCCCATGGAGTCGGTAAGCATGCGCAGAGCCTGGGTTGGAGCCGACGGCGGAAGGATAGCCCAAAAAGGCAAAGCGGAAGGTGAGAATTCGGATCAGGTGGTGTATATCGGAAAAAACGCAACCCGATATCACAGCGATCCTTTGTGCCATTATCTTTACAACGATCTTAAAGCAGTTTCGGCCAGTCAGATGAACAGCCTGCGTAACCAGCAGGGAGAGAAGTACAGAGCCTGCAGCCGATGCGGCTCTGCTGCTGCGGATGTTCTGTATGTAATGCCCAGCGGGAACCGCTACCATACATCGGAGCTCTGCAGCGCCATTACGGCTTATGTTCGGGCCGCGAAAAAATCGGAGGTAGGACATTTGGGGGCCTGTTCTTATTGCGGAGGGAAGTGATTTTGTTGACAACAGCGCAGATTGAGCGCGTCATGGAACTGTTCTTTTTTGGATTTTTGTGTTTTGGAGCCTGGAAGGACTTGAGGACAAGGCAGATATTTCCCGGTTTTCTCATCTTTCTGGGGCTGACCGGTATTTTGGCGCGGGCTGTTTTCTGCCGGATTAGCTGGGCGGAACAGGGAAACTGGACAGAATGCGCGATGGACTGGGCGGCGGCTCTTGGCGTGGGAGGACTGCTTCTGGCTTTGAGCCGATTAACGGGCGGGTCCATAGGAGCCGGGGACGGATGGTTTTTTATGGCATCGGCGGCCTGGCTGGGATGGAAAAAAATGATGGTATTGTTGATGGGAGGAATGATCCTATGCTTTATATTTTGCGGTTTTGTGGTCGTTTGGGGCGCCTGGAAAGGGGTCCCGGTCAAGGACAGAAAAATCCCCTTTCTTCCATTTCTGATTCCTGCGGCGGCGCTGCTGCTTTTATGAAAAAGAAGGGAATGGAGGGAAGCTATACGCTGGAGGCGGCGATTGTTGTGTCTGTGGTGCTTCTTTCTTTGTGGACTATGATTCATAGAGCTTACCAGCTTCACGACCAAGTGACGGGAAACATGATTCTTCACGAAGCGGTGGAACTCTCTGTCCACGGAGAAGAGCCGGATTTTTCTGAAAGAGCCCGGTCAGGCAGTGAAGCGCTGGACGGGCTTTTTACTTTTCATGGAAGCGCCATGGAGCTGAAGCAAAAGGGGGACACTATAGAAGGGAGAGCATCCTGCGGGGAGTGGAGTCGTCAGATTATTATAAAAGATTACTGCCCTCAGGGGTTTTTAAGAAAGGTTACGCTTTTGGAAGAATTGGGGGAAGGAAATGGAAGTTCAATATAAAAGGGAAGCCAGGGGGAATTTCCTGGTTATTGAGCCCACATGGCCTTTACAGCGCGGATATGAGCTGAAGATGTTGTCGGAAAACAGAGTAGAAGGGCTTCTTATGTTTCGGATCAAGTATGTGGATGAGAAGCAGCTTTATTATTATGACATTACCTCCCTGCAGCCGTTAAGCAGAATACTGGAGGGCCGGTGGATCAGCAAAGAGGAAGTCTGCCGGCTGCTTCTGGAGCTGGAGGCGGTATTGAAGCGGGTTGGTGAATATCTGCTGGACGGAGACGAATTGCTGCTGGAGCCGGACTATATTTATACGGATCCACAATGGAGCCGGATTCAGTTCTGCCTGGTACCAGGCAGAGCCGGTAACTTCCAGGAGGGGGTAAACCGCCTGCTGCAATATATTCTGAAGAAGACAGATCACAGAGATCCGGAAGGGGTGGTACTGTCCTATGGCTTATATCAGGAAAGCCTAAAGGAAAATTATGGACTTGAAAATCTTCTGCTTTTGATCCATCGGATTCCGGGGGCCAAAGAGGAAGAAGAATGCCTGAGGAAGGAAGCTGCAGAGGGGCAGGAAGAAGAGCCTGAAGAAATTTCGGAGGAACAGCATCTCGATGGATATAAGAAAAATCCTCCAACAAGGAATGCGCCGTGGAGAAATGTGGCTGTCACCCTTTTAGCCTGGCTGACCGCTGCCGCCGGTTTCGCGCTGATCACGTGGTTCCTGGGGGGATGGAGTGCCCTGAAACGTTGGGGGATTTTTGGAACCGCGGCCATAACGGCATTTTTCGGAGCCGCAATAGCAGTATCCATCATTTTTAAAAAAAGGGAAAAGACAGTGGACAGTGCCGGTCAAGAGGAAATGGAAATTAAGGATTGTAGGCCTGTAAAAGAGGAGCTTTTCCCGGATGAAGAAGCAGAGGAAGATATGAAGGATTCCGGGAAGCCTCAGCTGTCCCATTTTCATACGGTTCCCCTCTCTTTAGAGGAAGAAGATGGAGGAGTTTTCCGTTATCTGGAGCCAAGAGAAACGGGGATGGAGAAAATACATCTTCCTTACTTTCCCTTTATTATTGGAAAGCAGGAGGAATTGGTGGATTACTGTCTGGAAGAGGACACCGTCAGCCGACTGCATCTTCGCCTTGACCAGGAGGGCGAGGAATATCTGGTAACAGATTTGAATTCCACCAATGGAACGGCGGTTAACGGAAGACAGCTGGAGGCAAATGAAACCGTACCGATCCGGCCAGGAGATGAACTGCTAATATCGAAAATTTTCTATAGATTTCGCTAAAAGACAGTCTTTAGAAGGATGGAACGCCGCTTTTGGAAAAAGTGTTTACATAAATATACAATTATGCTATATTAAAAGAGCAACTGTCAAAGCCTTGTCAGGGAATCGGAATATGTCATAGGCTCAGGATATTTTTGAAAGCAGCTGCCGGACAGGCGCTCAAAAACCGGGGGAACCATGGAAGAAGCGGTCAGATACGGGAAAAACGCATATATGAATACTGCCATCGCGGCGGCGAATATTTTGTTTTTTATATACCTGGAACTGATTGGATCTACAGAGGACAGCATCTTTATGATTGCCCACGGAGCTATGTTTTCTCCTTTGATTTTGGGAGAGCATCAATACAGCCGTCTGATCACCTCCGTATTTATGCATTTTGGTGCCGGCCATCTGATGAACAATATGCTGATCCTGCTGATTCTGGGAGAAAAGCTGGAGCGGATTCTGGGGCATATAAAATATTTGATATTCTATTTTCTGTGCGGAATCGCGGCAAATTTGGTTTCAATGGGGATTCACTGCTATTTGGGGGAGATTGTAGTGGGAGCCGGGGCATCCGGTGCAATTTTCGGAGTGGTCGGAGGCCTGGTATGGACGGTCGCCAGAAACCGGGGCCGTCTGGAGCAGTTAACAGGACGACAGCTGGGGGTTATGCTTGTGATTGTCCTGTACTATGGAGTTTCCAGCAGCAATATTGACAACTGGGCTCATCTTGGCGGGTTGGCGTCAGGAATATTGTTCGGTATCTTAATGTACCGCCGGCCCCAAAAAGGCCGCCGTACTTGAAGATAAAAAGATTCCTTACAGGACGGAAAGAAGGAGGAGAGTAACATGAAAAAGGAAGACTGTATTTTTTGCAAAATCGCTAACGGGGAGATCCCATCCACAACGGTATATGAGGATGAGATGTTTCGGGTGATTTTGGACTTAGGACCGGCATCTAGAGGCCATGCATTGATTCTTCCGAAAGAGCATTTTAAGGATGTATGTGAATTGGATGAAAAAACAGCAGCAAAGATCCTTCCGCTGGGGGCAAAGATTGGTGCCGCCATGAAAACGGGTTTGGGCTGCACAGGTTTCAACCTGGTTCAGAACAATGGAACATCAGCAGGGCAGACGGTATTCCATTTTCATATGCATATTATTCCGCGTTATGAGGATGGACCGTGTATGGTAAGCTGGACTCCGGGCAAGGCAGAGCCCGAAGAGCTGGCGGATACCTCACGGTTGATCCAGGAAGGAATGCAGACGAGAAAATAATCCCAACGGTGGCTTTTACATATGAACTTTGGAGATGAAATATATAAACAAAAGTTTGCAGAGATGTACCAGGAGTACCACATGGTGCTGCGGTCCATTGCCTACCGCAGCAATATTCCGAAGGAGGAAATAGAAGATATTATCCATGACACGTTTCTGGCTTATGCTCGTTCGGACTATTCCATGGAGCTGCCTGAGGAGGATCGAAAGAAGCTGCTGATCCGGATGCTGAAGAACCGCTGCATTGACTATCACAGAAGCGTGAAGCGTCATGGACTCTGCAGCATGGATGATGCCTGGTATTATCAGGATGAATTTTTTGATGCAGATCAGGGGCCGGAGATGGTTGATAAGATGATCGGAAATGAGAAATGCCGTGCGCTCCTTAAGGAAATTGACGAAATGCCCAAGAACTGGAAAGAGATTGTGGTGCTGAAAATGCTGGAAGGCCGGCCGACAGAGGAGGTATGCAGTATATTAAATATCTCCGAAAAAGCCTGTTACTCCAGAATTGCGAGGATTCGAAAATATCTGGATAAGCTGATTAAGGATGACAACTGGCCTTAAGATCAGATTGCTGCGCATGGCCCCCGAATTAAGAACGGGAGCCTGTGCAGTTTTCTATTAAAGAGATAATGGTGTCCACTGCATTGGTCAGGGAACTGCCTTCCATGGCGGTGATGTATTTTGCCCGGTTTTCATAAAGATCCTGAATAGACTGATAAAGAGTGTCTTCGGTAAGGGCTTCTTCTTCCAGCACTTTGCTGAAGCCCTGCGCGCCGAAAGATTTTGCGTTGAGAATCTGGTCTCCACGGCTGGCTGCTGCGGAAAGAGGAATCAGCAGATTGGGTTTGTGCAGCGCTAAAAGCTCGCAGATGGAGTTTGCTCCTGCTCTGGATACCACCAGGTCTGCGGCGGCAAACAGATGCTTTAAAGGAGCATCTACATATTCATACTGTACATATCCGGCGGTTCCGATCAGGCTCTCATCCAGATTGCCTTTCCCGCAGATATGTATAACCTGAAAGTCCTTCAGCAGACGGGGAAGAATCCGGCGAATGACGCCGTTAACCGTAACGGATCCAAGACTTCCTCCTATCACCAGGATCACAGGCCGATCAGCGGAAAGGTGACTGTAAGACAGTCCGGCGAGCCGGTCGCCGGAAAGAAGCTCTGCCCGTATGGGAGAACCGGTAAGGACTGCCTTATCGGAGGGAAGATATTTCAGCGTTTCCGGAAAATTACAGCACACTTTTGCGGCGGATGGGATGCAGATTTTGTTGGCAAGCCCTGGGGTCATATCCGATTCATGAATAATGACAGGAACTTTGTAGTGTTTGGCTGCCAGAACAACCGGAACGGAGACAAAGCCGCCTTTGGAAAATACTACATCGGGTTTATAGCGGTGAATCAAACGGAGGGCCTGGGCATAACCTTTCAGAACACGAAAGGGATCGGAGAAATTCTTCACATCCAGGTAGCGGCGCAGTTTGCCGGATGAAATGCCGTCGTAAGGAATACCGGCGTTTTCAATCAGGCGCTTTTCAATGCCCTGGTAGGAGCCGATATACCGAATTTCGTAATCCAATGCCTTCAAAGAAGGGATCAGGGCCAGATTGGGGGTGACATGTCCGGCAGTGCCGCCTCCGGTAAGGATGATTTTTTTCATAAGACCTCCAAAAAAATTGAAATTCAGGCGGGGAAAATAAAAAATCCCGTCGTTATATATTATAGTAAGCGCAAATTTAGAAAAGTCAACCCTAAAGCGATTGGGAACTTTAGGAGAAAAGATTAAGAGGCCTTTTAAGTGAAAAGTAAATATTTGGAAGATTCTGCAGAAGACTATGGTTACGTAGATCAGGTGGTTCGGAAACTGTACGGCTGCTCTGATGAACAGCTTTTGAAGGAATTGGAAGAAGCGAAAAAGAACCCGCCTCCGGTGGATTTTGAGGTTTACCCGGACGAGTTTACCCGAATCTGGGAGGATATCCAGGCAGAACGTCAGGAGTCTCAGAAGGGTAAAAGGGGGAAAGTGCGCCGTTTTTCATGGAGGAGAGCAGCGGCTATTGCGGTTGCGGCCTGCCTTATGACTGGAAGCGCCTGTCTGGTAGCCTGGGGAACGAAGACATATTTTTATCGCGAAAGGAGTCGTGGAGGAATCAAGGGAGATATTGTGTTCAATAATGATTTGGCAATTCAGGAGGTGAATGGGGAAGAGGAAGCATATGAGGTGATTGAGAAAGAGTTGGGGATTAAGCCAGTGAAACTGGGGTATATACCTCCAGGCATGGTTTTCTCTGGTTTATCGCTTGTTAAAGGTGAGGCTGTTGTCGAATTCGAATATAAGGGAGCCATGCTGTATTTGTCTTGCCTAAATAATAAAAGGGAAACCTCAGTTAATTTTAAATCTGATGCTCAAATATACCAAGAGATTTATAATAAATGGTTTGGTAAAGATATTGCATTAAGGCGGGAAATTACAGAAAGCGGTACAATAAAGTTTGAAGCTTATTTTACAGATCAAGATATAGTCTGTGGGCTTATTGGTGAACTACCAGAAGAGGAGTTTATTAACATATTAGAAAATTTAAATCGTTTTGAATAAGGTTATAGGTTATATAAGAAGGAGCAAAGATACAGATGAAAAAAGCAATAAAATTATTGAGCATGGTTTGTGCATTCGCTACATTGACAGTGACTCCAACGTTTGCGAATAGTAATTTGACAGAACAATATACATCAATTGATGCAGATTCAGTTTTATTGCCGGCGCAAGTAGATGAGAGTATTGATATGGTGCAAAAAACTCCTAGAGGAGTATTTTTTTCTGCGGCAGATCTTAAAATTGAAAACGAAAATGGAGAAATTGGTGTGGTTGGGCATGCCTATATGAGTACAGAAATAGACGAACTTTATATGACTATTTATTTAGATAGGCAGGTAGGAGAAAATGAATGGGAGCAAGTAGATTCTTTCGATTTTGAATTTTATGCGGAAGATTATCCCGATGGGCTAACTTTTGAATTAGTAGCGTTCACCTTAACCGGCTATCCGACCGGTCATTACTATCGCTTGCGCGGCTCCTATGCTGCAGTAAAGGACGGCGTGATGGAAGGTTTTGGACCTGTAACGGATGGCGTATTAATCCAGTAACCCCCCAAGCAGAATTTACTGCAAAGAAAATCCCCACGCTGTTGCCTGAGTCCAGGCAACATGACGCGGGGATTTTTAATAGCCTGCTATGAACAATTTAATCCAGCTTCATACTCCTTCAGGGCCTGGGCCAGCTGATCCGGACAGGAAGTAGGTTTAAATCCGCATTTAATTCCTTCCAGCCGATGGATAGCCTCGTCAATATCCATCCCTTCTACAAGACGGGACAATCCCTGGGTATTACCAGAGCAGCCGCCGTTAAAATGTACGTTAACCACCTTATGGTCCTGAACGTCAAAGGTTATTTCACGGGAACAAACGCCCTTTGTTTTATAATTCATCGGTATTGCCTCCTGATCATATAAAATCCATATGAGATTATATGCGAATTTCCACGGAAATGTCAAGTAAATCCAGGGTTTTGAACAGGTTTTGAAAGGATTTCTCCGTGCTGTGGGAGGCGTCTTTCATTGCGCATAGGGGAAAAAATTGGTATAATGGGTCTGTGACTGCAAAAACATCAAAGGAGGACAGGGCATGTTAGGAATTATAGGGGCCATGGACGAGGAAGTGGCTAAGATTAAGGAAAGGCTGGAGAATGTAGAGGTACAGACCTTTGGGGGGATGGATTTTTATAAAGGAAACTTTGAAGGGAAAAGCGTAGTTGTAGTTCGTTCCGGCATAGGAAAGGTAAATGCTGCAGTCTGCACCCAGATTCTGGCAGACCGCTACCAGGTCAGCGGAATTGTCAATACAGGTATTGCCGGTTCACTGATGGCGAAAATCGATATTGGGGACATTGTGCTGTCCACGGATGCCCTTCAGCACGATATGGACGCTACCAATTTCGGCTATCCCGCAGGCCAGATTCCAAGAATGGATGTGCTGTCCTTCCCTGCGGATCCGAAGCTGCTGGCTTTGGCAAAGGAATGCTGCGGACGGGTGAATCCGGAAATTCATACCTATGAAGGCAGGGTAGTCAGCGGAGATCAGTTCATTTCGGACCAGAAAAAGAAGGACTGGCTGATAGAAACCTTTCATGGGTACTGCACAGAAATGGAAGGAGCGGCCATTGCCCAGGCAGCTTACTTAAATGGGATTCCCTTTCTAATCATCCGGGCGATTTCCGACAAAGCGGACAACAGCGCCAATGTGGATTATCCCACATTTGAGGCTCAGGCTATCATACATTCCGTGAACCTGATGCTGGAAATGATCCGGTGTTATGAAGAATAATCAGTTAAGAATCGAATAAAGGGAGAATTTGACGAACGATTCTAGGCTCTCTGAACTTCCCAAAGGACAAATCCGTAGTTATAATGTAGGAGCAAAAAACAACTACGGAGTATGATCCGGGAAGAAAGGGGAGCTTTTTTATGATGAATGTTTTACAAACAGGAAAGGCACTGTATGTGCTGGCAGCCATTTGCCTGGCCGGAATTTTAGTCAGAATGATGGCGGGAAGCTTCTACAAAGGACTAATCAGGGAGAGCGCCAACCTTGCGCTGACGAAAAACAAATGCCTGCGCGCTTTAAAGCAGAATGCGGAGGATACCTATCGGATGAATCAGGGAATGAATAATACCCGGGTATATCTGGAAAAGCAGCTTTACGGCCTGAAGATGCTGGGCTTTTCATTGAAAGGAGTGGACAACCTGGCAGGACAGCTGACGCTTTTGTGTTTCCTGGCCGGGGGAGCGGCAGCTTTTGGGGCCTATTGGTATAGAAGCGATAACTATTATATTGTGCTGTACGGAGCAGTAGGAATTTTGAGCGGAATGCTGACCATGTTCGTAGATTATGGAGTGAATTTGGAATCCCGCAGACAGCAGCTCCTGACCTGCCTGCAGGATTATCTGGAAAATGTAATGTGGCCCAGAATGGCCAGAGAAACCTCGGAAATTGGCGCGGCTGCGGGCGAGACAGTAGAAAAACCTGGAAATTTGGTCCGTACCATCGGCAGAGAACGCCGTGGACAAGCCAGGAGAAGTATAGAGCAGGCGGCGGCCAGCCGTGAAAAAATAAAGGATCAATCAAAGGGCGGAGAGGTGGAAAAGAGCGGTGAAAATTGGCTCCAGGAGCTGAATCCGGAGCAAAAACGGGTACTGGGGGAGCTGCTGAAGGAGTTTATTTCGTGAGAAGTTCTGAAAAGAACAAAAATTGGGAAATTATACAGAAATAACTTCCATTTTTTACCGTCCTTCTATCGCAATTAAAAGGGAAATGTGTTATAATGGGGAAAAGGCAGTCCCGAAACTGCATGACATAGATTTCATGGACATGGTTGTTCATGAACATAAGAAAAGGAGAGCAAAAAGTTATGGGAAAAGAAGTAACATTCGATTATTCCAAGGCGGCCGGTTTTGTTTCTGCGGAAGAGATGGAAAATTTCAAAACTACTGTTCTCGCCGCAAAGGACACGCTTCTTGCTAAAACAGGAGCAGGAAATGACTTCCTGGGATGGATTGATCTTCCGGTTAATTATGACAAAGAAGAATTTGCCAGAATCAAAGAGGCTGCAGCCAAAATTCAGCAGGATTCCGATGTGCTGCTGGTAATCGGAATCGGCGGTTCCTATCTGGGAGCCCGGGCCGCCATCGAGTTCTTATCTCACAGCTTTTATAATGTATTACCTAAGGGAGTTCGCAAGACTCCGGAAATCTATTTTGTTGGAAACAGCATCAGCAGCAAATACATCCATGATTTAAAGCAGGTGCTGGAAGGAAAAGATTTTTCCATTAATATTATCTCCAAATCCGGAACTACCACGGAGCCGGCGATCGCTTTCCGGGTGTTCAAGGAGATGCTCATTGAAAAGTATGGAAGAGAGGAAGCAAATAAGAGAATCTACGCTACCACGGATCGCGCAAAGGGAGCCTTAAAGAACCTGGCTGACCAGGAGGGATATGAGGAATTTGTAGTTCCCGATGATGTAGGCGGCCGCTATTCCGTGTTGACGGCAGTAGGACTTCTGCCCATCGCAGTAAGCGGTGCGGATATTGATAAACTGATGGAGGGAGCGGCTTCTGCCCGTCAGAAGGCCTTGGAGCGTCCCTATGAGAGCAATGGAGCCCTTCAGTATGCTGCAGTCCGCAATATTTTGCTGCGCAAAGGCAAACAGGTTGAAATTACAGCTAACTATGAACCCAGTCTTCACTATATTTCCGAGTGGTGGAAGCAGCTTTTCGGCGAGAGCGAGGGCAAGGACCAGAGAGGTATTTTCCCAGCCTCCGTTGACCTGACCACGGACCTGCATTCCATGGGTCAGTTCATCCAGGACGGAGCCAGGATCATGTTTGAGACCGTGATCAATGTGGAGGAATCTCCGGAAGAGATTTTGTTAAAGGAAGAAGAAGTGGATACGGATGGCATGAATTATCTGGCCGGCAAGAGCATCGACTTTGTCAATAAGAGCGCCATGAACGGCACTATTCTGGCTCATACCGACGGCCAGGTTCCGAATCTGCGCATCGACGTTCCCGAGCAGAACGAATTCTACCTGGGCGAGCTGTTCTACTTCTATGAATTTGCCTGCGGCGTCAGCGGCTATATTTTGGGAATCAATCCCTTTAACCAGCCCGGCGTTGAAAGCTATAAGAAAAACATGTTTGCTCTTTTGGAAAAACCTGGTTATGAAGAGCAGAGAGAAGCCCTTTTAAAGAGGCTGTAAAAAGGATGTAACAGCTCAGATTTATTCTGAGCTGCTGCAGGGGGATATCTGTAATATAGATCGTGCGAAAACCGCCCCGGCATTAGTCTGCCGCAGGCGGTTTTCGACGTAATGGGCTTGGATATTCATAATGGTTCGGGACGGCATACCTGAAGGGTCATTCTTCGATTACCTGAATTTCCAGAAAATCGAAGTCCACCGCTTCGATAAAGCAGTCTCTGGTAAAACGTGCCTTGCTGTGAATTTGAAACTCACGTACCGTGGCATCCAGCCAGATAGGTTTTTCCAGGTCAAATTCGTAGCAGATTTCATCCAGGGCCTGGAAGACCATCTGGGTTCTGGAGAGGGAGTAGTCTCCAATGGAAATGACCGTGTCCTTTAACAGGTGATTGTTCTTTATAATTTTTCCCCACATGCGGAACATAGATTTCCTCCTAGCGTAATATCACTCTTTTCCAATAACTATATCGGATTTCGGGCAGAATGTAAAGTGGAGGAAGAAAACCCGGAGGAGAAGGATTCGTGGAAAAGACAGTCTTGCTCCGAGAACAGATTTGTAGTAATCTATACATAGGCTACCTACATGGAGGATAAAAATATGGCAACAGCCATTACAGATTATGTGAAATTTCTCGGACAAGCAAGAGCGGCGGTAGATTCTCTGAACTGCGATCAGAATACCAGGGATCAGGTGGCGGCGGAAGAAAAACGCCTGAGCCGGGAACTGGAAGCGGCCAAAAAGGCTATGACGGATCAGATTACCCAGACAGCCAGAAAACGGAGAGATGAGATTTCCTCCGGTTACGATAAAGAGATTGCAAAAGGGCAGGAAAAGCTGCGCAAAGCCAGACTTTCCAGAGAGAAGGCCAAAAGCAAGGGCGTAAAAGAACGGATTGCGGATGAGACCAGCGAGCTGCGGGAACAGAACCGAAAGCTGAAGCTGCAGATGAAGACAAGCTTTCAGCAGAATCAGGTGCCGTTTTACTGCAATAGTACTCTTTACTATGCCCTTTATTTGCCCAGGGGTCTGAAAGAGATTATAATTCTGCTGGCTGCGGTGCTGGTCTGCTTTCTGGCGGTGCCATGTCTGATTTATTTTCTTATTCCGGGCAGACACAGCTGGTACCTGGCGGCTATTTACTTTGCAGATGTGATTTTATTTGGCGGGATCTATGTGACCATTGGAAACCGGACGAAACTGACCTATCAGGCCGCTCTGAAGCAGGGAAGGGCCATCCGGAATACCCTGAGGGCCAATCAGAAAAAAATTCGTGTAATCACCCATTCCATTGAGAAGGATGGCAATGAGGATATCTATAATCTGGAAAAATACGACGATGAGATTTCCTGCGTGGAACATGAGCTGTCTCAGATCGCGGAGCGAAAGAAAGAAGCCTTAAACACCTTTGAAACCGTAACGAAAAATATTATTTCGGATGAAATTACCCAGCACCATATGGAGAAGATCCGGGGACTGGAACAGAAAATAAAAGAAACCCAGATGGGCCTTCGGGAGCTGGACGCCAGAATCCGGGAGGAAAATATCCATATTACGGATACCTTCGGTCCGTACCTGGGACAGGAGTTTTTAAAGCCGGAGCGGCTGACGGAGCTTGCAAGATTGATTCAGGACGGCTCTGCGGCGAATTTGACGGAGGCGATGGAACTGTATCGGAAACAGGAAATCGATTCATAAAAGGAGGGGAAGATGCAGATGTCACCAGCAATTTGGATTATTGGGCCGTTTTTGTATATTATTTTCGTAGCTATCATTTTCGCGCTGTTGTATCTGTGCATCAAACTGGGAGTGAAGCATGGAATGCTGGCGGCCTATGAGGAGATTGAGAAACGAAAAAGAACCTGAAGGCTTGTATATGCGATTCTAAAAAACCACTATTGAGTAGCCATAAATGGACTATGAATAGTGGTTTTTGCTTTTTAACATTTTTTATATCTGCTTTTAACCTAGACAACTTGCAACTAAAGATTAAGTAATTTAGCCAATATCTTTAAAGAGCGCGTTTAGAGCTTTGTTATAGCCGTTTACATCCTCCCACATGGGCGTGTGTCCTGTTTGAAGCAAGGTTACTTGAGCCTGGGGAAGGCTTTCACAAATCATCTCCACACTGTCCAGTTTGCGTCGAGTATCCAATTGACCGTGGATGATGGCGGCAGGTCCTTTATAGGCCTTAAGACTTTCTCGGTAATCCTGCTGGCGCAGGCTAAGAGAAACCTCATATCCGGCCTCAGGTGGAATGGTTCTTGTGTACTCCCAAAGACGGTCTTCCACCTCTTTGGGAATGGGATGATAAAAACAACTGGACAGAAAATGACGAATATAGGTCTCATCGTTAAAATGTTCTTTCAGCTCCTGCGCGAACTGGGGATTTCCGTGTCCCTTGCTACAGGGACCGGTATTGGACAGGACCAGACCGGAAATTCGTTCTGGAACCTTGGAAGTGGCGGAGATGCACAGTACGCCTCCGGCGGAATACCCAGCAAGTACAACTGGAACAGAGGAAAAATGCTCTAAGAGCCGGGCGAGTTCCTGGCCCAAAGTTTCCATATCCCAGGGACCGGGACCGTCAAAATAGTGTACATACAGTTTTTGGAAGTTTTTAGGAGGAATAATATGTTCAAAAGCTACAGATGGGTCGCAGAGATTTCCTGCAACGCACAGTAAAGCGGGCTTTTGAGAATTGAGAGTGTGGGATAATCGAATCATATATTTACGCTTCTTTCTGGAAAATAATTAAACAATACCGATAATAACGGCGAAAATCAGCATTAAGATACTGACTAGCCATTGCCATTTAAAGGAGAACTTCATATGGTCTTTCAACTCGATGCCGCTGAGTCCAAAGGCCAGATAGTTAGCTGCTACACAGGGACTGACACTGAGAACTACATTTTCTCCGATAAGCATGGCATGAGCAACTTGACTGGCGGTGATGCCATAAGGAGCCACTGTTTCGATCACTAGTGGCATGACCGCATAGTAATAAGGATCTGGTCCCATGATAATTCCAATAGGTCCACCTAAAATTCCCATGATGACATACAGATATTTTAACATAAATTCGGGCAAAAGGTTAATCAAAACTTGTGCCATGCTGGTAATCATTCCACTGTTAGAGAAGATTCCCAGGAAAATACCAGCAGCCAGCAAGGTTACGGTCAAATCGATGCAGCTGGGAGCGTATTTCTTTAAAAGCTGTCCCTGGAGTTTCATATTTGGATAATTGATTGCCATAGCGACCATGGTTCCGAACAGGAAAATCAGATAAGGTGTAATGGTGGCTTCCACCAGAAGCGCAATAACGATAACAGTTAAAAACAGGTTGATCCAAAATAGCTTTGGACGGCGCAAACTGTCATCCAGACCGGCTTCTCCTGCTCCAAGCCCACCGGATTCAGATAAAGAAGTTAGGTCAATACCCTCCCGAATTAGACGACACTGCTCTAGTCTTCCGCAGATTACAGCTCCAGCCAGAGCCACCACTAGTCCGAAAATCTGCATGGGAATCATAGAAATCCAAAGGTTTGTCGCATCTACGCCGATGGCTGTGGCTGCCCGGATAGTAGGTCCGCCCCAGGGCACCAAGTTCATAATTCCGGTGGAAAGACCGACAAGAAGCAAGAGCATCAGCGGATTCAGGTGCATGCGTTTGAAAATCGGAAGCATAACCGGTATGGTAATCAGGTAAGTAGAGGCAGCTGCTCCGTCCAGATGCCCTACAACGGCGATTAAACTGGTTGCAACCATAATCAGAACGATATTATTCCCAGCCATTTTTACGAGCCATTTAACCAGAGGGTCAAAAAGTCCGGCATCATTCATGGTACTGAAATAGCATACGGAAAAGATAAAAAGTATGGCAGTCTTCCATACCGTATTCATTCCGGTGTCGATAAACTCCAGTATTTCTGTCAAACCAAAGCCACAAATCAGAGCTCCAAGCAGTGGCAGAATGGAAAAGCAGAATGCAGGTGTAGCCTTTCCTTTGAGTATCATGACCATCATAATAAGGATTACAGCATAACCAACGATTGCATACAACATAGAATCCCCCTCCTGTTGTTTAAAAATGTGATTTTTGTGGAAAAATTACTTTAGATTTAGTATAATATTAAATAGAATATATGTAAAATACATATATTCTATTTAATATATGCTTTAAATGCATATAACTAGACAGAAACGCCAAAACAGATGCTTCAAAAGGAGAAGGAAATGGATTTTCGAGATTTTACCTATGCACAGGCCATCGCTCAGTACAAGACAATTTCCAAAGCAGCAGAAGCCCTCTACATTTCTCAACCGTCCTTGTCTAAGTTCCTTCAGAAGCTGGAAGAGCGGGTTGGTACACCTCTGTTTGACCGGATTGAGAAACAGATGTATCCTACCTACGCCGGAGAACAATTTTTAAAAGCAGGGAGGGAGATTTTTCGGATTCAGAAACAACTGGATTTGTCCTTGCAGCAGATTCGTCACGAGACGGCAGGGCAGCTAAGAATAGCTACTACAGCGGCTAGAGGATGCTATGTTTTAACAGAAATACTCCCACGGTTTAAGCGGCTTTATCCTGGATATCACATTGAGATTATGGAGAGAAGCGCAGAAGGCGTGGAACAGGCGGTAGAAAACGGAGAGGCAGATTTGGCAATCTATATCTGCGTGGAGCGTAATCCGATTTTTCAATATTTCCACATTGTTATGGAAGAGGTAGCGTTGGTTTTGGCAGGTGACAGTCCCTATGTTGAGAAAGCGGTGAGGCGGGAAGGATTCAAATATCCTTGGCTGGATTTAAACTGGTTAAAGAACGAAGTGATGTTTGTAAACGACGCTTCTCAGTGGTACATCGGACGCATCTCCCATCAGCTGATGCGGGAGGCCCACATTATGCCGGAGATTACGGAATTTCGCAGCCTGGAAACCTGCTTGGCATTGGCTAGCAGAGGCCTTGGATTCACTCTAACCTTTGATATCAGCGTCCGATGCTTTAAGAATTATGAACAGAGGCCGGCTTATCTTTCTGTAGGAAACAAGCCTAACCGGGCGGAATTTGCCATTGCCTGTCGTAAAAACTATCGATTGAAAACAGCGGAGAAAGAGCTGGTAAATATGATCAAGCAAAAATTTGGACCGCCCTTTTCTATTTAAATCCTCACCAGCCGATAAGGGATCTGATTAGCCGTCAGCAGCTGTGCCTCACGCTGGTGGCAGGTGAAAATGATAATTTGATTCTGATAAGCCCCGCTCAGCCATTTCAGCGCAGTTTTCAGCCGCTCATCGTCATAGAGGGTAAAACTGTCATCGAAGATCAGGGGCATGGAATCTGAGCCGCTTTGCACCAGCTTGGCGGCAGCCAGGCGCACTGCCAGATAAATCTGATCCATGGTGCCGCTGCTGACTTGCTCAATGGGAACCAGCCTGGAAGGGGTGTTCATAAACACATTCAGGTTCTGGTCAATACTCATGCTGCTGTAGATACCGCCGGTGATTCCGGAGATCAGCTGTGAGGCGGTTTTGTTCAGGTACAGGCCAAAGGAATCCCGAATGGAGGTTGACAGGTTGGTCATTGTCTCTTGGGCCAGGTCGATGGCATCGATTTCTTCCTGAATCCGTTCATTTTCCGCCAAGGTTTTCTTCAAGGCCTCCGCCTGGGTTTTACAGGAAGACAGATGCTCCAGTTTCTTTTCCAGTTCCCATTGAATGCGCTGCTGCTTTTCCAGCTCCTCGCTGCAGGAGTCTTCTTCCTTCTGAAGGGAGGAGATTTCGTCAGTCAGGGACAGGAGGGTCTGCTCAGACTGATTGATGGCGTCCCAAAGACGCAGCAGTTCTCCCATGCGTTTTTCAAAGGAGGCCATGGAATCCGCTGTCAGATCGCAGTCTCCGATCTGCTGGGTGAAAATCTGTTTTAGCTGGCCGGACTCAGCTGCCAGCTGCTTCTTGATCCTGCTTCCTTTGGCAGTTTGAAAAAGGGCCATGGCAAGGCAGAGAAAACCTGCGGCTCCCATTCCTCCCAATACAACAGGGAGAGTCAGGGGGAAACCCTGCAAAACATGGGGGGAGAGGCTGAGAACTCCGGCTCCCGCCAGAAACAGAAGGGCCAGCAGACCAAAGATCAGGGCTCTCATCTTAAATGAAGTCTTCTGGGAAAGAGACGCTGTTTCCTGATAGTCCGTATAAAGCTTCTTAGCACGTTCCAGACTGCTGGTAATGGCGGTTCGGTCGGAAAACTGGCTTCCCGCCAAAAGTTCCCGCCCACGGGAGGCCTTCTGAATCAGATTCTCCTTTTCCTTCTGCTTTTCTTCAAGACGCTGTTTCAGCTGGGATTTTTTAGCCCGGCAGGCGGATAGCTGGTTGACGTATTCCGGAGAAGAAACTTCCTGCTCCAGCTTGCGAATCTCGCCCAGGACGGTGGTATAGTTTAAAGCAGCCTGAGGCAGCAGCTGGGCTTCCAGCTGCCGGCGCTGGCTTTTTAAGTAGGCGCTGGCCTTGGTAATGTTGAGGGCGATGCTTCCAGAGGTGTTCAGGTTGGCGATGTAGTTTCGCAGCTCAGCCACCATCCCGCTGTCTGTGGCGCATTTTAGCTGGCCGATACTGATGGTATTGTTGTAGGCCGTTTCCGTCAGGCCGCAGCAAATCCGCTCCAGTATCGCCTTGGTATTTTGCTCTTCTTTTCCCAGGGTTTCATTGATGATCCGAAGATCCTGATTCTTCTTTAAAAAACGCCGTTCTATGCGGAAAATTTCGCCCTGGCTTTCCACCCGCATCCATCCCTCATAGGTGCCGCTTCCGGCCCAGGGTTCATACTTGTTGTAAAGATCATTTTTCGAGGCGCGGCCCCGCTGCTTTTCGATGCCGAAAAGCATGCCCCGAATAAAGGTATGGAGGGTGGACTTTCCGGCTTCGTTATGGCCGTAGACCACATTAAGACCGGACTCAAAGGTAAAATCCCGATTCCGGAGCTTTCCGAAGCCGCTTATATGAAGATCAAGAATACGCATGGGAGGTCAGCTCCTTTCATCGGTGGTATGCAGCAGGGCGTTGACGCCATAATATAAAGCCTTTTTCTCCACCGGGCTCATATTTTCTTTTTGCAGGGTTTGAATGAAGAACCCAATCATATCGCTGGGATGTTCAGAAAACAGAGCGGAAAAATCATATTGTGGCTCAGAATCATCGACGATCTCGCAGATCCGGTACCGTGAAGCGAGATGCGATAGGTCAAACTCAATATCCGGGTCACGCATTCCCTTGATACGAAACCTGTAAATATTCTTTTCTCCCCGGTTGATGATTTCCCGCTCCAGCCTGGAAGCCAGTTCCATATTAGTGGTATCCTTGGATACGTTAACGGTCAGGGAAATGTACTGGATCTGGGAAACCGGAATAAAAGCCAGATGGGTCACTTTCTTTGTCGCCGGGTTGATTTCACCGGCGAAAAATCCATGGTGTCCTGTTTCTGTCAGATCCAGGGGCTCCGGAGAACCGCAGAAAGCCATTTTGCTTTCCGCAACGACTCTGGGCTTATGGATATGGCCCAGAGCCACATAGGAGAAGGGGGACAGTTCCAGACTGTTGAAATTAATGGGTAAGTGGGCGGCATCCCCCCCGTGGGCCATCAGAATCTGAATACGGCTGGAGAGAGGAACCTGGATGTTTTCCAGAAGCGGTTCCTTAATCTCGGTGGTGTGATAGCTGAAGCCGTATACCTCCGTATTAATATCTTCAAAATATACAGAGGTCAGGGAATCCTCCATGATCCAGGTTACATTGGGACTCCAGGTAAAACTTAAAAGAGCGGAATTGTCACGGATGCGGTCGTGATTGCCGGCAATGATTACCACCCGGACGGAGGGAATGGTAGAAAAGAGATAGTTGACCTCCTTCAGATCCCGCATCAGGGGCTGGCGGTGAAACAGATCGCCGCAGATAAACAGGCAGTCCGCCTCCATTTCCCGCGCCCGGTCAATGATCAGACGGAAGGTATCCTTGATGGCCTGGGCCCGTTCCCGTCCCCAGGGCTTGTCCGCATCCGGGCACATGCCCCAATGGATGTCTCCTGTGTGGATGAATTTCATAACGCCTTTCTCCATTTCTCCGCCGCCCGGCGGAACAATAGTCCTTACAGCTCGCAGTTATTCACGGTTCTGGGGAATGGGATTACGTCGCGGATGTTGGACATACCGGTGAGGTACATCACGCAGCGCTCAAAGCCCAGTCCAAAGCCGGAGTGACGGCAGGAACCGTATTTACGCAGATCCAGATAGAACTGGTAGTCTTCCTTTTTAAGGCCCAGCTCATCCATGCGGGCTACCAGGGTATCGTAGTCGTCCTCCCTCTGGCTGCCGCCGATGATTTCACC
>URFM01000012.1 GCA_900547035.1 uncultured Clostridium sp. | reverse complement strand
GGGACTGAGGCCCCCGCCGCCGCCTCCGCGTATCAAACGAAATCTTTTAAAAGATTTTGGAAACCCACTGATGTGGGCCCAACCCCTCTTACAAGAAGCTGTCATACAAACTAAAAAAGATCAGGCAGACAAAGACCGCAAAAATGGGTGGAAGAAAAAAATAGCGGGTGAAAAAGAGAAATGGAGTGGCAAGCCCTGCTATTCTTTCCTCTCAAACTGATAAAGGGTAAATCATAATATACCTTTTGTTTTGTTTTTATAAAATATAACTTTTTGTATTTCAAAAAACTTCTCTGCGGCTCAGCAAAGCAGTCCCCATACATAGAACCAAACAGGTTTCTGCAAGCGATGGGATGAAAATAAGCCTGTCTTCCAATGTTCCTTTGTCTGTGGCTTTAAATCACCACTGCCTTGGGGGACGTTTCCCCGCAGCCGGCAAAACGGTCCATCACGCTTCCTTTTTCTCCTCCAACTCTTTCTGCCGCGCCGCGTAAAGCAGACGTCCGATCTCTTCCATTTCCCGGTCCGTGGCCGCAATGATCTCGGCGCAGCGCTTGAGACGGGAGGCAATTTCCCCGGAATCCTCCTGGTTCTTTTTATAGTACATCTGATGCTCCAGGCTGGCCCAAAAATCCATCGCGATGGTCCTCAGCTGCACTTCCACCTTGACGTTGCGCTTTTTGTCGGCAAAAAATACCGGAATCTCCACAATCATATGATAACTGCGGTAGCCGTTGGGCTTTGGATGCTTGATATAATCCTTCACCTCCAAAAGCCTCACATCATCCTGACGGGTGAACATCTCCGCAACCTGATAGATGTCCTCGATAAAAGAGCAGATCACCCGAACCCCGGCAATATCGCTGAGATTTTCTACGGCCGATTCCCGGCTCAGTTCCAATCCCCGCCGTTGCAATTTGTTGACAATGCTTTCCGGACTTTTGATCCTGGAAGTAATAAATTCAATTGGATTTCGGTTATACCGGGTGGACAGGTCCTCATTGAGCACCTCAAACTTGGTGGTCACTTCCCGCAGCGCACAGCTGTAAAGGGTCCTGATCTTGGCAAACTCCCGAACCAGATCTACCAGTCTGGCATCATTCAGACGCAATTTACTTTCCTGGGTCTCATCCATATATTTGATCTCACGCTGTATAATGCTGCTCATCCTTTCCTTTATAAGCCGTTTTCCCCTCATGCTTTTAACCTGAGCTTTCCTGTTAAAAATTTCTTTCTGTCCAGGGGATATGAGGGGGCACTATTTCTCCTTCTTTTCCCTTCCCGCTTCTATGGGATATTCTTCCCCCGGGAAATGCTGCCAACCACCGCCATCAAAAGCACCGGAAACACTACCGCCGCCAGCAGACCTGCCCTCAGGCCCATTTCAGGTGACAGCTCCGCCGCCAGACCAACCAGCTGCGGGCCGGTAAAACAACCCAAATCCCCTGCCAAAGCCAGCAGCGCGAACATCGCCGTCCCTCCCGCCGGGCAGGCCGCCGCGCTGAGACTGATGGCACCTGGCCACATCAGTGCCACGGAAAGCCCGCAAAGGGCACAGCCCAAAAGCCCTATAAGAGGATGAGGCGCAAAAACCGCCAGCAGATAACTGACCACACACAGTCCCCCGCTGCACATCAGCGCCGGAACCAGGCGCAGCCGCTCCCCGGATGCTCCATAAAAGGCTCTCGCACCGCCCATGAGCACCGCAAAGGCGCAGGGCCCCAGCAGGTCTCCCATGGTTTTATCCACTCCCAAAGCTGTTTCCGCGAAATAGGAAGCCCACTGGGACATAGACTGTTCGGCTGCCCCGGCGCAAACCATCACCGCAGCCAGCAGCCAAAACATTTTCATGGAGGACAGCTTTTTCAGCGGCAGTTCCTCACCCTCCGCCACCAGCCTGCCAATGGGCACCTTTGTAAAGACAAAGCCGTTGACCAGCGGCAGCAGCGCCCAAAAGCAAGGAATCAGCCCCCAGTTTTCTTCTCCCGCCAGCCTCAGGCCCAGTGTGGTCAAAAGAATGAACGCCACGCATCCCCAACAGTAAAAGGAATGCAGCAGGCTCATGGCCTTGTCCTTTTCTTTGGAAGGAACGGCCTCCACAATGGGGCTGACCAGCACCTCCAGCAAACCGCCTCCCACAGCATTAAGCAGCGTTGACAGCAGCAGCACCAACAGCGGACGGGAGGATAAAGGTGTCAGCAGTCCAATGCCCACCAGCCCCGCCGCCGCGCACAGGTGCGCCAGCACCATACACCGGCGGTAACCCAATCGGTCGGCATAGCGCACCGCCAAAAGATCTGTTATGATCTGAAAACCAAAATTGGCGGCAATCAACAGGGAAATGCTGCCCAGGCTCAGCCCCAGCCGTGTCTGATAAAGCGCAAACAGCAAAGGGCTGATATTGTTCACCACCGCCTGTACAATATATCCCCCATAACAGGCCCAAATGGTCCACCGGTAGCCGCTGCTGAGCCGCTCCATGGGCTTCACTCTCCCTTTTTTCACGGCTTGCGCCCTTTACACATAAGATTCATCTTCTCCGGGAATACTGCCCTTTGTTGATTCGGACGGATGCGTACGCCGGAATTCTCCCGGTGAAATTCCATTGAGGCGGCGGAACACCTTGCAGAAATAGTTGCCGTTTGAAAAGCCAACCAGGCCCGCGATCATCTCTACCGAGTGTTCCCGTTCCAAAAGATACTGCCGGGCCGCGTTGATGCGCACTTTGATCAGATATTGCCCCGGCGAGATGCCGAATTCCCGGGTAAACAAACGGATCAGATGGCATTTGCTCACCGCAATGCGGTCCGCCAGATCCTCCACTCCATCCAGATAAGGATACTCTTCTTCAATCAGCCGCTTTGCCTGCATAGCCAAGCTTTCCTCTTCCATTTCTCCGCCCCCTTGACGCCTCAATGGCTCTTCATATAATCCATCAAGATTTTACCCTTTTTAAAGGAGAAAATCAAGGATATATCAATTACTTACCCTTGTCTCAGGGGACAGAGGATGATAAGATGGGTACATGAGTTAAAAACATCACCTTTCGTTGATGTTTTTTTAGCGGAACTGATACAAAAGGAGGCCTTTTCATGGCAAGCATTTCCCTGCGTCATATTTACAAAATCTATCCCGGCGACGTCACTGCGGTCAATGACTTCAATCTGGAAATCCCGGACAAGGAGTTCGTCATTCTGGTTGGTCCTTCCGGCTGCGGTAAGTCCACCACCCTGCGTATGATCGCCGGACTGGAGGATATCTCTTCCGGAGAGCTGTACATCGACGGCAAACTGGTAAATGATGTGGAGCCCAAGGACCGGGACATTGCTATGGTATTCCAGAACTACGCTCTGTATCCTCATATGTCCGTATATGATAATATGGCATTTGGTCTGAAGCTGAGAAAGACCCCTAAGGACGAGATCGACAAGAAGGTACATGATGCAGCCAAGATCCTGGATCTGGAGCATCTGCTGGATCGTAAGCCGAAGGCGTTGTCCGGTGGCCAGAGACAGCGTGTTGCCATGGGACGCGCAATCGTACGTAAGCCCAAGGTGTTCCTGATGGACGAGCCGTTGTCCAACCTGGATGCAAAGCTGAGAGGCCAGATGCGTGTAGAGATCTCCAAGCTTCATCAGAGATTGGAAACTACCATCATCTATGTAACCCATGACCAGACGGAGGCTATGACCCTGGGAACCAGAATCGTTGTTATGAAGGACGGTGTGGTTCAGCAGGTAGATACTCCTCAGAATCTGTATGATAATCCCTGCAACAAGTTTGTTGCCGGATTCATCGGAGCTCCTCAGATGAATATGATTGATGCCGCTGTTGCCAAGAGCGGAAGCCAGGTAACTTTAAGCTTTGGCGGACATACCATTGCTCTTCCTGATGTTAAGGGCAAGAGACTGGAGGAAGCCGGCTATGTAGGCAAGACCGTCACCTTGGGAATCCGTCCTGAGGATCTGCATGATGAGGAATCCTTCCTGGCTATGTCTCCCAACAGCGTGATCGAGGCGACCATCCGCGTATACGAGATGCTGGGCTCCGAAGTTCTGCTTTACTTCGATGTGGACGATGCCAACTTCACCGCAAAGGTAAATCCCCGCACCACCGCAAGACCGGGCGATCATGTAAAGCTGGCTCTGGATATGGAGAAGGTTCACATCTTCGACAAGGATTCCGAGAAGGTAATCCTGAACTAAGGGCTACATAAAAAGTGGGCAGACCTACGGAATAGTTACCTATATTTCACATAAAATATCAGCATGTGTTTTCCACCGCCGGAGAAGACATGCTGATATTTTGTTTTGCGGGCATTTAGCGTCCGCTCTCTTCTCTGCGAAAATTTATATTGCATAAAATATGGGAAACATGTAAAATGGTGGAAGGTTTTGCGAAAGAAGAAGGAGGAATGAGGCTATGCCGGGAAAAAAAGGACAGGCTCAGAATAACTTCCTGGTTCAGGGAACCATACTGGCGGCGGCGGGAATTATTGTTCGCCTGATTGGGCTGCTTTATAAGATTCCGATGACCCGCATTTTGGGAGATGAGGGAATCGGATATTACAATACAGCCTATGAAATTTATAATATCGGGCTGATTCTGTCCTCCTACAGTCTTCCCCTGGCGGTGTCAAAGCTGATCGCTCAGAAGCGGGAGGAGCGGCAGAACGGAGACGCAGAGAGGGTATTCCACTGCGGCATTGCCCTGGGGGCCTTTATGGGCGGGGTGATGACGGTCATTCTTCTGTTTGGCTCCAATTTTATTGCGGCAAATATTTTTAAGAGTCCGGGAAGCGCCCTTCCTCTCCGGGTGATGGCTCCTACTATTCTGGTATTTGCGGTAATGGGAGTGTTCCGGGGATTTTTTCAGGGACGGGGAAATATGATTCCCACCTCCGTATCCCAGATCATCGAGCAGCTGGTTCACGCGGGGGTCAGCATCTGGGCCTCCTATGATTTCTTAAACCGGTTTGCGGACCGCGATAATCCGCTATCCTACGGAGCGGCGGGAGGAACCTTAGGAACCCTGGTGGGCGCTCTGGCGGCGTTCGTTTTCCTGGGCGCTATGATGGTCCTTTACCGAAGCGGCAGAAGAAAAAGAAAGTCCAGGCCCTGTACCATGGATTACCGGCAGGTGATGATTCTGCTTATATGTACGTTCACCCCTATCATCCTGAGCCAGTTTGTATATCAGCTCAGCGGCACTGTGGATAATGCTATGTTCGGCCTGATTATGGATGGAAAGGGCTTTTCCGAGGGGGAGAGGCTGTCTCTTTTGGGTATTTACGGTGGGAAGTACCGCCTTCTTACCAATGTGCCGGTGGCCATCGCTTCCTCCCTTGGGGCTTCGATGATTCCAAGTATTGTGGTGTCCAGGGTGGCGGGACGTCCCAAAGAGGTGTGCCATAAAATTTATATTACCATAAAATTCAATATGCTTATAGCAATTCCCTGCTCAGTGGCTATGTTTGTGCTGGCTTCCCCGGTAATGCAGCTGGTATTCGGGGACGGAAGGGAGATGACCAGAAATCTGCTGATGCTGGGAGCGTCGGCGGTAGTATTCTTTTCCCTGTCCACAGTGACCAACGCGGTGCTTCAGGGAATTGATCTGATGCGTAAATCCGTAACCCATTCAGCGATCTCTCTGGGAATTCACATCATGTTGGTTTGGATTATGCTGAGCCAGCTGAACCTGGGCGTGTACGGCCTGGTAATCGGCAATGTGACGTTTGCCCTGGTGGTATGCGCCCTGAACTGGGCTGCGATCGGCAAGGCTCTTCACTACCGTCAGGAGGTCCGGACTACTTTTGTGGGACCTTTCCTCTGTTCGGCGGTTATGGGAGCAGTTTCCCTGGCGGTGTACTGTGGGGTCCATGCCCTGGTTCCCTCCAATACGCTTGGTTTGTGCGCCGCCGCTCTGGCTGGCTGCGTGGTTTATGCCGCCCTTTTGCTGCGCCTTCGGATCGTCTCCCGTCGGGAACTTCGGGAAATGCCCATGGGAGGATTGCTGCTTCGGTTTGGACGGGTGTGTCATCTGATTTAAGGTGATTCGGCATTTTGAATCAGAAGATAAGCCGTCCTGAACGGTTACAACCTCTTGTCATATTGACAGATATTCCCTTGCTTTTTTTGCTTTTTTGCATTAAAATAGAAAAATAGGAACATAAATTACTCCGAACATTAGGAAAAGAAGGAGCGTGTAGCATGATTTCAAATCAGATCTTACAGACCACATTAGATGGTTTAAAGGGAATTACGCGGATTGATCTTTGTATCTGCGATACAGAAGGCAAGGTGCTTGCCTCTACATTTAATGATGCGGAGGAATCCGAGAGTTCTATTCTGGCCTTTGTGGATTCACCGGCAGACAGCCAGGTGATTCAGGGTTTTCAGTTTTTTAAGGTATTTGACGAGCACCAGTTGGAGTACATTCTTCTGGCCAGGGGCGCCAGCGACGATGTATATATGGTAGGAAAGCTGGCCGCTTTCCAGATTCAGAATCTTCTGGTGGCCTATAAGGAACGGTTTGATAAGGACAATTTTATCAAAAATTTGCTTCTGGACAATCTGCTGCTGGTGGATATCTACAATCGAGCAAAGAAGCTCCATGTAGATACGGATGCCAAGCGGGTGGTATTTATTATTGAAACACACAACGAAAAGGATACCAACGCCCTGGAGACGGTCCGCAGCCTGTTCGCGGCTAAGACAAAGGATTTTATCACTGCTGTAGATGAGAAGAACATCATCCTGGTAAAAGAAGTAAAACAGGGAGAAACCTACGAGGATCTGGAGAAAACAGCAAATACGATTCTGGATATGCTGAACACCGAGGCCATGACCAAGGTACGGGTAGCTTACGGAACCATTATCGGAGATATTAAGGAGGTTTCACGTTCTTATAAGGAAGCGAAGATGGCGTTGGATGTAGGAAAGATTTTCTACAGCAATAAGAACGTTATCGCTTACAACAACTTAGGAATCGGCCGTCTGATCTATCAGCTGCCTATTCCGCTGTGCAAGATGTTCATTCGCGAGGTCTTTGACGGAAAGTCGCCGGATGATTTTGATGAGGAGACCCTGACTACCATCAATAAGTTCTTTGAAAACAGCCTGAATGTATCTGAGACATCCAGACAGCTCTATATTCACCGGAATACTCTGGTGTACCGCCTGGATAAGCTTCAGAAGAGCACTGGTCTGGATCTGCGGGTTTTCGAGGACGCCATCACCTTCAAGATTGCCCTGATGGTGGCAAAATACATGAGGTATATGGAAAGCCTGGATTATTAAGGCTGTTCGGAGCAGTACATGATTGAAATGGAACGGGTCAGCAAGACCTATGAAACAGGCTGTAAGGCTGTAAAGAACGTCAGCTTTACGGTACAGGACGGGGAATTTGTTTTTATTGTTGGAAAAAGCGGTTCCGGCAAAAGTACTTTGTTAAAGCTTCTTCTGAAGGAGCTGGAACCCACAAAGGGACGGATTGTGGTAAACGACATGGATTTGCGGAAGATGCCCCGTCGATACGTCCCGAAATACCGAAGGGGATTAGGTGTGGTCTTTCAGGATTTCAGACTCCTGAAAGACCTTACTGTCTTTGAAAATGTAGCCTTTGCCCAGCGTGTGATCGGCGTTCCCGCCAGAACTATTCGGGAGTCGGTGCCGCGCATGCTTCAGATGGTGGGACTGTCTGCCAAGTACAAAGCTTATCCCAGACAGCTTTCCGGCGGCGAACAGCAGAGGGTAGCCATCGCGAGGGCTTTGATCAACCGGCCCAGGGTACTGCTGGCGGACGAGCCGACAGGAAATCTGGACCATGATACGGCCAGAGAGATTATGATGCTTCTGGATGAGATCAACCGGGGAGGCACCACAGTTCTGGTAATTACCCACAGCCAGGAACTGGTGAAGGAGATGGGAAAGCGCGTCATTACAATGGACCGGGGGTCCATGATCGGGGATACGGCCCTGCAGTGGTCGGCTCTTCGGCGGGGAGAAAGGCGGCGCAGAAATGAGAATTAGCACATTTGCTTATTGTGTGAAACAGGGAATTGTGAATATATGCAGAAATATTTTGTTTTCGCTGGCTTCCATGGCGACAATTTCTGCATGTATTTTTTTGTTCTGCCTGTTTTTTGCCATTGCCGCCAATGTGAGAAACGCGGCCCTGACTGCTCAGAATACTCTGGGAATTACCGTATTTTTCGACGATGGGCTGGATGATGAGAGCATAGCGGCCTTAGGGGATCAAATTGCTACCTGGGGAGAGGTGCGGGAAATGATATTTACCTCAGCCCAAGAAGCCTGGGAATCTTTTAAGGAAGTCTATTTTCAGGGGGATGAGGAGCTGGCGGCCAGCTTTGAGGAAGACAATCCTCTGGCTGGCTCCGCTTCTTATACGATTTACCTGAATGATATTGAAAGCCAGAGCCGGGTAGTGTCCAGACTGAACGCCATGGATGGAGTGCGGAAGGTGAACTCCTCTGATACTGCGGCCATGGGACTTTCTACAGCGGGAAAAATCGTGGGAATTCTGTCTCTGGTGATGATCGCGGTGCTTCTGGCTGTGGCTGTATTTTTAATCAGCAATACTATTTCAACGGCAGCTGCCTTCAGACGCAGGGAAAATGAGATTATGCGCCTTATCGGAGCTACTAATTTTATGATCCGGGCGCCCTTTGTGGTGGAAGGGGTGCTGCTGGGCCTTTTGGGAGCGCTGATTCCCTTGGGCGGCATGTATATTCTCTATGGCAGGGCGGTTTCCTATATGACCTCCCATTTCCAGATTGTGACCGATGTATTCGTACCTCTGTCTATGGGAATTCTGTTTCCTTATATGGCGGGTGTGGCTATGTGTCTGGGCGTGGGAATAGGATTTTTCGTCAGCTTTTTTACGATTCGAAGACACCTGAGGGTATAGAGACAGGGAAGGGCAGCTATGAGAGAACCGGGAAAATACCAGAATAGAATGGAGAAAAGAAAGAGAAGCCGAAAGGATAAAAGACTTCGGTGGAGGGAACTGACGGCTGTGCTTGCTCTCTGCCTGGGGGCAGGAAGCTTTCTTGCTTACGGCGAGGTGGGAAGCCAGGAGATGGAAGAGGCCCAGGGAAGGGTCAGTGTTCTGGAAGAGGAGATGGCCAGGACAGAGCAAACCTTAAAGGAGCTGGAGGCTTTGAAGGAGGATACAGCGGCTTATGTCCGCTCCCTGGACGCCAATCTCAATGAGCTGAACGGGCAGCTGACGGCACTGAGCGAGGATATCCTGGCCAAGGAGGAGGAAATCCATCAGGCGGGCCTGGAGCTTGAGGCCGCCAGGGAGAGGGAGAGCAGCCAGTATGAATCCATGAAGCTTCGTATCAAATATATGTACGAGGCGGGAGATACGGCCTTTTTGGATTTGATTTTGCAGTCAGAGAGCGTGGAGCAGCTTTTAAACCGGACGGAATATGTGAATCAGATTACAAAGTACGACCGGGATATGCTGGAGCAGTACCGCCAGGTGAAAGGCCAGGTGGAGGCTCAGGAACAGGCTCTGGAAGCCGAACACAGTGAGCTTTTAAGCCTTCAGGAGGAAACGGAGGCGAAGCAGAATTCGGTGGAGCAGCTGATGGCAGACAAGGAAGCGGAGCTGGCTTCCTACAACAATCAGATTGCCTCCGCTCAGGCGGATCTGGAGGAATACCAGGCGGATATTGAAGCTCAGGAGCAGCTGATGCGACAGATCGAGGAAGAAATGAGGCGACGGGAGGAGGAAGAGCGCAAAAAGGCCCAGGAAGCCGGAAAAACGTATACGGTAAAGGATTTAGGGAATATTAGCTTTATATGGCCCTGCCCCTCCAGCAGCAGAATCACCTCCAGCTTCGGGGACCGGGAATCTCCCACAGAGGGGGCTTCCAGCAACCATAAGGGGGTTGATATCGGCGCTTCCTCAGGAGCGGATATTCTGGCGGCTGCTTCCGGTCAGGTAGTAATCGCTACATACAGCTATTCGGCCGGGAACTATATCATGATTGACCATGGCGGCGGGGTGAGTACGGTATATATGCACTGTTCCCAACTGCTGGTATCCCAGGGAGAGGAGGTATCTCAGGGACAGGTAATCGGGAAGGTGGGTTCCACCGGGTATTCTACCGGGCCGCATCTGCATTTTGGGATCCGGTCAGGGGGAAGCTATGTGAACCCGCTGAGCTATGTGAGTCCTTAGCGTACCGGCAGGACCATTAGCCTAAGCTGCTGTCAGGTACAAACAGGACGGCTATAGAAAGGAAAGGACAGGAGACAGAACGTGAAAAATCAGAAGAATAACAGCGATGATGAGAGGTATGGAATGGAACAGAATAAAAACCGCTTTTGGACCGGGGTTCTGACCGGAGCGCTGGTGACTGCCTTTGCGGGCCTTGTGATTGTGGGCATGTCCTTAGGGATTTATCTCTTCGTGAGAAGCGCTATGGGTCAGGGCGGCGTTGTGCAGGAACAGCCCGGGATTACAAACGCCGGGGAAGAGAGGGATCTGGATTACGACAGCATCAATGCGAAGATGTCTTTAATCCAGCAGATTATCGACCAATATTTTCTCTACGAAGAGGATCTGGAGCAGGTGGAGGATTATATCTATATCGGAATGATGGCCGGTTTGGAAGATCCTTACTCTGCCTATTATACTCAGGAGGATTTTGAAGAGCTTCAGACGGATACGGAGGGGATTTACTCCGGAATCGGAGCCATGCTCAGCCAGAATCGGATGACGGGGCTGTGTACGGTGGTGCGGGTTTTTGAAAATTCGCCGGCCTACGAGAGCGGCATGCTTCCGGGAGACATTCTTTATGAGGTGGACGGACATCCTGTCCAGGGAGAGGATCTGTCTATTCTGGTAAATAATTATATCAAGGGGGAAGAGGGTACTGATGTGGCCATCACCGTTTTCCGGCAGGAGAAAAATGAATACGTGGATTTGACAGTAACCCGGCGCAGTATCGAGGTGCCGACGGTGGAGCATGAGATGCTGGACAATGAGATAGGATATATTCTGATTACCCAGTTTGACTTGATTACTACGGAACAGTTTAAGGCGGCGGTAGATGATTTGGAGTCTCAGGGGATGAAAGGACTGGTGCTGGATTTGCGCAATAACCCGGGAGGCGTTCTGGACAGCGCGGTGGAGATTGCCGACTATCTGCTGCCGGATGATTTGACGGAGTACGATCAGGGAGAGGGAAAGACCATGATCGTATACACGGAGGATAAGAATCAGGAAGGGGAGCATTATACCGCTTCGGACGGACATGCGCTGGATGTACCGGTGGCAGTGCTGGTCAATGGGGAATCTGCCAGCGCCGCCGAGGTATTGACCGGCGCCCTGATGGATTATGACCGGGCAGTAGTGGTGGGTACCACCAGCTTTGGAAAGGGAATTGTCCAGAATCTGATTCCTCTGGGGGACGGATCTGCTATAAAGATTACCGTGGCCCATTACTATACTCCCAGCGGTTATGATCTTCACGGCAAGGGAATCGAGCCGGATGTGGAGGTGGAGTTAGACGAGGAGCTTCAGACTCAGGCGGTAGTAGAGCCTCAGGATGACAACCAGGTACAGGCGGCGGCAAAAGAGGTATTAAATCAAAATCAGAAAGAAGATGGAGGAGAAAATGCCAATGAAGAAAATTGAACCGGAAGTATGGAAAGCGGATTTGGAAGAATTTCGGGAAAAAACCCGTCAGTTTTATGCGGGAGAGCTGGATAAAGGGGCCTATAAGGGCTTTTCCGGCGGGTTCGGAAGCTATGCTCAGAGAGGCGGTAAGGCCAGTATGCTGCGTCTGCGTATGCCGGGAGGACGCATAAGCAAGGACAAACTGAAATTTATTGCGGACAGCATCGAAGCCTACGGGGTGGACAAGGCGCATCTGACCACCTGCCAGACGGTACAGCTGCATAATCTGGATGAAAAGCAGGTGTGCATGATTATGGAGAAGGCCTTAGACCATGGCATTGTCACCAGAGGAGGAGGAGGGGATTTCCCCAGAAATGTGATGGTTTCCCCACTTTCCGGTGTGGAGCAAGGCGAGTATTTCGATGTTCTGCCATATGCAGAGGCAGCCGGCGAGTATTTGATGACCTTTATTAAAGGGCCGAAGTTGCCCAGAAAACTGAAGGTCTGCTTTTCCAACAGCCCGGAAAATATTCCTCACGCCACCTTCCGGGATTTGGGCTTTGTAGCGCGGCCAGACGGAAAATTTGATGTTTACAGTGCCGGAGGCCTGGGAAACAATCCAAAGATGGGGCTTCTTGTAGCGGAGGCGGCAGAGGCCTCCAGGATTCTGTATTATATTCGGGCTATGTGGGAGACCTTCATTGCTTATGGAAATTACGAGCAGAGAGCCAAGGCCAGAACCCGGTATATGCAGGATACCCTGGGACAGGAAGGCTATGTAAAGGCTTATCAGGAAAAGCTTCAGGGCGTGTTTGATTCCGGTGAGGATCTGGATTTGAAGCTGGAGTTGCCCCAGTGGACCAAGAAAGGGGACGGTTCCGCGGCGGAGGGACGGGGAGTGGTCTGCCAGAAACAGCCTGGGCTGTATGCGGTAAAATACCATCCGATTGGCGGGACCCCTAAAATCGATATCTTTGCCCGCCTTTATGAGGTGATTGCGCCCATGGAAGAGGTGGAGGTCCGTCTGACACCGGACGAGGGAATGTATGTGATTAACCTGACGGGCAATGAGGCGAAAAAGGTGATGGAAGTCTTAAACGACGGAGCCTGCAGCGATTTTGAGGAGTCGGTGGCATGTATCGGCGCCAGCATCTGCCAGGTAGGTGTGCGGGATTCCCAGGCCTTATTGGGGGAGTCGATTCAGGCGGTGAGAGAAGCCGGTCTGGGAGCAGAGGCCCTGCCTCAAATTCACATTTCCGGCTGCCCCTCCTCCTGCGGGACCCACCAGATTGGAGCCATTGGTTTTCATGGAGGCGTAAAGATGATTGACAAGGTGCCTCACCCGGCGTTTACCCTTCACTTTGGAGGATGTGATCTCCAGGGACATGAGCGGATGGGAGAGCAGGTAGGAGTGATGCTTCAGGAACAGATTCCGGCCTTCCTGGTGGAATTGGGAAAAGCCGTCGAGAATTCCGGCATGAATTATCAGGAGTGGATTGAAGGCCATGAAGAGGATGCGAAGGAAATCGCGAAAAAATATCTGGCCTGACAGATGAACAAGTAAACATTAGCTGATTGTTCAGGAGAGGGTCTGGTACCAGCCAGGAACCCTCTCTTTAAATATGGAGGATTACAGCATGGAAATTCGCGTGTTGGAGTATTTTCTGATGGCTGCCCGGGAGGAGAATATCACGAAGGCGGCGGCCTTGCTTCACATTACTCAGCCTACCCTTTCCAGGCAGCTTATGCAGCTGGAGGACGAACTGGGGGTAAAGCTCTTTATACGGAAAAATCACAGCATTGTCCTGACGCCACAGGGACAGCTTTTGAAGAGAAGAGCTCAGGAGCTGGTGTCCCTGGCGGAAAAAACAAAGCGGGAGGTTGCCAGGAGAGAAAAGCTAAGCGGAGAAATTTCCATCGGGAGCGGAGAATATCGGAGCAGCCGCCTTTTTTCAGGAATCTTGACAGATTTTCAGCGGGATCATCCTGACGTGCGGTACGAGCTGTATGACGGCAACTCGGATCACATTAAGGAACGGATTGAGCAGGGAATCCTGGATATTGGATTTTTGCTGGAGCCGGTGGAAATCGAGAAGTATGAATTTATCCGGTTTCCATTGAAAGAGGAACGGAGGGGATTTCCTGAATCTGAAAAAGGACTGCAGCTATGAGGGACTGCGTTTTATTCCCCTGCGTCCTCGGCTTGAAAGCAGTACCATTCTGGTATGGAAGCGGAATCAGACCATGTCTCCGTTAATGGGGGCCTTTGTGGAATACCTGAAAAGACGAATCGGACAATGGCAGGATGAGGGATGGTTTCCTTCCGGTAACTGAGGCACAAATTTGTGCGTACTTTACGTCTCCGGCCTGGAGCGGTATGATAAACCATAGAAAGGAGTGTGCAGCAATGACGCACGGTGAACAGCGAATCTATTTAATCAAAGAGTTACTGGCTGAAGATGAGAGGTACAAAGGTATCTCTGTTCCCTCCGATGAGCAGGAACAGAAAAATTTACTGCGCAGTTTGATGAATGTGCGTATGCCAAAGCCGATCAGCCGTGACTTTCTCCAAGTACAAGACGAGTACCTGCAATACGAGCGGGACAAACGTGGCATTACGGACGGTGCGAAGCTGCCCTCCATCCCCAGAGATTCTCGGCTGGTATTGTGGCAGGGAGATATTACGACCTTAAAAGTGGACGCAATCGTGAATGCCGCAAACAGCGGAATGTTGGGCTGTTTCCACCCTCTCCATTCCTGCATTGATAACATCGTTGGCACGAGGAGCGGAATCCAATTACGGCTCTACTGCTATGATATTATGAACAAGCAGGGCCATGAGGAACCCACGGGACAAGCAAAGATCACGCCAGCCTTCAATTTGCCCAGCAAATACATCCTGCATACTGTGGGGCCGATTATCTATGGGCCGGTCAGCGAACAGGATTGTGAGGCCCTGGCCTCCTGTTACCGTTCCTGCCTGAAACTGGCCGTGGAAAACGACTGCCGGAGCATTGCTTTTTGCTGTATTTCCACCGGGGAATTTCACTTTCCCAATGAAAAGGCCGCTGAGATTGCGGTTCAAACGGTGACCTCCTTTTTGACTACACAGAAGCCGGACATTCGGGTTATCTTCAATGTGTTTAAGGATGTGGACTTGCACATTTATCAAAAGCTCCTGGGGGTATCCAGATGTTAAGAACTGAAAGAAAAGCAGAGCAAAAGGTTATTGCGCTTCAAGAGGCATTAAAGCAGGCAGATACTATTTTAATCGGCGCCGGGGCAGGTCTTTCGGCATCCGCTGGCTTTGCTTATGGCGGAGAACAATTCCATCGCTATTTTGCCGACTTTGAAGAAAAATACGGTTTTCACGATATGTATTCCGGGGGATTTTATCCATTCCCCACCCTGGAGGAGCATTGGGCCTACTGGAGCCGGTTTGTTTTCCTCAACCGCTATTGCGACCCGCCCAAGCCGGTGTACCAAAACCTGCTGGAGCTGGTAAAGGATAAAGACTATTTTGTGCTCACCACCAATGTGGACCACTGCTTTCAAAAAGTCGGATTTGACAAGCACCGCCTGTTTTATACTCAGGGAGATTACGGTCTGTGGCAGTGCTCTAAGCCCTGCCACGACAAGGCATACGATAACCAAGATGTTGTTCGCCAGATGGTGGAGGCCCAAGGGTTTCAAATAACAGACCGGGGGCTGGAACTGCCTGCCGGCAATCTGCCAAAGATGTCTGTTCCCGCTGAGCTGGTTCCTCATTGTCCAAAATGCGGCGCGCCCATGGCCATGAATCTTAGGGCGGATAATACTTTTGTTCAAGATGAGGGGTGGTATATTGCCGCAGGGCGTTATGATGATTTTGTCCGGCGGCATAAAAATACACCTGTTCTCTATTTAGAGCTGGGCGTTGGAATGAACACACCTGGCATAATTAAGTATAATTTTTGGCAGCAGGTGTATAAAAATCCCAAAGCAAAATATGCCTGTATCAATAAAGGACAATCTTATGCGCCAAGAGAAATTGCTGATCGCAGCATTTGCCTTGATATAGATGCCGCACAAGTGCTGATTGGTTGAAAGAATTGCGCATTTGCCGTACAGCGTTCCTACTCTATATAATGAAAGCGTAAAAGAGAAAAAGATGGCTAACGACAATCCAGTCTAAATTTTCAGGGATTGTCTCTTCCCTGTATGTCAGGGGCTAAAAATCGGTATTAACCGACAACCCCTTTTACATACTCAAATTTATTTGTGTCCCGAAAAAGTCTTGACAATAAATAAGTTTTTACGGATTGACAGTAAAAACTATTGATATTCTTGAAGCTTTTCGCTATACTATTAGTCAGGAACAAGGAGGCGAACGATATGATTATCCGACCACAATATATGAATAAGCTGAAAACCTACCGCGATGTTCCGCTTGTTAAGATACTGGCGGGAATCCGGCGCTGCGGCAAATCTACGATTTTGGATATGCTGCGGGACGATCTGCTGAAAAGCGGGATTGCCGCAGACCACATTATCAGTATGCGCTATACGTCGGAGGATTTTGACGACGGAATGACCGACAAGGATATGTGTCAGGGCATTAAAGAACAGATGACCGACGATGGGCGCTACTATCTGCTGCTGGACGAAGTGCAGGAAATCGACGGTTGGGAAAAAGCGGTCAATAGCCTGCTGGAAAATGCCAATACCGATATTTATGTGACTGGTTCCAATTCCAAGCTGATGTCGAGCGAGATTTCGACCTATTTGACGGGGCGATATATCTCCATTCCGGTTTATACGCTATCTTTTGCTGAATATTTGGATTTCAAAAAATCAGATTCCCGTTCCCCAAAGGAGCTATTAAACGAATATCTGCGGTTGGGCGGTTTCCCGATTGTGGCGCTCGGTAGCTTTGACGAACGCTCGGCCTATCAGATCGTGGAGGGAATCTATAACTCTGTGATTACCAACGATATTACAAAGCGGCACAATATTATGAATTTCGATTTATTCAACCGTGTTGTAAAGTATATCGTGGAAAATGTCGGTAAGACCTTTTCAGCCAATGCCATTGCGAAGTTTCTCAAAAGCGAGGGGCGTTCTCTGTCCGTCGAAGCAGTTTATAACTATCTGAACTGGCTGGAAAAGGCGTTTGTGATCTATCGCTGCCAGCGATATGACTTGCATGGAAAATCCGTGCTGAAAACCCAGGAAAAATTCTATCTGGCAGACGCTTCTCTGAAATACTGCATCATGGGCTTTAATCCGAAGTCTATTGCCGCTATGCTGGAAAACATCGTGTATTTTGAACTGCGGCGGCGAGGCTATGAGGTCTACATCGGGAAGAATGAAACGAAAGAGATTGATTTTGTGGCAGTACAGCGTGACGAGCGTATCTACGTTCAGGTTTGTCGCAGGTTGCCGGAGGAATCGGATCGGGAGGTTGTCAATCTCCTCGAAATCAAAGACCACTATCCGAAATATGTGGTAACGCTGGATGAGTTGGCGGCAGGAAATATCAATGGCGTGAAGATCGTGCATTTGGCGGATTTTTTGCTTAGTGCTGAGTATTGAAACGAGAGAATGTGACGAATATGGCAGAAAGCAAATATAAATTCGAGAGGCTAACACCAACTGATGATGTGGATTTAGCTGTTTATGAGGAAGCAATAGATTATGTATTTCAAAATCCTGATATTAAAAAAGTAGCTATTTCCGGTGCATATAGTGCCGGAAATAGTAGCGTTTTGGCTTCATATAAGAAAAATCATAGTGGCTTACGCTTTCTGCATATTTCACTTGCACATTTTCAATCACCAAGTGGAAAAGATGAACCAGAGGTTAGGGAATCCGTTTTAGAGGGGAAAATTTTAAATCAGCTAATACATCAGATTCCATCAGATAAAATTCCTCAAACCAATTTCAGAGTAAAAAAGAAAATTAGCACTGGCAGTGTTATAGCAAAAACATTGGAGACTATTGCCCTTTTAACTGCAATTGTCTATTTTGTGTGTTTCAATCAGTGGAAAAGCTATGTGTTAACTTTACCCACAAATTGGTTTAAAACTATTTTAGAACTATCTACACATCCCTATGCTTTAATGATAGATGGGATTATCGTAATTGGGTTATTATGCTTCCTTATATATGGACTTATCAAAATTCAAAAAAATGTCTTTCGTAAGCTTAATCTGCAAGGTAAGAAGAAGTGAAAAGCCTTTCTGAAAGGATTGCTGAAACAATTCATCAAATAGAACTGGCTAAAAGCGAACATCTTAAAACAATCAAGGAGTTGGATGCCGCATTTGAAGATAAAAAACCAGTTGATATTGTCAAGATTAGTTGACACATTTATTTCAAGGATATCACTGACTATGCTACCAGTTCCAAATCCTCATAATACTGTCTGCGTTTTATCATGGGAGGAAGCCCGCCATTGGCAGAGCAGATCCTCCGGTTATTCCAGTAGCTGAGGAAGTATCTCCAAATGAGCGCCTTTAATTCCTCTACCGTCATCTGCCTTGTGTCATAGCGGTCATAAAGGAGCTCTGTCTTCATTCTGGCCCACATACTCTCACAGCGTGCATTATCATGGCAGCGTCCTCCTGCACTGTTCATGCTTTGGTGGATGTGGTGCTCCCGGATGGTCTGGCGGTAAGACTCACTGGTATACTGTGTCCCACGGTCACTGTGGATGATCGCTCCTTCCAATGCGGGATATGCAGTCAGGGCATTTTCCAGTGTTTGGATACACAGATCTGCTTTCATGTTTGTCCCCATTGACAGACCGAGGACGCTAAGATCAAAGCAGTCGAAAATCGCAGATACATACAGTTTCCCATTGCGCGCCGGGATCTCCGTGATATCTGTAATACAATTGATATGCTCCCTTCTAGGTAGACAAGTGAAATAACAAAAACTTGTCACTTAGGAGGGAGTATATTTTATGTCTGAAAATGCAAAAGAATTATCGCCAGAAGAAAAGCTCTGGGCGGTAAAGGAATACCTTTCAGGTGAAGGTAGTACCTACTCTATTGCGGATAAATATGGAGTTACAGATACCAGTATTCGAAGATGGGTAGACCGTTACAAGATAGATGGGGAACAAGCCTTTTACAAAAAGCCTCTGGCATCATCATTGTCACAAGAAGAGAAACTCAGAGCTGTCCATGAGTATTTACAAGGAGTATTATCTTTACGAGATATCGCACGGAAATATGGCGTTGGAGACACCAGTGTCCGCAAGTGGATCGCAAAATACAACGCCGGAGGAGATGCGGCACTTCTTCCAAACCATACAAAAAAGCATTATAGCAAATCCTTTAAACAAGAAGTGATACGGGCTTATCTGGCTGGTGAAGGCAGTTATGCAGAACTTTGTGTCCGTTATAATATTCCTTCTTTTGATACTGTCATAAAGTGGGTCTTGCAGTATAATGATCGTAGAACTATACGGGGTTCTAAAACGGGAGGAACTACGATCATGACAAAGGGCCGCAAAACAACATATGAAGAAAGAATTGAAATTGTATCTTTTTGTATAGAAAATCATAAAGACTATCAATTAGCAGCGGATACCTATCAGGTATCCTATCAGCAAGTCTATTCATGGGTAAGGAAGTATGAAGCACAAGGAGTGGAGTCGCTAACGGATAAGCGCGGCCGAACAAAGCCGGAGGCTGAAATGACTGAACTGGAAAAGCTCCGGGCAGAAAACAAGCTTCTAAAGACTCAGAACAAGCGACAGGAAATGGAGATGGCATTCTTAAAAAAACTCGGAGAGATAGAAAGGAGGCGGTTTTAAGCCAGATACAGAATGAAACGATCTACCGTGCAATACAGGAAACACATGACGAAACTGGCTGTTCTATTTCTGAATTATGCGTCTTTGCAGGAATTCCACGTTCATCGTATTATAAGTGGCTAAATCGTAAGGAAAGCAAAAATGAGCAGTTTAACGGTCAGCTTCTGCCACTGATAAAAGAGGCATATGAGGAAAAGAACGGAATCTTAGGCTATCGTCAAATGACAATAAAACTGAACCGGGAGAATGATTTTCATGTAAATCAAAAGCGCATTTACAGGCTGATGCAGATTTTAGGTTTGAAATCCGTATGCCGCAGAAAAAGGAAAAATTATATAAAATCCACTCCTCAGGTAACTGCCGAAAATGTGTTGAACAGGGAATTTTCAGCAGAAAACTTCGGAGAAAAGTGGCTTACCGACGTGACAGAAATGAAATATGGTGTCAGCAGCAAAGCGTATTTAAGCGCTATACTGGATTTGGGTGAAAACCAATCTTTCACAGTGACCGGGGGTATCAATATACCTCAAAAGCATTTAAGAAAAAGTTGGACGATGCAGGGATGACCCAGAGCATGTCCAGAGTATCCCGCTGTATTGACAATGGCCCAATGGAAGCGTTCTGGGGAATGCTGAAAACCGAAGTGTATTACTTAAAGGCATTTGCTTCCTATGAGGAACTGAAACAGGCAGTGATTGACTATATAGGGTACTATAATGGCTCACGATATCAAAAACGGCTTAATTGCATGACACCTTTAGAATACAGGCACTACCTGCAAACCAAATCCGCATAAAAATATCTCCAACCGTACAACTACGGCTGGAGATAGAAAAATTTTATTTTTTCATCTGTCTACTTGACAGGGAGCAGTTCAAATAATTGGTGCGGCAGCCTTTTTTACTGCGCTCGTTTTCTCGCTCACAGATTGATTTCACTTCCCATTCGGTTTATAATACATACCATCGGCAGACTGCCGCAGATACGATTTGATAGAAGATTGAGAACGAAAGAGTGGTACGGCAAAATGAAGACAAAGATAATTGAGATAGAATACCCCCAAAAACCCAGGGACGAGGAATTGTTAGAAGGCGCCAGGATTCTCAGAGAAGGCGGCCTTGTAGCGTTCCCCACGGAAACCGTCTACGGGCTGGGAGCCAACGCCCTGGACGAGGAAGCGGCCAGGAAAATATACGAGGCTAAAGGGCGTCCTTCGGACAACCCGCTGATTGCCCATGTTTCCGCCATGGAGGAGGTTTACCCCCTGGTATCCCAGGTATCAGAGAAAGCGAAAAAGCTGATGGACGCCTTCTGGCCCGGCCCCATGACTCTGATTTTTCCTAAAAGCGATTTGGTTCCCTACGGGACAACAGGGGGACTGGATACGGTAGCGGTGCGGATGCCAAGCGACCCGGTGGCAAACCGTCTGATTGCCCTGGCGGGGGTGCCGGTGGCGGCGCCCAGCGCCAACACCTCCGGCCGTCCCAGTCCTACCACGGCCCAGCATGTACTTCACGATATGGACGGAAGAATCGATATGATTATTGACGGAGGCCCGGTGGGAATCGGTGTGGAATCCACCATCGTGGACGTTTCCGTGGAGACGCCCACAGTCCTGAGGCCGGGAGCCATCACCATGGAGATGCTGGAAGAGGTCCTGGGGGAGGTGCAGATTGACCCTGCCATTCTCGGCCCCGTGTCCGCCGATTTGCGCCCCAAGGCGCCGGGTATGAAGTACAAGCACTATGCGCCCAAGGCGGATTTGACTCTGGTGGAGCCGGAGGACGGGGATATGGAAAGTCCGGACAGCCTGGAGCGCATGACCGAAAAGGTGCGCCAGCTGGCAGAGGAGAAGCTGGCGGAAGGGTTCCGGGTGGGAATCATCTGTACCGATGAGTCCAGGCAGACGTATCCCAAGGGACTGGTGAGGAGCATTGGCTCCCGAACGAGGAGGGAAACGGTGGCCCACAATCTCTACGCCCTTTTAAGGGAATTTGACGACCTGAAAGCAGATTACATTTTTTCGGAAAGCTTTCCGGAGGACCATCTGGGGCAGGCCATCATGAACCGGCTGTCCAAGGCGGCGGGATATCACATTGTAAAAGTATAAAGGAATGAGAACAGGAGGAGCCATGGAGAAGCAGACTCTGGGTGAGAAGACGGCGGAAAAGCTGCTGGATATGATTCATGAGAGAGGGTACACGGCGGGGGACAAACTTCCCACGGAGATGGAGCTGTGCCAGCTTCTGGGTGCGGGCCGCAATACCGTCCGGGAAGCCCTGCGGATTCTGGTATCCCGCAATATTGTCACCATTCGCCAGGGAGCGGGAACCTTTATCTCGGAAAAGAACGGGATTCCGGACGACCCGCTGGGATTTGCCATGATGGAGGACAGGCGGAAACTGACCAGGGACCTGCTCCAGATTCGGGTGATGCTGGAGCCGCCCATCGCCGCCCTTGCGGCCCAGAATGCCGATGAGGAGGACATCAAAAAGCTGGAAGAGATTCTTTTAGAGGTGGAAGAACTAATCCGGCGCAGGGAAGATTATTCCCAGAAGGACTCCCAGTTCCACGCCCAGATTGCGGCCTGCAGCCACAATACGGTGATGTCCAACCTGGTACCGGTGATAACGGAGGGAGTCCGGATTTTTGCCAGCACCGTCCGGGAAACGGAATACGTGCAGACCCTGGCCTCCCACCGCGCAATCTTCCGGGCTATCCGGGAGAAAAAGGCAGTGGAAGCCCAGGAGGCCATGACTTACCATTTGATGTACAATCAGAACCGGTATATGGACGAGGAAAAGGAAGATTTATAACTCGCTTTCCCCGGGCAGGGTTTCCTGTCTGGGGTCTTCCATTTTATAGAGGTGAATGGTTCCGTTTTCATTAAGGTAGCGCAGCAGGGAGAGCCCGATGGGGAAGCCAAAGAGGCCGATAACTCCGAAAAGCTGTACGCCGATAAACATGCTGCAAAGGGTAATGACAGGATGCAGGCCGATCTGACTCCCTACGATTTTTGGCTCCAAGATATTCCGGATAATGGTGATCACCACATAGACGATCAACAGACCAAGGGCCAGGGGATAATCTCCGCTGAAGGCGGAAATAACCACCCAGGGAATCATGATGCCGCCGGTCCCCAGAACCGGAAGGATATCAAAGATAGCGATCAGCAGAGCGATGATCACGGAATTGGGGACATGGATAATGGTCAGACCGATGGACAATTCTACAAAGGTCAGGCTCATAATCAGCGCATAGGATCGGATGCAGACAAAGAGCGTGCCGATTACATACTCCTTGATCTGAAGAACTACTTTTTTGGAACGGGTGCTCAGCTGACGCAAACAAAAGCCCATAAGCTGGTCGTAATCCACTGCGATAAAAAATGTGGAGATAATCAGCAGCACCAGCTTGACAAAGCCGCCGGGTACTGCGTAAGCCAGACCGGAGAGATACCCCATAGCGCTGATGGAAAGGCCGGATACCATATCCCCCAGAGAAGAAAGGGTCCGGGTGAACATATCAGTAAGATAGGTTACAAAGGACGGATCCAGCTGGGTCATCCAGCCTTCTAAATTATGAAAAATTTCAAGGATAACTGGCTCAACCTGACCGCTGTAGAAGGAGGGCAGGCTGCGTACCAGGGTGCCTGCGAATCCTACTGCTTTGAAACCGATTAAAGTAATCAGAAGTCCAATGATTGTGTAAAAAACCAGGACTAAGACAATGGCTACCACTTTTTTGCTGATTCCTAATTTGCCTGCCAGAAAATTTCTGGGACCCTGAAGCAGGTAGGCAATTACAAAGCCCATTACAAAAGGCATGGCCATAGGCAACAGATATTTTAAAGCGGCAACGGCCAGAGCCAGGATAATGGCAAAATAAATAAAATTGATAATAAATGCTTTTCGTTTTGCAGTCTCCATACTGAATTCCTTTCCATGGAAAAGCGTATCTATACATAACAATTAAAAAAGGCATAACCCGCCGCCCTCTGAAAAAGATGCGGCTAGGATATGCCTCGTATCGTATATCATGATTTCCCATTTGGCAGCTTAAACCTATTGTATGAAAAAACAGAAGGAGCTGTCAATAGATTTAATGAGATTGTAATATATTTTTTAACAGATCTGAAATTCTGTACAAAAAGGAGAATTAGTAATTCTCAACCTTTCTCTCAAAGTAAGCCTTGGGATGAGCGCAGCAGGGACAAACATTGGGTGCCTCAGGTCCCTCGTGGATATATCCGCAGTTTCTGCACTTCCAGCCCAGAGGGGCATCGCCCTTGAAGGTCTTGTCATTTTTCAGACTGTCCAGAAGCTTCAGGTAGCGCTTCTCATGAGCAGCCTCCACCTGCGCAACCAGCTCGAATTTCACAGCCAGCTCTTCAAAACCCTCTTCTCTGGCCTCTCTGGCCATACGAGCGTACATGTCGGTCCACTCAAAGTTCTCACCGGCAGCAGCGTCCTTTAGATTTTCCGCGATGTCATTGCTGACAGCACCTCCATGAAGCTCCTTAAACCACATCTTCGCGTGCTCCTTCTCCTGGTCCGCGGTCTCCAGATAGAGAGCAGCCATCTGCTCATATCCGGCTTTCTTGGCAACGGAAGCGTAATAGGTGTACTTATTGCGAGCCTGAGATTCGCCGGCAAATGCCTCCTGAAGATTTTTTTCGGTCTTGGTTCCTGCGTATTTGGACATTGGTCGTTACCTCACCTTTCTTTTGTAAAATTAAATTGTTTTCTGGTTCCATATCTTGATTGTATCGAATTTTCTGAAAAAAATCAACTCAAAATCGTTTTTTCTTTTGGCTTTTGGGGAGATTTCTGACATCAGCCCGTTATTGTCCAAGACTATGCAGTCAGCGCATTGTATTTTATGGAGCGCATCAATACAATTATTCTTTGATAGAGAGTTTTCCATAATTGCCAAGATGTGGGAAACAACAAAAGAAGGAGGAGAAAAACACGTATGAGAAAATTTTTTACAGCGGCAGTGGCATCGGCGGTTATGCTGTCTTTGGCAGCCTGCGGCGGCCAGGAATCAACAGCGGTTTCAGAAACTACAGAGACGGCAGCAGAGGAATCCGGCCAGGAAGCGGAGAGCGAGACGCAGACAGAATCAGCGGAGGAAACAGAGGCGGAAGATGAGGATCTTATTTCTTTCGAAAATGTGACATTGGTAGATAACGACATTTTGACGATCGAGCTGGTCAATTTTTATGCGGAGGATGTCAATTGGAGCGAAGGGGAGCAGAATGAGAAGTCTATTACGATCAAAGCGACTAATAAGACGGACCATGAATTTTTCCTGAACCCGGATGGCTTTTACTTAGATGGAGAAGAACTGTATGTATCCATGCAGGATGGAAGCATCAACCCGGCTCCGGGCAAGTCCGCAAATTACAGTTTCCGGGTCGCCAGAGATACAAAACCGGAACATACGGCTCTGGAATCTCTGGATGAACTGTATGGCTTAGAAGGAGACTTCAGCGGCGTGGAGGAACTGGAATCGGGCAATGTGTCCCTGGAGGTAAGCTTCTCAATTCCGGAGGCCTTGGGGAATACGCAGGGGACAGGTGAAGGAGGACAAACAGAAGCCGCCGGGACACCTGAATCTGTTGAGGAAAGCACAGAAGCGGCCGCACTGCCAATTGCAATCGGAGATACTATTTCTACAGATGAATATGAATTTACGCTGACAGGAGTAGCATTATCTTACGAGGTGCTTCCTTCTGACACCAGCAGCGCATATATGAGTTATCCGGCAGAAAGCGGAAAAGTATATGTGGATGTGGCTGCGAATGTAAAAAATATCATGCAGCGCGACATCCGTATCGAAGAACTTTATACCGCTTCCGTATTATATGACGGTCAGTATCCATACAGCGGTTTTACAGTAGTAGACACAGGGAATAATTTTGACTGGGTGGGGAGCTATGTAGCGGCTACTCCTCTTGAGACCTGTAAGACCCATTCTCTGGTAGAATGCCCGGTAGAAGTAGACACATCAGGAAAATCCATTTTGGTTACACTGCAATTGGGCGATGAGGCGTATGAATATGTGCTGCGATGATGCCCCATGGAAATTTGACAGGACTTTCAAGTACTATGCACTCTGCGCATTGCATGTTAATGGAGAGATATTTATTAAAAGATCAAGAAAAATATAAAAATAGGGAGTTAATATGAGCTTTTGGGGAATAGTCGGCGCCATTATTGTAGCTGCATTAATTTTGATGGTTTTATAAAGAACAGCGCTGTTGGGCGAAAAGTCTGGCAGTGCTTTTCAAGTTTTGTGGAGGGATGAGAGATGGGGCAATTTGGGGAGAGCATCAAGAAACGCCCGTTGAATCTGCTGCTGATTGTCCTTGTAGCAGTCCTCTATGTCTTGAACAATTTGGTGCTAAAAAAGAGTTTTCACGGGGCGGTGAGGTTCTTTTTGGTGTGTTATCTGAACGATCTCATTTGTCCCCTTCTTTTCCTTTCGTATATAAATCTCCTGCTGATTTCAATTAACCGGGAGTTGGAAAAATGGCCGCAGATTTTGACCGTCAGTCTCTGTGCCGGTGTAATATGGGAATTCCTTGCGCCGGTCTTTAAGCCGTCCTCGGTGACAGATCCATGGGATTTGGCCTGCTATACGGCAGGCGGAATGACGTACTGGGCCGCACTGAACATCTGGAAAAAATGGAAGGAGAACAGATAGAGAGAATATGCTGGAAATTAGAGACATCAGCAAGTCCTTTGGAGGCCGTCCGGTATTGCGGGAGGTTTCATTTTCAGTAAAGAAAGGGCAGATATATGGCCTGATTGGCAAAAACGGAGCAGGAAAAACGACGTTGCTCACCATTGTGGCAGGGCTTGCGAAAGCTGATTCGGGGGAATGCCAGGTGGACGGTACGGCTCGGGCGGGGGCAGCCAGGATTGGATACCTGCCGGATATTCCAGCCTTTTTTGATTATCTTTCCACAAGAGAATACATGGATTTTCTGTTGATGAACCGAAGGAACAAGGCGGCCTGTGAGCGGAGGAATGAACTCTTGAAGCTGGCCGGCCTGACGGGAAAGGAAAAGATTCATTCAATGTCAAGAGGAATGAAACAGCGCTTGGGAATTGCGGCAGCCCTTGTCAGTGATCCGACGGTGCTGCTTTTGGATGAACCTACGTCAGCTCTTGATCCGGAAGGAAGGCATGAACTGATGGAGCTGCTTAAGGTCTTGAAGGGAAGAGGAAAATGCATCATTTTGTCAACACATATTTTAGCGGATATGGAACGGGTATGCGACCGGGTGGGGTTTCTCCACAAGGGGAGGATTCAAAAAGAGCTGGACGTTCGGGAGCTGGAAGAAGGAGAACAAAACCGATGGGAGATTACCTTTGAGCCTGGAGTTAGACTGCCGGATTATGAGAAAGAAAAGCTGGCTATTGAGGAGATGGACGGAGGAACTTATGTATTTAAGACGAGCGATCAGAAGTACCTGCTGGAATATCTCCTGAGGCTTCCGGCCAGAATCCGGGCGATTCGGAACAAACGCCGTTCCCTCGACGAGATTTTTCAGGAGGTATGCAGGTGAAGCAGTTGTGGTGCTGCATGAAAAAGGACAGCATAGAGTTTATCCGAAAAAAGCGCGGCGCAGCGTTTTCGTCGGTGCTGATTTTAATCAGCGCCATGGTTTTAATCAGCTCTGTCATTCTTCCGGTTTTGGCAGACCAGCTGGCGCGTCAGGTACCAGACATGACGGAAGGCGGAGAACAACTTCAGGCCGTGTTGGCCAAGCTTTTTCCGCCGACTATGAAAGAAAATATTGGGATTTGGTCATCCGATGTAGGGGTGTTTTTTACCCCCGTTGTGTTGTTCATGTGTGCTCCGTTGCTCAGAGAAGAGAGGCGGACAGGAAAATGGATTCTGGCGCTGGAAGCGGGATACCGTCCGCAGACCCTTCTGGTCTCCAAGATTCTAATCTATGGGCTTGGGGCCAGCATACCGGTTTTTATCATGTACAATTTATATTATACGGTGGGAAGCCTGGTGCTGAGCAATAATTTCCGGCAGATTCACGCGGCTGCGAACGGAGCGGTTCTGGCATATGCCGTTTTTTCCATTCTGAATCTGGTGATCGCCCTGTCTGTCCTCTGCAAAAATCAGGCTTCCCTGGTGATTGCCATTCTGGCCGCGGTGACGGCCGGTCCGGATGTGCTGGCCATGTTTCCCTTTGGAAAATTTCTCCCAACATATGTATTGACCTTTGCATACCGTTCTTCCAGCAGTTGGCAGGATCTTGCCATTCCGGCGCTTGGCCTGCTGTTTCTTCAGCTTCTGATGGACTGGCTGGCTGTGGGGAGCGTGAAGCGGTTCCGAAATTAAAAAGCAATGGGAGCGGATTGAAACGATATGAGGCAGTTCAAAGGATTGAATGGGACCATTGTTCTTTATGACCGGCATCTGATCATTTTGAGAGAGGGTTTTCTGGCAAATGCCTTTCATAAAAACAGTCAGGTACAGGTATCTTATGGCGATATTAAAAGAGTGGAGGTAGTTTACGGATCTCTGATTAACGGATATCTCCGTATTGTGACAGAGGAAAAAGGCAGGTCCTTTCACATCGTGTCGGCAATGAAAGACGACGGTTGCGTCATCTTTCGTTTTACAAAAAATAAACAGGCGGAGCAGATGAAAGAGTGGATTGAAACGCAGCGGCTTTATTTTCGCTGAAAGGAGTGGAAGGGTGAGTATAAAAGATCCGAAAGGAATGGGAGATTTTTTGCATATTGTCCTGGCGATTTTTGCCGTAGGGGTTATGATCAGTTTTTTATAACCGTTATTGGATTGGAAAGGAGAGGTCGAAATGAGTAATCAGAATCAAAATAAAAATCAGGCGGCGCCTGGTTTAAAGCAGTCCGGAAAGATTGCCAGATGGTGTTACGTATTGGCTAATTTAATCTTTAGCTATCAGATTATGATTGGTCTGATTCTGGTGATGGTTGGTTACTCCGGTTCTATTTTAGCCAGTATTCCGGTATTGAGCAATGCCCTGGTGCCTCCGATACTCGTAATAGCTGCAATTTTGGTGTGTGTGAACGACAAATTGCCTATATATAACAGAAGCGCCGGCACCTTTTTATTCGCGGTAGCAGCGGTCTGCTATGTCGTTCCTTTGATATTAAATTCTTTTCATATTTTTATGGTGGGAACCGTATTTTTAAATACCGCACGGTACATCTGTTTGGCGTTTGGTTACGTGAGCATGTTTATGGACGCCCAAAAGCTGAAAACCTACGTGATTGCTACCTTAGCGCTACCGTGTGTTTTGTCAGCGGGAGTTATTATGGTGGATTTTTTCGCAGGGCTCCGTCCCGGAGGGCTTTCGCTGGGGATCCTGATTGCGGCCGGGTGGTTTGCGATGTATTCTTCGGAACATATCGAACTGTTCTCAGACGGTCAAAAAAAAGGTGTTATCTATCTGATTGTGGTGGCTATCGTGCTGGTGGCGGTTAGTGCTGCCAATCCCAGTCAATGGTTGAGCAACATGCGGGAAGACAGAGCAAAAAGAGATCACGAAAGAAGAGTGGAAGATGCAGTTGACGAATTGTATAAAAAAGGCAGCGATGGCTTGTGGTATCTGAGGTAGAAAAGTACACAGAGAGAAGGACGAGATTCGATTTGCCGGACAGTTTATGAAGGGCTTAAAACTGTAATATTTGATACTAGATGAGAGCAAGCCATGCCCGCCAGGTTCCGCCTGACGGCTTCATCTCGCTGGACGGCTGTCGCCGTATAAGGCTAAAACAAACATGGCACCGGGCCAGAACCGCAAGCGCTTCTTTCCCGGTGCCATATTTATTTTAGCCTTGCATGGCTTGTAGCTTAGCCAAAGTATCTCTTTAACAGACCCTCGAATGCACGGCCGTGTCTTGCCTCGTCCTTAGCCATTTCATGGACGGTGTCATGGATTGCATCCAGGTTCAGAGCCTTTGCTCTCTTGGCCAGATCAAACTTGCCGGCGGTAGCGCCGTTCTCAGCGGCAACTCTCATCTCCAGGTTCTTCTTGGTGCTGTCGGTTACAACCTCGCCCAGCAGCTCAGCGAACTTAGCGGCATGCTCTGCTTCCTCAAAAGCAGCTCTTCTCCAGTACTCGCCGATCTCGGGATATCCCTCTCTGTAAGCAACACGGGACATCGCCAGATACATACCAACCTCGGAGCACTCGCCCTCAAAGTTCGCGCGCAGGTCAGCCATAATATCCTCGGGAGAACCCTGAGCAACTCCTACCTCATGCTCGCAGGCCCAAGCCAGCTCGTCAGCCTTCTGCTCTTTAAACTTGGAAGCGGGAACGCCGCACTGAGGACATTTCTCCGGCGGATTCTCTCCCTCGTAAACATAACCACATACAGTACAAACCCATTTTTTCATAGCTGTGTTCTCCTTTTCTTTTATTTTGAATCGTTAATTAGTTTTGATAATAGTAATCATTACTGTTATTACTATACATGATTCAGGCACTCTTGTCAATCCCTTTTTCAATGTTTTTTTCTAAATTTTCTTTTTCTAAGCATTGGTTGCATTTTCCGAAAAAGAGGATTGAGTGACTGTCCACAATGCCGGGGGCGTGAACCTGAGCGGTTCGGTTTAATGAGTCCAGGATTTCCATGGGGACATCGAAAACCTGGCGGCATTGTCTGCACATAAAATGATAGTGGGGGACGGCGACCCCATCATAATGGTCAGCCCCATCGCCGCAGGTCAGCCGCTGAATTTCTCCCGTTTCCACCAGGAGGTTTAAGTTTCGGTAAACCGTACCCAGGCTGATATTGGGATATTCTTCACGGATGCTGGCGTATAGGGCGTCTGCCGTCGGATGGTCATGACGATTCATCAGACAGGCTTTGATGGATTCCCGCTGACGGCTATACTTGAGCGTTTTCATGGCGGCTCCTTTCGTAATAATGATAATAGTTACTATTTACTGAAATTATAATCGAAAAAAGAGGTCTTGTCAAGACCTCTTCTGTCTATTCATTATAATGAATTTTTTCCTTTGCGATGCGGATAAATTCCTTGGTGGCTCTGGAGATGTAATGGCTTTTATGATAGCCGATTCCCAAAACTCCATGGGCACGGTCATAATTAAGGGAGTATAGATTTAAATGATATTTTTTTATAAATAGTTCCTTCTGGGCGGCTGTAGGGATCTCCTCTTTCATAAACATTTTCGGATAAAATGTGATTCCCATGCCGTGGCGGCTCAAGGCCAGAGCGGTTTCGATATTTTCCGTCTCCAGCACGATATTTGGGTCGATTTGGACGTCGGTGAGAATCTCGTCGGCGATGGAACGTACCCGGTTGCCGGGTTTCAGTAAAATAAAGGGACAGTGTTCCAGGAGCTTTAAGTCTACGGATTGTGACAGCCGTTTTCGTATTTCATCCAGTCTGCCAGGAAAAGCAGTGCTCAATACCTCGTCCGGCACTACCAGAAGGATTTCCTCCTTACAGATGGGAACGGTTTCTACATTTTCCACAGACAGGGGCAGGAGGTCGATAATCAGATCGATCTCTCCATGGAGGAGATCGGCGGCCAACTCCTGGGAGTTGCCTTCTGCTAATTTTAGCTCGATTCCGGGATAAAGGGCCTGGTAGTAAGGCAGAATTTCCGGGAGAATCACACGGCCTCTGGTGTGGGATACACCGATGGCCAGCTGTCCGGTGGAGAAATCCTTAATATCCCGGATTTCCCGGTAGGTTTCGTCTCTCAGATCCAGCATTTCCCGGGCCCGTTCTTTCAATACCTGGCCTGCGTAGGTGAGAGTCAGGGGAGAGGTCCGATTAAACAGGATAATGTCAAATTCCTTTTCCATATTGGAAATATGGTTGCTGAGGGACTGCTGAGAAATATAAAGCCGTTTTGCCGCTTTCGTAAAATTCAGTTCCTCCGCGGCAATCAGAAAGTATTCCAAATTCAGAAAATTTATCATTGCGATACAGCGATCCTTTCCTTTATATAAAATGGACATCCCAGCTTTTGTCCGTCTCGCGGCCGAGCAAGAAGATGTGCCGTCCCGAACCGTCACAGCTGCAGCTGGTGCAGCGGGTTCTAAAAAAATCATAGCATATTTTTTGCGAAAAGAGCATGTTTTTTTTGAAAAATGGAATAATTTTTATAAGAAAACTATGGAAAAAACTACCCTATTGTTGTTATAATGTAAGAAGCTTATCCGGAAGATAAATCTGGAGCAAAACGCGAGGAAAGGCGAGGAGAAAATTATGAATGAAGAACTGAACAAAGAACTGGAGCAGGAAGTGAAAGACGAGACGTCCATGCCGGAGGAAACCATGGAAGATTACGCCGCAGAGCTGGAGGCCTCTTATCAGACCTTAAATAAGAGGAATATCGAGGCTGCTGAGGATGAAAGCGGCGAAATGGAGAAGTGGAACAATTTCGTGCAGATGAAAGAGGACCACACTGTTGTGAAGGTAAAGATTGTAGAGGCAGTAAAAGGCGGCGTAGTGGGCTACCTGGATGATGTAAGAGCTTTTATTCCCGGCTCCCATGTTTCCATTGAGTATGTGGAGAATCTGGAGGACTTCAAGGGTAAGACCCTGGAGGCAGTTGTGATTACGGCGGACCCGGAGAACAAAAAACTGGTGCTTTCCGCACGTCAGGTGGAGAAGGACAAAAAGGAAGCTGCCCGCAAGGAGCGCATGGCTCAGTTTAAAGCCGGCGATGTCGTGGAGGGAACTGTGGACAGCATCAAGGATTACGGCGCTTTTATCAAGCTGGCAGACGGTGTGGACGGGCTGCTTCATGTTTCCCAGATCAGCACGCAGAGAATTAAACATCCCGGAGTTGTTCTGAAAGAGGGACAGACTGTGACGGTGAAGATTCTGTCTGTAGGCGAGGGAAGAATCAGTCTGAGCATGAAGGCGCTGACCGCTGCCAAGGAAGAAGAAGAGGCGCATGAGCACTATGACTACAAGGAAACGGCTTCCGTGACCACCGGTCTGGGAGAGCTCTTAAAGGGGCTTAAGCTGTAATTGCCTCGAGCGGCTGCCTTAAGTTTTTAACTAGGAATAAAGAGGGAGGGATAGTTTTGACTAATATCCCAAAAAATGACAGCCAGGTGGACCAATGGCGTTCGGTGATGTTTTTATACGATTCAGCCTTAAAAAAGGTTAACACGAAAATTGAAATTCTGAATAATGAGTTTAACAACCGGTACGATTATAACCCCATTGAGCATATCAAATCCAGGCTGAAATCAGCAGACAGCATTGTCAAAAAGCTGAAGAAGGACGGATATGAGGTAACGATCGAAACCATGATGGAGCATTTAAGCGACATCGCGGGGATTCGGATTATCTGCTCCTTCACCTCCGATATCTATCAGATTGCGGATTTTATCGCCCGTCAGGACGATGTGACGGTCCTCCATGTAAAGGATTATATTAAGCATCCTAAGCCCAACGGTTATAAGAGCTATCATATGGTGGTCACTGTTCCCGTCTATCTGACGGATGGTCCGGTAGAAACCAAGGTGGAGATTCAAATCCGCTCGGTGGCTATGGATTTCTGGGCAAGCCTGGAACACAAGATTGCGTATAAATTTGAAGGGAATGCGCCGGAAAATCTGCTTTTGGAGCTGAAGGCCTGCGCGGATATGGTGGACATGCTGGATGCTAAGATGTTTTCCTTGAACCAGGCAATCACCGCCTTTGCAGCGCGGCGAAAGAAGGAAGAGGAAGAAAAAGGAACGACGGAAGAAGAACATTAGGTGAAAGGATTTTTTAGAGAAACATTTCATACAATCCGGCTTAATCTGCTGCGGCTGGCAGTCTTTTCCATCTGCTGGCGGCTGGCGGCAGGGTTGGGCCTTTGGAAATTGACAGGCCTGCTGCTGCGGTTTTCCCTGCGGTCAGCAGGCTATAGTTATCTGACCATGAGCAATCTGTTTCCGGCCCTGGTGAACCCGGCGGCGGTTCTTAGCGCCATTTTGCTTGTGGTCCTTTTAGCTGCGGCCATGACCGTAGAGCTGGCGGCGCTGATTACCATTTATCAGGCGGCTTCCTACTCCAGAAAGGCGGGACTGGGAGCCATAGCCGCAGGGGCATTTTTTAAAACATGGGAGCAGATGGGCCGGAGAAACTGGCGGCTTTTTCTTCTGGCTCTGGTCAGTTATCTGATGATGAACTGCTATGTGCTGCTGCGCGTATTTACTAGGATACGCCCGATTAACTTTGTGATGGAGGAGCTTTTAAATATCGCCGCGGGACGCCTGTTTCTGGTGCTTTTGGTAGCTGGTCTGGCTTTGGTGGGCGTACCCACCATGATGGTCTTTTTTACCTGTATGGTGGAACAGAAAAACTTCAGGGACGGGTTGCGGCGCAGCAGGTCCTTGATTAAGGGAAAATGGCCCGGGGCTGTACTGAGGCTTTTTGCGTTGAACGGAATAGTGCTGCTGGGGATGGCGGTTCTTCATGTGGTCCTCTACCTGGGGGCGGCTGCGGTGGCAGCTTTGTTTGAAGAAGGTTACCGGGCCACAGCGGTGCTTTTGGCGGTCAGCGGCAGAATTGAGGCGGTGGTTCTTTTCCTTGGGAGCACCATAGCTACAGCAGTGGATTTTGGCGGCCTGACAGTCATGTACGGCAGATTTGCCGGCAAGGATGCAGTCAGGTCCACAGCCGTACCCGCGTCCGGACCGGTGCTTGGGCTTTCAGAGCGCGGGCGCCGCCGTGGATTGGCGATCTTGGCGGCAGGCGTTGCCTTAAGCGGTCTTCTTACGGCGGATCTAATTTGGAACGGTTCAGGGCTGGAGGCCGCGCTGCTGGCGGATACGGAGATTACCGCTCACAGAGGCAGTTCCCGCCGGGCGCCGGAGAACACTCTGCCGGCATTGGATGCGGCAATTGAAGAAATGGCGGATTTCTGCGAGATTGATGTGCAGACTACATCGGACGGGGTGATCGTGGTTTGCCATGATTTGAATGTCAAGCGTGTTTCCGGAGTCAACCGGCGCCTTGGGAAAATGACCTGGGACGAGGTGCAGAAGCTGGATGTGGGAAGCTTTATGGGCCAGGAATTTGCCGGAGTGGGGATTCCTGCCCTGGAGGAAATGCTGGAGGCTGCCAGAGGGCGGATTCGTCTGAATATTGAACTGAAAAATATTGGAGATGAAACGGACTTGCCTGAGCGAACCGCCGCGATGATTCTGGACTGCGGCATGCAAGAGCAGTGCGTGATTACTTCGGTGAAGCTGAGTTATCTGGAACGGGTGAAGAATGTCAGTCAGGACCTGAAAACGGGATATATTCTGCCTGCCGCCTACGGGAATTATTATGATAACCCGGCTTTGGATTTTATCAGCATACGTTCCAGCTTTGTAACGCCCAGGCTGGTGGAACGGCTTCATGAACGGGGAAAAGGCGTTCATGTATGGACGGTGAATCAGAGCAGCGAGATGGAGCAAATGCATTTGATGGGGGTGGACAATATTATTACTGACGCCCCGGCCAGAGCCCGGGAGGTAATTTACGGAGAAGATACGGCGGCAGGATTGATGGAATACCTGCGGCTGGTGCTGCGCTAAAGGATAAGAGGAAGGAGTAGAAGAAATGCGGGCAGTGGTACAGAGAGTGTTAAGTGCCGGGGTAACGGTGGAGGGAGAAACCATCGGGCGGATTGGAAAGGGATTTATGATTCTTCTGGGCGTATCCGGAGAGGATACGGAGGAGACTGCCGGACGGATGGCGGACAAAATCTGCCGTTTGAGAATTTTTGAGGATGAAAATGGAAAGACCAATCTTTCCCTGGGCGATGTAGGCGGGGAACTTCTGGTAGTCAGCCAGTTTACCCTTTACGCCGACTGCCGAAAGGGCAACCGCCCCAGTTTTATTAAGGCGGGAGAGCCAGAGAAAGCAAACCGCCTGTATGAATATTTTATGGACTGCTGCCGACAGCATGTTTCCGTGGTGGAGCGTGGGCGGTTTGGAGCAGATATGAAGGTGGAGCTGGTTAACGATGGGCCGTTTACCTTGATGCTGGACAGCCAGGAGCTGTTTGGAAAACAGTAAAATGAGAAAAAGGAGTGAACGCAGATGGCAAAGACGGCAGAATCTGTATTGTATTATAATCCGGGAACACCGGAATCCATGAAACATGTAGCGAAGCTGAAAAGTGTCCTGGTTCGGATGGGGGTGCGCATCCGCAACATCCGTCCGGAACAGACCGGCCAGACCGTAGGATTTCTGGCGGGGCTGGAGGGCTTTGAAGAGGAGGAGGCTGGGGAGCTTCCGATGATTCCGGAAGAAGTGCTGGTGATGAAGCATTTTTCAAATAGCCGGCTGGATGAGCTGCTGCTGAATCTGCGGAAGGCCGGAGTCCCCAGAATTGCCGCCAAGGCGGTGCTGACGGAGCAGAACGCCGGCTGGCCCTTTTATAAGCTGTACCAGGAGCTGAGAAAGGAGCATGAAGCTATGCATGGAATTTCTAAGGACAAAGAGGAGAAAACCTCATGATGGACCCTGTAAAGGAGCGGCAGCTTCAGGAACTGGACCAGGTGGGGCTGTGCGTTCAGATTTTCTCCCAGGCCAGAAACGAGCTGTATCTGAGCATGCCCTTTCTGGATGTAGCTTTAAGCAGCTTTCAGTTTGAGGCGCAGTGGGATTTAAAGGAGCGGGGACTGCGCACCGACGGCCGGACCATTTTTTATCAGCCGGATTTGCTGTTGGACCGGTACCAGAGAGGACGGGTGCTGATGAACCGAGCCTATCTTCACATGCTGCTCCACTGCCTTTTCGGCCATATGGACACCAGGGGAAAACGGGAGAAGGCGCTGTGGGACATTTCCTGCGACATTGCGGCGGAATCGGTTATCGACGGCTTGATTCAGTCCTGCACCCACCTGCAGCCGGGAGCCTTCCGGAGGGAGACCTACCTGCGCATCCGAAAGGAGCTGAACCTTCGGACCCTGACTGCGGGAGGGGTGTACCGGGCCCTGGCGGCGGAGAAGCCGGGGGAAAAGCGGCTCAAACAGCTGGCAGGGGAATTTCTGGTGGACAGCCACGGACAATGGGAGGAGCCGGAACAGCCGAAAGCCGCCATGGAGCGGCGGAACCGGTGGAACGATAGAAGAGAGCAGATGCAGACCGCCCTGGAGATGGGGGCGGAGCAGGGCAGGGAGGACAATGAGAGCCTTCTGGAGGAGTTGTCGGTGGAAAACCGGGAGCGCTACGATTACGGCCGCTTTCTGCGGCGTTTTGCCGTTCTGAAGGAGGAGAGGGAGATTGACCCCGATTCCTTCGATTATGGCCTGTACAGCTACGGGCTTTCCCTCTATGGAAATACGCCTCTTTTGGAGCCGCAGGAGACCAGGGAGGTTTGCCGGGTGGAGGATTTTGTCATTGTCATCGATACCTCCATGTCCTGTTCCGGCCAGCTGGTGCGCCGTTTTCTGGAGGAGACGGGGAGTATTTTGTCGGAGCAGGAGCATTTTTTTCGGACCATCCATCTTCATGTGATTCAGTGCGACGACCAGGTGCGCCAGGATGCGGTGCTGAAGAGCCCGGAGGAATTTCAGCGCTTTCTGGAGAATTTCCAGATTCGGGGCGGAGGAGGGACGGACTTTCGGCCGGCCTTTGAATATGTGGAAAGTTTAAGAAGGTCCGGCGCGTTTACACGGCTTCGGGGATTGATTTATTTTACCGACGGGAAGGGGATTTACCCCGTCCAGGCGCCCTCCTACGACACGGCCTTTGTGTTTATCCGGAACCAGTATCAGGAGGAAGCTGTTCCGGCCTGGGCCATGAAGCTGATTCTGGAGCCGGAGGAGCTTTGGGAGAAGGGAACAATGGGGGATGTGGAGGAAATCTTTCAGAAGGAGAGTCTGACATGAATATCAAACGCGCCAAAGAAGAAATCAAAAATACGGCGTCAGCCTATCTGCTAAAGGACGAGGATGGGGAGTACGCCATCCCCTCCATGCGCCAGCGGCCGGTGCTGTTAATTGGCCCGCCTGGTGTGGGAAAAACACAGATCATGGAGCAGGCGGCCAGGGAATGCGGCATCGGCCTGGTGTCCTACACCATTACCCACCATACCCGCCAGAGCGCGGTGGGACTGCCCCGCATCGAAACCAGGGAGTTTGACGGGCAGGAATACGCAGTGACGGAGTACACCATGAGCGAGATTGTGGCGGCGGTCTACCGGAAGATGGAGGAGACGGGACTGAAGGAGGGTATTCTCTTTCTGGATGAAATCAACTGCGTATCGGAGACTCTGGCTCCGGCCATGCTCCAGTTTCTGCAGTACAAGACCTTTGGAAGCCACAAAATTCCCGACGGCTGGATAATCGTCGCCGCCGGAAATCCGCCGGAGTACAATAAATCCGTCCGGGAATTCGATATCGTGACCCTGGACCGGATGAAGCGGATGAATGTGGAGCCGGATTATACGGTGTGGAAGGAGTATGCCCTGGGCAAAGAGCTGCACCCGGCGGTTCTTTCCTATCTGGATTTAAAGCCTGAGAATTTCTGCCGGATTGAAACTACGGTGGATGGAAAGCGGTTTGCCACCCCCAGAGGCTGGGAGGATTTGTCGGATCTCTTAAAGGTCTATGAGCGCCTGGGCAAGGAGGCGGACCGGGAGGTGGTGGCTCAGTATATCCAGTTTCCCGCCATTTCCAAGGATTTTGCCAACTATTTCAAACTCTACGAGAAATACCAGAAGGATTACCAGGCGGAGGAAATCCTCCAAGGAAACTGGAGCGAGGCTCTCTGCGATCAGGCCGGCCGGGCTGCCTTTGACGAGCGGTTAAGTCTGGTAGGGCTTCTTCTCACCAAAGTGAGGGGTTCCATGAGAAGGCTGGAGGACCTGGAGGGACAGCTGGAGCTGGTGATGGGACGTCTGAGAGGAATCCAGGAGGCCATTAAAGAGCAGGGAGCCGGGGCGCTGAGGCAGGAGATGAGCCAGATGGAAGGAGAACTGGAGCAGAAGCAGATTCAGGGCCTTTTGGAGCGCCGGGAGAAGCGAATCCAGCAGAGAGCTTTGGCTATGCTTGAGGAGATTGCGGGAGGGCTGGAGAAGGAGGAAATCCAGGAACCCTGGGAGTTTGTGCGGGAGAAGTTTGCCGGCCTCAGCGACGGGTACGAAGAAATGGAGAAGGAGTGCGGCCGGAAGCTGGAGCGGGCTTTCGACTTTCTGGAGGCGGCCTTCGGGTCCGGTCAGGAGCTGGTGGTATTTGTTACGGAGCTGAACGCCAGTCCGGCCTGCCTCCGTTTTTTGAAGGAGTATCACTGCCCTCGGTATTTTCAATACAATAAGAGCCTGCTGTTTGAGGACCAGGAGCAGCAGATGCGGGAACAGATTAATCAGCTGAAAGGAAATCTGCGATGAATACAATCCGAATGTTTTTTTGGGACCAGGAAGGAAGAGTCAGGTGGGGCTATAAGTTTCTTACCCTGGTATTGATTTTGGAGCTGCTGCTGCCGGTTCTGCTGTTGTTTGTCAGCGGATTTGGACTGGCCGTGTCACTGCCCGCTCTGAGGGAGAGGGGGATTGTGGATGCAGCGGGCATCCTGGCGGAGGAATACCGGGAAACGGCAGAGGAAGTGTGGACCATCTGCGCGCTGAGTATACAGAATCTTCTTCTGACGGGGCTGTGCCTGCTGTTTGGGCGGCTTCTGTTAAAGAAAAAGCCCGGGCAGCTGGGCTTTCGGGGCGGTTTGGCCCTGGGAGCGAAGGAGCTGGGACTGGGGCTTGCTTTGGGGACCGGACTGCTTTTGGCAGCCGCTCTCCTCATTATCGTTTTCGGCGGAGCCAGGATAGAGGTTTCCGGACAGGAAAACCTAAGCCTCTGGCTTTTAGGGTATCTGGTGCTGTTTATGCTGGTGGGCCTGGGGGAGGAAACTGCCTTTCGGGGCTACGCCATAGCTTCCATGGCCCAGACGGAGAATCCGACTTTAATTTGCTGCTTTACAGGCCTGATTTTTGGTCTGGCCCACAGCGCTAACTCCAGCTTCAGCATGATGGGGTTTGTGAACATTTCACTTGTTGGAATCCTGCTGGCGCTGTTGGCCCTTAAAACGGGAAGGCTGTGGATGGCCATCGGGTTTCATATTGCCTGGAACTTTGTTCAGGGATGCATCGTGGGCTTTACGGTTAGTGGCATGGAGACGAAATCGCTGTTTATTATGGAAAATACCGGCAGCGCCCTGATTTCCGGCGGGGGATTTGGGGCGGAAGGAAGTATTTTGACGACAGTGGTGCTGGCTGCGGCGCTGGGGGCGGCAGTGCTAGGAAGAAAAGGTTTGCCCCATGAGCCGGAGAAAAGTTTTTAGGACAGGATGGTCCAAAGAGGCGGCGCAGTACACCCCAAAGGAGACTGCCGGCAGGGTAGTGACGGGGATGGCGCACAGCCCCGGCTCATGGATACCGGGAATCTGGGGATACAGGGTATAGCCCAGGCCTGCCTTTGCCAGGGTCAGGGCGCTTTCCAGGCTTTCTGTCAGGAAACGCTGCTCAGGGGACAGGTTCATTAGAAGACTGTTCTGTACAGCAAAGACAGAATCGGGAATATGGCGGGGGGAGCAGGCGATTAAGGTGCCGGACAGCTGCCGCTTGGTTAAAGTTTCATGCCCCGCCAGAGGATGATCCGGGGAGCAGATACAACAAATTGGAGCAGAAAAAAGATCCTTAAATGACAGAGGAGACTTTTTCTGCTCCTCTTTTATACCTAAAGCCGCATGGAGCTGGCCGTTTTCTACCATATCCAGAAGGGCGGGAAAGGGAACCAGATGGATGGCCGGCCGAAGCAGTGGAAAATCCTGAGAAAGGATCTTCAGTACCGGAGGCAGCAGGTTCATCTCCAGATGGTTGTGGCAGCCAAGTTCAAAGGGAATAAAGTGGGTATGGTCCTCCAGCCGTTTTCTGGCGGTCAGGGCGGTTTTTAAAATCAAATGGGCGTCAGCCAGAAAGAGAAGGCCCTCCTGGGTCAGGGAAACGTTCTTGCTGGTGCGGCGGAACAGTTTGACCTCCAGTTCCTCCTCCAGAGAGCGGATTTGGTGGCTGACTGCCGGCTGGGTCATCTTCAGACTGACTGCCGCCTTTGAAAAATTCAGACATTCCGCCACGGTAACGAAACATTCCAGCTGGGTGGTATTCATCGCGATTCCTCCTGGTATGCGGTGTTATTGGATAAAAGATGTCTATTGATTGTCGCGGATTCTTCTTCACTTCATTAATCCTTTCCATTTAACAATAAAAGATTTTTATTGTCAATACAAATCTTCAATTTCACATTTGCCTGCATCTGCGCTAAACTCTATCTGTAAAAAAGATGTACGGACACGAACAGTTCGGAACAAAACCTTTATCATTACATACAAAAGGAACAGGAGGTGTTGAGGCAGCATGACGGAAAGGTTTCAGACAGAGAATTTATTTATGATGTTTAAAAAAATCAGCTGGAATCTGTCTGCTCAGCTGGAGGTTCGTTTAGGGGATGAGGAAGTCAGCGGAACCCAGGTTTATTTTCTGGTTTATCTTTTAAGGCATCACCCCCAGGGTACCTATCTGACGGAATTGTCGCCGGAGATCGGCTTGTCCAAATCCACCCTTTCCGCATTGATCAAGCGGCTGAGAAAGAGCGGCTACCTCTGCTTTGGGAAAACTCCGGGGGACGTAAGGAAAAAGCAGGTTTGTCCCACGGAGAAGCTGCTGGCGGAACAGGAGGAATTCTTCCGCAGGACCAGCAGGATGGAGGCGGAATTTGACAAATCCTTAAGCAGCCGGGAACAGCAGCAGCTGTGGAACCTGGGACAAAAGCTTTTGAGACAGCTTATGCAGACGGAATCAGAAGAAACAAAGAAAGACAGGAGGTTGTTTGAAAGTGAAGAACGTAATACGGCAGTTAAAGCAATATAAAAGCAATGCCTTTCGATGCATTGGCTTCACTGCCCTCGAGGTGATAATGGAGATTTTGATGCCCTTCGTGACAGCCATTATCATTGACCAGGGGCTGGAGGTCAGCAATCTCTCCATAGTGTACCGCTACGGAGCCCTGATGGTGGTCATGGCGTTCTTGAGCCTGTGCTTCGGCGCAATGGCCGGCAGGAACGCGGCCAGCGCATCCGCCGGGCTGGGAGCCAATCTGCGGGAGGCCATCTATGGAAATATCCAGACCTTTTCATTTTCCAATATTGACAAATTCAGCGTACCGGGCCTGGTGACCCGTATGACCACGGATATCACCAATGTGCAGAATGCTTTTATGATGCTGATCCGCGTGGCGGTCCGGGCTCCCTTAAACCTGGTGTTCAGCTTTGCCATGTGCCTGATTATCAGCCCCAGGCTCAGCAGCATGTTTTTGATTGCGGTGGTGTTTTTAATCCTGGTGCTGGGCGTTATCATGACGGTGACCTTAAAAATCTTCCGGCAGGTATTTAAACAGTACGATGATTTAAACGCCAGCGTTCAGGAGAATGTAACGGCTATCCGGGTGGTAAAGGCATTTGTCCGGGAAGACTATGAGAACAAAAAGTTTTCCAAAGCCTCCAGGATGCTCTACGACCTTTCCGTTCGGGCCGAGGGACTTCTGGCCTTCAACAACCCGGCCATGATGGTGGCGGTCTATTTCTGCATTATCTCGGTATCCTGGTTCGGCGCCAAATTTATCGTGGCGGGGGATATGAGTACCGGCGATTTGACCAGTCTGTTCAGCTACATCATGTCCCTTCTGATGAGTCTGATGATGCTGTCCATGGTCATCGTTATGATCAGCATGTCTTTAGCCAGCGTAAGGCGAATCAGCGAAGTACTGGATGAAACGCCGGATTTGAAGGACCCGGAGCAGCCGGTAACGGAAGTAGCGGACGGCAGGATCGACTTCAACCATGTGAATTTTTCCTACAAGCACGGAAGCGGGAAGAATGCTCTGTCGGATATTGACCTGCACATTAAGAGCGGCGAGACCATCGGCGTTATCGGCGGGACCGGCTGCGGAAAGAGCAGCCTGGTGAATTTAATCTGCCGGCTCTACGATGTGGACGAGGGGTCCGTCTGCGTAGGCGGAGTGGACGTGCGAAATTACGACACGGAGGTTCTGCGAAATCAGGTTTCCGTGGTCCTGCAGAAAAATACCCTGTTCTCCGGCACCATCCTGGATAACCTGCGCTGGGGCAATCCCGACGCCACGGAGGAAGAATGTAAAAGGGCCTGTGAGGCGGCCTGCGCCGACGAGTTCATCGACCGCATGCCCGACGGATACCATACGGTCATCACCCGGGGCGGCTCCAATGTGTCCGGCGGACAGAAGCAGCGTCTGTGCATTGCCAGGGCCCTGCTGAAAAAACCGAAAATATTGATTTTGGACGATTCCACCAGCGCGGTGGACACGGCTACGGACGCGAAAATCCGGGCGGCGCTGGCGAAGGAGATTCCGGGAACTACCAAGATGATCATCGCTCAGCGTATTTCCAGCGTGGAGTCCGCGGACCGGATTCTGGTGCTGGAGGACGGGCGGATTAATGCCTTTGACACTCATGAGAACCTGCTGAAGAACAATGCCATCTACCAGGAGATTTACAATTCACAGCTGGAAGGCAGCGGCGACTTTGACCAGCCGGCTTAAAAGAGAAAGGAGGAAAAAGCTATGAGTGACAAACATGCCAGAACCGGAGTATCTGCCGTTGCGGCGTCCATTAAACGGGTGGTTCGGTATATGCTCCATTATTATAAATATCCTTTTATCATTGTGGTGGCCTGTATTTTAATCAACGCTGTGGCTACGGTTATCGGGGCCAGCTTCCCCCAGAAACTGGTAGACAACTATATTATGCCTATGCTTTCCCAGGGGTCCGACGACTTCGGCAGCCTGCGCTCCGACCTGATTCAGCTGGCCTGCGTGATGGGAATCGGCGTAATCGCCGCATTTTCCTACAATCGGATTATGGTCAATATCAGCCAGGGGACCATGCTGCGGCTGAGGGACGATTTGTTCCACAAGATGGAGGCCCTGCCGATTCAGTATTTTGACACCCACGCCCACGGCGATATCATGTCGGTTTACACCAATGATGTGGATACCCTGCGGCAGATGTTGAGCCAGAGTATTCCCCAGATTATCAACTCAGTGCTGACCATGACGGCGACCCTGGTGACCATGCTGGTTATCAACCCGGCGCTGACGGTGATTTCCATTCTGACTGCCGTGGTGATGCTGACGGTCACCGCCAATTTATCCAAGCTGTCAGGAAAATATTACGTCCGCCAGCAGCAGGATTTGGGCGCTGTGGACGGTTTTATCGAGGAAATGATGGACGGCCAGAAGGTGGTTAAGGTATTCTGCCACGAGCAGGCGGCCATGGAGGACTTCCACAAGGTCAACGAGGCCCTGCGACACAGCTCTGATAAGGCCAACGGCTACGCCAACCTGCTGATGCCCGTAAACGCCAATATCGGCTGGATTAGTTATGCCCTGGTTGCCATGATTGGAGCGGTCCTGGGCATCAACGGAATGGCAGGGGTAACCGTAGGCACGGTGATTACCTTTGTGGGGTTAAACAAAAGCTTTACCAACCCCATCACCCAGGTGAGCCAGCAGATTAACTTTGTGGTCAACGCCGCGGCCGGCGCAGCCCGTGTCTTCGATTTGATGGACCAGGAGCCGGAGACGGACGACGGCTATGTGGAGCTGGTCAACGCGGTGGAGGACAAGGACGGGAAGCTGTCCGAATCTTCTGTCCAGACCAACCTGTGGGCCTGGAAGCATCTCCATCAGGACGGAACGGTGACTTACACCAAGCTGGAGGGCGGCGTGGTCCTGGACGATGTGGACTTCGGATATACCAAGGACAAGATTGTGCTGCATAACATCAGCCTTTGGGCGAAGCCGGGGCAGAAGATTGCCTTCGTAGGCGCTACCGGAGCAGGAAAGACCACCATCACCAACCTGATTAACCGGTTCTACGACATCGCCGACGGAAAAATCCGCTATGACGGCATCAACATCAACAAGATTAAAAAGGGAGACCTGCGCCGCTCGCTGGGTATGGTGCTCCAGGACACCCACCTGTTTACCGGCACGGTGATGGAGAATATCCGGTATGGAAAACTGGACGCCACGGACGAGGAGTGCATGGCTGCCGCCAGGCTGGCCAACGCCGACGCCTTTATCCGCCGTCTGCCTGACGGCTACAACACCATGCTCACCGGCGACGGTGCCAACTTAAGCCAGGGACAGAGACAGCTATTGGCCATCGCCCGGGCTGCGGTAGCCGACCCGCCGGCCCTGATTCTGGACGAGGCTACCTCATCCATCGACACCCGGACGGAGAAGCTGGTACAGGCGGGCATGGACGCCCTGATGATGGGGCGGACCACCTTTGTCATCGCCCACCGGCTCTCGACGGTGAAAAACTCCGACTGTATCATGGTAATGGAGCAGGGACGGATTATCGAGAGGGGAACCCACGACGAGCTGATTGCCGCCAAGGGCAAATACTATCAGCTGTATACGGGCAATTTCGCGGCGTGATTTTATCGGTTGAAGTTCTCCCTTACCAGCCGGATGAAGAGTTCCATATATTTCGGGATATGGGCCTCCTTTCGGTGGGCCAGGGCAATCTGGACGGAAAAATCCGGGTCCCCTACTTCAAAGAAATAAACTGGTTTTTCATAAGTAAAATGCTTGGCGTAGCTGTCCATGGAGAAGGCTACGCCCACTCCTTCGGCCGCCATCTGGGCGGCCGTTTCCATATTCTGAATGTAAAAAAGCTTCTTTGGCACAACGCCGCTGTAGCGCAGGGCCTGGTCGGTAAACAGGCGGGTTGTCTGGTGGGGATATTGGAGAATGAAAAATTCATCTCTCAGTTCCCGGAGGTCCAGCCAGCGCCGCGTATGGCCCGGCAGCATGACGGTTTTTTCACAGGCCGGATGTCCGAAGGGGAGGGCGGCTACCAAAGTGTCCTGGTAAATAGGGAAGAAAGCCAGCTTTTCCGGCTGTAGAAAACGGTTGGACAGAATCAGGTCCAGGCTGCCCTCCATAAGCTTCTGCTCCATATCAGCACTCCCGGTCTCGCAAAGGGATAAATCTACGTTGGGGTATTGGATACGAAACTGGGCCATTACCTTGGGCAGCAGATAAGAACTTCTGCGGCTGTGAATTCCCAGCCTCAGCCGTCCGTAAGAACCGGAAATCAAATCGGACAGCTCACCCTGAAATTGGCTTTGGATCATGAGCAGCTCCTTGGCCCGCCGCACATAGAGCTCCCCGGCTACGGTGGGAACCAGCTTTCTGCCGATCTTGTCAAAAAGGGGTGTCCCCAGACGATTTTCCAGACGGCTTAAAAAGATGCTCAATGTGGGCTGGGAAATGAAAAGGGCTTCTGCTGCCCGGGTGATGCTGCCGTATTCCGCGAGAGCTACCACGTATTCCTGTTCCTTTAAATCCATATCTGCTTCCTCCTTGATTCATTAAAACCGCGGTTGATGAAAGGAATAAAACATAGCTTTTGGCTATGAAAAGTTTAGAAATTTTAAATTTGATTTATGTATCTAAGGGGATTATACTGGATTCATAGCCGATGGTCAAGAAGACAAGGGCCCTGCCTTCTGGTGATTTAAGGAATTAAGACCAAAAGAAGAAAGGAATGAAGTGTATATGAAGGAAAAAAGAAAATTTGAAATGCCGCATACCTTTGTAATTATTCTTGCGATTATTGTGGCAGCGGTAATTTTGACTTGGATTATCCCCGCCGGAGAGTATGTCCGTTTTGAAGACGCCAGAGGAGTGGAGGTGATCGACCCGCAGCAGTTCTCCTACGTACCCAGGACGCCGGTAAATCCGGGTTTAATCCCCATGTATATAGTAAACGCATTTATGGACAACATCGACCTGCTTCTGGTCATCCTGTTCTCCGGCGGCGCTTTCCACATGCTGACCAAGTCAGGGGCCCTTCAGGCGATTGTAGCTAAGGTGGCCATGAAGTTTTCTGGGAAGATAGCCATCTTTATCCCGATTTTGACTCTGATCTTTGGCCTGATCTGCACCACTCAGGCGGTTAATATGTTTATTGCTTTTGCGCCGGTGATGGTAATGCTGTCCCTTGCTTTGGGGCTGGATTCTCTGACAGGAACTGCCATTATTATCCTGGGCGGAGCCATCGGATTTTCTACTGGTACCTTAAACGCCAGCACTACGCTGGTAAGCCAGCAGATCGCGGAGCTTCCTCCTTTTTCCGGAATTGGATATCGCTTTGTCTGTTTCGGAGTGTTCTATGTGGTAACCAACATTTTCCTGATTCGCTATGCCACCAAAGTGAAAAAGCATCCGGAAAAGTCCCCTATGTATGATCTGGACAAGGAAAATGAAATGGCCGGTAAGGTGAGCCTGGAAGATTTCGGAACCATGGATTTGAGAAAATGGCTGGTGATCGGCTGCCTGGTGGTTTCTCTCATCGTCATTATCTATGGAAGCGTGGCTCTGGGCTGGGATCTGCCGGAGTACTCCGCGGTATTTCTGGTACTGGCTGTAATCAGCGGCGCGGTGGCAGGCTTCAGCCCCAACCGGATTTCCAAGGAATTCGTAGAAGGCTGTAAAGGCATGATGAGCGCGGCGATTACCATTGGCCTGGCCAGAGGCATCGGCTCTATCATGGCGGATGGAACGATTGTAGATACAGTTGTACACAGCCTTGCAAGTGTTTTGGACCATGTCCCCTATATTTTGCAGGGACCTGGAATGTTGATTGCTAATATAATTGTTTCCCTGTTTATCAGTTCAGGTTCCGGCCAGGCTTCCGTTACTATGCCCATCATGATTCCGCTGGCGGATCTTCTTGGAGTTACCCGTCAGACTGCAGTGCTGGCATTTAACTTTGGCGACGGTTTTGTAAATTATATTCTGCCTACTTCCGGAGCCCTGATGGGAATTCTGGGCGCTGTGAATATCCCTTATGACCGGTGGGTACGCTTTATGTGGAGATGCTTTGCCATGTGGACTGTAGTAGGCTGTATTATGGTAGTAATTGCTCAGTTAATTCAGTATGGACCCATGTAAAAGGAGACAGTCAAAATGAGTGAGAAGACAGTTATGGAAAAGAAATGCCAGCTGTATGAGGCGATCGACCATATGGCAGAACAGCTGACAGAAATGGCGGATTTTATTTTTGACCATCCGGAAACCGATGGCAACGAGGTTCAGGCAGCAGCGCTGCTGACCGATGTTTTAAAGAAAAATGGATTTACGGTAGAGACTGGCTGCGGCGGGCTGAAAACAGCTTTCCGGGGAGTTTATCAGAACCGTCCGCAGAATGCAGGCAAAGGACGTATCCCCAGAATTGGAATTCTCTGTGAGTATGATGCGCTGGAGAATCTGGGACATGGCTGCGGACACCATATGCAGGGTCCCTCCTGTCTGGGAGCAGCATTGGCAGTAAAAGAAGTTCTGACCAGTGTTCCATACGATCTGGTTGTTTATGGAACGCCTGCGGAGGAAACCTTTGGCGGGAAGATCAATATGCTGAAGGCGGGCTGTTTTCAGGATATCGACGTGGCGCTGATGATGCATGGGGCGCCGGATACCTGTACGGATAAAAAGTGTCTTGCTCTTTCTACTTATCATGTGGAATTTTTCGGAAAGAAAGCCCACGCTGCGATTGCGCCTGAGCAGGGGCGCAGCGCATTTGACGCATTGCTTCTGGCCTTCCAGGGCGTGGAATTTCTCCGGGAGCATGTCCGGGATGATGTGCGGCTGCATTATACGGTAAAAGAACTTCCTGGTCCGGAAAATGTGGTGCCGGGCTATGCGGTGGGAAAATTTGCTCTGCGTTCTTTTTCACGAGATTATCTGGACAGTTTAAAGGATCGCTTTTATAATATTATTAACGGCGCTGCAATGATGTCCGGCGTGGAAGCGAAGATTACGGAAACACAGTCTCTGGACAATAAGGTTCCTGTGTTTGCCCTCAATGATCTGGTAATGAAGAATGCGGCAGAAGCCGGAATTCCGGATTTAAAACCGCCCAGAGAAAAGACCGGATCTACGGATTTTGGCAATGTGATGCACCGGCTGCCCGGTTGCTGCCTGAGAGTTCAGTTTGTGCCTTCCGGTACGGCTTCCCATTCCCAGGAGTATATTCAGGCAGGAAAGACGGAGGCTGCGCATAATTGCGTGATTTACGGAGCGAAAGCGCTGGCGGGAACCTCATGGGATTTGATTATGGACTCCTCTCTTTTGCCTGTGATTGAAAAAGAGTTTGAGGAGAATCAAAAAACCTTTGGCTGACCTCCGGTTTGAAATGATGGTTTTGACCATTCTGCAGTATATGGATTGAATTGCCCGCCCGGCGGACCGGATTCTGGCCTGCCGGGCGGATTTTAAGGAGGTAAAACGGATTGAGAACAATGCTGAAAAAAGAAGGGAAAAATTTGGTGCTGCTTTTGGTGGGCATTTTGATTTATGATATTGGAACGCACGCGTTTGTGGAGCCGGCTCAGGTGGCTCCCGGAGGCGCCATCGGTGTCGCCCTTCTGGTCAACCATCTGACAAATCTGCCGATTGGCATGATGACCATGGCTACCAACATTCCGCTTTTGATTCTGGCCTGGTTTTACCTAAGCCGCCGATTTGCGGTAACAACCGCCGTAACTACGGCTCTTTCTTCCTTAGTTCTTGATGTATTGGTGGCGCCGCTTTGCCCGGTATATACAGGGGACCGTTTCCTGTGCAGCCTTTACGGAGGGGTTGTTATTGGCGTAGGCATGGCGCTGATCTTTTTGGCGGGAACAACCACGGGGGGATCGGATATTTTGGGGTATCTGCTTCAAAAGAAACGGCCCCAGATGTCGATTGGAAGGGCGCTGCTTCTGGTGGACGGTATTGTACTGGTGGTTTCGATTTTTGTATTTGGCAATATCGATGCGGCGCTGTTCGGCCTGGTGACCTTATTTGCACAGACGAAGGTGATTGACGGTATCATCTACGGCGGAGAAGTCAGCACCATGGCTACCGTGGTGACGAAGAAGCCGGAAGCGATTGCAGAACGGGTTATTGTGGATCTGGATCGAAGCGCAACCCTGCTGAAAGCCCAGGGCGCCTACAGCAAGGAGGATACCACCCTTCTTTTGTGTACGGTGCGCAAGTCGCAGTTTCCGCGCCTGAAACGGATTATTTATGAGGTGGATCCGGATGCCTTTATGATGGCGACCGAGACCAGCGAGGTGCTGGGCTTTGGATTTAAAGAACTGAAGGAGGGCGGCTGATTTATGAAAATTACCTACATTCATCACAGTTCCTTTTTGGCGGAGCTGAAGGAAACGGCATTGCTTTTTGATTATTTTCAGGGAAATCTTTCTTTGCCGGAGGGCAAGCCGGCAGTGGTGTTTGCCAGCCACCGTCATGGAGATCATTTTTCACCGGTGATTTTCGAACTGGCTAAAGAACGGCAGAACGTGTATTATGTACTGTCAGATGATATCTGGGAGAAGCGGACACCTCCCGAATTACGTGACCGGATCGTTTTTGCAGGGCCGGGGCAGGAGTTTTCACTGCCCTGGCTTTCCGGCTTTTCCGTGAGAACCTTTCAATCCACCGACGAAGGGGTGGCTTTCCTGATTCACACTCCGGAGGGCGTGATCTACCACGCGGGAGACTTAAACAACTGGCAGTGGGAGGGAGAGCCCAGGGACTGGAACCGAAATATGGAGGTAAACTACCACCGGCAGCTTGAGGTCATGAAAGGTGAAAAAATCGATGTGGCCTTCGTGCCTTTGGATCCCCGTCAAGAGAAGGATTTCTTCAGGGGAATGGATGATTTTATGAAAACCGTAGGCGCCCGCTATGTATTCCCCATGCACTGCTGGGGAGATTTCTCCGTGATTCCCAGGCTTAAGGGGATGGAGGAGTCCGGGGATTATCGGGAGCGGATTGTGGAAGTGGAGAAAGATGGGCAGGTGTTTATTTTATGAAGAATCAATATCAGGCCATCCTTCTGGATGTGGACGGAACCCTTCTGGATTTTAACCAGGCAGAGGCGGACGGCATGAAGGTTGTGCTGAAAACTTACGGGTTTGAGCCTACGCAGGAGAGGCTGAGTTTATATCATGAAATTAATGAGCGGGCCTGGGCGGCTTTTGAGAGGGGAGAGGTGACCAAGGAACGTCTGGTATGCCAGCGATTTGTGGATTTTTTCGGAGCTCTGGGGAAAGAGGTGGACGGCGAGGCGGCGGAGAAGCTTTACCGAAGCCAGCTGGATGCGTCCGCCATTCTCATTGAGGGAGCCCTGGAGATCTGCGGTTATCTTCAGAAGAAATACGACCTCTACATCGTCACCAACGGCACTTCCTCCACCCAGTACAAGCGTCTGGCCGCTTCCGGCCTGGACCGGTTTGTGAAGGACATCTTCGTATCCGAGGATGCGGGAAGCCAGAAGCCACAGAAAGAATATTTTGACTATTGCTTTTCCAGAATTCCGGGAATCAGACCCAGCCAGACGCTGTTGGTGGGAGATTCCCTCCAGTCGGATATTCTGGGAGGAAAGCAGGCGGGGACCGATACCTGCTGGTATAATCCCGGGAGACTGCCGGGGAGAGCGGATATTCGGCCGGATTATGAGATTCGGGCGCTGGCGGAGCTGAAGTCTTTTCTGTGAAAGAATAGCACAGTAAGAATGGTCAAAACCGGCAGGAGGAGATTATAAAAGGCGTAAGGAGCATAGGCAAAGGGAGAAACTCCTAAAACCCCGGTAATGAAAACCCCGCAGGTATTCCGAGGAATCACGGATATATCGCTGTAGCTGATGAAAACCTGCGGCGCTTTCACAACCTTTCCGATTGTGTTCTATTTAATCTATTCTGTAAAGTTAATGAATGGCAGATTGTATACGGGAAACTTGGAAGAGTTTGTAATATTAGCTACAATTGGACGCATATACCCGAGTAATAATGCTGGAGCATTAAACTTTAGCAGAGATTCAAGCGTTTTGCCATCCAGATTTTCCCATTTAAAATCCGAAGAAACCTTTATACGCAATTTAAAGGGTGCTTTTTCGTTATCCATATTTATTTCCAAAGTTAATTCTACTTTTGCACGGTTATCATCTTTGCTTCTTTTGGTCTGAACGTTAAACGAATTTTGCATTTCAAATTCTGTTTGATTTGCGTCAAAATTATGGTTTTCTACAAAATATAATTCCTCTAAATATGGATTTACAAATTGAAAATTACTAGGTTTCATAATTTTTCCTCTTGAAATTTTTAGGCTGCCTGCAGAATGTCACTATTATTTTTTTCTATATCAATATTTTCGATTGTCTCAACATACTTTTCACTTTTATGAATAGAATATTCATATTTTTCAGATATGGAATCCTGAATTGTTTTGTAGTTCTGAGTAAATTGTTTTACATAGCTATAATTTAGTTTATTTACGTAAGATGGTATTCGCCTGTTCGAAATAGTCATTGAAGTTTTTATGACTGTTGTATAGGGGCTCAGGATTTCTTCAAGAGCAGAAGATGAATTTGCAATTTCCTTTAGCTGAATAGATAGCAATTCCCACTCTTTTTTCCATAAATAGCCCTTTGCTTTTTCTTTGTCACATCTAAGAAAAATGCCATCTTTGGGCAAATCTAAGCGGTCTATTGTATTTGCTTCTATTACATGACTCGTTTCATACCCTTGTAAATCCCTTATAATAATTGTCAAATTTTTTGCTGCTAAAAATACAGACGCAATATCCACTTCTTCTTCAATCATCTCTTTTAAAATAGACAGATTAATTTCCATGATAATCCATTTTTGTTCATAGCGAATATCAGAACATAAACCAAAATATAAATTTTTTCCTGCATCTGTACATAAAAATAATATCGGTTCATTTTCGAATTCGTAAAAAATATATTCTAAATACAACTTCCCGATTCCTGTTACATTTTCAAAATACAATTCCTTCATTATCGATTTTCCTCTTCGAAATAAAGCTGGGGACTTGAGTCGTCATAAATCCACCAATCTATATGTGTGCTTGTTGTTTTTTCCCTTTCAGAAGTTAACTGGCATGGTCCGCAACTTCCCTCTGTCTCACCTTTGGCAATAAAGGCTTTCGGTTGATGTCTCATAATTAAGTTTAAAACATACTCTGCCTCTGAATAATCTATATTACAAGAGGTGGAAAAAAGACCAGGATCCTGCAAATTCATTCGCTTTTTAGGAGGAATTAACCCTCGTTGAATTTCTTCGTATGTACTTATGAAGCTGTCTCTATTAATTGTTCCATACTTTATGATCCTATATACAAGTCGATTTTCCTCTTTGGCTTCTCTTGGTAATATCTCAGTTTCAAAATTTTCAGGGAAGCAATTTGGAAATTTACTCATTTATTTCATCTCGCTTTAGCATTGCGCTTATTATTTGTTGTTCTGGGACGGTGTTTATAATATTATATATGAAAATATATAACAATGCAACGGACTTTCGTAGTGCGAGAAGCTTTTAATGAAAACGAAAAGAACGCCTTCAGGAACGGCCTAAAAGCGTTCTTTATTTTAATGGATATTTTAGGAAATTTTTCCCTTTTTACAGCATCTCCTTCAAATCCTCTTCCGGAGTGGTAATTGGCGCGATGTGATAGTGCTCCACCAGATAGTTCAGCACATTGGGGGAGAGGAAAGCGGGGAGGGTGGGGCCCAGCCGGATGTTCTTGATTCCTAAATGAAGGAGAGTCAGCAGGATGCAGACGGCCTTCTGTTCGTACCAGGACAACACCAGGGACAGGGGCAGATCGTTTACGCCGCAGTCAAAGGCCTCCGCCAGAGCCAATGCGATTTTGACGGCGCTGTAGGCGTCGTTGCACTGACCGATGTCCATCAGTCTTGGCAGTCCGCCGATGGTCCCCAGGTCCAAATCGTTGAACCGGTATTTGCCGCAGGCCAGGGTGAGGACAAGGGTATCCGGGGGAGTCTGCTTTACAAATTCCGTATAGTAATTGCGGCCCGGTCTTGCACCGTCACAGCCGCCGACCAGGAAGAAATGACGGATGGCGCCGGATTTGACGGCCTCCACTACCTGGGGAGCCGCGCTTAAAACCGCTCCGTGTCCAAAGCCGGTGGTTAGGGTTTTTCCGCCGTTGATTCCGGTAAACTGCCGGTCCTCGGGATAGCCGCCAAGGGCTAGAGCTTTCTCAATTACGGGGGTAAAATCTTTCTTTGCTCCATGCTCTCCCAGCACTTCTGTTCCGGGTTCTGGTCCGATGTGGACCATTCCCGGGTAGGAAACCACCTCGGTGGTAAAAACCCGATCTGCGTAGCTGGCTTTTGGGGGCATCAGGCAGTTGGTGGTAAAGAGAATAGGGGCTGGCAGATCGGCAAATTCTTTCTGCTGGTTCTGCCAGGCGGTTCCAAAGTTGCCTTTTAAATGAGGATATTTCTTCAGTTCCGGATAACCGTGGGCCGGCAGCATTTCTCCATGGGTGTAGATATTGATGCCTTTTCCCTCAGTTTGCTCCAGGAGCAGCTTTAAATCCAGCAGGTCGTGGCCGGTAACCACGATGAAGGGTCCTTTTTCTACCTTCATGGAAACTTCTGTGGGAGCCGGGGTTCCGAAGCTTTCCGTATTGGCCTTGTCCAGAAGTTCCATGCAGGTCAAATTGTATTTTCCTACTTCCAGTGCAAGAGGAAGAAGCTCATCTACTCCCCAGTTTTCACCTAAGGCAAAGAGCGCTTTGCAGAAAAAGCGGTTCAGTTCCTCGTCTGTATATCCCAACATCATGGCGTGGTAGGCGTAGGCAGATACCCCACGGATTCCAAAGAGAATCAGGGATTTCAGGCTGCGTATATCCTCCTGGGCATTCCAAAGAAGGGACAAATCATAGTCCTCCGTTCTGCCGCAAGGGGAACCGCAGACAGAACAATCCGGTACCAGACGCTTTTTCTCCTCATGAACCAGATGAATCAGATTTTGTATGGTCTTTTCGTTGAAATTAACATTGGTAATGGTGGTAAAAAGTCCTTGGATCAGAAGCCGATCGGTCCTCTCTGTGGGCAGAGCCTCGTCCGAGGCAGCCCGGGCCAGACCGATGAGGGCGCCGGTCAGCTCATCCTGGAGGGCAGCTGTCGGGGCGGTCTTTCCGCAGACGCCCGCTTTTCCGGTGCAGCCGGTACATCCGGAAGTCTGCTCGCATTGAAAACAAAACATCTGTCTTTCCATATTGATTTCTCCTCCTTTATGCTTGCGGAATGTCAACGGTTCAGGACGGTCTCTCTAGTCCAGAATTCTTCCGTCAATGGAAATGGTAACAACCTGCCAGGGGAGAAACTTCCCGCTGGCCTGAAGGGCTTTCTTTGCGGCATTTTCCAGGCCGCCGCAGCAGGGAACCTCCATGCGGACAATGGTAATGCTTTGAATATCGTTGTTTTTGATGATTTCCGTCAGCTTTTCGCTGTAGTCCACAGAATCCAGCTTGGGACATCCGATAAGAGTAATTTTTCCTCTCATAAAATCCTGGTGCAGGCTGGCGTAGGCAAAGGCGGTGCAGTCCGCGGCAATTAAAAGCTTTGCGCCCTGGAAATAGGGGGCGTTTACCGGCACCAGCTTAATCTGACAGGGCCACTGGCCCAGCTGGGAGGCGGCTGGAGCGGACTGAGAGGCCGGGATGGGGCTGTCCTCAGGCCCGTTGTTTTCTGCTCCGGCAGGATTCAGGCGGCGCATCTGATGGCCGGGACAGCCGGCGTGGGGGGCGGCAGCGCCCTTTTTCTGCTTATTTGCCAGAACGGCCTGCTCGTCGTAGGCCGCGGCTTCCCGCTCTACAAAGGTGATGGCCCCGGTGGGACAGGCGGGCAGACAGTCTCCAAGCCCATCGCAGTAATCATCCCGCATGAGTTTTGCTTTCCCGTTTATCATGGCGATGGCGCCCTCGTGGCAGGCAGCGGCACAGGCGCCGCAGCCGTTGCATTTTTCTTCATTAATTTCTATAATCCTACGAATCACAAGTATTTCTCCTTTCGGTGCTTCCTTGACGTTGTGAGTGCAGTATAATATAATTCTAAATGAAAGTCTGTTGTTATAACAACAAAGGGGAAATTTTCATGAAAATTTTGCTGTCCAACACCCAAATGTTTCGGGGAATCGAGGAACGAGAGATCGAATCGCTGCTCCACTGTCTCGGGGCTGTGACGAAAACATATCATAAGGGAGAAACAATTCTGGCGGAGGGGGAGCCCACGGAACTTGTGGGAATCGTTCTGTCCGGGATGGCGATGGTGGAATACAGCGACGTCTGGGGAAATCACACGATTTTGGGAAACGCCGCTCCGGGAGCGGTTTTCGCGGAGGCCTACGCTTGTATTCCGGGAGAGCCTCTTCAAGTTTCCGTGTCCGCGGCGGAAAAGACGGAGGTGCTGTTTTTGAATGTGGGAAAGGTGCTGACTACCTGCACCAACGCCTGTGCCTTCCATACAAAACTTGTACGGAATCTTTTGACAGTGTGCGCCCATAAGAGCCTGCAGCTTTCCATGCGGATTCTCCATACCAGCTCCAAGTCCATCAGGGGACGGCTTCTGTCCTATTTTTCCGAGTGCGCGAAAAAATCGGGCAGCTATTCCTTCCGGATTCCCTACAACCGCCAGCAACTGGCGGATTACCTTGGGATTGACCGCAGCGCCATGTGCAATGAGCTGTCCAAAATGCAGAGGGACGGGTTGATTCGGTATGAGAAAAATGATGTGACGCTGCGGGAGAGGTGAAATTGAAAGCAAAAGACAGTTTTAAAGAAATTGATTAATGAAAATTTGGAAAAACAGCTGCCGTCTGTACAATTCAGAACCGGAGCCCATGGACAAATTCGGGCTATTTTTCTTGTATTTTAATTTTCCGCAAAGAAATTGAAATGGGAAAATCAGCCTGTCACAGGACAGAAAACAACAGTAAATCTAAGAAAGCCGGGCGGCAGAAAACCCGGCTCACAATCAAAAATCGCCGTTAAAATACGAAAATCCCTGCTCCTTTTGTCGGTTTTCTTCCCTCCAAACTGTTTATAATAAATCTGGATTTCGGTAAGTTTTATTTCGCCTGACAGGTCTTTTTAAGAGCTGCCGGGCGTTTTTAAGGAGGTAGGAAAGATGAAAATACAGTGGAAGCAGGAAGGAAAAAACATGGCGCTGCTTCTTGTGGGAGCGCTGATTTACGGCATTGGAACACATGCATTTGTGGAGCCGGCCCATATTGCGCCAGGAGGCGCTATGGGAATTGCCCTGATGGTAAATCATTTTGCAGATTTGCCCATTGGTTTGCTGACTTTGGCTATCAATATTCCCCTGCTGGTGCTGGCCTGGTTTTCTCTGAGTCATCGTTTTGCGGTATCTACAGCCTTTGCTACCGCGGTCTGCTCCTTTATATTGGACTTTATGGTGGCACCCGTCTGCCCAGTGTATACAGGCGACCGAATTCTGTGCAGCCTTTATGGAGGCATTCTCTCCGGCGTGGGCATGGGGCTGATCTTTATGGCGGGAATGACCACCGGGGGCAGTGATATTTTAGGGTACGTGCTGCAGAAAAAGAGACCCCAGCTTTCTATTGGACGAGCCCTGATGGCCGTAGACGGGGTAATCCTATTGATGTCCATCTATGTGTTCGGCAATATCGATGCTGCTCTTTTCGGTCTTGTTAGTTTATTTGCAACTACAAAGGTTATCGACAGCGTGATTTATGGTGGAGACGCCAGCACTATGGCCACGGTGGTAACCAGAAAGCCGCGTGAAATTGCCCGGCGGATTATTGCGGATTTGGATCGGAGCGCTACGCTGGTTCAGGCTACCGGCGCCTACAGCGGTAAGGATACCAGCGTTCTTTTGTGTACTGTGCGCAAATCCCAGTTTCAGAGGCTGAGAAAAATTGTCTATGAGGCAGATCCGGGAGCATTTTTGATGGCAACGGAAGCCAGTGAGGTGCTGGGGGATGGCTTTAAGGCGCTGAGTGAGCAGAGCTGAGGTCATGAAACAGAGAAAATGTGCTTTCGGGTACATTTTTTTCTTTACAAAAACACTTTAGTGTGCTACCATGCTATCATAACAAAGCAAACGGATTCCAGATGGACCGAACACGAGGAGGATTTAAAATTATGAAAAAAAGAGTGTGGATGCTGACAATTGCAGCGGCTGCTGTTTTGGCTCTGGGCGGCTGTTCCGGCAGCGGGGATTCCCAGGAGGCCCAGAGCGGGGCGGCTGAAACTACGTCTCAGGCAAAGGAGAGCGATTCCCAGGAAACTTCCGGGGGGAGCGGGGAGACGTCGGGAGAGGCGGCTCAGGAAGAAGCAGAGAGCACAGGCGGAACTTTGATTGTAGGCTTTGACCAGGAGTTCCCGCCCATGGGATTTATGGCTGAGGACGGCTCATACGTAGGATTTGACCTGGATTTGGCCCAGGAGGCGGCCAGCCGGCTGGGGCTGGAATATCAGGCGCAGCCCATCGCCTGGGACTCCAAGGACATGGAGCTGGAATCGGGAAACATCGACTGCATCTGGAACGGATTTACCATTACCGGGAGAGAGGACGATTACGAGTGGACGGAACCCTATATGGACAATGCCCAAGTATTCGTAGTCAACGGGGATTCGGGAATTGAGACGCTGGCGGATTTGGCAGGAAAGGTTGTGGAGTGTCAGGCGGATTCCTCAGCTCTGGCGGCTTTGAACGAAGATGCGGAGCTGACCGCTACTTTTGCCCAGCTGTTGACCACTGCCGATTATAATTCCGCTCTGATGGATTTGGAGCAGGGGGCTGTGGATGCGGTGGCTATGGACGTAATAGTAGCCAGATATCAGATTCAGCAGAGAGACGCCAACTTTGTGGTGCTGGATGAGACCCTGTCCAGCGAGGCTTATGCCGTAGGCTTCAAAAAGGGCAACACGGAACTTCGGGACCAGGTGCAGGGCGCGCTGGAAGAAATGGCGGCCGACGGCACCATGGCGGAAATCTCCGAGAAATGGTTCGGAGAGGATTTGACGGTAATCGGAAAGTAAGGATGGAGTTTGCGGTATGGGTAAGAGTACATTAGCGCAGATGCTGTGGCAGCTGGCGGGAGGCATGGGAACCAGTATACAGATTTTTGCCGTAACCTTGATTTTCTCCCTGCCTCTGGGCCTTCTGGTGGCGGTGGGGCGCATGTCGAAAAATCCGATCATCCGGAATCTGGTGAAGCTTTACATATCGGTCATGCGGGGGACTCCGCTGATGCTGCAGCTGATGGTGGTGTATTTTGGCCCGTACTATATCTTCGGACTGCGGATGGGCTCCGGTTACCGGCTGTGGGCCACTTTGATTGGATTTGTCATCAACTACGCGGCGTATTTCGCTGAAATCTACCGAAGCGGCATTCAGTCCATGTCCCAGGGGCAGTACGAGGCGGCGAAAATCCTGGGATACGGCAGAGGGCAGACATTTTTCCTGATTATCCTGCCACAGGTGGTGAAGCGGATCCTGCCCTCTGTGACCAATGAGGTTATCACGCTGGTGAAGGACACCTCTCTGGCGTTTACCCTCAGCGTTATGGAAATGTTCACCATCGCCAAGGCCATTGCGGCAGCCCAGACCACCATGGCCCCCTTCATTGCGGCCGGCCTGTTTTACTATATCTTCAATCTTCTGGTGGCTGTTTTCATGGAATGGGTGGAAAAGAAGCTGGATTATTACCGTTAAAGAGGGGAGAACTGTGGAAAATGAACATTTTAGAGCTGAAATCTGTGGAAAAGTCCTTTAACGGGACTCCGGTGCTAAAGGATATCTCCCTGTCGGTGAAGGAGGGTGAAATCCTCTCCATCATTGGCCCCTCCGGTTCCGGAAAGTCCACTCTCCTGCGCTGCGCCACCATGCTGGAGACCATGGACCGGGGAGAATTGTCTTATCAGGGGAAACGGGCCGCCTGGATGACAGAGGAGGGTCGGGAAGTCTACGCATCTAAAAAGGATTTAAAGGAAATTCAGAGCCAGTACGGGTTGGTATTCCAGAACTTCAACCTGTTCCCCCACTACTCGGTGATGAAAAATATCACGGACGCCCCGATCCGGGTCCAGAAGCGGGACCGGCGGGAGGTATTTGAGGAGGCCAGGGAACTGCTAAAGAAGATGGGACTGGAGGATAAGGAGGGTGCCTATCCCTTCCAGCTTTCCGGCGGGCAGTGCCAGCGTGTGGCGATCGCCCGGGCCCTGGCTTTAAAGCCTAAAATTCTGTTTTTTGACGAACCCACCTCGGCTCTGGACCCGGAGCTGACGGGAGAGGTGTTAAAGGTCATCCGCTCCCTGGCGGATTTGGACATCGCCATGGTGATCGTTACCCATGAGATGGCCTTTGCCAGGGATATTTCCCACCGGGTAATTTTTATGGCGGACGGCGTAATCGTGGAGGAGGGGACGCCAGAGCAGGTGTTTGCCTCGGACAATGAACGGACGAAAAATTTCCTTGGACGGTATGGTCAGATGCTGTCCATGGAAGGCTGAGAAAGCTGAGAAAAAAGGACTCCTGCCAGTCCCCTTAGGGGCCGGAGCAGAAGTCTTTTTTGCAGTAGTATAGTTCTCTGAGGGCGGCTGCCACCCAGAGGACGCAGAGGATCAGGTAGCAGGCCAGGTCCCTTCCGGCGGTAATTCCCAGAACCAGAAACAGTACTGCAAGAAAGAAAAACCAGATGGCTACCAGCCAGTAAGTGATCTTGTGTTTGTAGGGTCTGTGTTCCAGCCATTTTTTCATCGTGAATCTCCATTCCGCCGCCTGGCAAGGCGGCTTGTGTATTTTTTGATGGATAAAGAAACCTGAGAAGATTGAGGTTTGATCCAAGGGCTTCTGGTTTCTATGATACCAGAAAATAGCAGGTTTTGACTATCTATTTTTCAGGTTGGTTTCAGAAATTCTCTTTTGCGAAAGACAGGACTTGCTCCAAGGTCCCCCACCGGATCATAAAACAACTGATGCTGGCGCTTTACTCTCTCCCGGACCTGGCGGAGAAAATCCTCCGGCCCCAGCACCCGGACCACTGGTCCGAAGGAGAGCACATCGATTAAGAGCTCTGTTTCATCTTCACGGTCATAGTAGATGGAGCAGAGCCATTTTTCTTTTTCCTCATCGTACTCCGTCCGCTTCTCATAGTGGGCGAAATGCAGCATGCACCGCTCCAGGGAATTGCGCTCCCCGCTGATTTCCAGAAGGACCGGCTCCTGACATTTTGGGGGAGCGGTAGTCTGCGCGGCAGGAGAACATGTTTCAGCCGATACATGGCAGCTTTTCATTCTCCCCAGATTTAATACCGTGCGCTTGGTCCACTGCCCCCGGTTTTTCTCCAGGCAGAGGAGACGGAACTTGTCCTCTCTGGAGGAATACTGAAGTTTCAGCGGGACCGTTTCAAAGCGGCGCATCCGCCCTTTCTTTCCCTCATATGCCACCAAAAGAATCCGGTTTTCCTCCAGGGCTCGCAGAATCTGACGGAAATTTTCAACGTAGTCAGGACTCCCGTAGGGGTCGCCGTCGCAGTACTGATCGTAGTAATAAAAGTCCTCCTGGCGGTACAGGGGCTCGGTTCCTTCCAGCTCCTTCCGTACTTCCCTTAACTCTGACTCCGTGAAAAATAAGGCAACCCGGGGATCTGCGGTCAGGGCTTTCAGCCAGGATTTCTGCAGGCTGGTCAGAGGCAGCTTGGGCGGAAGGTGCTTCAGGCGGCTTCCGCCATTTTCGTCCAAAAGGGGGAGATTTTCGCCGAAAAGCTTGGGGGCCAGGGCCAGAGCGCTCTCCTCAAAGCCATAGGTCCGGCACAGCTCCTCCACCTCCCGCCGGCTCACCGGATTTAAGTCCGCTTGTTTCAGGATGTGCTTCACCACCTGATAATAGCAGCCGTATACCTTGTCAAACAGTTCCATTTCGATTCCCCTCCTCATGAGCGTCTTCCCCGGAGCAGTACATCTGATACATGGTTTCCCAGTCCCGGACCACCTTGGATACAGCGACCTGATTGGAGCCCTGGATGTCCAGGATCCGCCCGGTGAAGGACTTCACCCAGGCGAGCATCTCATTGGTGTCGAAAAATACGCCCGTGTAGAGAAATTCATTGGGGCGGATGCGGATGACCTGGCCGCCCCGGCCTTCCCGGTACAGGCGGCTCAGCACATAAGGCTCCCGCTCCTCATCAATCCGCAGCTTTAAGCAGAGCTCCTCCTGGCGGCTGGTACGGCTTCCGAAGGAAACACCCCAGCAGCGCTCCAGATTCCGCTCCAGTTTTTGGGCCAGCTGATCGTACTCCTCACAGACCTCCAGGGTCTCCACCCATCGGATGTTGTCCAGACGCATGGTATTGAAGCGGTGAAGCTCCGGCAGATACAGGCACAGATACCGCCGCCCGGTGCGGCTGCTGACCAGTATTTTGAGGGGAACTCCCTGTACCTGGCTGATCCGTCCGGTGCGGCTGCTCTTATTTTCCGCTCGGATGGATACCTGCCGCCGGATTGCCTCCAGCAGCTTGAGGAGAATCCCGTCCTCCAGGGTGTGGACCAGAAAGAGATGCTTAAACTGAAAGAAACGGTTTTCCTCGTCCTCCCGGTCCAGGATGGTGCTGCCCACAACGCCCAGAGGAGCTTCCCCCTGGAAGAAGGACACCGCCTCCAAAACCCTGTGCCACAAAGGCGTTTCCTCTGTGGGAAGGAAGGGCGCCATCTGGTAAACCAGACGTTTTCCTTCTCTTTTTGACCGGAACATTCCCAAGGCTTCGTATTCTTTCAGCTTGTTGCGCACGGTCTGACTGTCAAATACCACACCGTAGGCCTCCGAAATCCGGTCGCTCATCTCCCCGGCAGTCATGCCTTCCGGGTATTCTAAGAGCAAATCCGCCAGGAAGAAATGAAGCAGGATATCGTTGTCCGTGACGCTCTTGGACTTCCAGGCCTTGTACAGGGGATTCTGGGAAATCCGTTTGCTGTCCACATCGATATAGACCTGTTTCCCTTTGGAACCGTAGTCCGACTTCATGTATCCGGCCATCCAGCCCTCAATCCGCCTGCGCTCATTGTCGTAGGTGCGGCCGCTTTTATCATCGTAATCTCCCCGAACCTTAAAGCCGTAAATATAAAATTGCCGCATATAGTCCCGGATGCGGTCAAAATTTTTAATCAGCTCCTGAAATTCCGCCATTTTCCCATCCTCTTTTGTCAATTCCCTGTTTTCTAGGCCCATTTTCCTCCATTATAGAGCCCTTCCCTGAGAGTTCGCAACGTTTTTTAAATGATTTTCCTCCGAAAAACCATTATCCTGGTATCAGAAAGAAAAACAGCAGGAAACGAAAAGGAAGTGATGAAATGTTTGTTTTGTACGATAAAGAAGCGATGAACGTGCCCGTCAAGGTGTGGCTGCCCGATGAAACAGCTCTGGAAGCATCCTGCAGAGAGCAGGCCATGAACTTGTCCAAGCTTCCGTTCCTGAATGGATGGGTCTGTCTGATGCCGGACACTCACGCAGGGATGGGGATGCCCATCGGCGGAGTGATTGCCGCTGAGGACGTGCTGATTCCCAACGCCGTGGGCGTGGATATCGGCTGCGGCATGGCCTATACGGAAACGGGCGTCCGGGCAGAGGAACTTAAAAATATCATGACCGGAAACGGAAACCTGGTCCAGGCCATGATCGGCGACATCATGCGCAATGTTCCCGTAGGATTTGCCCACCACAAAAATCCCATGCCCTCCTATGTGCTGGACCGGGCTCTGGATGAGATGGACAAATACGAGACGGACGGGGAACTGTTGGGACAGCTGGATGCGGGATATTTTCAGATTGGAACCCTGGGAGGGGGAAATCATTTTATTGAGCTCCAGGAGGATGAGGAAGGATATCTGGCAGTGATGATCCATTCCGGAAGCCGCCATTTTGGAAAATCCGTCTGCGACTATTTCCATCAGAAAGCCAGGGCGCTGAACCAGAAATGGTACAGCCAGGTGCCGGATTCTTTCCGGCTGGCTTTTCTGCCGGCGGACAGCCCTGAGGGACGGCAGTATCAAAATTGGATGCAGCTTTCCATGGACTTCGCGGCGGAGAACCGGGAGAAGATGATGCTGACGGTGAAGGCTATTCTGGAAAAATGGATTGGAAAATACACGGACCTTACCCTGAACTTTTCCGGGGAGATTAACTGCCACCATAACTACGCTGCTCTGGAGAGCCACAGAGGAAAGGAAGTCTGGGTTCACCGGAAAGGAGCGGTGGAGGCGAAAAACGGCCAGAGAGCGGTGATTCCCGGCGCTATGGGGTCCTACAGCTATGTGGTTATGGGACTGGGAAATGAGGAGAGCTTCTGTTCCTCCTCCCACGGAGCCGGACGGCGCTATTCCCGCAAGGGGGCTATGGCAGCCTTCCGCTGCGAAGAGGTGATTCTGGATTTGGAGCGGCAGGGAGTGGTTCTGGGAAAGAAGGGCAAGGCGGATGTGGCGGAGGAGAGCCGTTTTGCCTACAAGGATATTGAAGAGGTGATGGAAAACCAGAAGGATTTGGTGATTCCCCTGAAACGATTAAAGACCATCGGCGTTGTAAAGGGATAGAATCCGGACAGCGCCGAAGGGTATACCAATACTGGCAGACTGCCCTGAGAGAGAAGCGTCTTCCTGGGCTTCCTGGCGCCGCCGGCCCTGCCGGAGCGGTGTACCGGCCGTCTGTATATTTATGACTTGTCGCAGGTTCAAATCCTGCCGCTTCGGACACCCCGAAGATGTAGCTAAGTGGGTATAGCAGTCATCTGACCGTGATTGGTTCACGAAATGAGACATCTGTCAAATGTCTACCAGGAAGGGAAAGAACATGCCCTCAGTCTCCAGCCAAATCCCGAAGAGAAGGCCGATTGAACGCCCGGGGTGAATCCCCTGGATTTCAGTCCCGGGCGGTTTCGGCATTCTCAGGCGGCGGAGGCAGTTCTGGCCCGGCCTGCGCCCTGCAGTGCGGATCGGAGTTTACACCCCGGAAAGGAGGCCGGATATTCCGAAAGCGTCAGACGCCGGAAGGAAAAACGGTTGCCGCTTCGGGGCGGAAAACCCGGATTCCCCGGCAGGGCCCCCGGGGCCAGGACGGAGCGGGGCATGGACTTTTCCGTTTGAAAAATTTGTATTGGAAAGGTGGGAACAATATGTTTCAAACGTATATCATCAAAGAGCAGGAATGCGGATACCTGATGAAAAATGGAAAATATGAGAAGCTCCTGACAGCGGGGCGCTATACATATCCGGCCTTTTTGGGCTACGAGGTACTGAAGACCACCATGACCGGGGAGGTCAATACCTGCGGCATCCCTCAGGAGGTTTTGCTGAAAGACGCGGCATTTTCCTCTCGGGTGGTCAAGGCGGTCCTGCCGGATACCTCCATCGCCCTGCGGTTTGTGAACCAGGCATTCCGGGAGGTGCTGACCAAACCGGAGACCTTGTTCTGGAACGTCTTTGAGAAGAACGAATTCCAGGTGATCGACATCACCGCCTCCTCGATGGAGGAAACCCTGCCCCGGATGTACCGGGAGCTGATGCCCTCGAAATTTTACAAGAAAATCGTGGTAAAGGACGGGGAGGTGTGCCTGCTCTACTTTGACAACCGGCTGGAGAGAACGCTTTCTTCCGGCACCTATTTCTTCTGGAACTATGGCCGGGAGGTAAGCGGAAAAATCTTCGACCTGAAGTTTAAGCAGCTGGAGATTTCCGGGCAGGAGATTCTGACGGCAGATAAGGTGGGAGTGCGGCTGAATGTGGTCTGCACCTATCGGATTAAGGACCCGGAGCGGCTGGTAGGCCTGGTAGACCAGGTTTCCTCTCAGCTTTACACCTGTGTCCAGCTGATTCTCAGGGAATACATCGGAAGATACCGGTTGGATGAGCTTCTGGCCCAGAAGGAAGCAGCCGCTGCCCTGGTCCGGGAGAAGCTGAAGGAGAAGGAAGACTTCTACTGCGTGGAGCTGGCGGACGTGGGCATCAAGGACATTATCCTGCCCGGGGAAATCCGGGATATCATGAATACGGTCCTGGTGGCGGAGAAAAAGGCCCAGGCCAACGTAATCATGCGGCGGGAGGAGGTGGCCTCCACCAGAAGCCTGCTGAACACGGCGCGGATGATGGAGGAGAACGGGACCCTGTTTAAGCTCAAGGAGCTGGAGTATCTGGAGAGAATCTGCGAAAAAGTAGGAACCATTTCCCTGAACGGCGGAAAAGGCGTGCTGGAACAGCTGGCCGAGCTGACGGGGATGGAGAAGAGCCGGCAGGAATGATCCTGCCGGACGGCTGCCGGGAATTAAAAGAAAGGTAAGAAATAAGTAACACCTGAGAGGGTGAAATATGATATAGTCTAAATAGAAGAATTTGAGACCGAAGGGAAAACAGGTATTGCAGGAAAGGTATATGGGAGTTATTTGTGTTGAGAGAGGGGGATAATATGAAACACGGCTTTCTAATGACCGCGATGTCAATTTCGCTGATTCTCTGGGGCTGCAGCAGCGCTTCTGCGGGTGCGGATACGGAAACTTCTTCCGGTGAAACGGTAAAGGAGACTGTTCAGCCGGAGATACGAGAGGTTTCCGAAGGGTCATCAGACAGGATTCCATTTGAAGTATTGTTCGATAAAGCTTCCTTGGAGAGCGGAAACGAGGAAGAAGCTACCGTTGTGATAGCGGCAGAGACGGAGGATTGGGATTATACGGTTTCAGCTGAGAACGGAACAATATCCAATGTGAAAGAAAATTCATTTGTGTATACGGTTCCTGAACGTGAGGACGAAAGGGAAGATACCATTAAGGTGCGGTTTTCAGACAATGAAAATGGCGCCTTGTATGAATATATGATACCGCTTTTCTTTCCTAAGGTTGTTTCAGAATGATAGGCAGGGCGGGAACAGAGAACGGAGGTGCAGTTTTGAAGAAGCTGAAAAGTCTGGACCGATACCAAAAAGGAGTTTTTCTTTTCATGATTGTCATGGTCCTGGCCTTTACTGCGGCCTATTTTGTCACCACCTCCAGGAAGGGGTTTGCGTATGGTGACGCCATTTTGATTCCCCGCCAGGAAAACGGCAGCACCGTATATTCCGGCAAAATCCAGGGAAGTCAGGCCAGCTTTACGGTGTCTGAGGGGCAAACCGTAGAGTTTCAGTATGGGGATAAAATTTACGGTCCCTACATCTATAAGGAGGACCCCGCCGCTGTCCCGGAAGACAGCGAGCTGAAAGATTCCCTGATTGGCGTGGAGATTCGCCGGGGAAATAGGATTCTCTTTCGCGGCGGCATGCTGGAAGGAGATCCCCGCTGGCTGTACAACGAAGACGGAAGCCCGGAAGGAAGCGGTTTTCTGACCGTCACCAATACGGGAATCATGACGGATGAAAACGGGAACACCATAGACCCCATGGAACCGCCGGTATCCGTCTTATTGGATTTGCTGACAGGGCCGGAATTGACCAATAAGGGAAATTGGGGCATGTGGTTCCTTGGCGTATTTGCCTGCGCTGCTACGGGAGTTACCATTTTGTTTGCGGACGAGCTGTTCCGGTGGAAATTGTCCTTCCTGATTCAAAATGCAGACAGTGCCCAGCCTTCGGACTGGGAAATAATGGAACGTTATATCGCCTGGACGGTGCTGCCGATTCTGAGCATGCTGCTGTTTATTTTAGGGCTTCAGTAACTTGATTTGAGACATTTTTTTAAATACATTTCATCTGCCGGCATACTATTTCGGAAAAGCTTTCGGAAATAATCCTTGCATCCCCCCTTCCGATCTGATAGAATGATTTCATCAGCAGCATTCAGTCTGCTAGGAGATTCAAGACTGCCTGGTTCTCCAGGTATCCTGGGCTGCGCTTCGGCGGCCGGAACACCCTTTACAAGAAACAATGATTTTTGTACAATGAAGGAGGAAGAGATGCAGTGGGAAAAGTGGATGCGGCCACAAAAAAGTATTTGATGCAAAGCAGTGTATTTGCGGACATTTTTAACTTTTACCTGTATGAGGGACAGCAGGTCATTCACCCGGGGCAGCTAAGGGAGCTGGACCCGGCAGAGATTTCCATGCCATATGGAGCAGACCGGAAAGGCGAGCCGGTACAGAGATACCGGGATTTGTTTAAGACCCTGTCGGCTATGGAGGACCGGAGAGCAGCCTATCTCCTGCTGGGAATCGAAAGCCAGGATGAGGTTCACTATGCG